>JAGRKE010000015.1 GCA_020442385.1 Alphaproteobacteria bacterium | reverse complement strand
TTGCTCACAGTCACCAGGTCGCTTCCCATTGTATGCACCATTGTATTACGTGTGTAGCCGTGGACACAAGGGCCATGAGGACTTGCCGTCATCCCCACCTTCCTCCGGTTTAACACCGGCAGTCTCGCTAGAGTGCTCAGCCGAACTGCTAGCAACTAACGATAAGGGTTGCGCTCGTTGCTGGACTTAACCAAACATCTCACGACACGAGCTGACGACAGCCATGCAGCACCTGTCACTCCCCCGGCCGAACCGAAGACAAACATCTCTGTAAGTCCCAAGGAGGATGTCAAGTGTGGGTAAGGTTCTTCGCGTTGCTTCGAATTAAACAACATGCTCCACCGCTTGTGCGGGTCCCCGTCAATTCCTTTGAGTTTTAACCTTGCGGCCGTACTCCCCAGGCGGTGTGCTTAATGCTTTCGCTCCGTCACCGAGGTTTTAAACCCCGACAACTAGCACACATCGTTTACGGCGTGGACTACCAGGGTATCTAATCCTGTTTGCTCCCCACGCTTTCGTATCTGAGCGTCAATACCCGTCCAGCCAGCCGCCTACGCCACTGGTATTCCTCCTAATATCTGCGAATTTCACCTCTACACTAGGAATTCTCCTGACCTCTACCGGATTCTAGACATGGAGTTTCAAAAGCAGTTCCCGGGTTAAGCCCGGGGCTTTCACTTCTGACTTTCATGTCCGCCTACGCACGCTTTAAGCCCAGTGATTCCGAACAACGCTTGCCCCATTCGTATTACCGCGGCTGCTGGCACGAATTTAGCCGGGGCTTCTTCTGTAGGTACCGTCATTATCTTCGCTACTGAAAGAGCTTTACAACCCTAAGGCCTTCTTCACTCACGCGGCATGGCTGGATCAGGGTTGCCCCCATTGTCCAATATTCCTCACTGCTGCCTCCCGTAGGAGTCTGGACCGTGTCTCAGTTCCAGTGTGGGGGATCATCCTCTCAGACCCCCTACTGATCGTCGACTTGGTGAGCCGTTACCTCACCAACTATCTAATCAGACGCGGGCTAATCCATAGGCGATAAATCTTTGGACCGAAGTCATTATAAGGTATTAGTACCCGTTTCCAGATATTATTCCTTACCTATGGGTATATTCCCACGCGTTCCGCACCCGTGCGCCACTATCCCGAAGGACCGTTCGACTTGCATGTGTTAGGCCTGCCGCCAGCGTTCGTTCTGAGCCAGGATCAAACTCTTAAGTTTGAATCCATCATCAAAAGAATCGTTGGTTGTTACATCATAAGATGTAACAGCAATTTACTGTGTCGTTGTTAAACGACAAAAATTGACATCTTTTTCTGAAGTAAAAGTTTCAGAAAAGCTGCTTGTTTGCTTGTACACTGAATGAACATCCGAAGACATTCATCAGTTGTGCGTCAGAGACACACAGAACAACCATGCAGTTTTCTTTGTCTATATGTATTCAATACATATCTCGCACCCAAGGGCACGAGCACAAACACTGCTGCCTGCGTATCTCTTTTTTCCATTTCTACGATGTTCAAGAACCGCTCAAATCCAGCCGGACACAACGAAAGCCACCTTAAAAAAGCAACCTGAATTGAGACCGAAAAGAACCGAGAAATAAAATGTAAGATTTTTACATCTTATTACTTGGTTCCGAATCTGTTTCGTACAATTGGGCGAACTATATTCTGATACACCCTTTTTTGTCAATTAAGTATTTGAAAAAATTTAACTTCAAACACTCAAACACACCGCCTGCATTTCCCGCTTTTTGCGGGTGCTCCGCGATGTGTGTGCGGATATATACCGAGATGAGTCCCCCCCGTCAAACTTTTTTTTCATCTTTTTTCAAAAAAATTTCCAAACACCCGCACAGCGCAGTCCACACCCTCTCAAAATATCGTATAAACCATTGCTTTTACTTACATAAGGCAAAAAAATGATATAATGTAGTTTTCTCCCTATATATAAGGAGCACACCCATTACACTTATTCTACTTCACATTATCGGCGCGGTTTGTTTATTGCTTTGGTCCACCCGCATAGTCGGCCAGGGCTTTACGCGCGCCTTCGGCCAAAATCTGCGCCGCATTATTGCTAAGGGCACGGGCAACCGTTTTTCGGCCTTTGCCTCGGGCGCGTTCGTCACCGCTCTGCTGCAAAGCTCGACCGCCACCACCCTGCTGACCGTTACCTTCGCCAAGAAGAACATCATCGCGCTCGGCGCCGCCATCGCGGTTGTCATCGGCGCGGATGTTTCCACCACACTGGTCGCGCAGGTGGTCAGCCTCGATATCTCATGGGTTTCCCCTCTGCTCCTTATAATAGGTATTGTTATTTACCTGACGAATGAGCGCAAAGGTCTGCGCCGCCATGTCGGGCGGATATTTATCGGGCTGGGTCTGATGTTGCTCTCGCTGGCCTTAATCCGCGAAGCGTCCGCGCCGCTCAAACATTCCGATCTGCTGCCGCTGATCCTTGAGCCTTTATCGGCCGACCCGCTGTTTGCCATTCTGGTCGCGGCGATGCTGACCCTTATTATTCATTCCAGCCTAGCTTCCGTACTTCTATTCTCCTCGCTCGCCGCTGGCGGGCTGATCCATTTGCCGCTCGGCGTCCTGCTTGTGCTGGGGGCCAATCTGGGCGGCGCGCTGATTGCGCTCTCCACAACCTTTAAGGACGGCGCGAAGGCGCACCAGATCACACTGGCCAATTTGGTGATGCGCTTTACAATTATTATCGCGACCCTGCTCGCCTTCCCGCACATCATCAGCTATATGCAAACTCTGCCCTTTGATACGGCGCGCCTGATTATTCATGCGCACACCGCCTTTAACGTTGTGCTGGCGATTGTCTTCCTGCCCCTCATTACCCCGATGGCGGGGCTTTTCGACCGCTTGTTGCAGGATGATCCGACAAAATTCGACAAGAACGCCCCCCTGTTTCTGGAGCGCCACGCCCTGCAAACCCCGCCTTTGGCGCTCGCCGGTGCGGCGCGCGAGACCCTGCGCATTGCCGAGCTGGTGGAGGAAATGCTGCAAAAAACCATCAAAGCGTTCGAAACCGATGATAAAGACCTGATTGAGGATATCCGCGAATCCGACAACCAGATAGATCAGCTCTATGACGCGATCAAGCTCTATATGACCCGCCTGTCGCAAGAAAGCCTCGATATGAAGGAGGCTGACCGCTATATCCAGATTCTCACCTTCTCCACCAATCTGGAACATATCGGCGACATCATCGATAAGAGCCTGATGGATCTGGCCGAGAAGAAGCGCCGCAGACAGGAAGCCTTCTCAAAGCAGGGCTTTGAAGAGATTAAAAGCTTTCACGAGCGCGTGGTTAAAAATATGCATCTGGCGCAGGCCCTGTTCATGTCGGGCGATCAGAGCATTGCCGAGCAGCTGGTCGAGGAGAAAACATCTATCCGCCGCGCCGCGGACGACACCTCGCTGCAACATTTCAAGCGCTTACAAGAGGGCTTATCAGAGTCTCTGGCCACCAGCTCCCTGCACCTCGACATTATTCGTGATTACCGCCGCATCAACAGCTACATCACCCGCGTGGCCTACGCCACCTTGCGCCCGGAAGAAAAGAACGCGGAAAAACTCGATATCCTACAATAACCCCGCCGCGGCCTTACCCCGCTGCTTTCCCCGCGCAAGCGGGGATCTTATGGGCTGCAAACAGATTCCCGCTTTCGCAGGAAAGGCGATTTTATAGATTTTTTGCCCCATAATGACATAATATTTATTGACATAGTTCTTAAAAACTTCTATCGTCTCGCCACCCTATGAAAAATGGAGAGCGATAATGACCGCCAAAAAATTTCTTATTCCGATGCTTTTAACAGCAACCTTCACACTGAATAGCTGTGGAGACAAAGTACTAGACATCAACCACAACCCAACCACTACTGAAACAATTGAATATCCTGACGATCAAAAATTTAAAATTGATGGTAAAACCTACTCTTTTTTCCAAGGCGACAGTAATGTTTTGTTTGAAGACGATGGACGGAATTGTTATTATTTTGAGCAAGGTTTTTACATAAACGAAAGAGGTGTTTATAGCTCAGGATCAGGCTTCGGCTCTATGAATCCTGATCATATCGCCAGAATATACGACATCCGCAATCAAATTGCCGCAAAGCTGGGTCTCGAACCGATTGAAAATCCGTTTGCTGTGAAAAAGCAAAATCAGATGCCATCAAACGATGTAGAAACCATAGCCGATCTAATACCAGTAAGGCACTATTAATCAGGCCTACAATAACCCCGCGGCGGCGAGATCACCCTGCATCTCTTCGGGCGGTTGGTCCTGACCGGCATCATAGACACCAATATCGGGCGGCGCGGCTGCGGGCTCCAGATAGCGCCAGCCCTGAAACGGGCGCTTGGCCATTGGGCGCGTGGCGATAATTTCAGGATCGCACATCACCATCCACATACTGCCCTTTACCGGGTGTTCGAACGGTTCAAACCCGATAATTTTCTGGCGGCAGACAATCACATTCTTAATCACGCGGTAGATTGAACCATCGCGCACCAACTCCGCCTCGCGCTTGGGTTTGTGGCGGGTATGAACCGGGTTGGCCTTCGCGCCCTCATAATCGATCAGCCAGCGCTCCATCAGCTGCGCATATTCGTGCAGACTGTCGATCCCCACCACCAGTTTGATCATATGGATACTCATAAAAAGACATATAGCCCGCCCGCCACGCAAAACCAAACACAGAAATTTTATTCCAATTTCTTAAAAACATTTGAAATAAAAAATTTTACTATGTTTAATGACACTACAGCCATAAACAAACAAGGTGCCCCTCATGCCGCGTCCTAAAAAAAGATACTATGCCCTTACAGCCATTGCCTGCGTAGCGTTTATCGGCCTTATGACCCATCAAATGAAAAAAGAGGATGATGATCTTCTAGAAGAATTTGAACTCCTGGATTTCAACAATACTGAGCAGTTCACAGACGAACACAATCTGCAAAGCTCCGATACAATAGCGGTTCAAACACCCGACATATCCCCATAATGCGAATCCTCCCGCAAAGACCACAAGAAAACCGTGGATAGACGGATGCGGATGTATTCACTCTTAGCGCGAATAATTCTATAATTTTCAGGTCGTTAGTCTTTATTCTAAGGCTTTAAACCATGTCAGTCAGAACGCTCGTTCTACTTATCACCGCCTTTTTCTGTGTGGCCGGCGCTTTGGATGCGCGGGCGCAAAGCGTTATGGAGCGCTTCACAACGGTCGGCGCTCAATATCAACCAACGCGATTTCAAAATGAATTTAGCGAACCTGTGCGCGGCCCGGCGGCGGAAGAGCGCTACATCAAATCTATTCGCGAACAAGACGAAGACTCCGCGCCCGAACCGCAAAGATACGGACAGGCTTTTGCAGAACGCGAAATAAAGTCCGACCTCTCCACACTTGAGGAAATGTATTCAACGCGCATTGTCGATCATCTTGATCAATTCGGCTACGATTTGTTTGGCGTACCCTCTCTCGACACGCAGCGCCAAATCAGCCTGCTGGGTGAGCAGCCCAACACCCCGTCCGGCGCGGTGCAGGATGATTTCATCCTCGGCAGCGGCGATGAGCTGGAGGTGATGTTCACCGGCCAGCGCAATGACCGCAATCTCTACACCGTCAATGATCAGGGCTTGTTGCTGATACAGGATTTTCCGCCCATCCCTGCCGCTGGCCGCAGCATCGGGCAAGTGCGCCTGTCTATCCAGTCCGCCGCCGACAGCCTGTATAACACCGAGGCCTTCGTGTCCCTCTCCAGCGTCCGCCAGATCGGCGTGCTGGTGATCGGCCACGTCAAACGTCCGGGCAAGAAAACCCTCACCGTCTTCCACACCGTTCTGGATGCGTTGATGCAGGCAGGCGGGGTACAAAAAGACGGCTCGCTGCGCCAGATCAAACTGGTGCGCGACGGGCGCAGCACGATCATCGATATTTACGGCCTGCTGATGCATGGCAATACGAATATGGATCTGGCCCTGCGCGATGGCGACCGCATTCTTATCCCGTCCATCGGCCCGACTGTGGCCGTGGCGGGCGAGGTCAAACGCCCCGGCATTTACGAGATTTTACCGGAGTTGAATGGCATGCACGCCAAACCCGGTATGCGCAGTGAGAAGCTTTCGCTCAATGAAATGCTGGAGCTGGGTGGTGGCGTTCTCGCGCCGGGGAAGAACCGCCATTTAAAACTGGCCGTCACCGAACACGGATCGGAAACGGTGAATGAAGTTCACGACGCCTTCAAACCCGCCTTTGGCGACGGCGCAATCTTGATGGTTTCAAAAGGTAGCGAGAAACGCGCCGGAATGATTGAAATGGTCGGCCATACGCGCCGCCCCGGTCTGCACGCCTTAGACGAAAATCCGACCCTTTCGGCGCTGCTGTCGTCCGAAGATATTCTGGGCGATGACATCTATCCGCTGATCGGTGCGATTGAGCGTTGGGACGGGGAGCAACTCACCCATAAATTCATCAGCTATCCGCTGCGCCTCGTCTTAAAAGGCGCGTTCGATATGAAGCTGTCAGATGGTGATACAATCCACCTCTTCTCCAAAGCCCAGATCGAAGGGCTGCGCGATCCGGCAACCGGCGAGGAGACCGAGCAAGGTTCACGCACGCCGCCCGAAGATATGGGCGCGCAGAGCGCGCGCTTTGACGCAGACAAGGACAGCGACAATATCGACAAGGCCATGGCCTCCTTCCTGCGGGAGCGCTCGGCCTTTGTGCGCGGCGCGGTGCGCAATCCCGGCCCCTACCCGGTCGCGCAAGACACCTCGCTTGAAAACCTGATCGCGGCTGCGGGCGGCTTAACGCTTGAGGCCAACACCGCCAATATCGAAATCACATCCGATATGAACGGCACGGGCACGCACCGCACGCGCGTCAATTTCCACGACGACAACCCGCAAGATATTATGATCGGCCCCGGCGATGCGGTGCGCGTAAATCAGAAATTCAAAAAGATTGAAGATAAAAGCGTGCTGATTATCGGTGAGGTTTCCAATCCGGGGCGCTATGACTTGCTGCCCGGTGATAAACTCTCCAACCTGCTGGAGCGCGCCGGCGGCTTCACGCAGCAAGCCTACCCTGAAGGCGCAATCTTCAGCCGCGAAAGCGAGCGCAAAGCCGAAGAATTGCGCTTCCGCTCGCAGGCCCGTGAGATTAAAGGCGCCATCGCTGCTGCGCTCGAAGTTGATGATAAAGATTTAAATGCCGGAAAAATTGCCGAGGCCCGCGCGCTGGCCGGCGAACTTGAAAAGGCACAAGGCATTGGCCGCATCACGGTTGAGGCTGATCTGGCCAAGCTCAAAACTCAACCCGAACTTGATGCGCTGCTTGAAGCAGGCGATCGCATCTATATCCCGAAACGCTCGCTCAATGTGCGGGTACGCGGCGAGGTTCTCTCTCCCGCCTCTTTGCAATTCCGCGAACATAAAGACCCGATTGATTATATCTACGAGGCAGGCGGATTTTCCTTCCACGCTGATAAAAACCGCAGCTTCGTGCTGTATCCTGACGGCAGCGCGCAGCCGCTGCGCGTCAGCAACTGGAACCACAGCGCGGCCTTCATCCCGCCCGGATCAACCATTGTTGTGCCGCGCGACCCTGAGCCATTTGATTTCATCCAAAGCGCAAAAGATATCAGCCAGATTTTGAGCAATCTGGCCATCACCGCAATCTTTATTGACGATGTGCGCGACAGCAACTAATCCTCCGCCGCTCTTTAGCCTTATCACCGTGACGCTGAATGCGCGGGCGGGCCTGCAAAAAACACAGTGCTCAATCGCCGCGCAAACCAGCAAAAATTATGAATGGATTGTCATTGATGGCGCATCGAGCGACGGCACTCAAGAATGGCTCGAAAGCATGTCAGCGCGCTTTATCTCTGAACCCGATTACGGACTTTACGATGCGATGAACAAGGGCATTGAAAAGGCGCGCGGGCACTATTTGCTGTTTCTCAATGCGGGGGATGAATTGGCCGCGCCGGACACACTGCAAGCCATCACTGATTTTATCGGGGCGCGCAAGCCCGGTTTTGTCTACGGCGATGCGCAGGAAGGACCGCATCTTAAACATGCGCGCAATCATTCACACATAAACAAGGGCATGATTACTCATCATCAGGCCATGCTCTATGATCGCGCAGCGTTGCAAAATTTGCGCTATGACACGGGCTACAAAATTGCTGCCGATTATGATTTCACCGCGCGGTTTTTGCTGACCAAGCCTGAGGCGCTTTACTGCCCGTTCCCGATCTGCATTTTCGAAAGCGGCGGTCTGTCACAACAACAGGCTAAAGCCGCAAGACAGGAAGAGGCCGCTATCCGCCGCACTCTCGGCCTCACCTCCACGCTCTCGCGCGCACTTATATATATGCGCCAAAGCGCTGCTCATATATTGAAAACCCGCATTCCTGCGCTTTATCGGATCATGCGGTAATAAGACGCGCGACTGCGGGCAAAATCCAATCCTGCGCGCCCGTCCAAAACTCCGCCTTTTAAGAAATAGGAATGCAGGAACGCCACGCCCCAGCGAAACGGCAAAGCCTTAAAGAGGCGCTTGGAAAGCCGCGCATCGCCGGGCCACGCATTGCGCTTATCCATCTCAATCTCCCAGCGCGCATAGCGCGCATGGCGCGCCCGCCAGCCCTGTTCATCCTCATAAGCATAATGCAACAGCGGCGCTTCAATCTGGCCAATCTCCTCGCGCTCATGCCCCGCCTTTAAAACCGGCTGGTAATGGCCTTCAATCTCGCCCATGCCTTCTATATCCAGATCATCAACCACAGGGAATTCGATGCGCCTGCGATCAAACAGCGCCAGCTTGTTATTTTTTAATCCGTGCTTCAAAACCCGCCCGCGAAACACATATTGGCCGCGCACAAAATATCCGGCGGCTGCAAAATCCATATCCCGCAATTCCTCAACCAACGCCGATGTCACAACCTCGTCCGCATCGACGAAGAACACCCAATCATGCGCAAGGTCCAATATATCAAGGCACCATTGCCGCTTTTTCGGATAGCTCCCCGCCCATTCAAAATTCACTACCCGCGCACCGTTGGCGGCGGCAATCTCCGCCGTGCCGTCTGTGCTGGCGGAATCAATCACAACAATTTCAGCAAAGTCTTTGAGCGCTTCAAGACAGCGCGCAATGCGCGGCGCTTCATTTTTCGTGGCAACAAGAACGCTTAAGGGAATTTTCCCCAAATCAGGCAACATCGCGCTTATCTTCGGCGGCCAGCGTTAAGGGCCGGTTGGTGTTATCACCCTTGGCCTTAAACCAGCGCTTGGCAGAGATCGGACGGCGGGCCGCACGCGCGGCTGGACGCGCCGCAGGGGCTTTATTCGCAAACGCGCCATGCGCCGCAAATCCAATCAGCGCAAAGACCGCGATAAACCCGCTATAGCTCAGCGGCACGGACGGCCACGCGACCTTCACATCGGCCGCCGCAGGTTCCACTACAGAAGCCGCATAGGGCGTTTCAACCGACGCCAGCATCAACAGGCGCTCCTGCTCCATCAACAACGATGTCAAAGCGCGGCGGTGATCGGGGTTATTGGTATCACGCACAGACGCGCGCAGATGCGCAATGCGCTGCCCGGCCTCTTTGCGAGTGGTTTGGCGGATTAGATCATCCGTTGTCTGATGCAGCGCGGTCAGAAAATAATCGGCAAAGTCGGCGCGCGGATGCGAATAGACCAAACGGCGCAAATTGCTTGTCCCGACACTCTCCAGCTTCACACGGTCATGGATATAGTCCGAGAGCTCGCCCGCGCTCCAGCGCTCTTTGGCATTGGAAAAGGCAAAGCGTTGATCCGCGGACAGCCCGGCGCGAATTTTCGGATCGCGCAGCAGAACATCCGCCACGCGTGCGCCGTCATAGGTGCTCTCAAAGCGCAGAAAATCAGAAGAGCTGCCCGCCCCGACGCGCTGCATTAAATAGCGCAGCGCAAATAAATTCTCATCGGCCAGCAACGAAGAGGACTCCGCGCCATTCATCGGATTGGCCGGAGAGACAATCATATGCGACTTATAATAAGGCGTGGCCGAAAACAAAAAAACATTCGCAACCAGAAATCCAACCGCTGCGGCGCAGCCCATCCATATACGCGCCGTCCATAAATCGCTCAGTACATCCCCTAAAGTCGTTTGCTCTACTTTACTCATTTTTACGCAACCTCTTTTTCCCGTTCATAGTTTTGCGCCGGAGCGCTTTCCTGCAGCTTGGTAGCGCCTTGTGTCTCGGCCTTGGCCTTTCCGCGGCGCGTGCGGCGTTTCGGGCGGCCAAAATCATGCGCCTTCGCGTCCGGCTTTATAACCGCCCAAGCCCGGTCTATCCACGCGCTAATCGCCTGCGCCGGGGTAAAAACCGCGCCAGCCTCGGCCGCGCCCTTTTGCGCCGCGAACCAATCATCGCCGCTATAGCGGTAATGTTTAATCTGCGCTGCCAACGCTTGTGCATCATTCTGCGACACAACCGCACCTGCCTTAAAATCACGGATAACATCGGCCGCCTCGCAATCGTGCGGCCCAACAAACAGGCAGGGGCGCTGCGCCGCGAAGGCCGCATAAATTTTCGAAGGCACAGCCAGCCCGGCCGCCTCTTCCTTTAAGCTCACCAGATGCAAATCCCCGCTTTCCATCACGCTGCGCAGATGTTTTTGCGGTTGATAGGGCATTAGGCGAATATTGGTCAGGCCGCGTTGTGTGCGCTCGCGCGCCAGCGTATCAAAGCGCGGACCGTCACCGACAAACACAAATTCGATTTCCGGGTTTTCAGTATTGAGAATTTCCGCAGCATCCAAAATCGTATCAACCGGGTGCGCCAGCCCGATATTGCCCGCATACAGCACGCGGAATTTCGGCTGGTCTTTAATCTGTTCTTCGAACGGTTTTGCGCCGCTATACCAGCGCTTTTCCGGCGGCAAACCGCGCGCAGCCGCATCCGCCGTAGCCTCTTGCGCCGCCGTTTTACACAGCGCCAAATCCGGCCAGTTGGGAATGATGGTAATGCTCTTGGCATCCAGCCCGCTATCAGTCAGAGCATTGGCCATGCAGCGACCAATCACGATCACCTTATCGGCCTTCTCCAGTGCGGCCTTGCTCATCGCATCCATGCGCGCGCGGACAAAGGCCGGGAATTTAAATCCTAAAACCGGGAACAGATCGGGATAGATATCATGACACCAATGAATATGGCGGCTTTTCTTAATGCGGCTGACCCAGTGGCCAAGAACCGCCAGCAAAGGTGGATCGCTTTGCGTCACCAGCAAATCCGGCGCGCGCTGGCGCAGCGCAGCCACAAACAGTTTCAACCACACCCAGCCGTAAGACAGCGCATTGCGCGGCTTGGCCGGACCTTTCAGGCGAATAACCCGCACGCCGCCATCATGCTCGATGCCCGCTTTCGGCCCGGTTGTAATAACGCTGACCTGCCAGCCTTGCTTGGCGAACGATCGCGCAAGATCGCGCAGGACGCGTCCCGTTGCGCCGCGTCCGGGGGCGTATACACGGTTGATGAATGTGACAGATGGCCTGCGCATTGATCGGGTTTTTGACCTTCTCGTTTAAGAGGTTACTCATATATTTATTTGCTGTGTTTATAGTCGTAGCGTGCACACGGGCTGATTGCAACTTTTACGCACGCATCGCTTCAGATTTTTGGTGACTAACTCCCAGCCCGGCAATCAGCAGCAAGATGAGTCCGAAATCCAGCGATTTAAAGCTGGCATATAAAAACACATCAATCACCAGCGGTCCGGCCAGCGCCAGCGCAAGCACAGGGCGGAGTTTCAGCTGCGCCCATAAAATCTGCGTCAGCCCCAAAATATAAACGCCCGTCAGCGCCGCCCCGCACAAACCCGTCTTGAGCAGCGCCGAGCTGAGCAAGCTATGCGTAAAATTCACCTCCAGCTCGCCCACCGCCGGAGAATGAAAACTGCCGCCCCAGCCCGTGCCGAATAAAAGATCAAACAGACCACCCGAAATCGCGCGCCAAACCGCGTTCAGCTCCGCGTAGCGCATATTAATCCCGACCAGCGCGGTCTTTTGCGCCAGCGCGGCGGCGACATCCATCAAAGCCCCGTATAGCGGAAGGGCGCACAGCGCCAAAACCGCCAGAGCAGTCAGCGCCCTGTAGGGGGCGCGCGTTAAACCAATTCCGCCCAGAATACCAACATACAAAACCAGATAGCCCAGCGAAGCGCGCTGCTGCGTGAGCACAATCGGAATCACGACAATGCCCGCCAAAAGAACAAAGCCCGCGATGCGCAGCAAACGCGCCGGATTAAGCGCCTCGAGAACCATCAATCCGGCGCTGCCGATCAAAAACAGCGCAGCAAATAAAACCGTTGGCGCATTGGCAAAATAGGTCAGTTCTTCGCTCGCCGGGATTAGGCTAATCAGCGTTATAAACTGCCCGGCTTGCTCGCTCAGGGCGCGCAGGCTGAAAATTACGCCCAGCAGGACAACCGCAATCACCGCCTTCTTTATAAAATCAAGCTGCACACGCATCAGCGGCGCCAGAAACACAGGCAACAGCAAAAACAAAAACGGGATAATATCGCGCAGGATCATCGCCACCTCATGCCCGACCAAAACGCCTTTGAGCAGCGGCATCGTCACCCCGAAGATCAGCAACAAACTGCCCGCACCCTGCCAGAGCGGTGCGCGCATATCAGCTTTAAGCGCGCTCCACGCACCCGAAAAACCAACCGCGAGGACCAAGCCAAGCCCGATCAAAGCTTCCGCCCAGCCGGGATTATTCGGCGTGGGCGACCCAAACAGGGCGTAAACACCAATCGCGCAAAACAAAGCCACCACGCGTAAATAGAGTGTCTTTAAATGTGAAAGAAACGCATCCATTACTCATGCCTAGCACGAATAAAAACCACCCCAAAGAGATCAGGGCGTTCAGCGCTTAAAATTCTGTGATGATTGAAGAAATTAACGGCTGTTCAAAACGCGGGCAACCTCAGTTAAAGCCCCTTGCTCCAGCATCTTTTTCATCGCCAAGACATCGCTGACCAGCGGCATATTCAGCGCTGCGGCAACCTGCATTAATTCCTGCTGGGTTTGCGGCGGCCGTGCGCCAGCCTGCAATAAATTCAAATCTAAAGAGCCAAGCTGATTAAAAATTTCAAAATCTTTGGTCCTAATATTGGTCTCCAACGGCCTCAGCTGGATTTTCTCACGCGGCGCGCGCGCGACCTTTGCCGCCTTGCTTTTCACATCGCGATTTTGCGGTACAACAAAGAACGGCAGCTTATTCGAAGAGGATTCGTCGGTATCCGCCTTTTGGCTTTTGTTGGGTGTGAGAAAAATATTTTGCGCCTGTGCGGTATTTTGCGCACTGCCCGCCACAAGAAAAACCCCGGTAAGTATCAGAAATATAATGCGAATCATTGTCTCACTAGCCGCTAAAACCCCACTCCTCCAGTATAACAGAAACTAAGGCAAAACAGCAAAAAATGGATAATTCAAAAAGAGTTTCGCCCCTTTAAGGCTTTTTTAAGCTTTTCGGGCGATTATAAGCTTACTTTCCGCACACAAGAGACCGCCCAGAAGCGGCAAAGACGGAAAGAAAACGGCAGAGTAATAAGACCCAGAGGAGTGGTAACTGATGCAACTGAATATTAAAGAATTTCTAGAACAAGCCGAAATCACCGAGGAGTTTTACCCCGGTAAACGTCTTGTAAAAGCGTGCCGCCAGACCGGCGAATTCAAAAGCCATTGTGTGGTTCTGGATTGGCGCGATCCCGACAAAATTCGCATCGAGGTGAAGGCCGGCCTGTCCGGGCGCTCCCTTGAGCCGAAAGATTTGAAATATTACCCGGTTTGTTTTCAGGCGCCGACCTATGTCGATATCGAAATTGTGAATGACAACGACGAGCACGCCGAAGATGAAGACGGCGAAACATCCAAGGGCAAAGGCGGCTCCGGCAGCAAAAGCCCAAAAAAATCACTCGATGATATGAAATCAACCATGGCCTCGGCCTTCGGTGATGTGATGCAGGGCAAAGTCCCTGATCTTGGTAAAATCGTTGAGATGGTTGTGATGGGCAAAGAAATCACCGCCGAAGCGTATGCCAATGTCATGGAAAAGCTGACCACGCAAATCGAACACGGCAAAATTGCCGCAACCGAGCTTCTGGCTTCTGCCGGTAAGTTCGTAACCAAATACACGCCGCCAAGCTTCATGAAGCCGACCGGCGATGAGAAGGCGACCTACAAATATGACCGCGAAAAGAACGCCGATATCGGCTTCACGCGATCGGTAGGTCCGGCCTAGACATCAGTTTTAAAAACCTACTCCAATAGGAAACTACAAAACCGCATTGCTCATTGAGTTTTGCGGTTTTTTGTATCAAAGTCATCCCCATGACAGAGAAGAAAAACGGCAAGAGCAATGGGAGCGGCGCGGACGAAGAGAAAATCGTTCGCTTCCCGACATTGGCGGAGCGCGACCGCATGGCCCGCGAGGAACGCGAGGCGGAAAAACGCGCCTTAAAAAACGCCCGAATCAAGCGCGCGGCCAATGATGTGCCGTTTATGAATCTTTCTAAAATCACGCCCTTCGTAAAATTCCTCATCGCGGCGTTTTTGCTGGTGCATATCCCGGTCTTCTTATTCCTCGGCTATCCGGCGCGCCACGAAGCCTTTTTCTATCTCGGCTTTGTGCCGGGGCGTTTCACCGGGGTCTTCGGCCCTATGCCATGGTACGCGCCGCTGAACTTCATCTCATATGTGTTTATTCACGGCAGCTGGATGCATCTGGTGTTTAACACCGTGATGGCGATGGCCATGGGCATCCTCTTTGAACGCAGCTACAGCACGCGCACGACAGTCATATTTTTCTTTGCCTGCGCCATTTTGGGCGCGGGGTTACATCTCGCGCTTAATCCGTTTTCAACCGCGCCCGTGATCGGCGCTTCGGGTGGAATTAGCGGCTTTTTTGCTGCAGCAATTTTGATGCTCGGTGAACGCGGTCAGATGGGCGCAATTGGCAAGCGCGGACCGTGGCCCATACTCGGCTTTTGGCTACTTTTCATGCTTGTCGTCGGGTTTTTGAGCGGAGAAGACACCGCCTGGCAAGCCCATGTTGGCGGGTTTGTCGCTGGGGCGGGCCTATATCATTTGCTGCGCACCGGGCGCATTCGTTTCTAATTTTTAAATTTCTTTGGGTGTGTCCAAAACGGCCGTCACATCATTGGCCGCCAGATCCGCAGGCGCGCCCAGCGCAGCATAAGTTTGCGGCTGCATCCACTCAATCGTATTAAACGCATCATGTGGCGGCGCGATCACCATCCACTCGCGGTAAAGGCGGCCGGTTTGTGCACACATCCAGGCATAATCCGGCGCAGCATTGCGCGCCTGTTCCTGCCACGCCTTCACAGCCGCCTGCCCCTGCCCGGAGCGCTCCTCCAGATCGGCCAGCGCCTCATAAACGCTCTGCGCGGGCTCAAGCTCTTCCGCGCGCAGCAAATGGGCGCGCGCCTCACCCCATAACTTCTCATCCATCGCAATGCGCCCGGCGGCCAACTGTCCGGCGGCGGCATCTTCGCGCACCTTCAAAAGCTCCTCCGCCCAGCGCATCCGCGCCATAGGCTGTCCGGCTTTTTTCGGAGAGAGCAGCAACGCCCATACGCCCTCCAGCGCCGGATGCGGGTTTTTTACCCATGCTTTTTTAACCAGCGAAACCGCTTTGCTGCGCTTTCCCGCGCCCAGATAAAGGCGCGCCAAACGCGTCACCGCCGGTACAAAAGCCGGATCAATCTTTACCGCCTGCTGCAAAATACCTTGCGCATCTTTAGCCTCGGTTTCCTCATCGGCCTGCGCAGTCATGATCGCCACGCGGTCGGCGCGCGCATCCTCCACGCTCATCGCTTTTAATTTCTCAACGCGGTAGAGCATATCCAGCGCCCTGTTCCAATGACGCAGGCGCACATGCAAATCATAGACAAGCCGCGCGATCCACGGCTGGCGTGAATGCAGCGTAAAAGCATGAGTCGCCAGCTCCAGCGCCTTCTCGTAATCCTCGCGGTCCATGGCCGCCTGCAGCAAACCGCGCACCCCTAAAAATGCTGCGTTTTTATCTTCTAAAAGTGCAGCAAAATTTTTCAGCGCATCGCTTTCACGCCCGTCCAGCCTCGCCGATTGCGCCTTCAGCAATAGCGGCAGCCCCGTATCATCTTCAAGAAATTTTTCCGCGCGGGCGGCCTGCTTAACCGCTTCTTTCGCATCGCCCGCTGCGACAGCCGTCAGGCCAATCGTCAGCGCTTCATAGCCCTTTTCCTGATTGCGCACCTCACGGTAGCGGCGGTAGCTTGAGGGAAACTTCACAAAGGCCGTAATGATGTTATAGACAAAGATCGCTGTTAAGATGACACCAAGCGCGCAGAGCAAAAACAGCCCGACATGCACCGTGAAGGTATAATCCAACCATTCAACACGCACAAAGCCGGGGCGCTGGCCGATCCAGACGACCAGCGCGACAAGCACGCTGACTCTGATCATAAACCACAAGGCTTTAAGCATTTCTCGCGCCCTTATATGAAGGTTAAATATCCCCTATTGATACGCATCACTGCCAAGCCCCTTGCCGGGCACCAGAATGCTGATGCCGGATTCAGGATCATGGACAAATTTGGATTGAGCAGGGATTAACTCGCCGCCCTGCGCCGCCGAGCTTAATCCGCCCTGCAGGAAGTTTTTCAAACTCTCGGCCAGCAATGTGGTGCGCGCCTCATCCAACCAGGGCTGCGCAACCAGCGCCGCATCACCATCGAGCGTTTCCACCGCAGCAATCGCTCCGGCAATGTCACCGCTCTCCAGCATGTTTTCCGCGCGGCTGAGTGTCTCTTGCGTCGGTGTGCCGTTCACCAGCTCGCCGTCTTTTTCGACCTGCAGCAATTCGCTAAAGCGCGCTGTTACCTTATCGCTCAATGAGACATCTTCCCCCTTAAGCGATTCCACAACCGCTTCTCCGGCGATGGTTCTGAACTCATCGGTCAGGCCGGCGGGTGTTAAAACCCCCTCCTGCGCACGCGGGGCCAACTTATCCAGCGCCGCCAGCAAGGCATCATTTTCCGGCGTCGCCTCGCCTGAACTCACCAGATTTTTCATCAACTGCAAATCTTCTGTGAAATTCTCATTATCACGGTTTAGCGCGCTGCGCAGCTGGGTCATACCCAGCAGCAAGGCGGCCGCCTTCAGCTCATCTTTTGGCACATTCTCAAAAGCCTCACCAACCGCGGGCGCGGATTGACGCGCGCTGTCCAAAGCCTCTTCCAGCTCTAGTCCTGCACCGCTTCCGGCCAATGCATTGTTAAGCTGCGCAATCGCCTGATCAAGCTGTTCCTGACCGGGCATCGACGCGCTCATCTCGCTAAAGCGCTCCAGCAGCGCATGAACCTGCGGCGAGGCCGCGGCATAATTCTGCAATTTTGCGGCGCGCTCTTCGAATGTACCGCCATCAGGACCAAGAACATCATTGGAAATCGCACCGGCGGTTGCAATCGCTTGATTCACTTTTTGCTGCGCTTCACTGGCTTGATCTTGAATACGCTGGATGCGCTGATCAAGGTCCTGCGGGATCATTGTGGTCAGGAAGGATTGATCTTCCTTCACCGCATCGACATCGCCGCGCAGCTGATCAACATTTTCTTCCAGCTCACCCAGACGCATATCGTCCATACGCTCTTCATTGCCGCCAAACAGCAAGAACGCGCCAACGGCCAACAGGCCCACAATCAGAAGCGCAAAATTAATCCATGTGCTCTTCTTAATTGCATTGCGCTCTGTCTGACGCAGGCGTGTGTCGATCGATGCGCGCGGATCGGCCTTCAAAGAACTCACACTGGTCGGAGGCACAGAACTCGGCTTCACAGGCTCAACTTTTGCAACCTCCGCCTCGAATGTTCTCTCGGGCGTTGTTTTCGCCTGCGTTTCAGGCGTACTGAACGGCGCGGCTTTCCCAGGCGTTGGTGCGGCTGTCGCTTGCGCGTTTTCATTGGCCGGACCGCCGGAAGATTTCTCGCTCTCAGTCGAAATGTGCGGCGCGCCTTTGAGCAAATCGCTTAAATCAATGCTGTGCTCTTGCGCCGCGTTCAAAATCATCTTGCGGCGGCCTGCCGGAATACGGTCACGCTTTTTCCAGCCCTGCACAGTCGTCACAGCCACATCAATTTTCTTGGCCATCGGACGAATGCCGCCAAAGCGCTCAATCACTTCTGAGGCGTTATCAATAGATTGTCCTTTGGATGTATTTGCAGCGCTCATCGCGTCCTCCTTGTCGTTCCCTTGCATGGGATTGTCCTGTTTGGCTGTTTTCGTTGGGCCGCATTCGCGCACCACCAACGCCAGCATGTTTTCTTGATCGGGCTTGTCACTAACGTACGTGTCTTGCCATCTCAAAAGCCGTACGTACTCTAGCATGCTATCGCCAAGACACAAGGCTTTTATGGTTGAAAAAGAGTCCGCCAGCCCCCGCTCAGAAACCGCTTTGACAAAATTCTCTGCCGTACGCTTTGAGAAAAAAGTAACCGCCTGAATATCTCCAGCCTTCAGGGATTGGACAATCTCTTCGGGCAATGTTGCCGTATTTTTCGTCTCATAAGCAATTAGACTTTCCACGGTAAATCCGCGCTTTTCCAGCATTTCTTCCAGCGGCTTGGCCGTTTCTTTTGCCCGCACATACAGGAACGGGCGGGCCGTATCCGGCGCTTCATTGTCAATCAGATCAACCAGATCGCCCGCATCCCCATCGGCGGAATAAACCTCTTCAAAGCCCGCGGCGAGGGCGGCCTGCTCGGTTTGCGGCCCCACCACATAGACCGCAATATCGCGCAGCCGCACCTGACCGGTAAAAAACTTTACGCCCTGCGCACTGGTAAAAATAAGCGCCTGAAAATCATTTAAATCCGGCGTTTCAAAAGCCACAGGCTCAACAGATATCATCGGCGCAATCAGCGTCTCAAGCCCCAGCGCATGCACGCTTTTTGCAAAAGCCTCAGCCTGATTTTGCGGGCGTGTAATCAGGATAGAACCGCTCATAATCCGTCCTGAATTTTCTGGTCTAAAAATCCGGAAGGCAGGCAGGCGGCCAAAGCCGCGCCCAAATTTTTGCCCAGCGCCAGCGCCTGCTCCGACGTTTGCACGGTGCCACTCACCTCCTCGGCGAAGCTCTCCCGCCCATCCAGCGAAACCGCACGGGCCCGTACGTACAAAACATCACCATCGAAGTGTGCATGCACACCAATCGGCGTGTGGCAGGAGGCATTGAGCACAGCCAGCACAGCCCGCTCCGCACTCACCCGCAGCAGCGTTTCCCGGCAAGAGATGTCATCAAACAACGCGGCCAGCTCATCGCCCGTACGCGTTTCAATTCCAACCGCGCCCTGTCCAGCGGCGGGCAGCATATCTTCCGGCTCCAAAATCACATCCGCTTCATCCGCCAGCCCCAAACGCTTGAGCCCGGCCAGCGCCAACAACGTTGCATCCACCTGCCCGCTGCGCAGCTTCTCAATGCGCGTTTGCACATTTCCGCGCAATGGCACAATCTTTAAATCCGGACGCTGCGCCAGTAAAAAGGCCTGACGGCGCACGCTCGCCGTACCCACGACGCACCCGTGCGGCAGGGTGCTTAAATTTTGGCTATTATTGGCTAAATTATTGATTAAAAGTGTATCTCTTGCATCCTCGCGCGGCAGCATATGGGCAATTTGCAACCCCGCGGGCAGCGCCGTTTCCATATCCTTCATTGAATGAACCGCGCAATCTACCGCCCCGGAAAGCAACGCCTCCTCAATCTCCTTGGCGAACTGGGCCTTGCCGCCCGCATCGGCCTGCAGGCGGGTTTCGCCATCTTCTGGCTTCCAATCACCGGAGGTTTGAATAATAACAATCTCCGTTTCCAGCCCCGGATGCGCCTTGGTCAGCGCCGCTTGCACCATTTTGGTCTGGGTCAGCGCCAACGGCGATCCACGTGTTCCAATTTTCACAATGTCAGGTAATTCAGCCATAGCGCGTTTTAGCATACCCCGCGCGCAAAAATACAGAGCCTAAGTTACAAATAAAACTTTGACAGTTATGACAATTTTTTGATATAGATCGTCTCATGTCCACAAAGCCAGAGAATAAACCCAAGCCCCCCGAATATTGGGGAGAGTTAATCGACACGACTGCCGCCCAAGTCGTCTCACAGATCATTGATGCGCGCTATAAAATCAAAAACAAGGAAAAACTCTTTGTACTTTTGGGCGGCGAGCCGTTTTCTGCACCGCATATTCTTATGCGCCGCGAAGTCCTCTCAAAACTAAACTCTCAAGGTTTTAAAGTCGGCTATGCCTGGCAAAAAAATCATAATTTCGGCGAGTGCAATCTGGAGCGCCACGCCTATCGCTTTTTTGACATGGAAAAAAAATCAAAGATTGTTCTAGATGCCAAAAGCATGCTTTTTAAGCCCATCGAAATTTCTAGCGAGGCAGGAATTGACCGCGTAGCAGCCATTAAAAATCTGGCGCAAAAAAGCTTCAATGCCGCTAATTTTTACCTTGGCGATGCCGGACGCGATCATGCCCCCTACTCCAACCGCTTGCTGCTTGGTTTTTTGATGGACAGAAAAATACCTTTCATATTTAACGATGCCGCAGAATATGAGGAATTGAAAAAAAGAGATTTTGAGAATGAGCCTTTTGAGCCGATCAGTCCAGACCAGTCTATCAAATCCATGATCCAATACAGTATGTCTCCTTACTACGTTGCTAAATATATTGATTACAACGATGCCTTGAACAAAATATTCTTAACCCCGTACAGAAGACCGGACGGTAAAACACCAAAAACAAGCATCCAAGGTTACAGACACAGGGTCACCTTCGCTGTAGCAACGGCGATAGAGCATGCAAAAGCTTCCAATACAGATATATACATACAATCTTGCGATAACGGCATGATTTACGGTGAAAAAAACAGGGGCACGCTTTGTTTATACAGCTCCAGCCTTAAGGGCATATTTGACGAGCATGCCGCACGCACTTTGGCCATTCCTCTCTTCAATGAATGTTTTATGAGAAGAAACATTCCAGCCCAAAAACCTTATAAAAGGCAACGCACAGTAAGTCATACAGACATCAAAATGGAAAGTGACGAGCATAGCCGCTTTTACTACGATGAAAACAAACGCATCAGACATCTAGAACGTTTGGAAGAGCTGGAATTTTTAACTTCTGTCGCTGAATTTTTACCAAAACTGAATTTGACAAAGGAATTCCTGAGCAAAAAGGACGGATATAAAAAAGAAAACAATCGTTTATTTGATGAAAATATATACGCCGCTTTTGACAAGAATACGGATATCCCTTTGGATTACTAAAGTCTTTGCTTTTGCCCCCCACCCCCCTATGATGCCGCGATGCATATTTTAGGAATAGAAACCAGCTGTGATGAAACTGCCGCCGCCATTGTGCGCGAGGACGGCACAATCCTCTCCAGCCTTGTTCTCAGTCAACTGAAAGAACATGCGGCTTTTGGCGGCGTTGTGCCGGAAATTGCGGCGCGCGCGCATCTTGATCATTTGCACACGCTCATCGAAGCAGCGCTGAGCGATGCCGGGCTGGGCTATGATGATCTGGACGGCGTGGCCGCCACCTGCGGACCCGGTTTGATCGGCGGGGTACTGGTCGGCATGATGGCGGGCAAGGCCATCGCAGCCGCGAAAAACATTCCCTTTATCGCGGTTAATCATCTGGAGGGACACGCCCTCACCCCGCGCCTGACGGACGGCATCGAATTTCCCTACCTGCTGCTGCTCGTCTCCGGCGGGCATACGCAATTGCTGGTCGCGGAAGGGCCGGGGCAATATAAACGCTGGGGGACGACGCTCGATGATGCGTGCGGGGAATGCTTTGATAAATCCGCCAAACTGATGGGCCTGCCCTATCCCGGCGGACCGAATTTGGAGAAAATTGCAGCCGCATGCGCCGCGCCGCAAAAGGCGCTCGAGCGCTTTCCACTGCCGCGCCCGATGGCACACCGCAAAGAACTCGATTTCTCCTTCTCCGGCCTCAAAACCGCGGTGCGCACACATGTGTATGCGCTGCCCAAGGGAGATCTTGATGCGGCCGATGTTGCTGATCTCGCCTATGCCTTTCAGACCGCTGTTGCAGAAATTCTGGCCGAGCGCACGGGAAAGGCGCTGGAAAAATTTCTTGAAGATTACACCCCGGCGAAAGCCTCATTGGTTGTGTCCGGCGGTGTGGCGGCGAACCAAACCATCCGCGCCGCGCTCGATGAACTCGCCGCGCAAAAGGGCGTAACGCTCTATGCGCCCCCGCTAAATTTATGCTCTGATAATGCCGCGATGATTGCCTGGGCGGGGCTAGAGCGCCTGCGCGCCGGTCACAGTGATGGTTTTGATTTCAAGGCCCGCCCCCGCTGGCCGCTTGATCCGGACGCCGAACCCAAACACGGCGCGGGCGTGAAAGCTTAAAAACATTTTTTTGCACAAGTAAAACATGCTAAATATTTTAATCGCTTCGCTTTATTTCTGCACCAGGCAGGAGGAGCGGCGCGTATAACACATACGCAAGCGACGAAATAACGCAGTGCAGGAATAAATGGGAGTGATTAAATGAAAACGATTGGTGTAATTGGCGGCGGCGCATGGGGCACAGCTCTGGCGCAGGTTCTAACTGCGGGCGGGCGCGATGTCTTGCTGCAGGCACGCGAGGCCGAGGTGGTCGAATCCATTAACACCAAGCATGAAAACACCGTCTTCCTGCCCGGCATTACGCTACACAAAAATCTTAAGGCCACAGAATTACTCAGCGAGGTTGCGCAGCGCGATATTTTGCTGATGGTCACGCCGTCGCAATTTTTGCGCGCCACGCTTGATGAGATGAAGAATGATATCCGCGAGGATCAGCCGGTTGTAATTTGCTCCAAAGGCATTGAGCTCACGACAGGCCTGCTTCTTTCACAGGTCGCAGAGCAAACCGTTCCACAAGCTACCATCGCGATTCTGACTGGCCCGACTTTCGCCAGCGAAGTGGCGCGCGGCCTGCCAACTGCGGTGACGATTGCCGCCAAAACCAAAGAGATTGCCCGCAGTCTTCAGGCCGAGCTGGGCGTAAAAAATTTCCGCCCCTATGTGACCAGCGATATTATCGGCACGCAGCTGGGCGGCGCGATCAAGAACGTGATTGCCATTGCCTGCGGCATCGTCCACGGCAAAAAACTGGGCGATAGCGCGCGCGCGGCCCTGCTGACGCGCGGCGTGGCAGAGATCGCGCGTCTTGGTGTCTCCATGGGTGCGGATAAGGAAACGCTGCTGGGCATGTGCGGGATTGGCGACCTCATGCTCACCTGTTCATCCATGCAGTCGCGCAACTTCTCGCTGGGCAACGCGCTGGGGGAGGGCAAAACGCTCGATGAAATTTTGGGGCCGCGCAAGGCGGTCACCGAAGGCGTGTTCACGGCCGAATCCACACTGGCGCTGGCAAAAAATTACGCCGTGGATATGCCAATCACCGAAGCTGTGAATAAATGTCTGAATGAAGGCGTGTCAATTGACGATGCAATTGAAGAAATGCTCAACCGCCCGTTTCGCTATGAAATGACGAAGCGCAAAAAGAAACCCCACTAATCAAGACTTCACAAATTGAAAACTGTCTTTTCGTTGCGCGAGCTGTTGCTTTTCGTAAGAAAGACGCAGCCCTGCGCTGTAATGATTAACGGCCAAATTCCATGTGTCTTTTAGATTGGTTGTCTTATAAAACTCAACCAGGCGCAGATTATGTGCCCCTGGCTCTTCACAATGCATGCGGGCCTGCAGAATAAGATGGTTAACATCTGCCAGCGCCTCATCAAGACCGTGATAATTTAGCACACTCATATCTATCGAAGCTTCATGCTTTACGCCTTGTTCAACGGCCACTTTAAACGCATCATCCAAAATTGTCTGGCTGCGCGCTAAAATGCCTTGTGCCACGTCCTCAAGCGCCCCGACCAGCACCGTATATTCAGCAGGAACCGCGGCCTCGTCAGATAGTTTTGCGCGCAAAGCTGTACAAATATTGTTAAGGATCTGTACAGAATCAGGATGAAGAGACTTATCAACTGAAGCCAGAGATTTCATCTGATCTATAAGCTCATTATTTGCAGTTTCAGGATTAAATGTTTTTGATGCCGTTTCCATACGCAGACGCTCCTGTAAGAATTTGTTTCGCATACATAGACAGTATTCATAACTCTGTCAAACACTAGCTCAGCTTTTTCTGGCCTCTTGCATAAAACGCGCCCCGGTGATTTAATTTTTTAACGTATCAACCAAAGGAGGTTTCTCATGGGTATGCATTGTCCAATTACAGGTATCAATATTCCACGCTTTTTAATCTCAGCAATCGCCGGTTTCTTGTTTCTTTTCGGCTTCGATTATCTCGTCCACCACATTTGGCTGAACGATGCCTATGTCGCCCATATTGATCTGTGGCGCCCGGCTGAAACTATGGAAGGTTTCTACCCCTACATGATCGCCCGCCAAGTGCTTTTGGTTGTGCTTATCGGCTATATCTTTACGCTCAATTTCGAAGAAAAGGGCCTCATGGAGGGCGTGCGCTTCGGCATACCTGTTGGGCTTTTGCTCGGCCTCGTTATGGCCTCATCCTATATCTGGATGCCCATCACGCAAGAGCTTGCGCTCGGTTGGCTCGCCGGTGGACTGGGCTCCGGCCTTGGCCTGGGCATCATCTTCGCGCTGCTTTACAAGAAATAGGCATAGAAACATCGCAATTTTGTGCTAAATAATTTGTGCAGACAAATTATGAGGGACAATTATGGCGAAGTGGCTCGCAAAATCGGAACCTTACAAATATAGCTGGGATCAATTGGTCAAAGACGGCTCGACCCATTGGGACGGGGTGCGCAATTATCAAGCCTCAAACAATATGAAGGCGATGAAAATCGGCGATCAGGCATTCTTCTACCACTCCAATGAAGGCAAGAACATTGTCGGCATTATGCAGGTGTGCAAGGAATACTACCCCGACCCCAGCGATGAAAAGGGCCGCTTCGGCATGGTTGATTTTAAGGCGGTAAAACCGCTCAAAAGCCCCGTCACCCTCGCGCAAATCAAAGCATCGAAGGAGCTGGAAGGCATTGCGCTCGTACGTCAATCCCGCTTATCCGTCTGCCCGATCACCGATAAAGAATGGAAAATTCTTTGCAAAATAGGCGGTGTTTAATTTTTTTGTTTTCATAATTTACTTTTGCGTTTTGTGCTGCTACCCTGCGCCGACTAACTGCGTAAGGACTATGATATGAATACACGAGCCATCCGGGATATAAACCCCGCTTTCCAAGACATTGCTAAAGGTATAGAAGCGCTGGCAACGCAAGAAGACAGCGTTTGGACAGATGAGCTTCGCTCTCTTGCTAACGATTTTTCTACGCCTTTCGAAGAAAACCCGGACGATCTCCTGATGGTTTTACAAGAAGCACAACGCCTGCTCATGATCGCGCGCGCAGGCCTTTTAAATAACAGCGATATCAAACAAAAAATTAAAAATGCCGAACACGACGGACATATTCCCCGCTGGCTTCGATATGAATCCCCGCCAGCCAGCTATGAACTCCAAAGGAGCCTGGCAGATAAAATTTATAATGTTCACCGCCTTCCAGAACATTTATCAAAACAGCCACCTTATGCGGCTTTGGAAATTGGTGAAAATTCAAAAACCATTATGTATCTGGTGGTCGAGCGGCTCTTGCAAGAAGACATTCTTTTTAATGTTGAATTTAACGACAGAGACTTCTTGCATATTCTGCTCAATCACGTCGATGAAAAGGCTGCCCACGCTCTTGGCCTGATGCGGGCGGAAAAATTCGCCCCGGCAAATACAAGAATTTCAACCGGCTATCTCCAAGTTACAATCCCTGTGGATGACCGCAAAAAACAGAATAAAACAGCCTACGCGCAAGGAGCCTCCGGCCATAAAGAGCGGGTCATGAAGGGGGATATTCACTACACATTGACAAAAATCCCCACAAAAGGTGACGCACAACGTGATCACATGAGCCATCAAGAACTCACCACCCTCTTTTTCGAAATGACCGACCAGCCTGATGTGACGGGCGCTCAAAATATTCTGTGCGAAAAATTTGATGCCGCCCGCACGATCCGCATTACCAATAATGACGGCACAGATATCAAAATGGATTTATATGATGAGAACGGGCTGTCCTTCACTTTTTGCAACAGCGTAACCGCACGCAACGTACCGGGCTCCGAAATCTTTTCCGGCGTGCGCCGTAACACCGTTAACGGCACAATCGTTGCGAAAGGCCGTTTTGAGATGAAAGATCAGTCCAATAAAACTATCGAAAACCTAACGATGACTTTTAAGGACGGTAAAATCGTATCCTTTAGCGCCGACAGCGGCGCTGAATATTTTCAGGAATTTCTCGATGGTGATCCGAACAATTATTACATCGGCGAACTGGGCATCGGTACAAACGCGCATTTAAGGCGTCATGTCGTGAACGGTATGCTGGTTGAAAAAGTCGGGGGCAGCTTCCATGTCGCGCTAGGGGATTGCTTTGTGATGAATGAGTACGGCGGCAAGCAGGTTCATGTGAACAACGGGAACTACACAAAAACAGGCGATCACTGGGATATCACGACCTTGCTGCGCGGCAAAGAGGGGCGAATTTACCTCGACGACAAACTGGCGATGGACAACGGCGAATGGCTTGATGCACGCCTGGCTGTTCTCAATGAAGGTTGGGGCACTATTCCCGTTCAAGAACGCCCGGATTACTGGAAAAAATTTAAGGGCTACTACAGTAACGGCCACCCCATTTTCTCGCTTCATTAAGATGCATTAATTTTATGAGCCTTTGATTTCGCTTTCATTCAGCGCTCTGCTATGCTGTATCCGAATTACTTCAGGAGGCTCGCATGTCTGACACCGAAATCTACACCCCATCCGAAGAAACGCTGAAAAACGCGCGTGTGTCCGAGGGCCAGTATGAGGCGATGTATAAAGGCTCGATCGAGCAGCCTGATATTTTCTGGGCGGTGCAAGCAAAGCGCCTCGACTGGGTTAAAAAGCCTACCAAAATCAAAAACACATCCTTCGAAGGCGACGTCTCGATCAAATGGTATGAAGATGGCGTACTCAACGCCGCCCATAACTGCATTGACCGCCACTTACCCGAAAAAGAAAACGATACCGCCTTTATTTTTGAGGGCGATGACCCGAGCGACAGCCATAACATCACCTACGGCCAGCTCAAAACCGAAGTCTGCAAACTTGCCAACGCCTTAAAAGAGCGCGGCGTGAAAAAGGGTGATCGCGTCACCATCTATATGCCGATGGTCGAGCAGGCCTGTTATGCCATGCTGGCCTGCGCGCGCATTGGCGCGGTGCATTCGGTGGTCTTTGGCGGCTTCTCGCCCGATGCGCTGAAGGACCGTATCATCGATTGTCAATCGGATGTGCTGATCACTGCCAATGAGGGCCTGCGCGGCGGTAAAACAATCCCGCTTAAAGCCAACGCTGACAAGGCGCTGGAGAGCTGCCCGAATGTACACACTGTGATCACGCTTAAACGCACCGATACCGACACCCCGATGATCAAGGGCCGCGATCTCTGGTGGCATGATTTTGTTGCGCAGCAATCCGACGAATGCGCCTGCGAGGAGATGAACGCCGAAGACCCGCTTTTTATCCTCTACACCTCCGGCTCGACGGGCAAGCCCAAGGGCGTTTTACACACCACTGGCGGCTATATGGTTTATGCCGCCCTCACCCATGAAACCAGTTTTGATTACAAACCGGGCGAGGTCTATTGGTGCACTGCCGATGTCGGCTGGGTGACCGGGCACAGCTATATCGTCTATGGCCCACTGGCCAATGGCGCGATCAGCGTGGTGTTTGAGGGCGTGCCCAATTACCCGGATTACAGCCGTTTCTGGCAAGTGGTCGATAAGCACAAAGTCTCTATTTTCTACACCGCGCCGACCGCCATTCGCGCTTTGCTGCGCGCGGGCGATGAATTTGTTGCAAAAACCAGCCGCAGCTCCTTGCGCATTCTCGGCACAGTGGGCGAGCCAATCAATCACGAAGCCTGGCTGTGGTATTACAATGTGGTGGGCGAAAAACGCTGCCCCATTATTGATACATGGTGGCAGACCGAAACCGGCGGCCATGTCATGACGCCCTTGCCCTGTCATACGCTCAAACCCGGCGCGGCGGCCAAGCCGTTTTTTGGCGCGCGCCCGGCTTTGGTCGATGGTGACGGACACATTCTTGAGGGCGAAGCGGAAGGCAATTTCGTGCTGCTCGATTCTTGGCCCGGACAAATGCGCAGCCTCTATGGCGATCATGAGCGCTTCATCCAGACCTACTTCACCACCTTCCCCGGTAAGTATTTCACGGGTGATGGCGCGCGCCGCGACGCGGACGGCTATTACTGGATTACGGGCCGCGTCGATGATGTGATTAATGTCTCCGGCCACCGCTTTGGCACCGCCGAGATTGAAAGCGCGATTAACGAGCACGCCCGCGTCGCCGAAAGCGCCGTGGTCGGCTACCCGCACGACATAAAGGGGCAAGGCATTTACGCCTATGTCACCTTATATGAGGGCGAGGAGCCAAACGAAGATCTGCAAAAAGAAATTATTGCGCAGGTGCGCGGGATCATCGGCGCGATTGCGACCATTGATGTTATTCAATTCACTCCCGCCCTGCCCAAAACCCGGTCCGGCAAAATTATGCGCCGCATCTTGCGCAAAATTGCTGCGAATGAGTTTGAGAATTTGGGCGACACCTCCACCCTCGCCGATCCCGGCGTGGTCGATGCGCTGATTGAAAATCGGCAGGCGGTTTAGGCGCATATTATCAACTTGACATATAATGATCGCGCGTGCGAAATTTGCTGCATCAAAAATTACTGAGTGAGATGCGCGCATGAGTATGATCAACGAAACCTTTGCCGACGCTGTCGGGTATGTCTATTTGGACGGTGAGTTCTACAACCTGTATGACCGCGAAGCCAACCCAAGCCTGGCCAACCACAGCCTGCATTACGGCGGATTGGTTTTTGAAGGTGAGCGCGCTTATGAAGGCCGCATTTTCAGATCCGAAGATCACTCAAAGCGGCTTGTGCGCTCTGCCGAGCTGGCAAAAACACCCGCCCCCGGCGTTACGGTCGATATCATCGAAAAAGCCAAATATGACCTGCTGGAGAAAAACGGCTTTAAGAACGCTTATCTGCGCGCCTTTATTTTTCGCGGCCCCGGTTTGGGCGTAAAAGCCGGCAAAGATATCCAAACCCATTTCGCCGTTGTTGCAAAACCGGCCTCGGTTTACTGGCCGGATCATATTCTGGAGAATGGCCTGCGCCTTCATACCGTTGATACGCGCAAAATTTCGCATCATTCAATCAAGCAAACATCGAAAGCCTCGGCCAATTATCAGGCCTCGCAAATCGCCTCATACAGCGCGATGGAAATGGGGTATGACGATGCGCTGATGTACGACCCGAAGGGCAAATATATTGTTGAACTGCCTGTTGCGAACCCGTTCTTTATTAAAGACGAAGTTCTCTACACGCCCAAAACCGCAAAAGATTTCGACAAAACACCTTTCCTGCCGGGAATCACGCGCGACACGATCATCAATATTGTTGCACCGAAACTGGGCCTGACGGTTGTCGAGAAGCATATCGCTCTGAGCGATGTGCTGCACGCCGATGAAGCCTTCTCTGTCGGCTCGGCGACTGAGGTCACCCCGATTGCCGAGATCAATAACACCGCTTATCTGATGAACGACATCCCGCCTTCGGATATCTACAATTTCCGGCGCTCCGGCCCGGTAACGCATAAGGTCATGCAGGCCTACGCCGAACATGTGCGCAGCCCGGTGGTGGTTTAACGCCTTTATATAATTGACATAACTTAAATGTCTGTATATTGTCCCGTATGATGAGTAAAAACTTACGTGAATTATGTTTAAATAATTCCAGCTTTGTTCTGGACGAAATAGATATAAACGACCATGCCATGCGCATTCTCGAAGGGGCGCGTGATTTTGCTGCGGCCATTCTCAAAAAACGCGCCGAAATGGACCAGACGGGTGATCATCAAACCCCTCTACTCGCTTTTATTGATGAACATCATGACAAGCCTGCCAATAAGCTATTTCAGCTTGCCACAGCTGCATTCCTCAAAGATCAGGAAATTTTATTAGCGTACGAAGCTCCGCACAATTTTCTAAAGGACACAATAAAATTCAGAGTAGCGGTTCCCCATGCCTTTGGCCTTGACTGGCTAAAAGGAATTTCTTTTAAGAAAAAACTTAAAAACACATGGCGTGAAATACAAAGCAACAATGACAACAATAAATTTCAAGCCCTGGCGTTCTTTGAATCGGCAAATAAAGGTGGATTTTCTTATGCGCCATATAGTTGGTTTAGCTTAATCCATTACGGCGCAATGAATAACATTCCGATGGCGTTTACCGATGTTGTTACAAAATCCTCCCCTAGTATATTTGGCAAAAAGATTTTAAATACAGGCATACCTTTAAACATCAAAGACCCCTCAACGAAAAGAATTGCACGTCGGACTGGAATAAAAAATTTTGAACAAAATTTTTCCGCTTTGCAAAGAAACGGTATACATATCAGAAACGCCCACATGATTCACCATGCAAAAAAAGAGGCCCAGAAATTCAATTCAAGAATTATACTTCAAACCATAGGGGCATATCATCTTAGCGGAAACGGAGAACGTGAAAGTTTTGATGAAAGCTTAAGCGGACTTTGCCTGAAAACGCAGCAATCTTTTGTCGCCGCAAGTCTAACACCCGGCCGTTTCATTTTTTCACACCTGTCGAAAAAAGATGCAAAAATATATGATGAGAGCTTTATTCATTATCCTGAAATTCCAAACATCACCGCTCAGTATAATTCTATTACTGGAAAATCTATCAAAAACAGTGATGCGGACATACAGTGCGCAAAAGACGAAGCCGATTATTTTAATCTCATTCGTTGCCACCCAGAATGGCAAAAATTGGGAACAACCAAAAACATTCCTGACCCGAACATGATTCAAATCAATGCAGAGGTATTATCCAAAGTATTTTTTGATGCCACAAGAGGCAGAATGAAAATTTCAGAAATAGATTTCCCATCATATGAAGGAAACCAATATACTTTATAGATAGCGTTAAAGGAATAAATTCCTTTATGCGGGTTGTTTTATTTGCTATTGTGGGGATGAAATAGGGGCGGCGCGCGCTCAATTACTTCCGATTAAGACCGGGCCCGGTGGGCCCACATCAACAAAATCAAACGCTTTGCACAAAAAACGGGCCCGATCGGGCCCGCTTTGCTGTTTGGAACTTGAAAAAATCGAAACCTTTTAGTGCAACGAGTTTTTTCTTTTAACAAGGCAAATGAGGCGACGCGTATAAAACATACGCGAGCCGAAATTTAACGCTGCTCAAAAGGAAAAAATCGAAGCGCCTAATACATGCCGATTGCAGATTTATACAGATCGAGCAGCTCTTCACTCTCGCGGCGTTTTTCAGCGTCCATTTTGCGAAGCGTTACGATTTTGCGCATGGTCTTTGCATCAAATCCAACGCCTTTCGCTTCGGCATAAACTTCTTTGATGTCTTCCATCAGCGCGGTTTTTTCTTCTTCCAGACGCTCAACGCGCTCAACAAAGCTGCGCAGTCTTTGTCCGGCAACGCCGCCAACATCGCGCGCTTCGCTGCCTTCGGAAGAAGATTCGCCTTCTTCGCGCTCGGTTTCATCATCGGTTTGGGGGAAATTGGCCACGTTCTCGGACATCAAAAAGCTCCTTCGCTTTACTAAGTTCAATATGATTCGGATAGGGAGATTGTAGAGAATTCTCGCGCCCTGCCAAGACGCAAACGACATTATTTTTGAAGATTATCTATTGCGGGTCTATTGCGGGCGCGTGACTTTGCCGCCCTCGCCATCCCATTGGTCGATCAGAACGCCGGACTCACCGGCCTTAGCCGAACGCACGAGCTGAATCTGCAGCGTCATCTCCTGCGTGGTCGGGCTGCCTTTGGCGTAATCGGTCAGGCTGCGGTCCATGTAACTCACCAGAACAGGAACTTCAAACAACCAACGGTAATATCCGCCGACATCGCCTTCATTGAGCAAAAGCGGCTCTTCCTGAACAAAGGTGCGGATATAGAAATTCCCGCTTTCCAGCACGCGTGTCATTTTAAATTGCTCTAGGAAGGCGAGGTATTTTGCGCGGCCGTTCTGGTCGAAATATTGCTCGGTTTCGGCCAAATCTGTTTTGTAATCCTGCGCATCAAAGGTTAGCGTTTCGGACAAAACGGTGGTCAGCCATTTGCCGATATCGCGGCTGAGGCGGTGGGGCTGGTCGTAATTTTGCGCGCTTGTTTGCTCCTGCGCATCATTTTGCTGCGCTTGTTGCTCGTCATAAAAAGGCGCCTTGAGCGTTTCGGACGGATTAGCCTCTTCAGTGCGCAAAGAGGGGTAGAAAAATTCCACCACGCCGCGCCAAAAACTTTTTTCCTCGGCCTGCGCAGGGGAAACAACCAGAAAACCGGCAAGAAGAGTCAGTATAAAAACACGTGAGAGCTTCATGATGCTTTTTTTAGTCCTTTCATAAATCGTCCCAGATTTAACCTTCCAAGTGTCTGGCCGACGAACAGAACATTTTCTATGCGCCGATCAAGAAAGTCTTTGGTGATGCTCATATCCACGCTCTCATCATCGAGCCAGACCAGCATCGTTGAAACCAGTATACCACTGAGCAGGCCGCGTTTTGTATAGTGATTATAATCGCGCGCATCATCACCGGCCCAGTTCCAGATTTTATCGGCGCTGCGCCAAACCATTTTCGCGCCGCGCGGCTTACGTGAAGGCAGTGCCCAAAAGCTCGCTGAGGCTCTCACCGCTTCCTTATGCGCGGCCAGAACTTCAAAGCGGGTTAGGACACAAGTGCGGATGCGATCGCGAATGCGCATGTCTTCGGGCGGAGCATCGCCCAGCGCCGCCAGCATTTGCCGATCTGCAAGATCGGAAAATCCGTCCAGCACATCCATTAACCCGGCCGGAAAAACAGCGCGCAATGTGGCTTGGCTCTGCCCTGTTTTTTCAGCCGCGCGCTCTATGGTTTCCCAGTGCCAGCCATCAAATACGATGTCCGGCAAAGCGGCCTTTATGATTTCATCACGGATTTGAAGCACATCGTCTTTCTTCATGCGCCCAGAGTAGCGGAAATTATTCACCAAGCAAATGCTGTTTTAACTAGACTTTTGCGCGCGCAACCCCCAAATCTATGGGCATGAGCAAAACCTCACAAAACGAAGACAGCAAACTCGGCTCGCGCATCAAGCGCTATGGTCAGGTCACAGGCACCATGGCCGGACTGGCAGCAAAGTTGGCTGGAGAAAAATATCTGGGCGTAAAGATTGAGCGCGACGACCATGCTCTGCAACTCACACAGGCGCTGGGCAATATGAAAGGCCCGCTGATGAAAGTCGGGCAAATTCTGGCCACCATCCCCGAAGCGCTGCCGTCCGAATATGCGCAGGCCTTTCAGGAACTGCAATCCAACGCCCCGCCGATGGGCTGGCCGTTCGTGCGCCGCCGGATGAAAACCGAACTCGGGCCAGATTGGCAATCGAAGTTTGAGAGCTTCGAAAAAGACGCGGCCGCCGCGGCAAGTTTGGGGCAAGTTCACAAAGCAGTAGCCAAAAATGGCCAATTACTTGCTTGTAAATTGCAGTACCCGGATATGAGCTCCGCCATCGAAGCCGACCTGAAACAGCTCAAAATTATTTTCTCAATTTATGAGCGCTACGACAAATCAATCCAGACGCAAAACATCCATCACGAGCTCTCTGCCCGCCTGCAAGAAGAGCTGGATTACGCACTGGAAGCCAAATACACCAAGATGTACGCGTTTATGCTTAAAGATGAGCCAAACGTACACGTGCCGGAGATTATTGACGAGCTTTCCACCGACCGGCTACTGACCAGCACATGGCTGGAGGGGCAAAAAATTCTGAATTTTGTCGATTCACATGCCGAGCAACGCAACACGCTGGCGATGAACATGTTCCGCGCATGGTATGTACCGCTTTATTATTACGGCACTATTCACGGCGATCCGCATTTGGGCAATTACACGGTGCGCGAAGATAACAGCATCAACCTGCTCGATTTCGGATGTGTACGTGTTTTTCGTCCTGAGTTCGTTGGCGGTGTGATCGACCTTTACAACGCGCTGATGACCAAAGATGACACTCTGGCGGTGCATGCCTATGAAACCTGGGGCTTTAATAACCTCAGCAAAGAACAGGTTGAAACCCTGAATATGTGGGCGGAATTTCTCTACGGCCCTGTGATGGATGATAAAATCCGCCCAATCGGCGAAGTGACAAACGGCGTTTACGGGCGCGAAACAGCCGAAAAAGTGCATAAAAAGCTGCGCGAACTTAGCCGTGAGAATGGCGGCGTGTCTGTGCCGCGTGAATTCGTCTTTATGGACCGCGCGGCACTGGGGCTTGGCTCGGTGTTCCTGCATTTGAAGGCTGAAATCAACTGGCACCGTGTTTTCAACGAGCTAATTCAGGACTTTAGCCTTGAAACGCTACACACCCGTCAGGCCAAAGTGCTCAAGCGCTTTGATATTTTGGTCAGCGATTAAGACCCGATTCGTACACACGAGCGCTCCAAAACAGAAAAATGAGGACAAAAAAATTCCATAAAACACTGATTATGGGCAAAAATTCTGCTATCCCCAAAAATCATGGCATTTAAACAACTTGCCATTTGCTAACCCTTTTTAAACAAATTTAATTGATACTTATATATAAGTGGGAAATTTTAGGACTTGGGGGGCTTGTTGTCGCATGCATGCACGACACACACAGCGCACGACATATGTATTTATGAAAGCTCTTTTTTTAAAGGGCGTGTTCTTCCCCCTGAAATTATTGTATATTTCCCGCATCTTCCCACTGTTGGATATACTGCGTAACACTCTGCGTTCCTTGGAAAGCAATACAGCCGCCGTGCCGGTGAGGATCACCAGCACACGCCGCGGCCCGGAAAGGATGTTAGGCACACGACGATGATCAGACGCTCCGAAAGAGGAAACGTATTTTTTACACTGTTTGGCGCCGTCGCTATTGTCGGTCTTTTGGGTGCAGGCATTATGGCCACCATGCGCGGCCCCCTGCAAACCATGGTCGCAGTGAACCAGCGCGAACAAGCCAAGGCGGAGATGCAAATCGCCGCGCGCCTTATTCTTCTTGAAACAGCGAATTTAGCCACCGCCGACTGTGAGGCTGTACCTGACGGCTATATGGAGCCCCTCGAATTTTTAACAGCCTCACCGAATCCAACAGGCGGCGGACAATTGCCCGCCGTTGTCGCCTCAAATAAAATTGACCCTTGGGGCACGGAGTACGGCTATTGTGCGTGGGACCTTGGCCCACTGGTTGATGATGCCGGGTGTGGCGGCGGACTTCAAAACCGTTTGGCCGGGCCAGGCACAGATGACGAAACGCCTTTTGTTCTGGCCGTGATCTCCGCCGGACCAGACAAAACATTCCAGACAAGCTGTTCGGATGATCCGACCTATGTGACGAAGTCATCAGGCGCAGACGATATTGTTTTTGATTACACTTATGGCGACGCGATCGGCGCAACAGGCGGGCTTTGGAAAATCAAATCCGGCCAGCCTGATGTCGCTGAAATTTCCAAGGACCTTGATGTCACCGGCGGCGCAACATTTTCCGGCGGCGGTACGTTCGGTGATTTGCTCTCACTGTCTGCGGGCGGTCTGATCCTGCCTGACCAGACCACAAGCGGCGCCTGTAACGCTGCCAATGACGGCGTTATGCGCCGGAACACAACAGGCGCTCCGCTCGCCCCTGATCTGGAGGTTTGTTATGATGATGGCGGCGGTTATGACTGGGAATCAATTGCCGGACCGGGATCAGTGGCAGGCGGTAAATGGCAAGATGGCGCAACCGCTGGAGAGATTTATTACAATGCGGGCAATGTCGGAATTGGTTTGGTTGACCCCAACTTCTTACTTGATGTTGCGGGTACACTTAATGCAACGGGCGCAGCAACACTTGGCAGTACGTTAACCGTAACGGGCGCTGGCGATTTTGACAGCACGCTCAATGCGGACGGCGCGGTCACATTCGGCAGCACTTTGGATGTCACAGGAACATCAACCTTAAGTACAACCGTGATTAACAGCGCCGCTGTCCCTTTGACCGTACAAAATTCCGGCTCTGATGCGTTGGTGGTCGAGGCCGATGGCGATGTGGCCATTGGCGGTGGCACGGCAAGCGATTCACTGGATGTAACCGGCAATATTCATCTCAGCAACACGCTTAAGATGGAAGACACCCAAGCCATATCATGGGGTGCAGGAACGGTCAATATTACCGGCAGCACAGGCGGTGCCCTTATTGAGTTAAATGCCGCTGACACAGATGTTAACGGCAGCGCAAATATTCAAGATAATCTTGTCGTTGGCGGCACAACCACTCTTGGAAACGCTAACACAGATACCGTTTCAATTGTAGGAGACACAACGTTTACCAATGGCATTGATTTCGCTGTCTCCAATCTGGCTGTCAGCGGCGCAAGCTGTACAGCTGCCAATAAAATTTTGAAATATGACGGGCTCGCATGGGTCTGTACGGATGATGCCGGTAGCGGCACAGGCGGCGGCGGTGGTCAAACCATTGAAGAGACCCTGCAAGAAGGTGACGATGCGAATGGGCAAAAAGTCGATAATTTAGCTTCGATCACTGTTGGATCAGCCACTTTAAGCAGCGGTGATCAAAATCTGGAAGTCGACATCAGCGGCGATATCGGTGCGGAGAATTACTGTGACGAAAATGGCGACGACTGCGTGGCCGGCGGGGATATTAACCGCAAGATTTTTGGTACAGATGTCGATAGCAGTTTGGCAATTGATGCGGATACAACTGGTGAAATTCTGGTTTGGAACAACGCGACCACTCAATGGGAGGTAGGCGATGGCAGTGATCTGACAAACGTCACAGCGACCGATATCACATTCCCGATTGATGTTGATGGTGCCACTGGTGGTCTTATTATGGACATCAATGCCGGGGCTAATAATTTTCTCAGCTACGCCGGAACACGTAACGTCTTCTTAGGAGATGGGGCAGGCGACAATAATACAGGCGTGCGTAACACCTTTGTGGGATACAATTCCGGAATAGCAAATACAACAGGTCTGCAAAATGCCTTTTTTGGTGAGTTCACAGGAAGCTCAAACACAACAGGCGGCAACAACACCTTCATCGGGCAAGCTGCGGGCTTTTCAAATGATGACGCCAATTATAACACCTTCATTGGACGATGCGCCGGGTGTTACACAACATCGGGCAGCAATAACGTTTTCATCGGATATTTAACTGGGGACGAAAATACAACAGGTCAACAAAACACCGTCATCGGTACGCAGGCCGGCGGTGAAATCACAACCGGCAGCAACAATGTCTTCTTGGGATATTTCGCCGGCATAAACAACACCACCGGCGCGCGCAATATTATCATCGGCTCCAATGCATGGAATCTGACCGCCGCGACAGATGATTATCTCAATCTTGGGGGTGCGATTCATGGTCCTTTGGGCGATCAAAACAACCTCGCCGACGGCGGTGCAGATTTGACAGTTGACGGAGATTTAACTGTGACAGGCACAATCACAGGCTCCGTCTCGGGCTCGATTTCCCTGCCGATTGATGCAGATGATGCAACAACACCGGCCGGCGTTATTATCGATATCAACACGGGAGCGAATAACTTCCTCAGCTATGCGGGAACGGGCAACCTGTTTTTAGGCGCAACAGCCGGTGATGCCAACAGCGCATCCAACGGTACATTTATAGGCTCAGCGGCGGGTACATCCAACACAACTGGTGTTAAGAACACCTTTGTCGGCCGCAGCGCAGGCACAAGCAACGTCAACGGGCAAAGCAACGTTTTTGTCGGTATGGAAGCCGGTAAATCGAATGTTTCGGGTAACTACAATGTTTATATCGGTCAGAACACCGGTGATGAGGCAACAGGCGGTTACAACACCGTTATTGGCACAGGCGCTGGCGGCGCGACAGGGAATACAGGAACTTATAACACATTCCTTGGGCGCGCTTCAGGAAGCGCGAACACAACAGGAAGCCGGGGAACCTTTATCGGCGAAGGATCAGGCCTTGCAAACACCACAGGAACTAACAACGTATTTTTAGGATATCGCAGCGGCCAGAACAATGCTGACGGTGTTAGCAATACGTTTGTCGGTTATCTCGCAGGCGCAAACAACACCGGCGGCGATAAAAACATTATTATCGGATATTCAGTCAATAACTTGACAGCAACAACAGACAATTATCTCAACCTCGGGAACGCGCTTTTTGGGACAATGGATGCCAGCGCGCCTTATACAACCGGCTCGTATACCATTGGCGGCAGTCTGAATATTGTTACCGATTTGACCGTCGGTGATGGTACATTCGACAACCCCTCCGCAAACGAAGATGCGTATGTTGAGGGGAATCTGGAAGTAGACGGCACAATCTATGGTGACGGGTCAGGTCTAACAGGCGTAACCGCGACAGCCAGCCTGCCGATTGATGCCGACACAGCCACATCACCCGCGGGTGTTCTTATTGATATCAATGCGGGTGCAAATAACTTGCTGAGTATCGAGGGAACAAACAACGTATTCTTAGGATCAAGTTCTGGCGATGCTATAACAACCGCTGCAAACAACGTTTTTGTTGGCGCTTTATCTGGGAGCGCCTCTACCTCAACCTCTGACAGTGTCATAATCGGACACCTTGCAGGAAGCGGCGTCACAACAGCCGCAGGCAACGTGATTATTGGTAAGGATGCAGGGACAAATTCGAACGGTGATCGAAACACTTTGATCGGAACATTATCGGGAACGGCAACAGGCTTTAACCCCTTAACAGGAACACGCAACACCTATGTTGGATATAACACCGGTAACGATAGTAGAACCGGCGGATCAAACAGCTTCTTCGGAGATTCTGCAGGTGAACTCAACACGACAGGCGCGAACAATACATTTCTTGGCGAAGCCGCCGGTGACAATAATACCACCGGCTCCAGAAATATTATCATTGGATCAGGCGCCGATAACTTAACAGCTTCAACAAATGACTATCTAAATATCGGAAATACCGTTTTCGGTGATATGGGAACAAACCCAACCACGCCTGGAACAGGCGATGCCGCAATTACGATTGATGGTTCGCTAACAACAACAAGCGGCATCAACGCAGGCGATGATCTGATCGTCGGTAATGGCACATTCGATAACGCCAGCGCGAACGAGGATGCTTACGTGGAAGGAAACCTCGAAGTCGACGGCACAATCTATGGTGACGGCTCGGGAATTACAGGTGTCAGTGCTTCTGTTTCTTATCCACTGGACGCCGATGGCGCAACTTCGCCTGCTGATGTTCTAATTGATGCCAATTCTGGTGCAAATAATTTCCTAAGTTTTGCGGGAACAGCAAACTTATTTTTAGGCGAAGCCACAGGTGATGCAAACACAACAGGACAAAATAACACCTTTATCGGCTCATCCGCTGGCACCAGCATTACTACTGAAATTTCAAACACGTTTGTTGGAGCGCTCGCAGGCCAAACGGCAACGGGAAATTACAACACCTTCATCGGACAACGAACTGGCGAAGTCAATACAGGAGATATAAACACTTTTGTCGGTCAGGCTGCCGGTATCTCAAACACTTCAGGATATGAAAACACCTTCATAGGTGTGAGCGCAGGACGAACAAATACAACAGGCTATAATAACACCTTGATTGGTCGTGACGCCGGTCGTTTAAACACGTCGGGTAACAGTAACACATTCCTCGGTCACGATGCAGGCTATGCAAATACAACAGGGGCAAGCAATACGTTCCTCGGCATAGCATCAGGCGATAACAATACAACAGGCCTACGCAATATTTTGATTGGAGCGAATATAGACAACCTCACCGCCTCCACCGACGACTATCTCAATATCGGCAATACCGTTTTCGGCGATATGGGCACGAACGTAACAACCCCCGGAACAGGCGATGCCGCAATTACAATTGATGGTGACCTAACCATCACGGGAACTTGTACAGGCTGCGGCAGCGGTTCTGTATCTCTGCCGATTGATGCAGACACAGCAACCTCACCAGCAGGGGTGATTGTATCGATTGATTCCGGCGCAGATAAATTCCTTTACTATGACAGCACGCTTAAAAATACGACTCTGGGTGATAATGCGGGTGAGGCACTTTCTACGGGTGACTACAACACTCTTATCGGACATCAGGCAGGAAACACTATTTCTACAGGCGCAGATAATACGATTATAGGTGCATACGCTGGCCTCAGTTCGATCACAACACAAAATGCGATTACCGCAATTGGTAAATATGTTCTCTTCAGCTCCACAACAGTGAATGATGATATTACAGGTATTGGCAACTCAGCACTCTACCGTGTAGATACCGTTGGCCAAGGCGTCACAGCCATAGGGTCTGGAGCCGGACAAGGAAGCGCCGTGTCAGACTCCATAACCGGCAGTACACTTGTGGGCTACCATGCTGGCGGCGCAGGCACGGGCGGCGCGCTCACAATGGTTGACTCAAGTTTCTTTGGCTATCAAGCAGGCAGTGCCGGGAACCCGGGAGCCCTCTCTCATACAGACAGTATCTTTATCGGTGCGAATGTTGGCAGCCTTGGAACCGCCGATACGATGACCTCTTCGGCGATGGTTGTTATTGGTAACAATGCGCTTGAACCTTCAACAATTTCGAATGGTGTAATTATCGGCCACGAAGCCGGCGACAATTTGACGGGCAATAATAATACCATGATCGGCTATCAGGCCGGTAACAGCGTAACAACAGGTACAGGCAACATCCTGCTCGGTTATGATGTTGATACTCCTGCTGCTACAACAAGCGATTATCTCAATATTGGTAATGCCATCACCGGCACGATGGATAATGCAGCACCGTTCGATTCCTCCAGCATTACTATTGAGGGTGACTTGACGATTACCGGCACATGTACAGGCTGTGGCGGTGGATCGTTAACATATCCGCTGGACACCGAAGGTGAAGATGACATTATGGAGCACACGACCGCAGGCGACACCTTCATGCGTTACCTTGATACGGATAGTGTTTTGGCAATTGGCTTGAACGCAGGCGGCGGTATAACAGATGGAGACGGCGCGCAATTTAACGTTCTTATCGGTGATACAGCCGGCAATGCTTTGACAACAGGCGATAACAACGTATTCGTCGGTTACGGTGCCGGACAAAATGCCACCACAGGAGGCGGCAACACACTTATAGGAACCGGCGCGGGCGGTGGCGTTTTAACCGGCGCCGCAAACGTATTTGTGGGAACAAATTCTGGGTCTTCAAACACCTCAGGAACAAGAAACACCTTTGTGGGTCAGCGCTCGGGGCAAAACAATACCACTGGTCTAAACAACACTTTCCTTGGACGCTTTGCAGGTTATACAAACACCACATCATCTTACAGCACTTTCGTAGGAGCGCATGCAGGTGAGTTGAGCACAGGTGAATATAACGCCTTCTTTGGCAGTGATGCCGGACTTGTAAACAGCACAGGTGCCAGCAACACCTTCCTCGGAACACAAGCCGGTGTAGCCAACACGACCGGTGGCAGTAACGTTTTTGTTGGTCGTAATTCAGGTTCAGGGAACACCACTGGTGACGATAACGTATTCATCGGCAACAGTGCAGGCGCAAATAACACAGGTGGTGCGCGCAATATTATAATCGGGGATGCAACAAGCAATCTCACCGCCACTACGGACGATTATCTCAATATCGGCAATACCGTTTTCGGCGACATGGGTACAAACCCAACAACACCTGGAACCGGCGATGCGGCGATTACGATTGATGGTGACCTAACGATCACGGGAACTTGTACGGGCTGCGACGGCTCCGTGTCTTTCCCATTGGATGCAGATGCAGCGACCTCTCCCGCCGATGTTATTATTGATATCAATGCGGGCGCTAATAACCTGCTGAGTGTTGAGGGAACAAACAATGTGTTCCTGGGAGAGGCCGCCGGTGACGCATGGACAACAGGAACAAACAACACCTTTATGGGCTATAACGCCGGTACAGCAACCACCACTGCATCCAACAATACCTTTATAGGAAGCGGCGCAGGTGATGTGAATGTTGGAGGCGCACAAAACACGTTTTTGGGTAAGGATTCTGGCGGTGCCAATACGTCCGGCAGCGGCAACACGTTCCTTGGCCACCAAGCCGGAACAAGCAATGATACAACCTCTTCCAATACATATGTCGGGTATTTCTCTGGGCGCGCCTCGACAGGTGCAGAAAATACTTTCCTCGGAACAGCCTCCGGCCAATTAAGCACCGGAAGCTACAATACTTCTATCGGTAGAAGTGCGGGCTTAAACGCTAGCGGAAATAACAATACGTTCCTTGGTTATCAGGCCGGTAACAGTGTGACCACAGGAACAGACAATATCTTGCTTGGATATGATGTTGACACACCGGCCGCGACAACAAGCAACTATCTCAATATCGGCAATGCTATTTATGGCGATATGTCGACCGATGATTTCGTAATCGGCTCGGGCTCGGCCTCTGGCGGTCAGAGCATCGCTATGATTGCCGGTACAGCAACGGGAGCATCAAGTGTTGCGATCGGAGAAGCGACAGCCTCCGGCGACTTTAGCTTTGCAATGGGTGAAGGTGGCGGAAGCGCCACTGGCTATCATAGTTTCTCATTTGGTGAAGAGCAAGACGCCACAGGCAGCCACAGCTTTGCAATGCATGGCGATGCTTCTGGCGATTACAGCTCGGCAATTGGCGGTACAGCTTCTGGCTACGGCAGTTTATCGATAGGAAGAAGCGGCGTTTCCACAACAGGTGATTGGGGTATGGCTTTTGGTTACGATGTGAGAGCGGGTGATGGCAGTATTGACGCAACCACACCCGCTGTACCCGACGGTACACCCGGTGAATTTTCTGTCGCGTTTGGCTTGGGTGATGCCGCCGGAACGATCCCTCAGGTTTCCGCTGTATCTTCATATGGTATTTTCATGGGTGATCAGAGCGGTTATGACCTGAGCGACAATCAAAAATTCGCCCTGATCGGTGGTGAGTTTGTCATCGATAGCGATGGCTCAACCGCCTCTTCAAAAGCATGTATCCGGTTTAATGATACAAGTGACAAGCTCGAATATTCTCATGATTGTTCGACCTATGTGGAAATGGGCGCCGCCACAATAGCGTTCCCATTAGATGCCGATGACGCTACCTCGCCAACAGGCGTGATCATCGATATAAATTCGGGTGCAAATAACCTTTTTAGTATTAGGGGAACAAACAATTTGTTCATAGGCGAAACCGCAGGGGATTCCCATACATCCGGATCGAATAACACCGTGATTGGAATGAATGCGGGGCAAGATCTTACAACAGGCTCGGGAAACACGTTTGTTGGTAGAAACGCAGGTGCGAACGTTACAGCATCAACCAACAACACCGTTGTCGGAGATCTGGCCGGCGATGCAAACATGACAGGAACAAGCAATACCTTTGTCGGCTACGCCGCCGGTGGCTCTGACACATCAGGTGGAAACAACACGTTCATGGGGCAATCCGCAGGGGCATCAAACACCAGCGGAAGCAACAACGTATTTGTCGGACGCCGTGCAGGGACAAGCAATACAAACGCTTCCAGCAACGTATTTGTCGGCTATCACGCCGGTGAAGATAACACGACAGGAACGCTCAACACCTTCGTTGGTAATGGCGCAGGTCTTAACAATATCGGCGGTAACTATAACGCCTTCTTTGGTACCGGTGCCGGCGCGCTTAACACCAGTGGTAACAACAACGTTATTATCGGACAAGGATCAGGCGGCTCCAGCACAACGGGCACTGATAACGTTTTTATTGGTAAAAGTGTAGCTGGCACCAACACATCAGGCTCTAACAATATTGTGATTGGCTCTGGGATAGACAAAGATGCCGCCGGAACAAACTATTACTTGAATATTGGCGATTCTATTAAAGGCAGCATGTCTACGGGAGATATTCAAATTGTCGGCACCGCCGCCCTGACTGTTCCTTCCGGCACGGCGGCGCAGCGACCGACAGCCGTCGACGGCATGATTCGTTATAAGACTGATGCGACAATCGGCTTCGAGGTGCGAGAGGCCGGCGCATGGGTCGCAATGGGTTCAGCCGCTTCTGATGAACGTTTAAAGCAGAATATCACCGAACTTGATGGTGCAGAAATTTTAGCGCGCCTTGAAAAAGTTGGCGCCTATAGCTATCAGCGCAAGGATGACCCCGAGCGCACCCGCTACGGCGTTGTGGCGCAGCAGCTTGAGACCATCTTCCCAGAACTTGTTGATCAACCGCTCGATCAGAATGAAATGAAGACCGTGCGTTATATGGATTTAATCGGACCGCTCCTCGCTTCGGTGAAAGAATTAAACGCCGAGAATGAAAATTTGAGAGCTGAACTTTCGACATTGCAAAAGCAAAACCAACAAACGCAAGAGCTCTTGGCACAGATATCTGATGACGTTAAAGGCCTGAAAGCCAAAACCGGCTATGGTATTCAAAAGTCAGGTCTCGATCTTTGGAGCATTTTAGGCATGCTGGCCCTGGCTCTGGCTGGATTTGGTCTGGGCTACCGCCGCAAATCTGCTTAAATCCTACAACAACCCCATATAAGAAAACCAGTCTTGTTACAAAACAAGACTGGCTTCCGTACGCAGTACTCTTATCTAAACCGCTTCGCGTATCTTTTCCGTTTTTGTGGGAGCGCCCCAACGCCTCTTTTTGTGTGGGGGAAAAATCGGGATGGAAGCGCGCCCGCAGAAACGGAAAATCACATAATCTATACCTCAATGGACATTAATTATGTCATTACTAGCATGCGGGATATGACAAATACAAGTATTTTTTGCATGTTTTGCTATCATTTATAGCTAGCGTGCTCAATTCAATAGCTTTTTTGTGGATTTTGAGTCGCTTTTTCTTGACAAAATGCCCTCTATTTTTGTATTAACGAGATACCACAGAGAAAAAACGGAGACATTTAAATGAGTACAAACGAAGAAAAAGTTCCTGCAATAGTCGTTGTTTTCAACGAGTACGGTAGTGGTGATTTATCCCGACCAGTTTCAACAAGGCATGTTTACAAGGAGGTTCGTGGCGATAGCTTCACAAAAGCTTGTGCAGATAAAACGCTGGTCATGATCCCGAAAGATATGGTTGGGCAACCCGTTCCCGTGACAAAACGTTTCACAAGCGCAAAAGAACCCGCTCTTCGCAATTTTGCACAAGAGGGAATATCGTTCCAAAAGCATCTTGATTCAAAAATAGAGAATTACTTCAAGAATAATCCTTTGAATGTAAGAACTCCGATTCAATAAAAAATATATAACAGAACAAACGACCCGCACTAAGTTGGGTCGTTTTTTATTATGTAAGCATTTATTCTTTACGGAATCTTATAAAACAAAGCTACTTTGCATGCGTCTGTATCAATTTTTCAAAAAAGTCTATTCGAATAATTTCTTTTTAATCTTCTGTCGTATAGAATGAAGGTTAATCTAGTACCTCACTGCGTTTACAACTATAGCTAGAATTTTTCAGGCTGCAGCTATGCACGTTTGCTTGTGGCCATCTGTATTAATTTTAAAGGAGGGCAGAATGTCTCGCAGCACTGCAGCAAATATACTGAATTTTGGGTCGAAGAAATCCGGCGCTTTAAAGGGAAATTTAGAGCTTATTAAAGCCGCTTTGGACATTATCACCACAAACGTCATGATTGCCGATGATGACCACAATATCATCTATATCAACAAATCGTTGAACACATTCCTCAGCGCTGCAGAAAAAAACATTCAAAAAGACCTGCCGGGCTTTAACATGAACACGCTGATTGGTTCGAACGTCGATATCTTCCATAAAGATCCGAAATACCAGCGCAATTTGCTGCAAGATTTGCCCGAAGGATTTAAAACCAGCATTACTGTTGGCGGACAAATTTTCGGCCTGATCGCCAGCCCGCTACATAATGAAAAAAATGAACGTATCGGAACCGTTGTCGAATGGTCCGATACCGAAATTCTTGATAATGCCGGACAAGTCGAGGCCATGAACAGATCGCAAGCGGTCATTCATTTTGAAATGGACGGCACAATTATTGATGCCAACAAAAACTTCCTCGATGTTATGGGCTACAGCCTTGATGAAATTAAAGGCAAGCACCACAGCATGTTTGCAGATTCTGCTTACGCTTCGAGCCAGGAATATAAAGATTTCTGGGCCGCCCTTAACCGCGGCGAATTCCAAGCCGCGCAATATAAACGCGTCGGTAAAGGCGGAAAAGAAGTATGGATCGAAGCTTCCTACAACCCCGTATTCGATATGAAAGGCAACCCTTTCAAGGTTACTAAATTTGCTATCGACTTAACACCGCGTAAAACAGAAAACCGTGCACTGGCCGACGATTTTGAAACCAACGTACAATCCTTGGTGCAAACAGTGGCCTCTTCGGCCACCGAAATGCAGGGAACAGCGCAAAATCTGGCCGCGGCGGCTGAGGAAACCAGCAACCAATCCAACACCGTAGCCGCAGCAACCGAAGAGCTGTCGGCTTCTGTAAACGAGATTTCAAGTCAGGTCAGCAATTCAGTGCGTATTGTCGACGACGCGGTTGATGAGGCAAAAAAATCTGAGGCGCTGGTCAACGGTCTAGTAGAAGCGGCAACAAAAATTGGAGAAGTAACTGCGATTATTTCCGACATCGCCGATCAAACGAACTTGCTGGCTCTGAACGCGACGATCGAAGCCGCCCGCGCTGGCGAAGCCGGTAAAGGCTTCGCGGTTGTTGCGACTGAGGTCAAGGCTCTGGCCTCTGAAACCGCGAAAGCGACCGAGGAAATCGAAGCGCAAATTGCCGGCATTCAGGATGTCAGCCGCTCAACCGCCGAAGCAATCAAGAAGATCACCGATGTAATCGGACAGGTCAGCGAGATCAGCACCACAATCTCCGGCGCGGTTGAAGAACAATCCGCCGCGACCAAAGAAGTGGCCTCGAATATTGCGGGCGTGCAAACGGCCTCGAATGAGACAGGACAAGCCTCTTCAACCATGCTGGAAGTTGCCAAGGATCTCTCGCAGCGCTCAGAAGATTTGCAAAGCCGCGTGATGGAATTCCTTAAAGGTGTTCGAGCAATGTAATCCCTTTAGAAAGATACAAAAAAAGCTGGTTTCTACAAAAGAACCAGCTTTTTTTATGGCGCGCCCGGCAGGATTCGAACCTGCGACACCTGGCTCCGGAAACCAGTGCTCTATCCCCTGAGCTACGGGCGCTTAAAAAAGATCATACCTGATAACAAAAAGAAAAGAGAAGCGCAAAGCAAATTAAGACGCACTGCTGGTCAGCTGCAGGAACACATCTTCCAGATCGCTTTCATCAGTGGAAATGTCACTAATGCCATAGCCATCGGCCTGAATGGCCTCGATAAATTCGCCTACAGTTTGCTCAGACGGGCTGTAGCGCACCATAATCGTGCGCCGCCCCTCTTTTTGCGCTCCGGCCCGCTCCAGCGCGGCGGGGATTGTGTCAATTGTACGGTCGAGCCGGAAACGGATTTCTTTATTCTCAAGCTGCCCTAGTAAATCTTCCTTATCCGCAGAGGTAATAATTTTACCGTGATTGATGATCGCGATTTTATCACACAGCTCTTCCGCCTCTTCCAGATAATGGGTGGTCAGAACAATGGTCACGCCCTGCTTATTCAGCGCCCGTACATTATCCCAAAGCTGGCGGCGCAGCTCAATATCCACCCCGGCTGTCGGCTCGTCGAGCACTAAAATCGGCGGGTTATGCACCATTGCTTTGGCAATCATCAAACGCCTGCGCATCCCGCCAGAGAGCATACGCGTATAGGCATCGGCCTTATCTTCGAGCTGTACCATGCGCAAAATATCCATCGTGCGGCGTTCTTTCTTCGGAACGCCGTAATACCCGGCTTGTAAATCCAGCGTTTCTTTGGGGGTAAAAAACCAGTCCTGATTAATTTCCTGCGGCACAATCCCAATCGCGGTCTTGGCCGTGCGGATATCCTTATCAATATCATTGCCCCAGATTTTAACACTGCCTGAAGTCTTAAACACCGTGCCGGACATGATGTTGATAATGGTCGACTTCCCTGCCCCGTTCGGACCTAAAAGCCCGAAAATTGAGCCTTTTGGGATTTCCAGATCAACATCACTGAGCGCGACTTTGGCCGGAGCTTTCCCCTGCGCCTTATAGGTTTTGTTCAATCCCTTTATTTCAATTGCGTTTTCCATCAGCCCTGCGCCTCAAATTTTCCATCCGCACCGATATAGTCCGCATACCCACCTTCGGAAAGCCATTCCCGCGCTTTTTCATCATTCTTGAGATGCGCAGCCCAAAAAGCCAGCGCGCCGATTTTTATGATTTCCTCGTGACGTTCACGGTTCGGATTAACCTCCAGCTTGCCGCGCGTACCGTTATAGACCATGTGATCGCCCTCTTGCTTCACCAGCAAATATTTCTCGGGGTGGCGCGTATATTCATAGACAACCAGACGGTAATCATAATCAAAACCCTCAAGCGGCGAGGTGTCCTGCGTCCCGGTCATGTGCAGCAACGGAATATCAATCGGGCCGTAGAGATCTTCCGGCGGCGCATCGCTAAGATGCGCAATCGGAACGGGGCTGTAGAGAATGCCAGCCTTAAAGCGCTCCTCGCGCAGACGTATCAAATCGCCGTCTTGATTGGGAATCATCATCCCGGCCATGACCTGCGTGGTCAGCGCACCAAAAGAATGACCGGACATGCCGATATTCTCAAAATCGAGTAAATCGCCGATTTCCGGGGTTTCCAGCGTCCAAATCTTAATCTGATCCAGCGCGAAGGGTACATCATAAAAACGATTGAGCGTGGTTTCGCGCGAGACTTTGGCTTGGCGCAATATATCCCAAGGGTGGCCATCCTTGCCCTCCCACAGGCTGCTATCGGTGCCGTGATGCGTGATATGGGCCACAACATATCCATGCGAAGCCAGATAGCGAGAGAGAAATGAGGCCCCGTCCCGGTTTCCACCGAAACCATGAGACCAGACAATCAGCGGCAAACGATCAAAATCGTGGTCAGCCGGATGATAAATTTTAAAAGGAACTACGCGCGCGTTTCCGTTTTCATCCGGGCGGTTTTCATCAACAAATTCGCCGCGTTTAAGCAAAACCTTCGCCGGTTCTATGGCCGGATCGATTGAATCATTCCAAAACATGGGAAACTTTATTTCTTTCTAAACTGATCGAGGGAGACAACCTCACCGGTTTTATCTCCGCCGCCTGATCCATCACCATCGGGATCATCGTCGTCATCTTCCAGCGCAGCGATAAGATCGCTTTCATCAAACACCTCACCCAGTGGCTGGAACTGTAGGGCAAAATTGACCGAAGGATCGGCAAAAATGCTGATCGAGGCAAGTGGGACCTTTAATTTCTCCGGCACATTATTAAAAGACAACGTCACCTGAAGGAATTCATCATTCACCGCCAAATCAGAGAATTGATACTGCAATACGATTGTCATCTCTCCGGGATAACGGTCATGCAGATAATCGGGAATTTCCACACCGGGAAAGTCAGTTAAAAAGGTGATGTAGAAATGATGATCACCAGGCAAACCATGCGCCATAACCTCTTCAATAGAGCTTTTGACAACACCGCGCAGGGCGCTCTCAACCATTTTATCGTAACGGAGTATGTCGTCGTCTTCGTCGCTCATGAATACGGTCTTTGTTAAAATTCTATTTGAATGTGGCAGATAATCCGCACAGAAACAAGGCAGGATATTTTGTCTCTTTATCAATCGCATAGATTGATTCCGCAAATCCAGCAAAGAGCGAATAAAGTCTGTATAGGCTTGTGGAAAAGATGGGCATAAAAAATGGGCGGCTTCTGTTGCGAGGCGCCGCCCGGCCCCACCTTACCGTGTTACGGGCAAGGAATTCAATGTAGCTTCGCTACTGCTTAATTAAGCAGCGATGCGAACATCACCAACGAGGTTATCGTTAGCGGCTACGAACTGAGAGTTGTCGTTTGCAACTATCAAAAATATCCGGTAACGGCGGATTGCCGAACGCCGCGAGAAGCCTTTACCACGTGTGTCGATCCTGTTTCAGCCCCGCCGCCTAAGATATCTTGATAGTCAAAAGCCCTTAAGTGGTGGAGCTGCCCGGTACTGCCCCGGGGTCCACGAACGCTTATTCCGCAGCCACGTACTAGCGTCATAGCAGGCAAGCCTGCACCTATTATTATAGTGCGCATCGCCCTAATTTTCAAAGAAAACTGGGGGTTTTAGACGTAAAAAAGTCTAAAAACCTGTTCTAACAGGCGAATCCCGCTATATTTAAGGCATGAAAGAATATTTAGACCTTATGCGCGACGTGCTGGAAAACGGCACAAAAAAGGAAGACCGCACCGGAACAGGCACATTAAGCGTTTTCGGCCGCCAGATGCGTTTTGACCTCTCTAAGGGCTTTCCGCTCGTGACAACGAAGAAATGCCACCTGAAATCGATTATTCATGAGTTGCTGTGGTTTATCGCTGGTGACACCAATATCGGATACTTAAAAGAAAACGGCGTGCGCATTTGGGACGAATGGGCCGATGAAAACGGCGATTTAGGCCCGGTTTACGGCGAACAATGGCGCAGCTGGAAAACGGCTGACGGGCGCACAATTGACCAACTTAAAAACGTGGTTGAACAAATAAAATCCAACCCCGACAGCCGACGCCTGCTGGTTGTGGCTTTTAACCCTGGCGTGGTAGACGAAATGGCGCTGCCGCCCTGCCATGCCTTCTTCCAGTTTTATGTGGCCGATGGCAAGCTTTCTTGCCAGCTGTATCAGCGCAGTGCGGATATTTTTCTGGGCGTGCCGTTCAACATCGCCAGCTATGCCCTGCTGACCATGATGATCGCGCAGGTTTGTGGCCTGAAACCCGGTGAATTCGTGCACACATTCGGCGATGCGCATCTATATTCAAACCATATCGAGCAAACCAAAGAGCAGCTCAGCCGTCAGCCTTTGCCCCTGCCCGAGATGCATTTAAACCCGCATGTTACGGATATTTTTGATTTTAAATTTGAAGATTTCGAGCTGGTGGGCTACGAAGCACACCCACACATCAAAGCCCCCGTTGCGGTTTAAGCGCTCCAGTCCTGACGATTCATGTAAACCTCAAGGCCCGCACCCGCGGCGTCTTCGAATATGGCAGGTTTGCTGATCGAGGCACGCACGGCTGACACGCGCGGGAAGGAAAAACCGAGCTCCAACAGCTCTTTCAAATACTCTTCAATTAACTCCACGTGATCGCGGGCTTCCCAGCCCTTTACGGCCGCATGAATTTTCGCGTAATCGATGATATTCTCTGGATCGGCTTCATACAGATACGATATATCGGTAAACAGCTCCACGCTCACATCCACGGGCTGCGGCGCTTCCTTTTCATGCGCGCACAAGCCGATGCGCAGATTTACGCGCGTCTCTTTAACAAAAATGGAAATAGTGCTTTGCGTGCTCATATCCTGCCTTGTATAACCTGTTCATGAGCAAAATAAAACTCTCTTCGATATCTGCCATGGCCGAAAACCGCGCGATCGGTAAGGATAACGAGCTTTTGTGGCATATTCCCGAAGATTTCAAGCATTTCAAACGCACCACAATGGGCAAGCCGATGATTATGGGGCGTAAAACCTTTGAATCTCTGCCCGGCGTTCTAAAGGGACGGATGCACATTGTAATCACGCGCGGCGATTTCCAGCACGCTGAAGCCGTTACGGTGCATTCTTTGGAAGAGGCCATCGAATTGGCAAAAAACACTGCACAAAAAGAAGGTCAAAACGAAGTCTTCGTTATTGGTGGCGGGGAAATTTACAAACAAAGCATGGCTTTGGTTGATCGCATTTACCTGACCGTGGTGCACAAGGAGTATGATGGCGATACGTTTTTTCCCGAATTTGACTGGGATGAATGGACGATCGCGGCCGAGGACCGCCACGCCGCAGAGGGCGACACCCCCGCCTTCACCTTTTTCACTTTAGAGCGGCGATAATTTTCTCGGCGATAGCATCGAAATAGCCTTCTGAGGGCTGGCCCGCATCTGCATTCTCACGAATATCGATATGAAGCGGAATTTCCCCCAAAAACGGTACGCCGAGCTTTTCTGCCTCCGCGCGCGCGCCACCATGGCCGAAAATATGCTCCTCATGCCCGCAATTCGAGCAAACATGCGTGCTCATATTCTCGATAACACCCAAAACCGGCACATTTACCGCGCCAAACATCTCTATTCCGCGCCGCGCATCCATCAGGGCAATATCTTGCGGCGTAGAGACGATAATCGCGCCCGCCAGAGGCACTTTCTGCGCCATCGTCAACTGCGCATCGCCTGTGCCAGGCGGCATATCAACAATGAGGATATCCAGCGGATCATCGGCGCTGCCCCAATTCACATCACGCAGCATCTGATACAGCGCGCTTTGCACCATCGGCCCGCGCCAAACCAGCGCCTTATTCTGGTCGACCATGAAGCCAATCGACATCACTTTTACGCCATGGGCCTCCAGCGGCTCAATTTTCTCGCCGTCATTGCCCGGTTTTCGCCCCTCCAGCCCCATCAAGCGCGGCTGGCTCGGCCCATAAATATCGGCATCCAGAAGTCCTATTTTTAATTGGCTATTTTTGGCTAATGCAATGGAAATGTTATAAGAAATAGTCGACTTCCCCACCCCACCCTTGCCCGAAGCCACGGCAATTATATACCTCACAGGCAAATTCAAACGCGGGTTCTTATTCATACCGTGCGGATCGTGATTGGCCGGGGGTGTACGTGTGTTTTCAGACGCAGGATTCTCAGCTGTCAGCACAGCCGTAACCTTTTTCACGCCTTTGAGCGCACCAACAACGCGCTCAGCCTCTTGGCGCAAAGGCTCTAGCGCCGCACCGCGCGCGGGATCAACCTCGATCGCGAAGAATACATCACCGTTTTTGCCCACTTGCAACCCCGAAACCATGCCGGAAGCCACAATATCTGTGCCCTCATCCGGTGCCTTTACGGCGGATAATATTTCCAAGACCTGTTCTTTTGAAAGTCGGCTCATTTTCATTTGCGCCCCTTGCGCTCTTACCCTTGCTTTCCAGCATAAAAGCGATATTGTTATAAGCCATAGAATTTCAATTGGCAAAGTGGACTTTTAAAAATGGCCGGAAAACGCAAAAACCCATGGGGCTCCAGCAGTAACGACGATAAAGGTGGAACAAAAGGTCCGTGGGGCTCTGGCAGCGGACAAGGCGGCGGCGGTGAACCACCCGAGCTTGATGAGATGCTGCGCAAGGCGCATGAAAACTTCCGCCAAGTTATGCCCGGCGGCGATGGCGGCGGTGGCAAAATTTTCGGACTTATAATCATTGGTTTTGTCGTTTTGTGGCTCGCCAGTGGTTTTTACGTGGTCAATCCAGGCGAACATGCCGTCATCCAGCGCTTTGGTGAGTGGACACGCACGCAAGCCGATCCGGGACTTGGCTATCACCTGCCCGCGCCGATTGAAACCGCAACCGTGATTAACGTTGAAGAGATTCGTAAAATGACGATTGGGTTCAGCGAAGCTTACGGGAGAGGCCGCGCAGATGGTCGCCGCGATGTGCCCGAAGAGAGCCTGATGCTGACATCGGACCGCAATATTGTTGATCTGGATCTGGAGATTCAGTGGAATATTAAATCCTCCGAAGAATATCTTTTTGAGATTAATGATCAGGAAAACACCATTAAAAAGGTCGCAGAAAGCGCGATCCGCGAGGTGGTCGGTCAAACCAATATGTTCCCGATTATCACCAATGAGCGTCAGAACGTGGCCGACCGCACCAAGGAAATCATTCAAAAAAACCTTGATGAATATAAATCCGGCGTGAATATTACGCAGGTTCTAATTGAGCAAGCGGAAGTGCACCCGGATGTGCAAAACGCCTTCCAAGACGTGCAATCAGCCAAGCAGGATGCCGAGGATGTGCAAAACCGCGCCGAAGCTTATCGCGCCGATATTCTGCCAAAGGCACGCGGGCAAGCCATTCAGATGATTCAAGAGGCAGAAGCGTATAAGCAAGCAGCCATTGCCCGCTCAAACGGGGACGCGGATCGCTTTAATTCGGTTTATCAAGCCTATTTGAGCGGCAAAGATGTGACCAAGGAGCGTATTTACATTGAGACAATGGAGAGCGTTCTTCGTAACTCACAAAAGATCATTCTTGATGAAAATAGCGGCAACGGCGTTGTGCCCTATCTGCCGCTCAATGAGTTAAAATCCACCAAAACCCAAAACGCGCAGAATTAAAGGATAGGATAAATCACATGCAAAAATCACTTGTTCCTCTTTTTTCTATTCTCGTCATCGTCGCGATTTTGGCTGCACAAACCTTCTTTATCGTCGACCAGCGCCAGCAAGCAATTGTTCTGCAACTTGGCGACCCGGTTGGCGAACCACGCAGCCCCGGCCTGCATATTAAGATTCCTATTATCCAGAGTGTGCAGTATTTTGACGGCCGTATTCTCTCGGTTGATCCCGATCCTGAGCAGGTTGTTATTTCCAGCTCACTGATCGCAAAACCCGTCCCAAAAGAGGAACAGGAAAACGAAACAGAGACCGATATTATCGATGGCCCGATTATCGAAGATGTAAGCGGGGAGCCGATTATCGTCGATACATTCGCGCGCTATAAAATTGTAGATCCGCTACAATTTCTTAAAACACTGCGCACGGTCAGCGGCGCAAATAGCCGCCTGAAAACAATTTTGAATGACGCAACGCGCGGCGTTTTAGGCCGGACCACCCTGAAAGAACTGCTTTCGGAAGAAAGAACGCAGGTTATGAATGGCATCAAGGCCCGCGTGAATAACCGAACCAAAAATGACCGTCTGGGCATTGAGATCGTTGATGTTCGTATTGTGCGCGCCGATCTGACAGCTGACCTTCGAACCTCAACAGTGCGCCGTATGATTTCCGAACTGAAGAAACGCGCCACAGAAACCCGCGCACGCGGTGAAGAGCGCGCTTTGGAAATCCGCTCGACCGCAGAAAAAGAACGTACGGTTATTCTGGCCGAAGCCAACAGGGATTCCGAAAAAATCAAAGGTCAGGGCGATAAAGAAGCCATTAAAATCTACGCCGATGCCTTTAACAAGGATAAAGATTTTTATGGATTTATGCGCTCAATGGAGGCCTACAAAAACACTTTGGCCGATCCTGAGACCCGCCTGATCCTCTCACCCAAGAGCGACTTTCTGCGCTATTTCGATGATCGCGGCGTAAATTAAACGCGCGAGGATGCATGGATTCCTTTACCACCTATATCTTAAGCGCTCTGGCTCTCGTTTTTGTAATAGAGGGTTTAATCTACGCGCTCTTTACCGATGCCGTGAAACGCATGATGGCAATGGCCTTATCCCTGCCGACCGAGAAGCTGCGCCAGTTCGGTCTTATGATGGCGGCCTTGGGGCTTTTATCGCTTTGGTTCATCGCAAAATTTTAAGGGCGTTGACCCGCCCGCACAATCGCCCTAACTTAATGGCTCGACTCTAACCATCTGGACACACAACTGGAGGAAAAATATGCGCAAAATCATCTTGGCATCGTTTGCCGTTTTGGCTTTGAGCGTAGGCCCTGCCGGACTTACACACACAGCCCATGCTGAACTTTTTTCAAATGACCATCCGGGCAGCTTTGCTGACCTAGCAGAAAAGCTTTTACCGGCTGTGGTCAATATCTCTTCAACGCAAAAGATGGAAGAGCCGCAAAATTATCCCGATATGCCCCAATTTCCGCCCGGATCGCCCTTCGAAGATTTCTTTGAACAATTTATGGGCCCGCGCGGGCAAGGCGCGATGCCGCTTGTTCCGCCTGCTTCTTTGGGGTCTGGTTTCGTGATTGATGCGGAAAAAGGCTATGTCATCACCAATAACCACGTGATTAAGGATGCCGACGAGGTGCGCGTCACTTTTTATGATGACGAAACTTTTGAAGCTGAAGTCATCGGTCGCGATGAGAAAACCGATATTGCGGTTTTAAAAGTTGAGACCGACAAAAAACTCACCGCCGTTAAATTCGGCAATAGCGACCCGCTGCGCGTTGGTGATTGGGTTTTGGCGATCGGCAACCCGTTTGGTCTCGGCGGCACGGTCACGGCCGGTATCGTATCCGCCCGCCAGCGCGATATTAGCGCCGGGCCTTATGATGATTTTATCCAGACCGATGCGTCCATCAACCGCGGAAATTCCGGCGGACCGATGTTTAATCTGGAGGGCGAAGTGATCGGTATTAACACCGCCATCTTCAGCCCTACCGGCGGCTCTGTCGGAATTGGGTTTGCGATCCCTTCCGCGTTGGCCGAGCCTGTCATTAAACAAATCATTCAATATGGACGCACACGCCGCGGTTGGCTGGGCGTGCGCATCCAAAGCGTCACCGATGAAATTGCGGAAAGCCTTGGGCTGGATAAAGCACGCGGCGCGCTGGTTGCCAGCGTGACAACCGACGGTCCGGCCGCGAAAAGCGGTATTGAAGCCGGCGATGTAATCTTAAGCTTTAACGGCACCACAATTGACGAAATGCGCACCCTGCCGCGCACTGTGGCCGAAACGCCGATTGATTCCGAAGCCAATGTTGTCGTATGGCGCGGCAATCAGAAAAAGGCCATCAGGGTGAAGGTGGGCGAGCTAGAAAAAGCCGAGGAAGACGGCGTTCTGGCTTCGGCTTCCGACAGCCCGGCGGCCGAAACAAAAGGCACAAAAATCGATCCTGTGGGCCTGACCGTAAAAGAGCTCAGCGGCGCACTACGTCAAGATTACGATATCAGCAACGAAGTCAACGGCGTTCTGATTGACGAGATCGAACGCAACTCCGAAGCCGCCCGTAAAGGTCTTATGGCCGGAGATGTAATCGTGGAAATTGATCAAAAGCCTGTCACAAAGCCCGCAGACATTCAGGCCCTTGTTGACGATGCTGTGAAAAAGCAGCGCTCTTCGACCTTGCTGCTGATCAACCGCGAAGGCGATGTGCGCTTTGTGGCGCTGAAGCTGGCCAAGAAAGACAATAAGAACGGTGAATAGCGCCCCGCAGACCATCCACATCATTGCCGGACCAACGGCAAGCGGTAAGTCTGCAAAAGCGCTGGAGCTTGCTCAAAAGCTGGATGGGGTCATCATTAACTGCGATTCCATGCAGCTGTATGACGACCTGCCGATTCTCAGTGCACAACCGAGCGCGCAGGACCTGAATACTGCGCCCCACCGTCTGTATGCCGCGCTACATCCGAATGATGTCTGCTCGGCCGGGAATTGGCGCGAGCTGGCCTTGCCGATCATCCATGAGGTTCTGGACGCCGGACAAACGCCGATTATTTGCGGCGGAACGGGCCTGTATATCAAGGCGCTGATCGATGGCCTCTCCCCCATGCCTGATATCCCCGAAGAGGTGCGCGAGCGCGTCGTGGCACGCTACGAGACGCTCGGCGCTGAAAAATTTTATGCCGAGCTGGAAGCGCGCGATCCCGTCATGGCGGCGCGCTTTCATGTCAATCACAAGGCCCGCGTTATCCGCGCGATGGAGGTTTTGGAGGCCACAGGCAAATCTCTTGCGGAATGGCAAAAGCTGGACCGCGAAGGCCCGCCCGATCATTGGAATTTTGAAATTCACAAAACCTTACCTGAGCGCGAGGAGCTTTACCGCCGCTGTAATGAGCGCTTTGAATGGATGATCGATCACGGCGCGCTGGAAGAGGTTGAGGCGTTCGATAAGCGCATAAAATCCGGTGAGGTGAATGAGGGCGTACCCCTGTGCAAAGCGCTCGGCTTCAAACAGCTGCGGGCCTATCTGGCCGGGCAGATGAGCAAGGATGAAGCCATTGAGCGCGCGCAGGGAATCACCCGCCGCTACGCCAAACGCCAAGTGACGTGGTTTAGGAATCAGCTGTAAAAAGCATTAAAAAAAGGGCGCACAATGCGCCCTGAAACTTTGAAGCTGTAGTATAGTAGAGACACCCTTCGGCGAGAGTCAATTTTTTTGTGTCCTTTCAAGGCAGAACGCAATAATCTTACCTTTAATTATAACTTTATTTCTTTTTTTGAAATTTTATTATATTTATTGTTGACTATACGAATGTTTATTTCGTAATCTGAAATCGTACAAAGGAAAAGCGGTTGTAACTGAGGGTGTAAATGAGGGTCGAAAAGACCCCGACAACTGAAAAAAGATATAAGTTAAACAGGGACAATCCCCGCTTAAAACTTATGTACCAAAGCGCGAAATCAGGCACGCAGACCTCCTCCAACTGCACACCCTGATCGCGCTTTTGCTTTTGGGGATCTTAAAAATATTTGCATTTCCCCGCTAAAAGCGCTTAAGGTGGAAACCATGATTAATGCTTTAAAAACGCTGGAGAACATTGTACTTGTACTCGTGCTGGCCGAAGGGGCCTCGCGCAGCTAGTTCTTTGGACAAAAGCAAACCGCGAAACGCCCCAGCCCACCAGCCGGGGCTTTTTTAATGCGTAAAAACAGGACACACGCAACGAAAGACAAAAAATGAGCACAACAAAAGCCAAACGCGACGCCAAAAAAGAAAAGCCGGACACGGCAAAAAAGATTGCGCCCAAGCAGCTGACCGGGGCGGAATTGGTGCTGAAGGCGCTGGCCGATCAGGGCGTTGAGGTTATTTTTGGTTATCCCGGCGGTGCTGTGCTTCCGATTTATGATGCCATTTACCAGCAAGATAAAATCCGCCATGTGCTGTGCCGCCATGAGCAAGGCGCGGCGCATGCGGCAGAAGGCTATGCGCGTTCCACTGGCAAGGTGGGCTGCGTTCTTGTAACCTCTGGTCCCGGCGCAACCAATGCGGTAACGGGCCTAACCGATGCGCTGCTCGATTCCATTCCGATTGTCTGCATAACCGGGCAGGTACCGAGCTTTTTGATCGGAACAGACGCGTTCCAAGAGGCCGATACAACAGGTATCACCCGCCCCTGTACCAAGCATAACTATCTGGTCAAAGATGCGAATGATCTGGCCGCGACAGTGCACGAGGCTTTCCACGTTGCGCGCAGCGGTCGGCCCGGCCCGGTCGTGATTGATATTCCTAAAGACATTCAGTTTGCACGCGGCAGCTATTGCCAGCCGGAAAACTCGATGAAGCATAAATACTTCCCAAAAACCGATCCCGATATGGCGGCTATTGAAGCCGCGGTCGAGCTGATGGCCAGCGCGAAAAAGCCCGTCTTTTACACAGGCGGCGGCGTGATTAATGCAGGGCCGCAGGCCAGTGTGCTGCTGCGCGAGTTGGTGCGCGAAACAGGTTTCCCGATCACCTCCACCCTGATGGGGCTTGGCGCATATCCTGCAGATGATCAGCAATGGCTGGGCATGCTGGGGATGCACGGCACGTTCGAGGCCAACTGGGCGATGCATGATTGCGATGTGATGATTTGCATCGGCGCGCGCTTTGATGACCGCGTGACCGGGCGCCTCGATAAATTCGCACCCAATTCAGTAAAAATTCATATCGATATCGACCCCAGCTCGATCAATAAAAATGTGCCTGTACATATTCCGATTATCGCCGATGCGAAAAAAGCGATTGAGGTTATGCTGCAAGTCTGGCGCAACAAAAATTACGAAACAGACGCCAGGACGCTGAAGAAATGGTGGGCGCAAATTGATAAATGGCGCGCCAAAGACTGCCTTGCCTATCAAAAAGACAGCAAGATCATCAAGCCGCAATATGCTCTGGAGCGCCTGCGTCACTTCACACAGACCGATCCGCGCGAGACCTTCATAACCACTGAAGTCGGCCAGCACCAAATGTGGGCGGCGCAGTTTTTGCCCTTCAATCAGCCCAACCGCTGGATGACCTCGGGCGGGCTGGGCACGATGGGTTACGGCTTTCCCGCCGCAATCGGCGCGCAAATGGCACATCCAGACGCTCTGGTGATTGATGTTGCGGGTGAGGCTTCGATCCTGATGAATATTCAGGAGATGAGCACGGCTGTGCAGTACCGCCTGCCGGTGAAAATTTTTATCCTGAACAATCAATGGATGGGCATGGTTCGCCAATGGCAGGAGTTGCTGCATGGGGAGCGCTATTCTGAAAGCTACACCGAGAGCCTACCCGATTTCGTCAAGCTCGCCGAAGCCTATGGCGGGATTGGCCTGCGCGCGGAAACGCCGAAAGAATTGGATGGGGTCATTGAAGAAATGCTGCACACCGACCGCGTCACAATCGTTGATGTACGCGTCGACCAGCGGGAAAATTGCTTCCCGATGATTCCATCGGGCAAAGCGCATAATGAAATGATTTTGGCCGCCGATGCCAAGCAATTTGATAAGAAACTGGTTTAAGGAGCGCGCATCATGGTGATTTCAAAAAACTACCGCAAACAAAGCCGCACAGGGAAAAGCGTTTACGCGCCGGGCCCAAAAGAAGAGACCATCGAATCCCATACGCTGGCCATTCTGGTGCGCAACGAGCCGGGCGTGCTGGCGCGCGTAATCGGCCTGTTTGCAGGGCGCGGCTATAACATCGACAGCTTGACCGTGGCCGAAACCAATCACATGTCGCACATGTCACGCATCACGATTGTTTGCTCGGGCACGCCGCAAGTGATTGAGCAGATCAAAGCCCAACTCGAGCGGATGGTCTGCGTACAAAGCGTGCGGGACCTCACAACCTTTGGCCCGCATGTGGAGCGTGAACTGGCTTTGGTCAAAGTAGCCGGAGACGGCGAAAGCCGGATTGAAGCGCTGCGCACGGCCGATATTTTCCGCGCCAATGTCGTGGACACGACAACAGACAGCTACACTTTTGAGGTTACAGGCGATGTCAGCAAAATCGATGCGTTTGTGGAATTAATGCAACCGCTCGGCCTGATTGATGTCAGCCGCACAGGGATTGCCGCTATCTCACGCGGACGATCCGCAATAGGAGAATAAAATGCGCCTATCATTTCTTTTACTTTTTGCCACGCTTGCTTTGAGTGGATGTATATCGCGCGAACAAGCCGATGAGAAGCTTGCCAAAGGCTGCGCGGCCGCCGCGGAAGCCTTTATCGAAGAGGGCTATAAAATCGAAAATATAAAGCAGCAAAAATTCAGCACCCCCGCCGATCTGGGTGAGGGCTTTCGTGAGGTTACCCTGTTCGTTGTTGAGGGCGATGGATGGTATTCCACCGATAAAGAATATCGCTGCGTTTTCACCGAGAGCATGGGCCCGTTCGGCAGCTCACACAACGCCGTGATTTACCGCCTGAAACTCGATAACCTAACATTAGGGCAAGAGGGCGGAAAGCTGTATGGCACAATTGAAGACCATAACAAGCTCGGCCACGCTGTCAGCAACGGGTTTAACCGCTACAGACCTTAAAATTAACCATTGATTCCCGCGATAAAAGACTGTTTTATGCGGGGCCAATACAAGCAAATAGAGGATTTAAAATGTCGACAAACACCGCCGAACAAATGCAAGGCAGCTCTCCGATCTCACTGAATGTCTACTATGATAAAGATTGCGACCAAGATCTGATCAAATCCAAAACGGTTGCCGTCATTGGCTATGGCTCGCAAGGTCATGCGCATGCGCAGAACATGAAAGATAGCGGTGTTGAAAATGTGATTATCGGCCTGCGCGAAGGCTCAAGCTCTGCCGCAAAAGCCGAGAGCGCAGGCTTTGAAGTCAAAGACCCTGCCACCGCAGTGGCCGATGCGGATGTGGTTATGTTCCTTGTGCCCGATGAATATCAAGCCGAGCTGTATAGCGATATCGAAGCGCATATCAAACAAGGCGCTGCGCTGGCCTTTGCACATGGTCTGAATATTCATTTCGGCCTAATTAAGCCGCGCGCGGATCTGGATGTGTTCATGGTTGCGCCCAAAGGCCCCGGCCACACGGTGCGCAGCGAATTTCAAAAGGGCGGCGGCGTTCCCGGCTTGATCGCGGTCTATCAGGATGCCAGCGGACACGCCAAAGATTTGGCGCTGTCTTATGCCTCGGCCGTTGGCTGCGGACGCTCCGGCATTATTGAGACCACCTTTAAGGATGAATGTGAGACCGATTTGTTCGGCGAGCAAGCCGTTCTGTGCGGCGGGATTTCGGCGCTGATCAAAGCAGGTTATGAAACTCTGGTCGAGGCCGGATACCCGGAAGAAATGGCTTATTTCGAATGCCTGCATGAGACAAAGCTGATCGTGGATTTGCTGTATGAGGGCGGGCTGGCCAATATGCGCTATTCCATTTCCAACACAGCCGAGTTTGGCGATTACGTATCCGGTCCGCGCGTCATTACGGCAGAAACCAAGGCCGAGATGAAACGCATTTTGGAGGACATTCAGTCCGGAAAATTCGTTGAGAGCTTTATGGGCGGCAACAAAGAGGGGCTCAGCCGTCTGGTTGAAATCCGCGAAGCCGAAGCCCAGCACCCGATTGAAAAGGTGGGGGCGCGCCTGCGCTCCATGATGCCCTGGATCGGCAAAAATAAGCTGGTTGATAAAGATAAGAACTAAAGATTATAAAGGGCCTTCAACGGCCCTTTTTTTAAACGACAATGAATACACCGAAAAAAGATCAAATCTATAAAGGCATTATCTATGCCTGCATTTCGTTTTTTATGTTCACTGTGCAAAACGCGATGGCTAAGTTGCTGTTGCCTTTTCATGATGCGATTGAGGTTGTGTTTTATCGTAATCTGATCTGTTTTGTACCGTGCCTGATTTATGTTTTAGTTTTGCGCAAATATTACCTCTTTAAAACATCCATGCCCGGAACACTTTTTGTCCGGGTTTTCATCGGCATGATCGGCACGGTTTTGACCATCGCCGCTTCACAATATCTGCCGCTGTCCGATGCAACGGTCATCTTTTTTATGTCGACTTTGCTGATTCCCGTACTGGCGCATTTTTATCTCAAAGAGCGTATTGGCCTGCATCGCTGGCTGGCGGTTGGTATTGGTATGAGCGGCGTGATCTTGGTCGCGCAACCCAGCGGCGATGTCACACTGTTTGGAATTTCTCTTGCCTTGGGCGCGGCCTGCGTTCATGCCAGCATTCAGGTTTTAATCCGCGCCATGAAAAGCGAAAATCCGTTTACGATTACCTTTTACTTTTTCCTGATGGGCCTGTTGGGGCCCGCGCTGGCCATGCCATGGGTTGCTAATACGCTCCTAATCGAGAATATTCCGATATTACTCGGCGTCGGCCTGAGCGGTGGTCTCGGGCAATATTTCCTCACGCGCGGCTTTCAAATGGCGCCCGCATCCCTACTGGGGCCGTTTAATTACACCGGGCTGATCTGGGCGACGGGGCTGGATATCCTGATTTGGCATTACGTACCGGGCTGGCCGGTTTTTGTCGGTGGCGCGGTCATTATTCTGTCTAAATTCTATATTCTGTATCGCGAGCGCGTCACCTCAGAGAAAAAATAGAGCTTTTTCAAATGCTTACGACTTAAGGCTTTTCAACATGCTCTTAACCTTTTTTGTGGTATAATGGAAATATGTTAGGGACGATTAATATTGCATTGTCAGGCTTAGAAGCGGCCTCGAAACGGGTCAACGCTTCAGCGTCTAATATCGCCAATCTGCAAACTGTTGGCTCGGTTGAGGCGGACGGCAAAGCGCCATATGATCCACTGACGACCAAGCAGACCGCTTTGAACATTGACGGAAACGGCGCGGGCGTGCGCTCCGAAATTGTATCGGCAGGCCGTCCGTTTGTTCCGAGCTATTCTCCCGACTCGCCCTTTGCCAATGCGGAAGGCTTAATTGGCGTTCCTAATATTAATCTAGCCGAAGAAGCGGTAAATCTGCTTATCGCCGAGACCACTTATAAGGCCAATATCGCGACCTTAAAAACAGCCGAAGAGCTCTCTGACGAGCTGCTGAGCATCGTCGACGACCGCGCCTAATTCGCTTACTTCTTCTTGCCAATCTTGAATAAATCCCGAATGATGAAGGCATGAAATTCGTCTTTTTCGGTTATGACTTTTCCCTGCCAGTGCTTGAGCGCCTTTTAGAAGACGAGCATGAACTGCTCGCGCTTTTCACTTTTGAATGTGACAATGTTTTTAACTTCAACCGTGAGATCATTAAAAAAGCGCAGGATTTAGGCGTTCCTTTTACCCTCGCCCGGCCGGCGGGCAGCGAAATTGAGTATTACACCGATCAGGGCGCGCAGCTGTTTCTCGCCTGCGGCTATCCGTATAAAATTCCGCCTATTGATGAAACCCGCGCCTATGGAGTAAATACGCACCCCAGCCTGCTACCTAAAGGGCGCGGCCTGATGCCAACCCCCTATATTCTGATGCATCATCCCGAAGCGGCAGGCTTTAGCATTCATAAAATTACAGCCGATTTTGATGCGGGCGATATTCTTTATCAGGAAGCCATAGAGCTGAGCGGGAGAGAGAGCGTTGATAGCTATTCTGCGAAAATTGCACGGCGCACCCCCGAGGCTATTTCGAGGGTTATTGCGCACCTGCCCGATTATTGGGACAAGGCAAATCCGCAAGATCCGCAAGAGGCCAGCCATTTTCCGCCACCCGACGAAACCATGCGCACATTTGATTGGACAAAAACAGTTGAGGAAATTGATAAGGTCGGCCGGGCCTTCGGCAGCTTTGGCAGCCTCGCCCCTGTTGAAGGCGCTCTGCTCGCCGTGTTTGATTATAAAATTGAGCAAACTGATCACGGCCAATCACCCGGCGCGGTGATTGAGCGCAGCAGCGACTCGATTAGTATTGCCGCCGAAAACGGCGTGGTCACGCTCACGCGTTTTATGCAGATAAAGTAGAACTAGGCCGCAGTCCAGCCACCATCGCAAACGATGTTAGAACCGGTAATATTCTCCGCGACATCCGAGCAAAGAAATGAGGTAATGCCCGCGACCTGTTCGATCGTGACAAATTTTTTCGTATGCTGCGCCTTGAGCATCACTGTGTTCACCACTTCTTCCTCGCTGATACCGCGCGCTTTGGCGGTGTCAGCAATTTGCCCCTCAACCAGCGGCGTCTTCACATAGCCCGGACAAATCGCATTGACGGTGATATTGTCCTCGGCCACCTCCAGCGCGATGGTCTTGGTCAAACCCACAATCCCGTGCTTGGCCGTTACATAGGCCGATTTAAACGGCGAAGCGACAAGCCCGTGGGCCGAGGCAACATTGATAATGCGCCCCCAACCGCGCGCACGCATTTGCGGCAGCGCCGCGCGGATCGTGTGAAAGCTGGCCGACATATTAATCGCGATAATCGCGTCCCACTTTTCGGGCGGGAATTCTTCAACGGGTGAGACAAATTGAATGCCCGCATTATTGACCAGAATATCAATGCCGCCCATCTTGGCCACACCATCGTCAATCATGACAACAATTTCATCCGGCTTGGTCATATCCGCCGCATTGTAAATAACCTTTACCCCGCGCCCTTCTAGATCGGCACGCGCGGATTCGATTTCCTCCGCATCACCAAAACCGTTCATGATAATATTAGCGCCCTGATCGGCCAGCGCCTGCGCGATGCCAAGCCCTATACCGCTGGTTGAACCTGTGATGAGGGCTGTTTTACCCCGAAGCGAATGTGCGGACATACGAAAATCTCCTTGTTGCCTGTCTCTGTTTTACAACAAGAAAGAGTATTTCTCCAGATTTTAGAAAAGGATTATGAGGGAGTAGCTCCGGTGGCGCCGCCAGCGGAACCTTCGAGATTTTTTTGAGCATAATGTCCAAAAGCGATAAGGGGAATACCAGCCAAGCCGCCGCTTACAAGAACGAAAATTCCCATGAGCCCAGTCGCCTGCGCGCCGGCAACCAATGTGTCTTTTCCATTAGCCATTTTTTACCCTTTAAAACCGTTTAATTGTCGCTTTATTAAGCCCCATTAAAGCATAAATACGATGGTAAATCAATATTATTATGAAAATATGATGTTTTTACAACACTTTAAGGCAATGTCTGGCTGCTATAATAACGCAGTGGACTGAGCAATGTTCCATTAAAGGCGGTTGTAATCTCTCCGGTCGCAACACTGCTGTTTCCAGCTGTAATCGCGCCATAACCAAAATTATCGGTTCCGGCCCATGTATTGCTTTCAAAGTTTCCGGCAACCGCTGTGTCGGATGCAATCAAGGTTTCATCCAACCATACGCGCACACGGCCTATAGCAACATCAAATTCCCATGTCAGCGTATAGTCGCCCGATGGAATTGAGCCCAGCGCAAGTTCCGCCGAAGCGGCATCGGTATCCGGAAGAGCAACACCATCACCGGCACGGGCACGGAATACGCCGTCGCCGTTATTAAACCCGACCCAGGCTCCAATACCTGTCCCCCCACCTTCATAAATCACACCGTCAGGCACAGCGGGAATGTTAATATCCGTTGCGAACACGGCGCTTGAAGTGCGCGCAAACGGCGTGCCAGAGCCTTGAACGTTCGTTTCATCAATATTACCATCAGGCCCGGTCACATTCAGAGTCAGCGTCAAAGCCGCCTCAAGATTCACGCTCTGGAAATTCAGATCGCCGGAATTGGATGCCGCCGCATTATTCGCTGATAAATCCTGAATCGCGCCCGCGGCCCATGTCACTTCATAATTTTCGGCATATTCCAGATTGGCAGCTGGAGTAATCGTAATCACATTATTCACCACGCTCACCTCGGGCGAAGCAGAAGTATAGGAAACGCTGCCCGAACCGTCATCCGTGTCAACCAGATTGATCGTTCCGGCAACAGCAACATCCTCATCGAAGGTCAGGGTAATTGTCGAATTGCGGGCAATTTGCATATCGTTATCATTGGGCGTACTTGAAACCAGCATTGGCGGGGTTACATCATTGGAGGTTGTAAAGTTTAGATCGCCAGAGGACAGGCCTGCAAAATCATTCCCGGATGTGTCTTCGATCACCCCAGCCAGCATGATAACCTCGTAATCAGTTATCAGATCAAGCGTGCCTGTGAGATCAATCGTTACCGTTGATCCCGCAATCGTGACTTGCGCATCCCCAATCGGAATCAGAACGGAGCTTGATCCGTCAGTTAAATCAGTGATCGCGATATTGCCCACGCCAGCTTGCACATTCTCATCAAAATTCAACACAATATCCGCAGCAACCGCGAAAGCAGGCTCTTCATCGGCTGGTGTTGAACTCACAAGACTTGGTGCGGTCAAATCATTCACCGGCACAACCGTATCAGTAAAGGCTGTGATCGAATCCAGCCCACTGGTCGTGCTCTGAATTGTACCACCATTAAGATCAAGGTCCTGAATAGTCATACTCGCAGCACCGACATCGGCGGCGATATAGGTATGGCGGAAGACAAGCTGGCTCGGCGTGCTGGCCCCGGGGTTATAAGCAAATGTTCGGGCGTTAATTCCAACCAAACCATTGAGGAACGGTGCGCCGGACACGCTAACCGGCTGACTGAAGGTGAGTCTGATATCGGCATTATTACCAACAAATTGCGGCCCGGTAATTAATTGAGGCAACGCGCTGATAAACGGCGCTGATTTATCTGTTGCCGGAGGAGATGGATTAATCAGGTCAAGATTGGTAAAGGCCGCTTCTTGACGTGCCTCCAATGCCGGATCAACCAACAAGGACGTCGCGCCGCTGGCAATCGTCAGGCTGACGACATCGCCCTGACTCCCAGCGAGAACAGCCGCACCGATTGTCGGTACAACTTCAATATTTCCTGCACGCACCTGAATAGTCGTGGTTATGCCGTCATCCGTAACATCAATATCCGTCCCGAGAAGATTGACCGTGCCGCCCGGCACATTGATCGTCGAAATCCCGCCCGAACCGGAAATGAATTGTACAAAGCCGCCATTGGTCGCCGTGACGGTTAAGGTGGTTGCATTAAATTCCAAAATCACATCACCGCCGCCCGAAGCGGACACATTGGCAATCGCGCCGTTACTAAACTCAATAATACCAAACTCTCCATTGGGCACAGTGATCGCGGTATCAAAGGGAAGATTAACGCCAGCACCAGTCGGTGTACCGCCGACATCATAAGGAAGCGCAGAACTGAGTGCATTAAACTGCGCCGTAATATTGACCGCTCCCGTATTGTTTTTCAGGCGCTCTTCAACACGAATGCGATTTTCTCGGCGCACCTTTTCAAAAATTTTATCGCGCACGGATTTGCTACCTGCTGCGGGCTCCATATCCGCCAATGCCAAATTGGGTTTATCAACGTCATAAAGCGGAACCCGGTATTGCAACGCCACCTCAAATCCGTCGCGGCCGCCATTCTCTTCGACGAGCGCACCGCGCATGACGAAATTATTGAGCACTTTATACTCCGCACTCAGTTCGAGCCCGCGCAAATCATCTTGCTCGTCGCGGAAGTAATTGTAACCGCGCCCAAAGACACTTAAATCGGGCAGCATAGGCGGTGTATAGCCAATCTCAACATCAAACCCTTCAAGCGCCCGCTCTTCATATTCACGGCCAGCACTATCGGTCCGGCTATCACGGTATCCCGTCAACGGAATGTAATAGTTCGTGGCAAAATTCAATTCCTTGGACTTCGCATCCGCACCGATACTCATGCGCGAATGGTTATAGGGCCATTGATGATCGAAAAAGATATTCCCGCCAAGCAAGTATTTTTCATCAACTGTGAGATATCGATAAGCGGCGCCAAGGTTGAGCGTATGACGATTGACATCATCATCAACATCGACGCTGTCTTCGTTGATAATACCGCCGCCTTGTAAAAAGACATTGTGACGCAGATCATCCGATTGATAAACGGGCTGCGTTGTTAAAACACTGAAATATGCATCTTCAAAACTGTTCAAATTATATTCCAATTCCAGATTGCGCAGAGCATACAAATCGCTGCGCCGTGCAGCCGACAGTCCGGCATTAACAACCCCGCGCATGCCGGCCAAAACAAACCCATCTGTTTTTTGCCGGATTAATCCTTCATCAAGCCCATCTGTTGCGGCGGCGCTCATCAAATCTCCAACAAGGCCAGAAACCGTACTTTTTGCTTCCGATTGAATATTTTTCTTCATGTGGTAGACGAACGCTTCGCGCGCATCAGCATTTTCCGACAACGCCTTAGCCTTATTTGAACCACCACCCCAAAAATCAGACATATAGGCATTGCCGGCCGCATCGAACATATCGCGCCCCAGCGCCATCAAATTTTCACGCAAAGCCTCTTCACTTTGTCCGACATTCACACCATCACCAATATTTTGTGCTGCCTGCAAAAATTTATTGCGAACAGTATCATACGCCGCTTTTGCCGCTGCAACCTCGGCCGTGTCAGCCCCTTGGGGTTCAAAGGAAAAAATTTGCGCATGCTGCTGCGCCTGATCCTGAAGCGCAGCATAGGGCGCTGATGGATAGTCGTTATTCAGGGCCAAATTCCAATCCCGATCTGAATTGAAATCTGAGGACAGAACGCTTAAACCACGCGGCTGCATCAAAGCCGGCATGCGCGCGACCTGATCCGACACCCCTGTGTTCTCAACCGTCTCTGAATCACCAAAAAGCGGCTCACTTCCAGAGAAAACGCATTGCACTTTGCGGCGCTTCATATTTTCACAAATGCCACTTGCGGTTTCTAAATCCAGATCAGAGATATTGATATGATGCTCCAAAAATCCGCGCGGGCTTTTATAAACATCGAGCCACAACTGATCATTTGAAATTAAATCGCGAAAGCCTTGAGGCAAGCTCTCATAAAACCCTTGCGCATCCTCTTTAGTGTTAAAAACACCGATATGAACATTTCCAACCTCCTTAGCCGCGAACGCATAGGCACTTGCGCCCACCAGGATGGTAGCGCACAAAATAAAAATCAGAGCTTTTTTAAAACCGAAAGCCAAGAACGGACTTCCTGTTGGAATGTATTAAATACTCACTATTTCAATGGTATAACACCGCCTTAAAAAAGTGAAGAGTCGCGTCCCAATGTTATCCATAAATGCACAAAATTTAATTTGCAGAAATTCCCCGACAAATCTGCATATTAATCAAACAAATCTGTTCTTTTTTTACCGGGCTGTAATAAAATAACCGCCATAGAATTTAAACGGTAACCCACCAGAGATTAGAGCCATGAGCAACAAAGCCTTTTCAGCCTATATTTACGCCGATGAACACGAGATTGTCTCCGCGCTTTTGAAGGCTTTACCCTGGGAAAGTGAGCAAGCGCAGCGCATACGTGAGAGCGCCATTGCGCTGATCGAAAAACTGCGCGGACGTAAAAAATCTGCCGGACAACTGGAAACCTTCTTGCAGCAATATTCTCTGGATACGCCTGAAGGCCTCTCACTCATGTGCTTGGCCGAAGCGCTTTTGCGCATTCCCGATGCCCCTGTCGCCGATGCGCTGATCAATGACAAAATTGCCGCAGCCGACTGGCTGGCCTCTGCCGGAAACAGCAAAGGCTTTCTAACAAAAGCCGCCGGGTTTGGCTTGTCTCTGACACAAAAAACACTTGATGGTGGTCTGGCAAAACTTGGCAAGCCCGTGATCCGCGAAGCCATAACACAAGCCATCCGCATTTTGGGCCGCCAATTTGTGCTGGGTCAAGATATGGCCGAGGCCATCAAGCGCAGCAAAAATTATCAAAAAGGACAGGTGCGCTTTTCCTTTGATATGCTTGGCGAAGGCGCACGCACCATGGAAGATGCTGAACGCTACTTCCAGTCGTATGCCCGCTCAATCGAATATATTGCGCAGCATGCACAAAGCGAACAAGAGCGCTCATCAGGCATTTCGGTGAAACTCTCCGCGCTATACCCGCGCTATGAATATGCGCATAAAGATTTTTGTGTGCCAGCACTGACTGAGAAACTCTCTGCCCTTTGTCAGAAAGCAGCGCAGCATAATATTGCGCTCAGCGTTGATGCGGAAGAAGTCGACCGTCTAGAAATCTCGCTCGAGATCATCGAGACGGTCATGAAAAACAATGATTTTAGCAGCTGGGACGGGCTGGGCATTGTAATACAAGCCTACCAAAAACGCTGCTATCATGTGATTGATCACATTGCTGCACTATCTCAAACTTATAACCAAAAACTGCGCGTACGCCTTGTAAAAGGCGCCTATTGGGACACCGAAATCAAACGTGCGCAAGTGATGGGCCTGTCCGATTACCCGGTCTTTACGCGCAAAGCCAATACCGATTTATCCTATCTCGCCTGCGCGGCTAAATTACTGCAGCATCAGGATCATATTTATCCAATGTTCGCTACGCATAACGCTCACACAATAATGGCCGTTATCGATATGGCACGCAGCGCCGATGCAGCGTTCGAGCTTCAGCGCCTGCACGGTATGGGCGAAGGTCTTTATGATGTTCTGCTTGAAGATCATGACATCCCGGTCACAATTTACGCCCCCGTCGGCTCTCACGAAGATTTACTTCCCTATCTTGTGCGCCGCTTGCTTGAGAACGGCGCAAACAGCTCGTTCGTGAATAAGCTTTTAAAGCCTGATGTCCCCGCCGCAGATATTGTTCAGGATCCGGTTGAAAAAGTGCGCACCTACGAAAGCGTACGCCATCCAAAAATCCCGATGCCTTCTGATCTTTATAGTCAAGAAACGCCGCATGGCCGCGACAATTCACGCGGGACAGATATCACAGACCCGGCGCAAGTTGATCCAATTTTGCTGCACATCGAAAATTCAAAGGAAAGCTTGAAGGCCGGATCTATTATTGATGGAAAATTGCAAACTGAAGGCACGCCGCGCGATATTATAAACCCGGCAAATATAACTGATATTGTCGGCCAGGCTTGGTCTTGCGATGCCAAGAATGTTGAGCAGGCTTTCGAAATTGCACAAACGGCTTTCGAAGAATGGTCAAACACAGATGCGGACATACGCGCGCAAGCGCTCGAGCGCTTTGCCGATCTTTTGGAGCGTGATGAACACACGCTTATCTCCATTTTGGTGCGCGAAGCTGGAAAAACAATTGAAGATGCGCATGATGAGGTGCGCGAAGCCGTCGATTTCGCCCGCTATTACGCCAATCGCGGGCGCGGTGACTTCAAGGCCGAAGGCCATATCTTACCCGGCCCAACCGGGGAAAGCAACCGCCTGTATCTGCAAGGACGCGGAGTTTTTGTCTGTATCAGCCCGTGGAATTTTCCGCTAGCGATTTTCACGGGGCAAGTTATTGCTGCGCTGATGGCGGGCAACGCGGTATTGGCTAAACCTGCTGATCAAACACCGCTGATTGCAACAAAAACCGTTGAATTAATGCATGAGGCCGGCATTCCCAAAGCCGCCGTAAACCTTATTCTTGGGCGTGGTTCGGTTATCGGACCAGCATTGACCGGGCACAAATATGTTGCGGGCGTGGCCTTTACCGGCTCGACCGAGGTTGCAAAAATGATCAACCAAACTTTGGCGGCAAAAGACGGCACGATTGTGCCGCTCATTGCCGAAACCGGCGGACAGAATGCCATGATTGTTGATTCCTCCGCTCTAGCTGAACAAGTGATTGATGATGTTTTGCGCAGTGCCTTTGGCAGTGCGGGGCAGCGTTGCTCGGCCCTACGGATTCTCTGCGTTCAGGACGAAGTTGCCAATCATATGATTAATATGCTTAAAGGCGCGATGAAAGCGCTGCGCGTGGATGCGCCGGGCATGCTTTCCACCGATGTCGGCCCTGTAATTGATGCAGGGTCTTATGAAACTTTGGCGCAGCATAAAAATTTCCTTGATGAAAAAGCCACGCTCATTCATGCGGTGGAAATTGATCCGGCAACCGAAAAACGCGGACATTTCTTTGCCCCCTGTGCTTATGAGATTAAAGACGTCGCCCTTCTGGAACGCGAGGTTTTCGGACCTATTTTACACGTTGTGCGCTTTAAGCATAAGGATATGGCTGTATTGATTGACGATCTAAACGCCACGGGATACGGCCTAACCTTTGGTGTCCACAGCCGCGTTGAGTCTTTTCATGAAGAAGTCTCAAAACGCATGAAGGCCGGTAATATCTATGTGAACCGCTCTATGACCGGCGCAGTTGTCGGCGTGCAACCCTTCGGCGGACAAGGTCTTTCCGGCACAGGTCCGAAAGCCGGTGGGCCCAATTACCTGCCGCGCTTTGCAACTGAAAAGACGATTAGCATCGACACAACCGCCTCAGGCGGTAATGCCAGCCTCGTTTCGATTGAAGAATAATTTAAAGAGATGAAATATCGATCATCGCCTGAAGATCAGGATGAACATAGAGATATCCGTCGATAATTTTTGTCCAATCTGTCGTGAACTCAGGCAGATTATTTTCAAACAGATATTCTGTAGGCTGATTTTCAGAAGTTACTTGCAGGCTTATATCCGGCTGAAACGTTTGACGAACGATATCTACAATTTCATCATTCCCGGAAGCCGGAGGCGGCGCAACATACCCAATTGTAAAGCCTTCAAATGTGTAATTGCTATCCGGGCTTGGCATAAGAACACCACCGACGCTAATCAAATTGGCCATAGCCTGATTGGCCGTTCCGGGTGCGCCGATATATCCGCCAAGCAGCGCCGCACTTGCGCCTGAAATATCCAGCGCATCAAAACTCACTGTCGCATTCACAGCGCCCGCATTTGCATTCAGAACACCGTTAGCACCCAAGAAACTACCACTAATTGCCTGTGCATCGATATTAATGTCATTGGTTGCATTCACCGCTGCAAAAGCGCTCGTGCCTGTTGAAGCATTAATTGTCAGCTCATCAACTTTAAAGGTGCCGAGTGCCGTTACATTATTCGCACCGTTAATCGTGACATCACCTAGACGGGTTGTATTCCCAACCGCGCCATTAAAATCAATATCGCCTGATGTGTTCAGCGCTAAATCAAATGCACCATCGACAGTATTATTAAAAGCAATGTCTGCTGCGCCAGTTGTCAAAGCGCTATTGCTAATTAAAGTCAGTGGGTCATTAAAGGTGAGTACATTGCCGTTCGTATCAATCGCCGCACCCAATTCAACATTACCATTAAAGTTCAACATTCCATCACTCGCACCCAGAACGGTTTGGTCGCCGATAATGCTAATCGCATTGCTTAAGTCGGAATTATCCTTGATAAAGGTAAACGCATCTGCCCAATTCGCATAGGCATCCATGGTAATGGCGCCCGTTCCGTCAGCTCGACCGATGTCGATCGATGTCCAACCGTCACTCAGGTTATCTAATTCACTGTCATCCAAATTCAGCGTTCCTGCGCCGCCGCCAAGACCAATGCTGGCCGTCATATCCGTTTGGAAAATATCAAGATTACCCGTACCACTTAGCGCCGCATTGAGTGCAAGGCTGTCGGTTTGAATAGTCACATCATTCGCACCAAAATTCTGCGCCCCATCAAAGCGGATTTCGCCGCTGCCGCTCAAGAAATTTATTTGATCATTCCATGTGTGGGTGTTGGCGCTCATTAACCCTGTGCCATCACTGCGGCCAATCGTAATGCTGTTCCAACCATCAACCAGACGGTTAAGCTCAGAAGTCGATATATTGAGTGTACCAGCTCCACCAGCCAAGCCAATACTCTCATTCGCATCAGATGTTGCAATCGTCAAATTCCCTGTACCAATAAGGTTTTGACGAATTGTGAGATTTTGACCGTTAATGACAACGTCATTCGCACCGAAATTTTGCACACCGTCAAATTCGATCTCTCCGCTGCCGCCTAAGAATGTCACATTGTCGTTCCATGTATGGACCTCTACACCCAATCTGGCCGTACTGTCGCTGCGTCCAAAAATAATCTGATCCCAGCCATCGGCAATGTAATTTGCTTCTGCAGCGCTAATATTAAAGCTTCCTGAACCGCCGGCCACAGCCATAGTACGTGTCACGTTATCCTGCTCAAAAGTCAGCGTTCCCGTTCCGCTGATGGTGTTGTAAACAGCCAGATTGGAGAGTGTGAGCGTCAAATCATTTGCGCCCATAGCCGTGCTATAAACATACCCCGTACTGCCATACCCGTGCACAGAATCATTCCAGGTGTAGTTGCCCATGCGCAGCTGCCCTGTATGACCTTCTGCTCCAAAAACAAGCTCCGACCAACCGTCACTGATGTTATCCAGTTCTGCGACAGAAAGTAACAAATGCCCTGTCTGACCAGCCAAACCGATATTTCGGTTTGTTGCCTCGCCTCTGAGGGTGAAAACACCACTTCCGCTGATTGCCGCATTAATAGCGGGATCAACGTCGGTAATAAGCGTGAAATCGTTATTACCGACTGTCTGCGCGCCATCAATTTGGATAACGCCGCTATCGGTTTCAAACGAAACGCTGTCCTGCCAATTATAGGCATTGACCGTAAGCTGCTGATCATTTCCTGTCGTTCCAAAGCGCAACAGATTCCAACCATCTTGAATATGATCCAGTATGGATGTTCCGATATTCACGGTTCCCGCGCCGCCCGCGACACCCATCGTTACATTTGTTGCGCTCTGGCCAATTCGAAGCGTACCAGAGCCGATTAAGTCACCATTGACGACAGGCGAAACATCACTACGAAGCCACAAATCATACGCGCCAACATCAATATCTCCATTGACATTGATGACGCCGGTTTTAGAAAAAACCTCAAGCCCTTTATCATCCCAGTCTAAAGCAGCAATGTTTATATTTCCCGTATGCGCAGTTGAGCCCACGCGAATGCGGCTAAAGCCTATAAAATTACTTAAAAGCGCATCATCAACTTGATACGTTCCCGCCGCGCCGCCGACACCGATTGTGCTGTTAGCATTGTTAGGTTGAAATATTACGACATTGCTGCCGTACACATCGGCACTCATATTCAGCGTTCTGCCGTAAAGTGTCATATAGTTATTCCCCACCAAGGTTTGATCGCCATCGATATTAATATCGGAGTTATTAACCAAAAATCTGGCACTATCGTTCCATGTGTAGGCATTGACCGTTATTGGTTGGTTGCTGTTTGTCTGTCCAAAATCAATCCGATTAAAACCGTCCTGAATATTATCCAGTTCAGCAACACTTAGATTAAGCGTACCGGCCGCGCCCGCCAAACCAACACTAACACTACCGCCAGGCCTGAAAATAAGCGCGCCTGATCCACTCAATGTATTATCTAAACTTAAATTACGGGTCTGTAATGTCGCTTGAAAAGCGCCAAAATCTTGAGCGCCATTAACCTGCATCTCGCCTGTCGATGTGTAGAAATAAACGTTGTTATTCCAATTATATGCACCAAGATCCATGGCAGCGGTTGATGAGCTGTTGCCTAAATATATGCCCGCTATATTACTATTCAAAAAATCAAGCTCTGCGCTGGATAGATTATATGTCCCAGCGCCGCCTGCGATACCCATCGATATGTTGGTTGCGCGCGGCTGAAAAACAACGTTAAACGTGTTAGCCGCCCTTAAGATAGGGGCATTAATTTCAACATCTGTTGCATTCAAAACTAGTTTATTGCGTCCCGAAATTTGTGCATTCACATAAATTTTATTGTGAGCATCAAGAGTTAGTATTTTGTTGGCTGTCCAAGTGATTGGATCAACAACTGTAATATCGCCATTTTGCGATCCGGTTGCGCGTGTTTGAACTGTGACATTCGAAGATACGAGTTGATTTTGCAACGTTGTTACATTCAGGTTCGATGGACCATCATCAACACTGGGTTGGAATGTCGAAGTCCCGCTCACGTTATTATCAACTGCATTTGAAATTGTAATATCTGTCGGATCGAGAAGGAGCGTGCCATCTTCACCATTGGCTGCCAACGTCGAAACAAGACCGTTATAAGCCAGGTGTTCTTTACCTGAAACTTCAACGAAGCCGCCATCGCCACTTTGTGCACCGCCTTCAGCATTAATTTGGCCGCTGTAACGTGTAATCTCATCCGCCCAGATAATAACGCGTCCGCCATCGCCAACTTCTGTAGCACTCGCCTCAATGACGGCGCTTTCATCAACATAGCTACGTGCTGCTGTTTGCACATCGCCGCCGCCTTGATACTCACCGCCAAGTAAAACTTCACCGCCACCCGCAGAGCCCGACACATCAATCGTTGAGTTTGCCATCGCGCCAACATGATCGCCGAGCATATGGACGCTGCCGCCGCTCTCGTTCGCATCATTTCCTTTGGCTTCAATTACACCTTCATTCAAAACCGTTGCAACGCCGCTCTTGGATGTTTTGTTTGATCCGCCGGCCGAGAGAACAATTTTACCGTTCTTCATACCAATTGAATTGGCAGAGAGCTTGCCCTTATTAACGATCAGATTATCGACATTCTCACGCGCATCAGCGGCGCTCATAACAATTGTTCCACCATCGGCGTTGATTTGACCTTCATTCACAATCTTACGAGCTTGATCTTCGCTGACCGCGACATTAATTAAGCCATCACCAGCCATATCCAGCGTAAATGTATCGCCCGAGACCAACTGAACCTTGCCCAGACGCGCTTCGATTACACCACGATTTTCAACATTGGGCGCCACCAGACCAACAAGCCCGGCCTCACCGGCAGTAATGTGGCCTTCATTGATAATTTCAGCACCGACCTTGCCCGGCGCGGTAAAATTCATATCCCCATTCATGAAATCGTCATTGTCGATATCGCTGGTTGTGACCAGCAACCCGCCGACATCCACCTGCGCGCCAGCGCCAAAGTAAACGCCATTCGGATTGAGCACGGCAATATTCCCATTCGCGCTGAGCATCCCGTTAATATGCGACGAGTCGTTGCTGTTTACACGATTCAAGGTGAAGGAATTTTTAGAGGGCTGATGAAATTCGGTATGCTCACCGGCCTCAATATTAAAACTGCGCCAGTCAATCACGGCTTTTTGGGTCGATTGATAGACATCCAATTTATTAGCGTTTTGCGAAAATGTTGCATTTCCGGCCCGAACTGTCGGATCTGCAGGATTTGCGCCCGCCGGCTGAACTCCGGCGGCGAGAAGACTTGCGCTTAAAAACAAACCTATCTTAAATCGATTAAAGATGCCTATCTCCCTGTTTTTGCTGTATTTTCATTATGACAGAAAAAGATTTACACAGTCTTAAAACACTCTATAAACGCAGACACACGTATATTAAAACGGACAAATCTTAAGATACTGTAAAAATAAAAAATATTAGAAATCAGAGACTTAGAACTGTTTTTTGAGTGATATGAGGTATACGGGATTCTTCCCATTGCCATAGGCCGGGTTTTGCACCCGTCTTGAAAGCGGTTGAGCAACAGTGAAACGAAGATTCGCATCGCCGCCCCAGTTTAAATCGAAACCGGCGCCCATTGAGGCCCCTGATTCCGGATCTGTATTATCATCCCTGTTCCAGACACGCCCAGCATCATAAAAAAGAAACGGTACAATACCCGGCTCTAGGCCCGCTCCGGAATAGTGCGCCCACCCCTGATAACTCAGCTCAGTCAGAAATGCGATGCCGCTATCGCCCGTAATCTCGGAGCTGTTATAGGCCCGGCCTACCTCATACCCGCCATAACCAAATTCTTCTGATGAGAGCAGCGGCGAAAATGCATATTGCGTCATCAAAGATGTTTTAAATCCGAAAGATTTTCCAAAGCCTTTTAGATACGTCATGCTTGCATTGACTTTGCTGAAATCGCTGCGGCCCTGCGCCCGTGATAAATCAATTGAGCCAGGCCCCCGCGCGCCCAGAATATCAAGCCCTTGCGAAAAAATGGCCTCGCCGGAAATTTGCCCCTCAAGAATATTACTGTCAAAACCTTTCAGCCCGGTCCTGAGCACACGCAACCGATCATCAAAAAAGCGCGTATTAAGAATGTCGCTTTTTGAATTGTTATATTCAAAGCGTCCAAACAGATCGAGCTGTTTGCTACGGCGCAAATATAGAGGATATTCCAACCCAAGATTCACGGAAAAATAACGGCTCTTCAACTCCAGATCTTCTAAATTATTACCTGGCTCGGACCGGCTATATTTAATACCGCCTTTCAGAGCAAGACCATCAGCTGTTAGCGGCACGGTCTCAGAAAAAGAAACAAAACCAAGTTCCTTAAATTGCGGCGTTGTATAGGCAGCCATATTGGTTAAACCATTAAAAAGCGTGGTGTGCGGAATTTCAACCGAAGCGCCAAATTGCCACGGACCGACAAATTTCGATCCGTAATTATCAAGACTAACCAGATAATCATTATCTCGCTGCGTGAATATAATTTTCAACGCAACCGCGCCGGGCAGCGCCAAATCCGGCTCCGATACCGGCTCTATAACGCCCACAGCCCGCACCCCTGTCATACGGTTGAGTAAAAGCAACTGGCGCTCTAGAAGATTCACGTTAAAAGCTGGCGCATGTTTGATTTTTTCGGTCATCCTTTTAATCAAGGATGAAGAAACATTGCCCCCTTCCAGTTTAACCTGCGCGACATGCCCCTCCGTTACATGAATTTCAACCTGCTCACCATCTATCTCCTGCGGTGGCACAATCGCTTGCGCGAGGATATATCCATCATCTCTGTAAAATTTGGTGATTTTGTCCGCAATGGCAAATAAATCGGCAACACTGATCTCTTGCCCTAGATGCTCGTCATAAAGCGGGAGGAGCACCGCCGGATCATAGACATTCACGCCCGTAATATTTAAAGCCTCAAGCAGAAAACTATAGCCTTCCGCCCCTTCGGGATAAGACGTTGAAAACTCAGCCGTGCCTTGCGGCACGACCACATCCTCTTCGTCGCTCAAAATTTCACGATCAAAGCGATCAATGACCCGCGCCGGATCCACCGTTGCAGGCACATTTTGTGCCCACGCCGAAGAGACAAAAGCAAAGCGTGCCCACATGAACAAGCAAATAGGCAGGAAAAAATAAGGGAAAAACGTTCTATGTATTTGCGTTAAGAATTTAAACACCCCCCATTATTGCGTTTCAAACCGCTAAAGTCCATGTTTTTTCGAAAAAATAGGAAAAAATTCAGGCCATCGAATTCCTAATAATTCTTTCTTTTCAAAGCCTTGTCTAATTTATACTCCTTGGTTTCATCTAAAAAACTTTCCAACGCCTTTGCAATGTCCGTCTCTTTAAAGGGTTTATTGATATAATCATCCATACCAACCGCCAGACATTTTTCTCTGTCTCCCACCATGGCGTCCGCCGTTAACGCAACAATCGGCACCGCTTTTTGCTTCCGCTTTTTCTCAAAGTCCCTGATTTTTTTTGTGGCCTCAAACCCATCCATTTCCGGCATCTGACAATCCATAAATATAATGTCATAGTCGTTTTCATACACTTTTTCCACTGCCTCGCGGCCGTTAAGCGCCATATCAATTTCAAGCCCGAATTTGCTGAGAACCTTTTTAATCAGCATCATATTCATTTTCATATCTTCAACCGCTAAAACGCGTTTATTCGAATATTGTTTATGCTCAAATCGTGCTTCGGGATCTAAGTTTTCAACAACACCTGTACAATTGTGTCTCGTAATGAAAGGCGCATCGTCCAAACCCTGGCGCTTATTCTGCACGGCGCGCTTGATAGATCCGATAATTTGATCGCGGCGAAAAGGCTTCTTTAAAAAGGCCTGAAGCCCTATCTCTTTGAGCTCCGAATAGGGTTTATTTTCCATGGCCCCAGAAACCATTATTAAGATCACATCTTTATATTTCTTTTTTGCTCGTAGCTTTTTGACTAGCATCAAACCATCCATCCCGCCCAGCGCATAATCAATGATGCATACATCATAATTTGGATCGCCTTTTAAAATTTCGAGCGCCTCTTCGGCATTCATCGCTGTATCACAAGCCGCCCCTTCTCTACCCAGTGTCTCATGCAGCAAATTGCGCGTGAGTGGATAATCATCAACAACCAGAACTTTCAGATTACGAATATCTTCAGTGGCGGCATGAGCATCATCTTGGCCGGCCTTACCCAGCTTGAAATCAAAAATAAATGCAGATCCCTGCTCTTCTTTGCTCTCAACCCTTATCTGTCCATTCATCAACCCCAGAAGTTGAGAAACAATTGTCAGACCCAAACCGGTACCACCAAATTTACGTGTTGTAGATTCTTCGGCCTGCGAGAATTTCTCAAAAATCTTTTTCTGTTTTTCTTCAGGAATACCGATGCCTGTATCTTCTATCCGGCATTCAAGCTCAACCAAATCATCGTCACACTCTTTGTGTGTAATCTGGATTAGAATATGCCCTTGCACGGTAAATTTAAGTGCATTACTGATCAGGTTAGCGAAGATTTGTTTGGTCCGCACAGGGTCCCCAATATAAAAGCGCGGCAGATCACTATCGACATGAATGAGCATTTCAAGGCCCTTTTCACGCGCTTGAAACGCATAGAGCCCCGCAACCTCTTGGATAATTTCAAACAGATCAAATTTTGTTTTTTCAAGTACAAGCTTGCCGGCTTCTATTTTAGAGATATCAATGATGTCATTGATAATATTCAAAAGCATACTGCCTGAAGTGTTAATTGCACGCACCCACTCTTTTTGTTCTTCATCCAGATGGGTATCGAGCAACAAGCCGGACATCCCCAAAACCGCATTCATCGGCGTACGAATTTCATGACTCATATTGGCAAGAAAATCGCTCTTAGCGCGACTAGCATCTTCGGCATTGCTTCTTGCGAGCTCAAGTTTATCGGTGTAATCCTGCATTTGTTTATTCAAACGCTCGGCATTGTCTCTGGCTTCTTTAAGCTCTCGCTCTCGCTCTTTTCTCTGGGTAATATCCTCAACGGTACAAATAAACATCGGCTTATTTTCAAAGTAAATATGCCGGAAGCTGAGAGAGGCCGGAAAATTTGATCCGTCTTTACGCTGGCCCAAAACCTCATTTTTAACTACAAACATGTCTTTGCGGCCAGAGCCGTGATATTGATTGATAAACATTTCATATTCTGCGTAATGTCGCTCATGCAAAAATATGCTCGCGTGTTTTCCTATCACCTCTTCAGGTTGATACCCAAAAATAGAAACGCAACTGTCATTATAAGAGGTGATATAACCGAACCCATCCATCGTAATAAGCCCCTCATTCATACTGTTAATGATGGTTTCGGTACGGGTTTTTTGATTAATAATGTCTCGTGTTTGTTCTTCAACACGCTTCTCAAGCGTATTTTTGTTTTCTTCCAACTGCCGCCGCGCATAATCAATGCGATCCGCAATAAAGAAGCGTGCGTAAACAAGCGTTAGAAAAAATACAAAAACGCCCAGCACCTGAATAATTTTCTGCTTAAGACTTAGGACATCATTCAAACTCTCTAAATATTCTTGAATAGACTTCGTCGCCATATCCTGCGCATTTACAAGACGGAAATACTGCCGCTCAAAACCTTCATAGTTTTTGTAATCCATGAGATCAGAAATGCCGGAGTTTAAAATTTCAGAGCCCATATTTTCGAATGTCACCCATTGCTGTTGTGCGCGGTGCACCTTATCCTCAAGCATCGAATTCTGAAGACCGTTGACCTCATAGATGCCATCTTTATCCGTTCTTTCCTCACCAAGACCCAAATCAATGACGCCGCCATTCAAGAGGCCGTTATAATTTTCGTTGATACGGTCAATATCCACCAAAATTCCAGCCATATGCTCTTCATACTCCTGCGTATTATTTCGGGCTTTGGAGGTTAGAATGATCGGCATACGCACGACATAGCGGGTAATCAATGTTCTTTGCAAACTCGCCGCATTTAGCAATATCTCGCCGTTTTTTTGCTTATGAAACGCATCGTTTAGAAAAACATAAGATGTTGTCATCAAAATCAGAAAAATGCTGAGCAACAAAGAAAGCTGAAGAAAAACCGTATTTCCGGAATATGCATTTTCAGATTGTATTTCTTCTCCGCTAAAATCTCTCTTAAAACTCAATATAAGAGCAATTGCAAAAATTGCAGTACTAGTGAGTGTAACCGCCAGAGCGAGCCCCGTAAAACTCTGATTGGGATCATACCGGCAATCCGCATAAGGAATAAAAACAGAGGCAGCAATGCCCGTATAATGCATCCCGCAGATCGCACCGCCCATAACCAAGGCCGCCATAATCTGAAGCACGATCTTCCAGCGGCTTTCGTGCTGCACCAACATAAATACTATCCATAAAGCCGCCCCTGATGCCCCTACAGCTATCAGCACCGAAAGGAAAAAAAGACCGGGCTTATAAAGAAGAGCTGCATCCATTTTCATAGCCGCCATCCCTGTGTAATGCATGGCGCAAATAGCGCTGCCGAGCAATAATGCACCCGCACAAAGGGACTGCCACTTCAGACTCCCCGCTCTGATAATCTGCAAAACACCATAGGCAATCACAACGGCTATAAACATTGATAAAATTGTGAGGCCCGGCGCATAAGAGACAGCCATATCCATTTTATAGGCAAGCATCCCGATGAAATGCATAGACCAAATGCCAGTACCAAAAGCAAAAGCGCCGCCAAAATGAAGAAGGGATTTTAGTTTTTGTGTCGGCGCGTTATGGATCTCTGTCGCAAGCCGAAGTCCTGTGAAAGATCCCAGAGAAGCGATTACATAGGACAACAGAACCAAAGAAAAAATATAAACGCCGCTTTGCGCATAAGAAGAAGTATCATCCAAAATGAAAAAAGGCCCCCATACGGAATGTAAGAGCTCAAACATTGGCATTTCTCCATAGTTCCCAAAATATCATCGGCCTTGATTATGCCACCGTGCTTTTTATTTTTTAAAAAAACCATGCTTTGAATACCAAGGTAGGCGAGGCTTTCTAGCTTGCCCGTATATCGCGCGTTATAATACGTCGAAAGTTAACCTTACGAATTACTTGCGCCATGGACTGCAGCATCATTGATACAGACGCAGAAGATATGCTCTATGCCCTACTCATTGCAGAAGGGCAAAGGACTGCCGGAGGAAATGAAAAAGTTACCAATATCAATTTTTTACAATGCCAATTCTTTCATATAGATATCAAACCTGACCCATCTACATTTTATGGGGCTCTTAAAAGCTTGCTCGCAGAAGCACAGGAGTGCGGTTTGTATTTTTGCACCGATGGCGATGTGATCATTAAGTGGAACGGAGATAATCAGGATATCCGATATGGACTCGTAAAAATGGTCACAAACATGTATGAAACCGACATAGAAAAATACACATCTATTGATGATTTTTTCATTGATTACGACATGATCAATAGCCGTGATAAATTAAAATCTGAGTGCGCAAAGAAACTTAAAAAACAATCCAAGCACGGCAAAGAACTTTCAAAATATTTTTCAAATGTAAATCTAATTGGAGCCCTGCAAAAAACAATTCATATGATAAAAATGCAGCGGGCTTTGCGGGCACAACCGCAAATTTTGATTGTTGAAGATCAAAAATTCTCACAAAAAATTCTTACAACAATTCTGAAAGACTATACATGCCATGTTGCGGGAACATCGGGCGAAGCACTGCTTTTATACATGGAAAAATGCCCCGATATCGTATTTTTGGATATAGAGCTGCCCGATTTAAACGGTCACCAATTTGCCAGACTTGTGCGCAATATTGATCAGGATTCTTATGTCGTTATAGTCAGTGGAAACCAATACGAAGAAGATATAAAAACCGCGAAAGAAAACGATGTCAAAGGATTTATTAGCAAACCGTATGAAAAAGAAATGATTTTAAAAGTCATCGAACAATTTAAACGCACGCGAAAGAGGAAAGTCGCATGACGCAGGTCGATATTGATTTATCAAATCTGAAAATGGCCGCCGATGGTGATAAAGAGCTTGAGCGAGAGCTCTTTGAAGAATTTATTGAATCATCAACGGAATTGCTTTCTGTGCTTAAAAAAAACGCACAAATCGATAATAAAAATAACCACGAAACTTGGCAAAAGAATGCTCACGCCCTAAAAGGCATCTCATCAAATTTGGGAGCTTATACACTCGCCGATTTGTGTAAACAAGCACAAGAGCTTTTGCCTGACTCTCTTGATACAAAAACCGCTTTGTTAGATAAAATTCAAAAAGAACATGAAAGTGTTGTCGCTTATTTGAATGTACAAAAAAACTGAAAGACTCAACTAAACACTTTTTATCGTGACATTTACGCACAGACCGCTTGGAGTATTGTCGCTCAACAAAATTTCAGCGCCGTGCAGATCGCACACCCATTTGGTCATTGATAATCCGAGACCACTGCCTTGCTTATGTTTTTGCACGCGGTAGAAACGCTCAAAAACATTTTGTTTTTCGGAATCAGAAATGCCAAGCCCGCTATCGCTAATTTTTACAACAACTATATCGCCATTCTCTTCATGCACGCTGACATCAATGCGGCCCTTCGCAGGCGTAAATTTAATCGCATTATCAATCAAATTACGCACCACAATTTCTAGCGCATGCTGGTTGCCCCGCACTTTTATTCCGGGGGTAATATCCGCCTCTAAATTAATTTTCTTTTTAACCGCCAAAGGCGATATTTCCTTTAAAACCTCGCTGGTCAGAGCAGACAGATTAAGTGTTTCAAATTCGATTTGATCGCCTTGCAGACGGGTAAAGGATAAGAGCTGATCAACCATATGCGCGGCCCGATCAATTGAGGCATGAAGATTATCAAGATCAGCAGAACATTCAGGCATATCCGCAGCTTTCTTAAGCAACACTTGCGCTTGTGTTTTCATTGCAGCCAATGGCGTACGTAATTCATGCGCGGCATTGTCGGTAAATTGCCGCTCACGATTAAAGCTTTCCTGAATACGCTCAAATAATCGGTTGAGCGCCTGCACAAGCGGCGCAATCTCACGCGGAAGATTTTCTTTTTTAATGGGCGAGAGATCGTGTGTGCTGCGCCGATCGACATCAGCAGATATCTTAACAACCGGCTTTAACACTTTGCGCACACCGATCCAGATTATAATAAGAATGATTGGTAAAAACGCCAGCGCCGGAAGAATAAGCGCCATCATCAGCTGAATAATCAATTCATAACGAATATCATAGCGCTCGGAAACCTCAATTTTAATTTTGTTTTTCGTATCAATAAAAACGAAGACACGCCACTCATGCCCGGCGATAACCTGATCTGAAAACCCCGGTGGAGCCTCAAAATCTGAAAAAACTTCCGTAATCGGAGATTGCGTAATAATGCGGTTATCGACCCATATGCGAAAACCCAAATTGCGTTCATATTTGTGTTGAAGATCTGGATTTTCAATTCCTAAATGAAATTCCTCATTGCGCGAAATTTCATGCTGCGTCAGTTGTAATAAGACTTTTGCAGAATGCACAAGCTGGGCATCATACACCTCTTCAACTTCATGACGCGCAAAAAGATAACTGGCAAGCAACGCCAAAAGCGTTGCACACAAGATCGGTATACTGATCCATAAAATAAGGCGCTTGCGAAGAGAATAGTTAGATTTCATTTTTCAACTATATAACCCACACCGCGGATTGTCTTGATCAAATCCTTACCCAGCTTACGCCGTAGGGCAGAAATATGAACTTCAATCGTATTGCTTTCAATATCACCACTATCCCAGTCGTAAATATGCTCTTCAATTTGAGCCTTGCTAATAACTTTACCGATATTTGTCATCAAAATTTCAAGAACGGCAAGTTCGCGCCCCGAAAGCTTAACCGCTTTTCCGGATTTTTTTGCCTGTTTTGCGCTAGGATCATAACTCACTTTACCGGCACTCACCTCAGGACTTGCGCGGCCTTGTGAACGCCTTATCAAAGCTGAAATTCTCGCGATCAACTCATCCAAATCAAAGGGCTTTATCAGATAATCATCGGCACCCGCATTCAGACCTTCAATCCTGTGCTTCACCGCATCACGGGCTGTTAAGAATAAAACCGGCCGCTCGTCATTCGCCGCGCGCAAGTCCTTGAGCAACTCCAAGCCAGATTGTCCCGGCAAATTTATATCAAGAATCACAAGATCATAAGGCGTAGCCTTCAAAGCAGCAGAAGCATCTTCAGCACACTCACACCAATCCACGGCAAAAGAGGTTTTTAGCCCTTCTGCCGTGGCTTTTCCTAGCATCACATCATCTTCGACCAATAATATGCGCAAAACCTACTACCTTTAGTTATAACTAGACTTGCCTCCATCCTTCATCTTTTGATCGATTTGCGCAAGGGCTGCTTTAATTTCCTGCCTGCGCCCTGCATCGGCCAGCGGACGATCAGGACGATCCGGCGCTTGCAAGGCTCGGTTTAAGTACATTTTAGCCTCATCCGTACGCCCGTCCTTCAAAAGAAAATCGCCGTAGAAAAAATTCGGATCAATGCCATTGGGATTAAGTTGCAATGCCTGCTTCAAATGTTTTTCAGCTTCTTCATTATCACCAAACGCAACCGGCCATCCGGGCACTTGGTAATATAGCGAGCCCAGTGATGTGTGAGCAGAGCCCTCCATCGCGACGGGGTTTTGTTTCAATGAGCCTTCGAACAATTCTTTTGCTTTTTTAACCTTACCGAGCGCGGACATGCCCTTCACAATTCCAGCATCTGTCGAAAGAATAATGCCCTCCCAGATTTTGGGCTCGGGCCGGTCTGAATAAGCCGCAGTAACTTGAGCAGCATGCTCTTCGAGTTTGTGAATGGCATCAAGCTGGGTATCCTTATCGACAATCTGATATTTAATGCGCGCCCATTCCTTTTGCATGTATTGAATTTGCTCCATAACCGGGTCTTGCTTTTGCGCCACGGACTGAGCATTGACCGGCGCGCTGTAATCTTGCGCCAGTGCAGGCGTGCCTATACTAAGAAGCAAGGCGGTTGTTATGACTAGTTTCTTCATCTTTTCTCTCCATTCTTGAGTTATGTGTGTTTAAAGCCTCTTCCCCGATTTTACGGTTTTTTTGCAGTCCAGAATCGATAATTGCAGGAAAATTCGCGTGCAGAAAAGCAAAGAGCCTTTCTGGCCAACCAATCCTCACCTCAGCTTGAGCTTTAATGATTGCTTCGAAAATTCGTTTCGCAACATCATTCGGATCATCATAATTCACCTTCGTACGCTCATTCACTTCGGCCTTAACGCCGGAATTCATCGGCGTGCGTACCGCGCGCGGGGAGATATAAGTCAGTTTTATGTTCGTGCCGCCAAGCTCTCGGCGCAGTGCATCATTAAAGCCTTTGAGACCAGCTTTCGCCGCAACATATCCCGTTAAATGCGGTAGCGGAATAAGCGCGGTCATCGACCCCATATTGATGATCTGCCCAAAATTTTGTGCTTTCATCCCGGGCAAAACCGCTTGCGTAAGACGCATAGGAACCATCATGTTCAAATCAACAATAGCTGAAAGATTTTGGTTCTCGCAGTAATCGAGCACATTATACCCGGCCATATTGATCAAAATATCCGGCGTGTTTTCCTTCAGCTGCGTACAAATTTTATCAAGACCCTCCACAAGATCGCCTTCTGTTTCATAATCATGGGCCATAACGTGCGCACCGGCTGTGCGTAAATTCGCAACGAGCGGTGTTCCAATTCCACCAGTGCCACCGGTGATGTATACGCTTTTTCCTCTAAGCGGCATGCTTCACCCGCCCTTCATGCGGAATAGCGCGCAATAAATTCGCAAACAAACGGAAGGTGTTTTGCGCTACTTCTATGATCGCGGCTTGATCGTCTGGATCGGTAATTTTATTGACCGTTTCTTCGAAAAACTTCATGTGGCTTATATCCAGCTCACCATGAGAATACAGATATGAAAACGCTTTCTGTGGCAAGCCGAGTTTTTCTTTCACAGCATCGGCGCCTTTATTGGCAATCTGTGTCGAAGTGCTCTCTAGCATGAAGACCATACCGAAAAACCCGACCGGGTTTTTACGCGTCATATAGTCGTAGTTATAAGCCACTAAAACTTGTGTTTCCAAATTCGGCGTAGAATTGCGGGCGGCTTCCTTATCACCGCCGGCGGCCGCGATGTCGTTTAATATCCACTCTTCGTGCCCGACCTCTTCTTCCTGATATTCGATAATCGCTTTGTGCATCCATTTTTTTGATGGCGGGATTTTTGAACCCATCGTCATCAAAAACGGTACGGTATGAGAAACATGGTGATACGCCTCGGTCAGATACGCAATATAAGTCGCGCGCGAAATATTACCCTGCATACCGTCAATTAGTTGCGGAACGCTGTAGAGCTCAGCGCGGGCACTTTGCGTTTCTTTAACCAGTCGGTCGTAAAAATTCATCGGAAATCTCCTTTGTATAGAGGTTTAAAATTTCTTTACGGCGCGGGCGGCCTGTCCCGGTTAGAGTGGCCGCCGCTACCGTAAATGGAGGAACTGTTTTAAAATTCTTGACCTGCGCATAATCAGGCAGGCTTTTATTTACCGCATCAATCGCATCCTGAATATCTGCCGCACCCGGCGCGGGAACAACCAAGGCCGAAAGGAAGGGCTGTGTATCCCCATAAACGATGGCTTGCATTATTTTTGGGCTAGCCAGAAGCGCTGACTCCACCCATTCGGGTGAAACATTGCGCCCATACGATGTGATCAACACGTTTTTTTTTCGACCAGTCACTTGTAAAAACCCATTTTCATCAAGCCCACCCAGATCGCCGCTATTTAGTACAGCCGACGCGGGCTCGCCGATATATCCTAAAAAACCCGGATCTTCGATTTGGATTTCACCATTGGTTATGCGTGCTTTTACATGCGGTAAAAGTTTTCCGACACTGCCCAGCTTATCCATCTGCGGCGTATTGAGAGAAACCACGGATGCACATTCCGACAATCCATAGCCTTCATAAACCGGCAAACCCATTTGCCGTGCCTGAAGAATAAGTGTCGGGTCGAGCTTCGATCCACCAACAGCCATAAATTTCAAATCAGGCAACGGACCACGAACTGAGACCTGCGCCATGAGCATGCGCAAAATCTCAGGCACAAGAATAACCGATGTCGCTTGCGATGCGTTAAGGACGCTATGAAGATTTTCGTAGCCTTCACCAAACTGCTGCAAACCGTTCAGATGAACAGTGCAACCAGCTATCAAACCAGCATACACACCCGCGACATTTTCAAGCAAAACCGCGAGTGGCAGTACGCACTGATGCTCACCTGCAAACTCTTCGCCCAAAACTTCAACGATGCTTGCGGCCACACGTTCCATCGCTGTCCTTGGTAAACAAACACCCTTGGGCGTTCCCGTCGTGCCGGATGTAAAAGTGATCTTCGCCGTACCCTCAGGCAGTCGGTTAACAGGTGCGCGCATGCCGGTATCACAAAGCCCTGTGTAGGACAGGATGTGAGTGACACCGGCCGCATGGAGAGCGTGATGCATTTGCTCTTGCGTAAAAAACAGCGGCAAGGGCACGCAGGGAATTTCAGCCTTCAGTGCCGCCAAGTCCCAAAGCGCCCATTCAACACTGTTATCCAATGCAAGACCCAGAACCTTTACTTCGGATAATTTTTCAACTCGCTTTTCGATCTCAGTCATCAAATCGCCATAATGCAAGACGGTCTCCCCGTCGCGCAAAGCAATGGTGTCTGAAGGGTGAGAAATAAGCGTTTCAAAAAGCATTTTTATACGCCGTCTTTATAGTGCAACCGGAGGAACAGGCGTGGCCGGCAATCCTCAAACTCTGCGCCAAGCATAGCTTTTAGACGCTTCACACCTGTTTCAACATCGCCAATCAAAACACGGGGTTGCGTATCATAATAAGAACCCCAACTTTGGGCATCCTCCGCCACAGCGTTTATATCGGCATCGCATAATTTACGCGGTTTCAGGCCCGCTCTTTCAAAATAACGGTGCAGAAAATCTGTGCCGGTAATCGCCGCATAACGAATGTTCTTATTGCTTAGATAAGAGGCAAGCGCAGCAAACAAAAAGGCTGATGCCCCCTGTCCTGCTGATGCCAAATTACCGATCTCCACAATCTCATCACGCGGCGTATTTAAAAATGTTTCCACAGGCGCGCCTGTGTAATGTTCGAGAAATAGAGGCTCATCCTTTGCGTATCTAAAGCCGACAGCCGCGAGAATATCACCCTCGGCATTACGCACACTCATCAAAATCGGATAATTCACCTCTATATCGGCATTGTAGCTCTGCTTGTAGATAGCCTTGATAAAATCTTCAACCCGCCGGCGTTCAGGCTCAAATAAGCCGATAATACTAACAACCGAAGGTGTCAGTGGGCTAAGTCTGCGCGCACGCCCCTCCCGTAAATACAGATTGGCCGTGGTTACATTATTTTCCTGATAGATAAGTTTGAGCACGAAAGCGCACCTTGATTCTATTGTTCTTGATCAAGAATGGCTTATGAAGCTGAAGTGAACCTGAAGGTATAAAGAATGGCTGGGGTGGGAGGATTCGAACCTCCGCATGGCGATACCAAAAACCGCTGCCTTACCGCTTGGCTACACCCCAACAATATGATGCAAAAGGCTAAAAATGGTGCCCCCACACGGACTCGAACCGCGGACCTGATGATTACAAATCAACTGCTCTACCAACTGAGCTATAGGGGCGCATTATCCTTTTACCAATCTGCCGATGCCTTTAAAAAGACCCTCTGCGCAGACTGAAGGTAGCTTTTATCAAATAAATTTTTAGATTTCCAGACTTTTTAACGGCTTTTTTCAGTGTTTTGCGAATATGGCTTGAACCCCCGTTTTCTGGTATCATAATGAATATTGGAAATGAACAATATATTATACATAATTGGTGCATAAGCAGTGGCCGGACAAGGTACGGAAAATACATTACATGAAAACGCTATTGGCTGGGCGATCTTGTTGGTCGTTATGGCGGTGCTGGCGTGGCTTTTTTGGCTGTATTTTGATACGGAGGTGCGCAACCTCATTCGCTGGATTCGCTATGGCGAAATGTGGGTGATTTCCTGGTTTGTCGATAATGATTACACGGTTTTATATGCCGGGCAGGAACGCTCTTGGGAGCAAGCCTATAACGCCGCGGCCACGCTGGAAGCGGAAAAGCTCAATGACGGACACATGGCGTATTTCAATGCCATGGCGCTGCGGCCTTTAAAATATGTTTTTGCTGTCTTTTTTGCTCTTGGCGCGGTCTGGAGCCTCTTTATGGGGCCGGGTACACACTTTCGCACCACATTAAATATTGAGAGCCTGATCCACCGGCAGCGCAAAATCTTCCCCGTCATCGCGCCTTTTGTTGATTTCGACCCCTCAACCCAGCCACCGCGCCCGCCCGGCTCACCCGTACCAGCTGAACTTCCTGCTTTTGCTGAAGCGCTTGGCCCGGAGGAGTGGCTGGCCTATAACAACATCCCTGCCCCGGATGGAAAGATTGACCGAAAAGCGGCCGCCCGCGCCTTTAGAAAGCAACTGGTTGCGCGCTGGAAAGGACCGAAAGCTCTAAAGCCTTATCAGCAAGTTTTGCTAGCGGCCTTTTGCCTGAAGGCAGCGCGTAAACGCAATGAATCCGATCGCATGCTGGCACGGCTGGCCGAGTGTTGGAGCTTTAAAAAGGGTCTGAAGCTCGACCGTAAATTGGTGAGTGAGGCGCGCGCAGTCCTGAAAAACAAAGACCTTGCCGGTAAAACGCTAGCAAAAGCCAACCAGCACGCCTTTGTAACAACCGCTTTGATGCGCGCCCTGGCAACTGCTCGCGAAGAAGGCGGTGTCTGTGCGCCGGCGCAATTTGTCTGGCTGCGCGCGCATGACCGCACTTTGTGGTACCCGCTGAACAATCTGGGCCGCCAGAGCTTCCACCTCGAAGCCTTCGGCGCAATGTCCCATTACCGCGTCGAAAAAATGACCCAGCGGCCGATCCCCGTACCGAAAATGGAAGATGCATTAACCTCAATCTCTGAATATATGGCCAGCAACAAGGCGCGGCCGATCCCGCAACTTGATTACACACATTCGAAAAAACGCGGCGTTAAGAAAGCCGTTTAAGAAAACAGGAGTCAAACGAACCTATGAAAAATGCACTCTCTCCCATGAAATCCAGCGCCAAGGTCGTAGATGGAAAACTTATATTGTCATTTCCAAACGCCGAAAAACCTGTGGTCTGGCAAATGGATTTTGCGCATGTAAAAGCCTCCGCGCTTGAAGTTCAGGCTCAAGGAGACAGCTTTGCATTGATACTTAAAACACCCAAGGGTGAAAACGTCGAAATCGCACCTTTTGCGAACAAAAACGACGCCGTGAAAGGCCTTATGGCCGCCTCGAAAGCTCTGGAAAGCGCAGAAGGACAAATTCGCCCCGGATCAGAAAGCGCAGGAGTAACAGCTATCGCCAGCAAGCCTAAAAAATCTGCGAAATGGTTGCCACCAGTTTTAGCGCTGGTCATGCTCTTTATTCTAATCAATGTGTGGGCGATGCTGTCTGCGCCCCGGGAAGTTACAACATTGGATACGGTTTCCAATACCCAAAGCAACAGCGTGGACGAAACCGGCGTGCCGCTATCGGCGGATGAATTTTTACGAGCACAATAAAAGGAGCGTAATAACACCCTATGGCATTGGATCAGAAAAAATACGAGCATAAGCATAAGGCCATCCTGCGGGATGTTCGCCCGCTGCGCACCCGTATTGCCGATTCAATCAGCACGCCGAACTTTGCAATCGTTACCTTTATAATGGCCGGACTGGCCGTCTTCTTCACCTCTTTTGGCACGCGCTATGCTGATATTATTGCCTTTGCCGGCGCGCTCTACTGGCTCTGGCTGCATTACCGCGACCGCACGATCGCCTTCAAAATGCCGATGGGATCCAAATATAAAGATGGTAACAATATGGGGCCGGGTAAAAGCGGTCAGGCCGAAGGCATTCTATATCTCGGCAATACAGAAAAAAATAATGAAGAGGTTTGGTTTTCTAACTCTGATGTACGAACGCATATCTTATATCTCGGAACCACCGGTGCAGGTAAAACCGAAGGTCTAAAATCTTTGGTGACGAACGCTCTGACATGGGGGTCAGGTTTTGTGTATGTCGACGGTAAGGCCGATACGGATTTGTGGTCGTCCCTTTCCGCCCTCGTCCGGCGCTTCGGCCGCGATGATGATTTGCTGGTGCTGAATTACATGACCGGAAACTCCGATGTAGCCGCGCCATCTAATACGATGAACCCATTCTCAAGCGGATCGGCCAGCTATCTCGTCAACATGCTGGTCTCGCTCATGCCCGAATCCGAAGGCGATAACGCGATGTGGAAAGAGCGCGCGGTTTCTCTGGTCAGTGCGATGATGCCGGTCTTGACCTGGAAACGCGACAATCAGGAAATGCCGCTTTCTGTGCGTACCATCCGAAACAATCTCTCGCTCAACAACGTTGTGAAACTCCAGCGCGATTCTGCTGTGCCCGAACATCTGCGTGAAGGTCTGATCGGTTACCTCGACACCCTGCCCGGCTTTGTGCATGAGGCGTATGATGATGATGGAAATATCAAACCGCCCGGTCCCGATACGGGGCAACATGATACCACCACCGCCAACCAACAGCACGGCTATCTGGCGATGCAGTTCACACGCTCACTACAATCATTGGGCGATGATTACGGCTATATTTTTGATACACAAGCAGCTGATGTCGACATGGTCGATGTCGTTTTACAGCGGCGCATTCTTGTGGTGCTGATCCCGGCGCTTGAGAAATCTGGCGATGAAATTGCCAATCTCGGTAAAATTGTGGCCTCAACCATTAAAGGCATGATGGGATCGACTTTGGGCTCAACGGTGGAGGGCGAAAGCTCAACTGTGATTGAGAATAAACCAACCCACTCCTCAACACCGTTTATGACAGTCTTTGACGAGGTTGGTTACTACACCGCGCAAGGTATGGCCGTTATGGCGGCGCAGGCCCGCTCGCTCGGTTTTTGTCTGGTCTTCTCGGGACAGGACTTACCGGCCATGAAAAAGCGTGTGCGCGAAGAAGCACAATCCATCACCGCAAACTGTAACATCAAAATCTTTGGTAAACTCGAAGACCCGACCGAGACCAAAGACTTCTTCGAAAAAACCGTAGGCAGCGCGATCGTGACAGAGGTCTCCGGCTTCCAAATGGCCGGGGGTACGGAATTCGGCTCTTACTTCGATACCCAGCAAGCCGGTGTGCAGCTCCGCCCACGCGCCAGCTATGACGGGCTAAGATCCTTTAAAGAAGGCCAGGCCGTCGTGACCTTCGGTGAAGTTGTTTCGGACTGCCGCATTTTCTATTCCAATCCCGGGTTTGCCAAGGCGATGCGTGTGACGCGCTTTATCGCTCTGCCGCAACCCGATGACCAGCTTATGAAGCATGCAAACGCCATTACCAAACTGCGCGATCTGATGATCGATAAGACATGGACGGCCAAGCGCGCCGATGTCGATGTTGAAACATCCGAAGAAATCGCCGCGCTTGCGAAGGGTTTTGATCTCGCCGACCATGAAGGCGTGAACAAAGTCGATGCCGGAATTGCCGCAATTGTTCAAGTTCACGCAATCAATAACGAGCTTGAACCACCTACACCAAAAGCCACCGCTGCAGAGACCGCGACGGAAGATGAGCCGCAAAAGCCGTTACCCAAAACGCTGACCTCTCCGCTGGCCGGTATTGCGGCTAAGACCGACGATAAAAAACCTGAATCCGCTGAAAAAAACAAAAGCACCGATGCCGCCATTAAAAAGAATGAGCCCACACGCTTGCCGAAAGTCATTCAGGACATTATCGACAAGGCCGCACAATCGGCGCAAAAAGCCATCTTCAAAGATACGGATGATATGGATGCGGCAGAATAACGCCCTCGAAACAATCCGGCGATACCAGTCAGGAAACGCCTTCCTGATTATTCTTTTGGGCGTTGTGTTATTTGCCGCGCTGTCTTTTACCGTCGCCCGCTCCATGCGCAGCAGCACGACGACAAAACTTTCTGGGCGTGAAATCACACTCGCCGTTTCCGACCTCATGGATTACACGCAAAAAGTTGAGCGCGCCGTCAACCGCCTGCGTAGAAAAGGCTGTAGCGAAAACGAGCTAAGCTTTGAAAATGATATTGTCGCCGGATATACAAATGCTGGTGCGCCCGGCGATGGATCTTGTAATATTTTCTCGACGAATGGTGGCAATGTGACCTGGCGCACTTTTTCCTTTGGTGCTCAAAATTTCGAATATTGGGGTAATGATGCCGTGCAGGATATAGGCACGACCAATTCCGACCTGATGATGACCCTGCTTATCAATGGCGAAACAACTCTGTGCAGCGCCCTGAATAAACAGATCGGGCTGGGCAGCACCATCGCTATAGGCAGCGGAGATGAAGATGCCTCTCTCTTCACAGGAAGCTTTGGAGATTCAGGTACAGAAACAATCAGCGAAACACCCAGCGAAACAACCGCTTGTTTTGATCCTGATGGTGGAGAAGGGTATTATTTTTATCACGTGCTGTTAGAGCGCTAGATTTGCGAATACCATGTTGATCGCGCGCGGCCATGACGGCGCAGATATCCCTGATCCACCAATTCCCCCAAACGTAGCTTTAGAGTAGAGCGTCGCCCGCGCGTCAGCTTTACGATATCATTCATCTGCAAACGGTCATGCTCTTCGAATAAACGCATCACGCGAGCCGACAGAGTTGGCAGTTTCGAAAGATCCTTATCTTTTTCATTGAGCCGCTCATCGAGAATATTTTTCTGCTGCACCAGCAGGTCAAAAAAACAATTCAGCCACGCGCTCCAATCCGGGCGACCCTGCTCAAGAGACTCCTGATTGTGAGAAAGCGCTCTGAAAACGCGTTCACCCTCATCCTCCATGATGCGGTCAAGCGGTACATAGGGTGCGTAACGGTAATCACTTTTGAGCAGCAGCAATAAAATCAAGAAACGCACGGTGCGCATATTCCCCGTTTCAAAAGGCGAAATTTGCAAAAACACAGCTGTAAAAACCGCAATCACAATCAGCGGGTGCATCTCGCGGCGGGTTAAAGATTCATTCAGCCAGCCCAGCAATTTATTGATCAGCGGCTCAACATGCTCGGGCGCGGCTGTTTCCAATTCACCGATCACCGTATCGCCGCGCGAAACAGGCAGCAGATTATCGGCCGTTTTATAGGCGCTTGCACCCTTACCACCGGTTTGAACCGCGTGCAGCGCCTTTATAATTTCCGGAGTGATTTCTTTATCTTTGAGCGGCGATAAAACCCGCTGAACTTTCGCGCCATGGGCGGCAACATCACTTAGAATTTGTAGACCGGTGGTGTACGTCTCCAGCCCCAGCCAAAGCCCCTTGAACGCATCAATTTGCGATGCGCGCATCATCAGCTTAGGGGTAATTTGAATCGATTCTATGCCAAGCATTTGGCTATTATTGGCCATAAAAATCAGAAAAGCAAGTACTACATCCGCTCTGGTACTGCGATACCGAGAAGCCCTAAAATCAGGGCCAATTGCTTTTGCACCAGATCACACAGCGCTAAGCGCGAACCACGCAGCGCCGCATCTTCTTCAGACAGAATGTGGCAAGAGGCGTAAAAACTGCTGAAAGCCTGTGCCAATTTAAACGCATAATCACACAGCACATGCGGCGTATAATTTTTCAGCGCCAGCACAAAATGATCCGGCAGCTCGGTAAGAAGCAGCGCTAAAGCGCGGTCTTGATCTTGGATGACAAACGCATCACCAACATCCGCGCCCTGATCCGCCGCCTTACGCAGCAGCGATTTAATCCGCACAGCCTGATACAGAAGATACGGACCCGTCTTGCCCTCAAAGGCCGTCATCTGGTCCAGATCAAACACATAATCGGAAATGCGGTTATTCGATAAATCAGCAAATTTAATTGCGGCGATGGCAACTTTGTGTGCGATTGTTCCGCGCTCTTGCTCATTCATATCGGCAGCAAGATCGGCTTCATTCAAACGTGCTTGTGCTTTTTCAATCCCCATCGCGATTAGATCTTCGAGGCGCATCACGCCGCCAGCGCGGGTTTTAAACGGCTTGCCGTCCTGCCCATTCATCGTACCAAACCCGGCATGGGTCAGCTCGGTCGCATCTGAAACCAATCCGCCCTTACGCGCGGCGCGGAAAACCTGCTCAAAATGAAGCCCCTGACGCTGATCGACAACATAGAGAATTTTGGCCGGATTATATTTTTGCACCCGGTCAACAATCGTGGCCAGATCGGTCGTGCCATACATCACCGCGCCGTCAGACTTGTAGAGAATGAGCGGCGGCATTTCTTTTTTATCGTCCTTTTCTTCAACCTCGATCACCAGCGCGCCTTCGCTCTCAACGGCTACGCCCTTGGCTTTGAGATCATCAGCCATTGGCGCGATCAGCTCATGAACGCTTGCTTCGCCTTCCCACAAATCAAAATGCACACCCAGCGCATCGAAATTCTTTTTCATGCCATCGATCGAAACATCGATGAATTGCTGCCACGCGCTGCGGTATTCAGGATCGCCGTCCTGCAATTTACGCGTGGCATCGCGGGCACGCTCCATGCGGGCCTCATCCTCTTTGCACGCCGCTGCTGCCTTGGGGTAAATCTCTTCCAGATCATCCATGGTTAAGGGCTGGCCCAGCGCACCGCGCTCCTCCAGTTCGGAGATAATCATGCCCATGGGCGTGCCCCAATCGCCCATATGCACATCGCCCAGCGCGTTATAGCCGCCAAATTTACAAATCCGGCGCAGTGAATCACCAATGATTGAGGCGCGCAAATGGCCGACATGCATCGGCTTGGCAATATTCGGCCCGCCATAATCCAGCATCACCGTTTCACCGCCCATGCGCAAAACGCTCAAGCGCTCATCTTGAGCCACACTCTTCAAATGATTTTGCAAAAACTCATCCGTAACATTCAGATTTATAAAGCCCGGCCCGGCAATTTCGATTTTTTCGAACTCCGCATGGCTGTTCAACGTATCGACTACGCCTTGCGCGACCTCGCGCGGGTTCTTTTTGGCCACCTTCGCCGCGGCCATCGCGCCATTACACTGAAACTGCGCCAAATCCGGGCGGTCCGATACCCGAACATCACCCAGCTCACGCGGCAATCCCTGCTCCTCAAAGGCCGCACCGACAATTTCCGATAATTTTTGCGCTAACGAACTCATGGAAAATCTTTTAAACCACTGCGGGCGCAGAGTACAGGATATTTACTTCAAGTAAATTATTTTTCATATTTTTATTGTATTTATGTGCTTTTTATAATTTAATCCTTTATCGCTATTTATATAATTCAAAGAGTAACAAAAAAATGGAAAATGAAATCAACGATGTTGCAAAACGATTAGAAAAACTTGAGCAAGATAAGAACAGAATGTTGCATTTGAAAAAGCAGCAAAAAAGAAAGCAACAAGAAAGCAACAAAGAAGAAAAAGAGAAAAGAAAAGCTCAGGAAAATAAAGCTAACGAAAATATATACGACCTTTTTTTACTCAAAAATTCACTAGATTACGTTCTTTCTCCATATAAGTCTTACTATTTACTCTGGTATCTTAACCCAAAAAATAAAGGTGTTTTTCCAGCAAATTATAGAACGGGAATTTTAGCAGCTGGCTATAATAAAGAGCCACATATACAAATCACATTTAATAGATCAGGAACCACAACTTTTACAATTAACAAAAATATAAAATCTGGCGATTTTGAAATACATTGTCACTACTACAAACACGAAATAAGTAGATATGAGACACACTGGAACACCTTTCAAATTAAAGAGGTGAAGAAAAAAAATGAAGTGCTTGAGTGGTATCAAGGCAAGCTCGCAGAACATTTCTTCAAACATGGAAAACCAATAAAGTCTATTTTCAAGCCTCCTCAATCGCAAGCAAAACTAAGTGCCACTTTTAATAAAAATATAGATAAAGAAACGGCATGGAACAGTATTACAGCAATGTTTAAAGGTGCTTCAACCAGTTTGATACCAGGAGGATATGGAGGCCCCCTAAACCCCGCAAAAAATGATAATGAAATCAGAGCTGGTGATATATTCCAAAATTCTCAAAGAAAGTTAACTATCCAAACATGGGCTCCAAAAGAGTCTTTTTCTTACAAAGAGGGAACCAACTCAAAAGGGGTCGTGGAAGCCGTCATGAATTTTTCAATTAATGAAATTGGAAAAGATCTCATTCTGGTTGTCGAACGTACAGAGAATAAAACTGGCGTGGGAGGCATGATCTCGAGATCAAATGCTTACAAAACTTTGAAATCCGTAACAGGTTCGGCAACAGCGTATGCAGGTGGATGGAAAGATTTGCCCATTAACAATATTGAACTCAGTAAAGGCTAAGATCAGAAAAACTTCACCATCAGCCAGTCATCATAATAGTTCTGGCCGATTTTGAGGGATTTACGCTCAAGCCCGTATTTTTCGAATCCAAGAGCGCGGTATAGCTTTATCGCGCTCCTGTTTTTTGTATTCACCTTCAGCAGGGCTTTTTCGGTGACTTTCGCCGCCTCATCAAGAATTTCATTAAACAGTTTTTTGGCAAAGCCGCGCCCGCGGTAATCCGGGCGGATATAAAAACCCCAGATTTTGGCTGAATGTTCACGCTTGCCTTCCGGGGTCACAACGTAATAACCGATAATGCCGAGCAGCTTACCGTTCTTATAACAGCCAACCACCATGTCGTGATTAATCGATTTTTTGAAAAAACTGTCAGGCTGTGCGCTTTCATGCTCATAACAACCGAGAAAAGATTCCGGGTGAGCCTTTAGAGCCTCCAAACGAATTGTCTTAAAGTCTTGTAAGTCTTTTTCTGTGAGCTTTCTAAAACAAAGCTTTGTTTTTACAGTCATAACAAGAAATGACTATAAAGCTTTCACGGTTATGCGTCCAGAAAACTGCCTAAAAAAACGGGTTAAGCATCCACCGCCGCTTTCAGCGCATTGTCCTGAATGAATTCACGGCGCGGCGCAACCACATCGCCCATCAGGGTGGAGAAAATATCATCCGCCTTTTGCGCATCCTCAACACGCACCTGCAAAAGCGTGCGCACATTCGGATCGAGCGTAGTTTCCCAGAGCTGCTCCGGGTTCATTTCCCCAAGACCCTTATAGCGGGAAATTGCCAAGCCCTTACGGCCCGCCTCAATCACGCGGTCATACAAGGCCGCAGGGCCGTTGATTTTGGCCAAAATTTTATCGCCTTCACGCACCTCAACCGGGCCGGCGAAGACCTCCTGCATCCAAGCGATCGCCTTGTGTAAGCGGCGGGCATCGGGAGAGCGCACACGATCCATCGTGATATTCACTTCTTCCTTCACACCGCGCAGCGTGCGCTGAATGTTATAGCCTTTATCGGCACTAAAATCGCCGCTCCAGCTTTTTTCATTCGCGGCGGCAATTTTATTGAGCCGCTCAGCCACTTTGGCAGCATATTTCTTACCCTGAGACTCATCATCAAAAACCGCATCATCAAAGGCGCCCGCAATCGCGCATTGCTCAACCGCGCGGCGATTTCCAGCCTTCACGGTCAAAGCGTTGAGAGAGTTGCGAATCGCACGTGACTTCATCAGCAAGTCACGCAGATCATTGCCTGTGCGGGTTTGGCCGCTACCATCAACAATGACCAAATCATCCAGCGCCGCATCAATCAGATAATCATCCAGCGCGCGCTCATCCTTCAGATACATCTCGCTTGCATTACCGCGCTTCACTTTAAACAGCGGCGGCTGGGCGATATACAGATAACCCTTCTCAATCACTTCGGGCATATAACGGAAGAAGAATGTCAAAAGAAGCGTGCGAATGTGCGATCCGTCAACGTCCGCGTCGGTCATGATCACGACCTTGTGATAGCGAATTTTTTCGATGTTAAACTCATCCGGCCCAATAGACGTGCCCAGTGCAGTAATAAGCGTACCAAGCTCTTGAGAGTTGAGCATCTTATCAAAGCGCGCACGCTCCACATTCAGAATTTTACCGCGTAGCGGCAAGATCGCCTGATTATGACGGTCACGGGCCTGCTTGGCCGAACCGCCAGCAGAATCCCCCTCAACGATGAAAATTTCGGAATTGGACGGGTCCTTGCTCTGACAATCCGCCAATTTTCCGGGCAAGTTAGAAACATCCATAATCCCCTTGCGACGGGTCAGCTCGCGCGCTTTACGCGCCGCTTCGCGGGCGGTGGCCGCCTCAACGATTTTGCCGACAATCATTTTCCCTTCGCTCGGGTTTTCTTCCAGCCATGTCGCCAGATGCTCGCCAATTGCGCCTTCTACAACCGGGCGCACTTCAGAGCTCACCAGCTTGTCTTTAGTCTGTGATGAGAATTTTGGATCGGGAACCTTAACCGAGAGCACGCAGGTCATACCCTCGCGCATGTCCTCCCCGGTCAGCTTAATATCTTTCTTTTTTATCAAGCCTTTTTCTTCAGCATATTTTGTGAGAACACGCGTCAAAGCGCCGCGAAAACCGGCCAAGTGCGTTCCACCATCACGCTGCGGGATGTTATTCGTAAAGCACAGCATGGTTTCGTGATAAGCGTCGGTCCAGGCAATCGCAGCCTCCACCGTTACACCGCTGGCATCCTCTTCGGCGACGATGCTGATCGGCGGTACCATTTGCTTTTTGTTTCGATCGAGATATTCCACGAAACTCTCGATTCCGCCCTCATAATGCAAATGCGTTTCAAGATGCTCTTCAGGATCGTCTGAGCGCCGATCACTCAGGTAGATATTTACGCCTGAGTTCAAAAACGCCAGTTCGCGCAAGCGGTTTTCAAGCGTTTTGAAATCAAAATCCGTCATGGTGAATGTTTCTGGTGAAGGTAAGAAAGTCACTTGCGTTCCTGTGCGCTCGCCTTCTTCCATATCACGGATGGGTTTTAAATCTTCGCCGGCATCGCCCTGCTTAAAGCGCATATGCCATTCTTTACCCTCGCGCTTGATATGCAGATCAAGATATTCCGAGAGCGCATTCACAACCGACACGCCCACACCGTGCAGACCGCCCGAAACCTTATAGGAGTTTTGATCGAATTTACCCCCGGCATGCAGCTGGGTCATAATCACTTGCGCGGCGGAGACTTTTTCCTCCGGGTGTTCATCAACCGGGATACCGCGGCCATTATCCTTAACCGTGCAAGATCCGTCGGCATTCAAAACCACATCAATACGGTCACAATGCCCGGCCAAACTTTCGTCAATCGCGTTATCAACAACCTCATAGACCATGTGGTGCAGGCCGGTGCCGTCATCGGTATCGCCGATATACATACCCGGACGTTTACGAACGGCCTCCAGACCTCGCAAAACCTTAATCGATTTTGCGCCATATTCCTGATTGTCGTCCATTTTTTCAGCTGCCTCACTCATAGTCTAAACTTGATCCTCATTTTGCGCTAAAAGCCCCAGAAATCTGAGATTTTTTCTTGGTTTTTTGTATTGTTCTTGTATAGCACAGCGCCCCATTGAAAGACAGGAAAAAGCCGGATTTTTTTGGCTTTTTTCACAATGATAAACCATTGATATTACTGAAAAAATAAAAACTAAGCGGCCTTCACGGCAGCATTTTGAATTTCAAAGAATTGTGCCCGGTTCTTAATCGCTTCAAAAAGACTGTAATCCGTCCCAGTCAGCCAAACTTGGCCGCCTAAATCAAGCAGCAAATCATACAAAGCCGCGCGACGATTTTCATCCAAATGCGCAGCCACTTCATCCAAAAGCAAAATCGGCGGAGCACCCCGCTCAGCGGCAATTAAGCGCGCATGGGCCATGACAATCCCAATCAGCAGCGCTTTTTGCTCGCCTGTTGAACATTGATCTGCAGGCATATTTTTTTCGGCCATATGCACAGAAAGATCGGATTTATGCGGCCCCGTCGCCGCGCCGCCCGTGAGCATGTCCACACCCCGGCTTTCAGAAAGCTGATAATTAAACATCTCTTCAACCTCTAGCGCAGGAGCACTGCTGAGCAGCTCTTCCAACGTGCCTTTGGCCCGCAAGCGCGAGAGTGGAAAATGGCTATGGTCCACGCCCTCACAGGCCGTCTGTAACCGTTGGATGAAATCGAGCCTTGCCGCCGCAATCGCCACGCCGGTTTCGGCCATTTGCGCCTCTAGCCCCGTAAGCCAAGCCGGATCACCTTTTCCTTCTTGCAATAATTTGGAGCGCTGACGCATTGCATTTTCGTATCTGGTCACGCGGCCTGAATGACCGGGATCAAAGGCAAAAACCAAACGATCAAGGAATTTTCGCCGCTCACGCGAGGAATCGAGAAACAACCGGTCCATCTGCGGGGTAAGCCACACACACGCCAAATGTTCAGCCAGTGCATTTTGCCCGCGCGCATTTTCGCCATTAATGCGCACAATCCGCTTTTCCTTTTCCGCTTCCAACCCAGTACCGATCTGCACGCTGCCGTAATTGCTGGTCACGCTCGCTGAGACTGCCCAGGGCTGACCTGCGCTCTGGCACTGCATCTCCATGACTTTTGCCCCGCGCAATCCCCGCCCCGGTGAGAGGATCGAAAGCGCCTCTAGTACGTTCGTCTTGCCCGCGCCGTTTGGACCATGCAAAACGATTAAACCGCTCTGCAGCGATTCAAAGGCAACCTGCTGATAGCAGCGAAAATTATGGAGCTTTAGTGTGGATACGAAGGACACTCATCTAAACACGCAGTGGCATCAACACATAAAGTGCAGATGGGTCACTGTTGTCCTGAATGATGGTCGGGCTCGCGGCATCAGCCAAGGTCAGGCGGCAGCCTTCACCTTCGATCTGTGAAGTAATGTCCAGTAGATATTTGGCATTAAAGCCGATTTCGATGTCGGTATCGCCATTCACCTCAACCTCTTCGGTCGCACTGCCGGATTCGGCGGAAGAGGCCGAAAGCGTCATTTGCTTACCATTCAACGCAATCTTCACCGCGCGGGATTTCCCATCGGAAATGGTTGATACACGGTCGATCGCGCTTGAGAATACTTTCGGGTCGATCTCAACAATCTTGTCATTGCCCTCGGGAATAACGCGCTGATAATCGGGGAATGTCCCGTCAATCAGCTTGGATGTCAGAACGATGTGATCGAACGCAAAACGAATTTTGCTCTCAGACAATGTAATTTGGATTGCATCAGCCGCTTCATCGACCAGCTTGCGCAGCTCCCCAATCGCCTTGCGCGGAATAATCACGCCGGGCATGCCGCTTGCGCCTTCAGGCAGTGGCATCTCAAAACGTGCCAGACGGTGACCGTCTGTGGCCACAGCGCGCAGAACCGCAACACCTTCATTTTCTGCCTCATGCAGGTAGATACCGTTAAGGTAATAGCGGGTCTCTTCCGTGCTCATCGCGAATTTCGTGCGGTCAATCAGCGCGCGCAGATCCGCCGCCGGAATGGCCAGCTGTGTCGGCAGGTCGCCTGCGCCAATCTCCGGGAAGTCGGCGGTCGGCAGACAGCTCAGCTTGAATTGAGAGCGGCCAGAGCGAACGGTCATTTGCGTGCCTTCGGCATTTAGTTCGAGCTCAACATCCGCACCGTCAGGCAACTTGCGAACAATATCATGCAATGTATGTGCAGGCGCGGTGGTCGTTCCAGACGATGACACATTCGCGGCAACCGATTCGTTGATCTCTAAATCCATATCAGTGGTGGCCAAAGACAACATGCCATCATCAGCTTTCATCAGGACGTTGGCCAAAATCGGAATGGTATTGCGGCGTTCAACAACACTTTGTACGTGGTTCAGGGAGCGTAAAAGATCAGCGCGTTCGATGCTCAGTTTCATAATTATGTTCGTTCCATTGCTTAAAAAATTCACTTTTGAAGAATCAGAGCTTAGCACAGGTGCAAAGCGCCGTAAAAGCGCAAAATTAGGCGGCCTGCGCGATATCCAGAGCAGATGAAATCTTGCCCCACAGCTTTCCGAACAAATCGGTTTCATAGGCACTCAGGTCACGCATGAGCTCCACATCCTCGCCAACCATCTCGAACATCTCGGCCAGATGCTTGTCCTCTTCTGCAATCAGGCTTTTGAGCGAGAGCTGCACATCGGAGGCTTCCAGAACCTCATGATAAATGTGATAGAGCCAGCAGGCACGCAGTTCAATAATCAGCGACACCCAGCCATAGGCCTTATCGGCGGGCACTTGTTTGCTGATACCGGCATCCAAGCGGCCAAAATACATCATCGCCGAAATGCGCTGCGTTGTGTTCTCATCGACCCAGCCATTCAGAGATTTGCCTGCAATGCGCTCGGCTTGGCGCTTAAAGAAAAAGGCATGGCGGGCCTCTTCCGAGAGATGCTGTAGCGTATCCAGATCCAGCTCTTCCATGCGGTCCATTTGCGAGACCATAATTTTACGGCTGCCCATATGCTCGAGCATCGAGAGCATGTTCATAAAGCGGGCATGTTCGCCCGGCATTGTGACAAGAGTGCTTAAAAAATTACGGACCGGCGCTTCATGCTGCCTGTTGTTGTCCTTCATCCCGGATAAAGTCCAAGGATCGCCAGAGTGTGTCATAGATCAAATCCAAATCTGCTTGTGTTACGCAATACGGAGGCAGAATATAGACGCTATTGCCTATCGGACGCAAGAGCACGTCATGCTCAAGATAGAAATCATAAAGTACAGGACCAAGGCTGGAGAGATATCCGCTCGTGCTGTCGGGAATATCCAGCGCGAAAATCGTGCCGATTGTGCGTACACCCGCCACGTCGGGCCGCGCTTCGAACCACCCGCGCGCGCGCGCATGCGCCTTGGTAATATCATTTATATTTTGCTGAACCGGCTCAGTATCCCACAAATCCAAATTAGCAACCGCAGCGGCGCAGGACAGCGGATTGCCCGTAAAAGATGTGGAATGGAAAAACGTCTTAGCACGATCCTCCTTGTAAAATGCCTTATAGATATCACGGCTGCACATGGTCGCGCCCATGGGTAAAAACCCACCGGTCAGACCTTTGGACAGGCACATAATATCGGGAACGATTCCGGCCTGCTCGCACGCAAATTTTGTACCCGTACGACCAAAGCCTGTCATCACCTCATCAGCGATCAAAAGCACGCCATATTCCTTGCACAAATCATGCAGGGATTTGAGCGTCTCGGGGCTATAAATTTTCATGCCGTCCGCCCCTAAAACCAGCGGCTCAAGGATGAGCGCTGCTACGTTGTTTCCTTCCTTTTTAAGAAGGTCTTTAAAGACTTGTAGTGTCTTTGCCTCCTTGCCAGGCGCAGGAAACGGAAGATGTGTCGTTTCAAATAGATACGGTTCGTATAATTTATTAAACACCCCACGTGCACCGGCGGACATTGCGCCAAATGTATCGCCGTGATACCCACCCTCCAGCGCAACAATTTTCGTGCGCGGATTGCCTGTATGAGTGTGATATCCGATCGCCATTTTAAGGGCGGCCTCTACGGCTGTTGAACCACTATCGGAATAAAAGACAAACTCTAAAAGCGGGTCGGTAAAACGCAGGAGTTTTTCGGTTAAACGCTCGGCCGGTTCGTGGGTAAATCCGGCGAAGATGACTTGGTCTAATTTATCCGCCTGCGCCTTCACCGCATTAGCAATTTTTGGGTGGCAATGACCGTGCGTAATCACCCACCAAGATGAAATTGCATCCAGAATTTTACGATCATTCTTGCCATATAAATACGCGCCCTCCGCCCGCTCGATATGAATTTCCGGGCCCATCAGGGCGTGCTGGGTCATGGGGTGCCAAATACGCGATATCCGTCTCACGAAATAAAGTCTCCGAGATTAAAATTGTCGTCAAAAGCTTTGCTTAAGGTTTCGGAGTTTAGCGCATCCAAACGCGGAAGGCGACCCAAAATCTTCACCCCTGAAAATTCTTCGATCGTGCGCATATTATCGGGATTATCATCACCAATAAAAGCAATCCCGTGTAGCGGAATTTTACGCTTTCTTAGCGCCTCTACCGACAGCAAGGTGTGGTTAATCGTGCCCAGCCCCGTGCGGGCGCACAGGATCACGGGCAGATCCCAAATCTCAAATACATCAATAAACAGGGTGGCGCGCGTCAAAGGCACGTTCAGACCGCCCGCCCCTTCAATGAGCAACGGTCCGGGGATATCGGGAATTTCCAGCGTATCGATATCAATCTCAACATTATCGAGCTCCGCCGCGCGGTGGGGCGATAACGGTTCGGTTAAGATATATTGCTCTTTAATAAATTGCTCGTTGGGCAGCGCGGTCAGCTTTTGCACCGTGCGGGTATCCACCCCGCCCTCAACGCCCGATTGCACGGGCTTCCAATAACACGCCGGATCAGACGCTTGCTTATTGAGGGCCAGCATCAACATCGCGGAAAAAACGGTCTTGCCGATATCCGTATCGGTGCCTGTAATAACGCATTTGTTGGACATAAATGATTTCTACGACATTTAGCAGCATTTTAAAAGAAAATCATAAACGATCCCATAGCTGTTTCCAAAGCATGCGCATCGTATCAGCCAAATGCTGATTTTCAATCAGGACACAAAAAGGTGTTAGCCCGCGCAAATTAATCAGTGCAATTTTATGACCGTAAATTTTGATCTCAGTTTTAAATTCCTCATTCGTAATAAATTTTGTCTGGCGCTTGAGCTCCTTATCCTGCTTACAAAATTGCCGCGCAGTTGGCGTATCGCGGGAAATTGCAAAAAGCCGTACATTGTTCGCGGCACGCTCTGCCGGAATTCGATCATAAATGACTTTGGGCAATCCTTCTTTTAAGTGCTGCAAATCTTCATAAGAGACAATATCCTGAGCATCGTTAATCATATCAAGATACACCTCTTTAATACCCTGCATACCTTCATAATAACGCACACGCGGTTTTTTCATCGAAGCATTGTTGAGCGCTTCCAATTCCGGCAACAACGATTCCAAAGTGTTCATTCGAGCGCGGGCCGTCTCCATGACATGTACGGGGCTAGCCGCATTATAAAGCTTGCGTTTGCCCCGGCGGGTTTCATAAAGATACCCGCGCGCCTTAAGCTCATCTATAAAGGTGTAAATAGTCGAGCGATTTACGCCCGACTTGCGTGAAAGCGCCTGAAGGCCCGCCTGCCCCAGCTCCAGCGCCGCTACATAAACCCGCGACTGCATCAAGGGCAGCCCCAAGGCCCAGAGTTTTTCATCGGAAATTTTTCTCATATGTCATTTATATGACACTTTTTTATTAACCTCAATTCCCCTGATTAATTGACGAAAAGTAAAAATATTTTTCAAACTATTATGAACTAAGACACTTCAAGAAAGGAAAAACCATGCTTAAATCCCGCAGACAAATCATTACGATCCCTTTATCCGAACGCACCTACACAATTTTGGACAAAATATCTTTTGCTAAGAAACAGGTCCCTCAAGGGGCGCATACTGACACTCACGCCCACCGCTTCTTCTCCGCCTATTTGGTAAAGAACATGGAAGCCCTAAAGCTTGATCATAGCATGATTCCTATGCCGCGCTTCGGACTGGTGATTGTGCTTCCTTTTGTGAACCATACATGGCTTAATATAAAAGGAAATTCAAATGATTGTTACGTTTCGGACTTGTCGCCGGCACATGGAGAGCACTTAATTTACAAGCCCGAAGCATAATCAAAAGGGGATTTGATCATGCTGTATAGCTTCATATTTTTTCTGATTGTCTTTGTTGCCGTTGGTTTGGCCTCGGCAAAATATTCGCAAAAAACCACTGAAGATTATTTGCTTGCCAGCAAAAGCATTAAGCCGTGGCTAGCCGGATTTTCTCTGTTCGCCACAGAAAATAGCGGCTTTATGTTTGTCGGTCTCATCGGTCTAACTTATACGATTGGCCTGTCGGCTCTATGGGTGCCTGTCGGCTGGTATATCGGTGAGGTTCTGGTCTGGTGGCTAAGCGCGCGCCAAATACGCGCTCACAACGATCATATTAAGTCCCAAACCTATTGCGGTTTGCTCTCACGTTGGACCGGCACAGAATATAAATATGTACGCTGGATCGCGGCGGTCATTACAATCATGTTCTTATCGGTCTACGCCGCAGCCCAGTTGACCGCAGGCGGTAAAGCTCTGAACGTTCTTGTCGGCTGGGACGTTAATACCGGCGCGATTATCGGATTTTTTATGGTGCTGGTTTACTGTGTGGCTGGTGGAATCCGCGCCACCATCTGGACCGACGCTGTACAAGCTCTTGCGATGTTTGGCTCCCTTATCCTAATTGTTGCCTACAGTCTTGTCGAGCTTGGTGGACTTTCAGCGATGACAGATCAACTCCGGGCCACCGACCCAGAATTAATCAATCTGTTTGCCGGATCTTACAAATTCGGCATTATCGGCTTCGCTCTGGGCTGGCTTTTTGGCGGTATGGGCGTTATGGGGCAACCGCATGTGATGGTCCGCTTTATGGTGCTTGACCATTCCGACAGCGCCAGAACAGCCGCATTATACTATGCGGGCTTTGTATCGCTCCTGACTGTCTTATGTACGCTGGCCGCTTTGGCCGCGCGTGTATTACTGCCTGAACTGATCAATAGCGACCCAGAGTTGGCGTTGCCGACAATTTCCGCCAATTTAATGCCTGGCGTTTTATCCGGCCTGTTTCTGGCCGGTTTGTTTGCCGCAACCATGTCCACGGCCGATTCTCAAGTACTAGCAAGTTCGGCGGCGCTCACCCGTGATTTGACAACAAAGCACCAGGACAATGTTTTGTGGGCCAAAGCCGGAACCGTCTTGGTGGCCCTATTGGCACTTGTCGTCGCACTCAGCGGCAATCAAAGTGTTTTAAAACTAACGCTTTACGGCTGGTCAGTGATGGCCTCGTCGATGGGACCACTGCTGTTTGTTTATGCGATGGGTAAAAAACCAACACAAGCGCACGCCATTGCGATGATGTTGATCGGCGCAGGTGTCAGTATTTCTTGGGAAGAAGCGGGCCTGAGCGGTGATATATATAACGTTCTGCCCGGCATTATCACCGCGCTTCTGGTTTATTTCATCCCAGCACCTTTCTTATACAAAAAGGCTTAAGCGGCTTTAGCGTGTAGAAGCGGTTTTAAAGAATCAAAAAATTTCTCCAGAATCGCTTGCTCCAACTCTGAACTAAGCGATAGGCGCAGGCGCGCCGTACCAGCCGGAACGGTTGGCGGGCGAATCGCGCGAATATCATAGCCTCCATCTTGCAGCGCCGCCGCAACCTCAAGCGCCTTTTGGTCCTCGCCAATGATAATCGGAACAATATGCGTGCCCGCGCCGCCCAGTTGCTCTTTTGTATAGGTACAGAGTTTTTGCGCCGCCGCCCGGCGGGCCTGCCCGTCCTCCGAAGCCAAAATCTTCAAAGACTCCTCCACCAAAAACGCCTGCAAGGGCGGCGGCGCGGTTGAAAAAATAAAGGGCCGCGCGGCATTAACCAGATAATCAATCACAGACGCACCAGCGCAAATCAGGCCGCCCGCGACGCCAATCGCCTTGCCACAAGTGTGAAGTGTGATCAAGCGCTCATAAGAAAGCCCCTCGCACAGCCCCTTACCGCTTGCGCCCATCACGCCGCTTGCATGCGCTTCGTCAACAATAAGCCACGCTTCAAACTTTTGCGCAATCTCCACCAATTCGGCTAAAGGCACGATGTCGCCATCCATCGAATAGAGTGATTCCACGGCAATCCAGATTTCTTGCGCGCCTTCATCACGAACGCGCCGCGCCGTGTCTTCAAAGCCCTGCACATCATTATGCGCCACCTTAATCGAACGCGCAGGCGAAGCGGCAATGCCGTCACGCGCACTGGCATGGACCAGCGCATCAAAAATAATCGCATCGTGACGGCTGGGCAGCGTTGTAAAGAGTGCATTATTAGCCTGAAATCCTGTCGCGAAATATAATGCCCTATCGCAAGAAAAATGCGCGGCTGCAAAACTCTCCAGTGATTCGTGATAGAGCGTATGTCCGCGCAGCAAGCGCGATCCGCCGCTGCCCAAATCAATCCCACCCTCAATCGCTTCGCTTGCAAGTGTGCGCAGCTTCGGATGGCTGCGCATCCCCAAATAATCGTTCGAGGTTAAATCAATCCCGCCCGGCAGGTTTAGGCCGCGCAGGCGCGAGGCCGCCTCAAGCTGCTTCAATTTGTTTTGAAATTTGTTCATCATTCATATTGGTCCCGGCGCAACCGCACCCGCCGAGTTTGCCGCATCCCTGCTTCACCGCTTCGGAGGTGTAGGGCACCTCCGGGCGCAACCCCAGCTCCGCCAAAAGCCCGGCATCAAAATCTTCTTCCGGATTGGCGGTGGTCAACAACTTTTCGCCGGTAAAAATCGCATTCGCCCCGGCCATAAAGGCCATCGCCTGCGCTTCCTTGGAAATCGTTAAACGCCCAGCAGAAAGGCGTACTTTTGATTTCGGCATCAAAATTCGCGCCACCGCAATGCATCTGATCCATTCGAAAATATCGAGCGGCTTTTGATTTTCCAGCGGCGTGCCCTCAACAGGAACCAGCATATTAATCGGCACCGATTCCGGCTGCGGATCTAAATTGGATAGCGTATGCAAAAGACTGACGCGGTCTTCTTCCGATTCGCCCAGCCCCAAAATCCCGCCGCAACAGGCGGCAATACCGGCCTTAGCCACGTTTTTGAGTGTGTCGAGGCGATCCGCATAGGTGCGGGTTGTAATGATCTTGTCGTAAAATTCTTCAGAGGTATCCAAATTGTGGTTATAGGCGGTAAGGCCCGCCTCTTTCAAACGGCGTGCCTGATCTTCATTGAGCATCCCCAGCGTCACGCACGCCTCCATACCCATATCAGAGACCCCCTTGACCATATCGCACACGCGGTCGAACGCCTTACCATCCAACACGCGCGGCCATGCGGCCCCCATACAAAAACGGGTAGAGCCCGCGTCTTTGGCAGCTTTGGCTTGGGCCAAAACCTCATCGGTTTTCATCAGGATTTCTTTTTCCAGATCCGCATTGTTATGAATGGACTGGCTGCAATATTTGCAATCTTCCAGACAGCCGCCAGTCTTGATCGAGAGCAGCGTGCACATTTGCATTTGCTGTGGATCGTGATTGGCACGGTGAACCGAGGCAGCCTCATAGATCAAATCCAGAAGCGGGCGCTCATAAAGCTCTTTTACAAAGTCATAAGATATTTTTTCGCTCATAGGAAAGAACAGTACTGGCGCTTCAAAAGCGAGTCAAAACGTTTTCGTAAAAACAAAGCCGGAATCCCGAAAGACCCCGGCTCTATTTGGTAAGGAGAACCTTTTATCAGCCTGTAAGGGCGCGGCGCACCACATCCACATCCTGTGCGATTTGTGCATCCTCTTCCATCAGCTCATCAATCTTGCGAACCGCGTGCATAACGGTTGTGTGGTCGCGGCCACCGAATTTGCGGCCAATCTCCGGCAAGCTGCGTGATGTCAGCTGCTTTGCCAGATACATCGCCACTTGTCTTGGCCTTGCCACATTGCGCGCGCGGCGGGCAGAGTGCATATCCGCCAGACGCAGATTATAGTGCTCGGCCACTTTGCGCTGAATTTCGTCAATCGTGATCCGGCGGTCATGCGCACGCAGAAGATCTTGCAGAACTTCTTGTGTCGATTCGAGGGTGATTTCCTGCTTCGCCACATCGGCATGGGCCACGATTCGGTTTAGCGCCCCTTCCAGCTCACGAATGTTTGAGGTTACCTTGAGGGCCAAGAATTCAAGAACGCTGTCGGGCACATCGGCCTGAAGCTGTTCACGCTTGGCTTGCAAGATACCAAGGCGCAGCTCATAGGTTGAAGGGTGAATATCCGCAACCAAGCCCCAGGCAAGGCGCGAGCGCAAACGCTCATCCAGACCGTTCAGGTCAGAGGGAGCCTTATCAGCGGAAATAATGATCTGTTTATTCTGATCCACCAGCGCATTAAAGGTATGGAAGAATTCTTCCTGCGTTGATTCTTTGCCGGCGATGAATTGAATGTCATCAATCATCAGCACATCAACGGAGCGGAAGAGCTCCTTAAAGTTCATTGTGTCATTGGCGCGCAGAGCGCGAACGAACTGATACATGAATTTCTCGGCAGAAAGATACATCACTGTCTTTTCCGGCCACATTTCTTCCATTTGATGCGCAATGGCGTGCATCAAGTGCGTCTTGCCCAAACCAACGCCGCCATAAATAAAGAGCGGATTAAAGGGAACGCTCATCGATTCGACCACGCGGCGCGCAGCAGCATGGGCCAGCGCATTAGGCTTGCCAACGACGAAAGAATCAAATGTGAAACGCGCATCCAGCGGAGAAGATACAGATGCAATTTCACCTTTTTTATTCTGATTGGCCTTTTCGGCTTTCTCATTTTCTTCCGGCGCTTCCACCAAATCATCAATGGCGCCGTTTTGCACAACAACGATTTGAAGACGTTTAATCTCTTCATTGGCTTCTGTGCACATCGCCAAAATGCGCTCGCCGTAATGCTGTTGAATCCAGTCTCTCATGAAACGAGTCGGAACGGAGATCTCCATTGTACCGTGATAATAAGCCTGCAATGTCAGGGGTTTTAACCAGCTGCGAAAAATTGCTTCGCCGAATTCTTGACGCATCGCGCTGTGAATCTTCTTCCACTGCGCCAGAATTTCCTTAGTAGGTTCTAGAGAAGCCTCTTGAAACGCGGCGCTATTTTGAACCAACGCGGATGTTTTACCCCCGGAATTAGACATTTTTTATACTCTCCATTTTTTTGCTTTTTACATTTACTACAACCCGCAGATTCCACAAAAAAGCGCCACACACTCACTTTTTTCAGGGCACAAAAAAGGGTTCGCAAGCATCGTATACTTGCCCGATTCTGCTATTTCGAATCTGCTAAATGTTTGGGTATCTGAAGAACGCTATTTCAACACGCTAGGTCTTGTCAAAACGGTCAGATTGATACCTTCCCCATATTGATCGCTTTTACCCGATCCCCCAAAACGCCCTATACTAGCCGATTTGAGAGCGATATTAACATTTCACCAACAGGGTTATGCACCCCTTCGAAGAACTGTTTACGTTCGCAATGTCGACAAACATACAACAGAATTTTATTAAGATGCAATAAGAACAAAGGGTGAAAATTGAAAAAAGAAATAATCGTACCTACCCCATTGCAACCCATGCGGGATTGGCCTTAAGAGATACCCCCTTAAAGCCAGAAAAAATTTCATCCATGTACGTTTTTAAAAGTAAGCGCTACTGATAATTCACACTTTAGTCTTAGGCTTTTTTCAAAGCTTTGATTCTCGTCGAAAGACGAGACAACTTCCGGGCGGCTGTATTTTTATGCAGCACACCTTTGGAAACTCCACGTTGAATTTCAGGCTGCGCAGACTTAAATGCAGCTTCAGCCTGTTTCTTGTCGCCAGCCTCAATGGCTTGCTCAATCTTTTTAATGAACGTGCGGATGCGGCTCACACGGGATTTATTAACCAGCGTGCGGCTCTCGTTACGGCGTACACGTTTTTTTGCAGACGCATGATTTGCCATGTTTTAAAACCTTTACCTTTTTCAACTTTATCTTCTCAAAGCGCCTATTTTCAATCGGCCTAAAAGCCTTCACTTCGCTTTGAAGGGGGATTAATACGCTTCTCAGGGGCGTTTTGTCAAGCAATAGATGTATTTTTTAGCTATTCCAGAATCTTATCCCGGCCGCTTTGTTCCGCCGCTACTGAGGTGCGATTCGCACATGCAAGAATCGTTCATCCTCAATACGCTCAAAACTGAGGTGCAAACGCTCCTCTGCGCGCACATAATCCAGATCACCGGCGGCCACCCAACCAAGCTGCGGCAAAGTTGTCTGGTAATAACGGCGCACCTCTTCTTCAAACTGCGATTCGATAAAAGCGACCGATTCGACAATGCGCCCCTGCGCCTTATCAAAAACAACCGTCTGATCAGGCAACTCGCGCAGACCCGGCATAATCGGCAGATCGGGAATGGCGCTAAAAAAGACGGGCTGTGTGTTCGCGCCAGGCGTTTGCGCGGCAGCGCGGCCGCTTAGAGTTGGAACACTCATTATAAATAGAGCGATCAGCGCTATACGAATAAATGTCATTAATCTTACCTTTGTCTTCGTGAACAATAAAAAGTCGAGCGCCCAGATTGCACAATCCGCTTTACGCATCCTGCCTCTAGCGTATCACAGCCGCAAGCCGGGCACGAGCGACCTTCGCGATCATACACGGAAAAGCTATATTGGAAATAGCCCAGCGAGCCATCCGTCTTCTTATAATCCTTCAGCGTGCTACCACCTGCCTCAATCGCTTTGGTTAAAACGTTCCGAATAGAGGTGGTCAGGCACTCAGTTTCATCCGCTTCTAAACTTTCGCCAGAGCGCTCAGGGTGAATTCCCGCCTCATATAAAGCTTCGCAGGCATAAATATTGCCCACGCCCGACACTACGCGCTGATCTAAAAGCAACGTCTTTATGGGCCCACGCTTATGTCTTAAAGCCTCATAAAGCACCTGCCCTGAAAATTCATTGCTCAGCGGCTCGGGCCCCATCTGGTTGAACGGGGCGTGTGCATGCCAATCACTCTCTGAAATCAAATACAGCATGCCAAAACGGCGGGGATCGTTAAAAACAATGCGCCCGCCGTCACCCATATCCCAAATCACATGGTCGTGCTTTGCCGCTTCATAAGACTCGCCGCACTTATATATATGGATGCGTCCCGACATCCCCAGATGCAAAACGAATCCACTGCTATTATCGAGGAAGGCTAGAATATATTTACCGCGCCGGATTAGATTTTTTACCTGCGCCCCCTCCAGCCGGTCCTTAAAATCAGGATCAATAGCCCTGCGCAAATCCATACGGTTTAACGTGACGTTTTTTATCGATTGGCCCTGCATAGCTGGCACAAGACCACGGCGGACAGTTTCAACTTCAGGAAGCTCTGGCATGAGACTGTATATAAAGCAGCAAGCGCGCAAAGCAATTATTTTTATGAACCCAACGCCCCCTCGTAGTAACGCGTGAATACACACAAAGAAAAAACCGGCTACGAGGAGCCGGTTATAAAGTTTTGTGTGTGGGGATTCATAAAAGCGTAGAACTCATAATCTAAGGAGATCAGTGCACGACTGATATTGAAATTATGAATAATATTTGTGCTTTCGTGTCGTTTTTATACCAGAAATCTAGACAGCGTCAAGAAAAAAGTATAATTTTTTACCCTAAATGTGTTTTTTTATACTTTTTTATATTTACATATCTCTTTTTTGTAGACAAATGCATATTTTATGCTTATAAAGTTACATCTTTAGATTATATGCGAGCACGGCCTTAAATGCTGACGATTGAACAAATACGCGCCGCCAGAGCGCTTCTGGACTGGAGCCAGTCTGATTTGGCAGACCACGCAGGTCTGTCACAAACGGGTATTGCGCGCATTGAAAATGGCACGAACAAACCCAACTCCAAAACTATGCAAAAAATCATGAGCGCCTTCGATCTGGCGGATATCGAGTTTTTAGGCACGACGGGTGTTAAAAAGCGCACAGGCGAAGTTAAAACATATCATGGACCAGAAGGGTTTAGCTTCTTTTTGGACGATGTTTACAACACAGCCATTCAACACGGCACAGCGGAGAACCCAACAGAAGTTTTTCTTTCAAACGTTGTCCATGAAAACTGGATTAAGTGGATGGGACCTGAAAAGTGGAAAAACCATACAGACCGCATGACAAAAGACCAAGCCGTCATGGATGTAAGAATTCTTGTGAAAGAAGGCGACAAAAACTTTCCAACCAAAGCTTATTCACAATATAAGTGGTTGCCGGAAGGACTATTTAACGATAAATCCTTCTACTCTTATCATGACAAGTTGGCGTTCCTGAATTTCATGAACGATGATGTGGAAATTATGATTATGCATCATTCTGATTTCGCCGAAGGCTATCGCAACCTCTTTAGGGTTGCCTGGGATCACATAGCGATAGATCCCGAAACATAAATACAACTGAGTAAACTGCGTAACGGAATACATAGAGAATGGTATCAAATAACAGCTTAAACAACAGCGAAACTCTTTGGGACAAGCGATACACCAAAGAAGGTGCGATTTGGGGTTGGGAACCAAGCGAAACAGCAAAACTTCTTGCTGAAAAACTTGCCCCCGCTTCGAAAGTTCTTGAGGTTGGCTTCGGTTATGGGCGTGACATCGCGGAACTTGTTAAAGAAGGGCATTTTGTTCACGGCCTTGAAGAATCAACGGTTGGTCTTAATCTCGCCGTACAAGAACTCAAAAAATTTGGACTTTCCAACAAATCGCATTTGACGTTCGGCGAGTTTACAAGCGCCGCCCTGCCACAAGAATATTTTGATGCAATATACAGCCACCGCGTCTTACACCTTCTCAAAGATAACGGCCTTGTAAGAGCGTTTGCAAACAGCGCCGCAAGAGGACTCAAAAGCGGTGGACTTTTGTTCATCTCAGCAAGAGATGAGCGCGACTTCGACCCCGAACAAATGATAAAGCTGGAAGACGGACGTGCGGCTTATAAGGACACTGTAAAAGGTCGTGAAGGTCACATTATCAGTTTCTGGAGCGAAGAACGCTTTGAAAAAACCTTCAGTAAAAAGTTCAAGATTCTAAGCTTTGTGAAGGGCCAAGAAATTGAATCATCAACCAACCCAGGCAAGATGAGCCATTACACAATTATGATGGCCGAGAAAAAAGATTTGTCTTTCTAATTAAAGAAAAAAATCGAATAAAAAAGGCCGCCCGTTTTCAGAGCGGCCTTTAATTATGTCTGTAATAGTCAGCTTACGCGATTAGAAACCGCCCATGCCGCCCATACCGCCCATCGCTGCGCCCATATCGTTCGCAGGCTCTTTATCGGCTGGCGCTTCAGTGATGATCGCCTCGGTGGTGATCAACAGGCTGGATACGGAAGCCGCATCCTGAAGCGCTGTACGCACAACCTTTACAGGGTCGATAATGCCGGCCTTCACCAGATCAGTGAACTTGCCCTCTTGCGCATCGAAACCATAATTGGTGTCTTTTTGCTCAAGCAACTTACCGACAATCACGGAGCCTTCTTCACCGGCGTTTGATGCGATCTGGCGCAGTGGCGTTTGAATCGCGCGGCGAACGATGTCGATACCAACATTCTGGTCGTCATTGTCACCTTCGAGATTCTTCAGAGCCTTCGTTGCGTATAGAAGAGCCGTACCGCCACCAGCGATAATGCCTTCTTCCACAGCGGCGCGCGTTGCATGCAAAGCATCATCAACACGGTCTTTGCGCTCTTTCACTTCGATTTCGGTTGCACCACCAACACGCAGAACAGCAACACCACCGGCCAGTTTCGCCAGACGCTCTTGCAATTTCTCGCGGTCATAATCCGAAGAGGTTTCTTCGATTTGCGCTTTGATTTGTTTTACACGCGCATCGATATCTTTCTTCTTTCCTGCGCCGTCAACGATGGTTGTATCGTCTTTGGTGATTGTCACCTTCTTGGCACTGCCGAGCATATCCAGCGTCACATTCTCCAGCTTGATACCCAGATCTTCAGACACAACTTGCGCTCCTGTCAGGATCGCCATGTCTTCGAGCATCGCCTTACGACGATCACCGAAACCAGGCGCCTTCACAGCTGCGATTTTCAGGCCGCCGCGCAGTTTGTTCACAACCAAAGTTGCCAGCGCTTCGCCCTCAACATCTTCCGCCACGATCAACAATGGACGACCGCTTTGAACAACGGCTTCGAGAATCGGCAGCATCGCCTGCAGATTAGACAGCTTACTCTCATGAAGCAGGATGTATGGATTTTCTAGGTTGGCCAGCATCTTGTCTGCGTCTGTGATAAAGTATGGAGACAGATAGCCACGGTCGAACTGCATACCTTCCACAACTTCCAATTCGTTGTGCAGGGATTTAGCTTCTTCCACAGTAATCACGCCTTCATTGCCAACTTTTTCCATCGCTTCAGCCAGCATTTCTCCAATTTCGCTCTCACCGTTGGCAGAAATTGTACCAACCTGCTTGATCTCATCATTGGTTTTAACGTTCTTGCCGCGCTTCTTCAGATCCGCCACAACAGCTTCGACAGCCTTGTCGATACCACGCTTAAGATCCATCGGGTTGCGGCCCGCAGATACGGCCTTCACGCCTTCATTAGCGATCGATTGCGCCAAAACAGTTGCTGTTGTTGTACCGTCACCGGCATGATCATTGGCTTTAGAGGCCACTTCTTTGATCAACTGTGCGCCGATATTTTTCTGCTTGCACTTAAATTCAATTTCCTTGGCAACCGTCACGCCGTCTTTGGTTGTACGAGGCGCGCCGAAGCTTTTCTCAATCACAACGTTACGGCCCTTCGGACCCAAAGTTACCTTCACAGCATTCGCCAGAGCATTAATGCCCTCCAGCATCGCTTCGCGGGCATCACCGCCCAAAACTACATCTTTAGCACTCATAGTATGTCTCCTTTTGAGTATTCTGTTTTCGGTTAAGCAGCGATGATTCCGATGATGTCAGACTCTTTCATCACCATCAGCTCTTCACCGTCTAGCGTTACTTCTGTGCCAGCCCATTTGGAAAGAAGAATTCTATCTCCTGCTTTCACGTCTAGGGGGCGCACATCACCGTTGTCGTTCACATATCCTGAACCGACAGCAACAATCTCACCTTCCGTTGATGCCTCTTGGGCCGAGTCGGGGATAATAATACCGCCAGCTGTCTTACTCGTTGGATTCGCACGACGAACCAAAACGCGGTCATGCAAAGGACGGAATTTAACTTTTGCCATTTCGTTTTTCTCCAGTTTTAAGTTAACAAGCAGGCTCTTTCCTGCCTCACATGAGGCCAGTCAAAAGCCCCTCCATACGCGCTTTTGAAGTGCTTTAGCACTCGTTTCAAGCGAGTGCCAGAGATATAGGACAGAGTCCAAAAAATTTCAAGCTTTTTTAGCACTGTGCACTGCGGTGTGCTAAGCGTCTGTAGCTGTTGATTATTAAGGGTTTGAGAAGATTCTGCGTGTATCATAAAGGGGAAGGCATGATAAAATAGACCACAAGCGCATGTAAAAAAGCGCGGCAATACAGGAGGTTACACCTATGGCTGATCTTCGCAAACAATTGCAGAATTACCGCCTGATTACGGCGAATATTGTTTATCACATGCCCGATCACGCCCATCTTTTGCAGGAATATATCTGGCAGGATTACGATATCGCGCCAAAATTCCCGCAGCTTCATAAATTTCTTGATTTCTGGACCAAGGAAATTGAAGGCAAACTTCATTCAGTTTATGTCGCAAAGAAAGAGCTCATCACCCCCGGCGATTACCGCTATGCGGAATGGGAAGCCACACTTCAGTAATTAATTCGCCGATGGCGCAATTTTGACTTTCAGTCCGTCGAGCTCTTCGCTCATTATAATCTGGCAGGACAGGCGGGAATTGTCTTCGAGCTCGAACGCTTCATCGAGCATATATTCCTCTTCCTCATTCATCGGGGCAATTTTATCCAGCCAGGCCTCATCCACATAAACATGACACGTCGCGCAAGCACACGCACCGCCACACTCGGCCTTAATCGGCAGGCCGTGATCGCGTATAATCTCCATCACGCGCCAGCCCTCCACCGCGTCCAGCGCGTGTTCTGTTCCGTCAGGATCGGTCACATAAATTTTCATCGGCGCTTTTGCCCCTTTTTATAAAATGATGACAGTCCATACGCCATCGCAACGCTTGAGACAATGGTAATTAATAGCTCAAGCACCGCCTGAACGCACACCATGATATAGCGATATGTCATGGACACCTCTCCTGAAGCATCGGCCGGGAAGATGGACACCAAAACCTCAGAGATCATCATGAACATTAAAGCCAGCGGAATGAAACACAGCATCCACGTCGCGATCATCAAAACAGAAACCTTGAATGATCGGATTCGTTTTAGGAAATCCTCCATGGGATAATCGAGCGCAGCGGGGATATACAGCCACAAATACCGAAAGCTCCAGATCGCGATACCCAGCGCGATGAAGGCCGCGAGAAATCCGCCGCTGGAGGGCTCCACTGCGGCGGCCGTGTTCTGATAGCCACCATTGGCTTGCAGCGCCAAACCCGACACAAAGGAAATAACCAGCTTAGTTAAAACGTAGATCAGCGTTGCCGCCATCACGGCACGAAAGCGCGTGTGCAAAATCTCCATATCTTTACGCCGATCCCCGGTCAAAAGAGCGGACACATCTTCTTCAAAAATGGCCAAGCGCGCAAGCTGCGCCACCAGCCAACCTTCAAAGAAAAAAGATGGAATGAGCATCAAGCCTTGACGCAAATAGTTATCATCCAGCGCCAAAGCGGTGATCACAACAAAGCTGGTGATTTTTACCAAAAGCGGCACAAGCATCATCCGCCCAACAAGTTCATGCTGGAGCATCAAAAAGCGATAGCCGGAAGCGGCAGATTCAATGAAATCAAAACGACCCATAGATAAGGGTTTACCAACTCCGCCTGCGCGCGGCAATCTCTATTGTTGCTCAAGGGGGATAGACAGCGCCCTGCAAAAGACTTATCTGTATGCCTCATGAGCAAACAGACATCACCCTCTCGCGAAAATCCATCGGCCATTGCCTACTGGCTCTTTGCCTGCTGCGGTCTGGTCTATGCGATGATTATTGTCGGAGCAATTACCCGCCTGACCGACTCTGGCCTTTCTATGGTTGAATGGCGACCGCTTATGGGGGCACTGCCACCGATGAGTGATGGTGAATGGACGCGCGTCTTTGAGCTTTACAAACAATCACCCGAATATATGAAACAAAATTTCTGGATGGAGCTATCAGATTTTAAAACCATCTTTTTCTGGGAATGGTTTCACCGATTACTCGGGCGCACGATTGGATTGGTCTTCGCCCTACCGCTGCTTTTCTTTTGGGTACGCAGGATAATTCCTCAAGGATACAAACTCAAACTGCTGGGCGTTTTTATTCTTGGCGGGCTGCAAGGACTCATGGGCTGGTACATGGTCAAGAGCGGCCTGATCGATCAGCCCGATGTTTCTCACTATCGCCTTGCTGCGCATTTATCGCTCGCCTTTTTGATCATGGCGGTTTTGGTTTGGCTCGGCCTGTCATTAAAACCGCTGGAGCGCCGGAGCGATAAAACACTCTTCGCGCATGGAATTTTGACACTAGCCGTTTTCATTATGACGATGTTCTGGGGTGCTTATACCGCTGGCCTAGACGCCGGATTAATTTACAATGAAACCTTCCCGAAAATGGGCGGAACGTGGTTGCCTGATGACATTTATCAATACGAACCGTTTTGGATTAACTTCTTTGAAACCCATGGCGGCGTGCAGTTTACACACAGATGGCTGGCAATGGGAACAGCGCTGATGGTACTCGGATTTTGGGGACACGCCGCGTTGCGAAAAAATATGTTTCCCGCGCTTCACATGCTCGCCGCCATGATCTTTGTGCAGTTCGGCTTGGGCATGGCCACATTATTTTCGAAGGTAGCCATTCCGCTTGCCGCTCTTCACCAAGCGGGCGCGGTTATGGTTCTAATTTTATTGGTAACTTGTCTGCGGCAGTTAAAATCCGATTAGGATTCCTTGCCGTCCTCATCTGCGTTGGGCGATGGCGGCGCGGTATCAATCGGTTTTATATCCGCATCATTATCAATACCCGGTCCGGCAATCTTTTTTGAAAACACCATATCGCGCGGCGTGGGTAGCGGCTCATCATTCTTTGGTTTTTCTAGTGGGTTAGGCGCATATTGCGCTTCAATTTCTTTGGTCACAACCCCCATATCGCGCTGCGGCATCTTTGCCGGAGCGGGCTGAGAAGTTTCCGAACGCGGCGCGCTGCCAAATACGCGCTCCACATGACGCGGCGTAAAGACAAGTTCTGAAATCTCACGCCCCCAGCGCTGCATTAAACCACTTACATACTCAAGATTAAGCACGCCGTTTTGAATACTTTTTTCACTCAAGGTTTTAAGCTCGTCATAAAATTCGTAACGGCGCTCTTCCGCTTCTTCTTCCAACGCGGCCTTTCGCTCGAAATCATCCGTACCGTCAGTATCAAAGCCGATCAACTCCTCGCCCAGAATATAGCGTCCCGGCGCGGGCCAGTCCTGAAAAAATTTAATTCGCGCGCTCATATTGCCTTTGATATAAAGAAGCTCAACCGCGCTCAGCAACTCGCCGTAGCGCTCCGCCGTTAAGGCCTGTTCTTGTGGTGGATTTAGATCGGACATTTGAATTGCGCGCCCCCGAATAACTGTGATGCATAATTATGATACGCGCGGATGCGCCGCATGCGCAAGCCCCATCAAAGCGCCTAACATGGTTTAAGAGGTGCTGGTAGGAATTGTAACTTTGGGGTCAGGTTTAATATCGATCTGTACAGCATAGGCAGGCAGAACGGCAGCGTCTTGTTTCCACTCGTCACGTTTCGCCGCAGCGTCACGCTTAATATCAAGTTCGTCTTCAGGCCCGTCTTTTTCGGCTCTTGCGTCTTTATTAAAGGTGTTTGCCAATGCCTCTTCTTTGCGCTCAAGCTTACGTTCTTCGCGTTTTTCCAATCTCTCGCGACGCTTGGCCGCCTTTTCTTTCCAGCGGTTTCTGGGCTTCTCGCCAAGTGCAATAGCGCCATCTTCCCCTAGCGCAACAGCATTGCCCAAACGTCTCAACTCATCCGCAACATAATCTTGGACATCTTCACCAGTTTTTAGATACTTATATTTTCCATTGGGGTGCTGTTTCAGAATTTCGGCATAACCTTCTTCGTTCGCATCAACAACGCGGAATTCCGTTCCGGCCATTTCCTTGAGCAAAGCCTTTTGCTCATAAAGCTCGGTCACAGCGCTATCGATATCCTGATTGAGCAACCCTCTGAGGTTTGCCTTATAACCAACCAAATCGTTACGGAAGGATTCTTTTTTCACATCATCGTAATTACCGTTTATCTTATCTTCCGTGCGTTTAATACGCGCCATCTCGGCCTTTACGGCCTTCTCGTAATTTTCAATCGCGGTTTCATTGCTTGTGATCCGCTCATTAATCATCTCAATCTGCTGACGACGGCGCTCGTCAATAAACAGAATTTTAACACCGCCCTTTTCATCGACAATCGGCTGCGGCCCGACTTTGGCTTCCCACAATTCCTGCGACACTTTGGTGTGTGCACGGTTGTACGCATGCGTTTCTTCTTTAAAGCTTTCAGTCGCTGAGCTACCCATGATGCGCTGCGCTTCTTCTTCAATCGCCGCCACGCCGTCATAGACTTTCGATGGACCTGCATCCGGGTTGGTGTAGCCTTCGTTGGAATAATCAATTTCAACATCTGTTGAGATATTCAGCATCTCAACCGAGAACGTACCGGCCTGTAGCACTTCGTCCACGCCGGGACGCACGCCTGAAACAGATGATGCCTCGTTATCTGCATTCACATCAGATTTAGCGCTGCTCTTTCCTGTACCATCCAGAACCGCCGCCGCAAAGGCCTTAGACGCCGCGCCAACCTGATCGGGGTTTTCGGCCAAAATGCCCTTTGCCTTATCCATGGCCGAGCCCATCTTCTCTTCACAGGCCTTGTAAAGCTCTGGATCATCGCCGAGAATTTGCTTCATACCGTCTTTAACAAAAGCATCCAGCTTTTCCGGATCATCGTTAAATTCTTTCAGCGCCTTGCTGTATAAATCCTGCATGCGCTCATACAGGCCACCTTCGCGATCACCGCCTACGAACTGCGACAACCCTTTCATCGAGCCTTCAGGCATCATTTGTCTGATATCGATACCGAAAAGCTTTGTGGTGAATTGATTGATTTTATCGATGAAGCTTTCCGGCAATTCAATACCCAGCATATCCAGAACCATGAAGATTCCAGTCACCAGCATATTCATGTGCGGCGGCAATAAATCGGACGGTGCGGCCAGCTGCTTTTTCGAAAGCTTATTGTTTTGGTCAAGAAGATTAAGATTCGCTATAAAGCCGTCAATTTCTGGATCGACATAAGAACAGAGCATCTCAATTTGTTCTTCGTTAAGCTCTTCCCCTTTTTTATGAAGCGTTTCCCCGCTGGGGTCATCACTCGCCCAAACAACTTTATTGCCCTGGACAACAACAGTATCAACAGGATCAATGCCCTTCTTCACCATTATCTCTTTGATTCCATCATTGACCTTGCCGGCCACCAAAGTAGGATTTGCACGAATATAAGCCTTTAGACCCGCAGCCAGCTTTCCTCCGTTTTCAGCGGTGTAGAGCCACGGTGTCGCACCCAGATCAGCCAACTTTGGAGAGTTCGGGCGTTGCATACTTGCGCCAACAAGAAATTTCTGCAGCGCCTCTTGCGATTTCACATCAAAATTGCCGTCAGGCGCACCATCGAATTCGAGCGTCACACCATTTTGTTGCATCATCGGCGCAATAATTTCTTGCAGAACCGTTTCAACCGCTAGCGAGGAATCTGCAATCGGGTCACCGCTGCCGCCATCGGCGCCATAATCACCGGCGCTGGATTCATATTGACCATCCGCATTCATTTGCGGCGCACTGCCACTGGCTAGAACAGTATTGATATACGTATCCAAAGCCTCGGGCTGCACGAACATTTTGTTAACGCGATAAGCAAACTTCAGATCCTTTAAGCTACCTTCAGTAATACTCTCAAAGGCCGCGCTCGCGGTTGCGTTTTTGATACCGTAATCATCGATTGAATTTATTTTTTCGCCCAAAGCAACGGCAAAGGCTTCGGCATTTTGCGCCCAATTTTCACCAGCCCATTTTTCAGGATCATTTTTATCGGAGAGCAAGTCTTCCAGACCCAGCCCTTCAGAATTATCGTGAATAATTTTTAAGTCTGCACGGACTTGCTTGATCAAGCCGTTAACATAAACCGCACTACGGTCGGCAAAATCTTTCCCGAGATATCCGCGCGGCGCATTATCACGGATGCGTTTTTTATATTCCTCAAAATAATTAACGACTGGACTTGTTTCATCTTCAGGATCTATACGATCTTCTATCGTCTGGCCACCAATCGCATATTTCCCGCCCGGATTCCAAACGGCGCCAATAGAAAAACTGTTTTCCTGCGGCTGCGATAAGGCTTGTTGAAGAAAATCATATTGTTCAAAAATCGCATCACCATCACCCATAGTTTTGGCTTCAATACCGTCTTGTACGCGCATCGCCATTTTCATTTCATCGGTAACACGCAGCAAATTTTCAAGGTTGCTACCGAACGGACTTGCCTGAAATGTCTCGCGATAAAATAGTGAAAGGGGCGTATTCCACGCCCAGCCACCTTTTTGGAAATTATAGCCGGACACATCACCTTCTTTACGCGCCTCTGCCTGAAGATCGTCGCCGGTAAAGGCTTTGATAAACGGCGTGACCTCTTTAACCCAGTCATTTGTTCTTCCGTAATAAGCAGCGTCTGCTTCGCCATCCTCGCGCTCAGGATAATCAGGAAGATCATCCAACTTCAGCTCTTCTAACAAATCTTCAACGCCATCTTCGTTCGGAAGATCATCAATAATGTCTTTCGCGTCTTCAACAAGTTTATTCAGATATTCGGCATGCCGCTTGTAAAAATCACCGCCCAGCGCTTGGCCCTGCGGAATATCTTTTTGCTCTTTATAAATAAGCTTTTTATACGCCATGAAGATTGTCTGGTCTTCATAACGTTTCAGGGCTTCGTTGCTATCCAGATTAAAAGGCGTGTTAGTATCGGCGGTGTTGGAAATCTCTGGCGCGTTTTCAACTGTTGCACCTTCAACTTCCCAATTCACCTCCAGCGCTTCGTCAAAAATATTAACTGTCTCGGCAATGCTTTTGAGTTCATCAATGAGATATTTTGTTTTATCTTCGGTCTTTGTTAACGTAGCGGGCAATGTCACTTTGCCTGTCGCTCTGTCCAGATCTCCACGAACGCTTCCACCATTCAGTATGTCCGCAAATGGGTTATTAATATTCTCAAGCCCCCTTTTTAAGCGGCTCTGCAAATCTGCCGCCGCCTTTACAACCTGCTGACCAAATTCTTTTGTATATTCACCGGGATAGACGAGCTTTTCTTTAATATCATCGCCGCTGTTGTAAAGAGCCGCAAATTCTTTAAGCGCCGCCTCAGTATCCGCTTTAAAATCACCACTCGTGCGAATGCCCAGCATAGAAAACATGCTGTAAGCCACTTTCGCTCTCTCTTCAGTGATTGGCATCTACGATTACACCCTTCTATTTAGCAAGCCTTTTTAAGCAAGCCCTTAATACACTCTATTCTTATGCCTCTCGCCGTTTTTCGGCCATTTGCCCAAATTATAGGTTTAATTGGTTAATTTTTTCTTTACGGCAAATGTGAATTCATTGTCCCACAAAGGACAATAAATTACAAACTTTTACAAAATAAAGAAATAAAATTACAATTCTTCGCGACTGCGAATGGTGTGATAATGCTTAAGATAGTTGCGTAAGCAGATCTCTTTGGTGAATTCGCTGCTATAGCGCGCATAGCCGTTCTCGACCAAGCGCTGGGCTAACCTTTTGTTATTCATTATTTTTTCAATAGCCTCGCGCATCGCGTCAATATCATCAATCGGCACAACCAGACCGTCTTCACCGTCATGCACGAACTGCCGCGGCCCGTCAGAGGCGGTCGTCACCAGCGGTGTTTTCTGCGCCCAGGATTGCACGAAAACCGTGCCAAAAGGCTCAAAACGCGAGGAAAAAACGCATATATCAACGGCCTGAAACAGCGCTGCGCGGTCTGAGCGCCAGCCTAAAAGCTTTACCCGCTCACCCACTTTCAGGCGTTTGATCAGCGCCTCAAGCTCCGCGCGCTGCGGTCCTTCTCCGGCAATCCATAGATAAGCCTGCGGGATAGCGGCTGTAACCTTAATCAAGGTATCAAAGGCTTTGGATGGGTGAAGCCGTCCCAGCCCGAGCAAAAGAGGCACATCTGCGGGCGTATCGTAATCGGCGCGTTTAATCGGAACATCAACCTCTTCGGTTTCTGCAAAATTAGAAATCTGCTTAACACGATCTTCCAGCACCCCTTCTTCAATCAGATAACGGCAAATATCCGGCGTGATACCAATAAAATACTCAACCGGTTTGAAATATTTGAGTTTGTAATATCCGCCCAGACGCGCCACGACCAGATAGCGCGGAATGTTCATACTCTCTCGCCAGGGCGGCACTTTCGAGCTACCGCGCGACATCCATGTCTGCACAATATCGGGCTTAAACGCCTTGATAATCTTGGCCATACGCCATGTGGTAAACACATCGATTTTGCCGCCAAAAGGCAGGGTGTGAACCGTAATTCCAGCTTTTTGCAGCGGCGGTACACGCACATCATTTGCGCGTGTAACCACTTCGATTGTTTCGCCAGCCTCGTGCAGCGCCAAACACATATCAACAAACGCCGTTTCGGCGCCGCCACGCTTTCCACCGGCCATCACTTGAAGAATTCTCATCGGATATCCTTAAAAGACGCGTCTCTTAACTACTCAGAGCTTTTTTCTTTCTTCTTTTCCTCGGCGCGCTGGTCCAAACGCTCAGAGATTTGAGGAAAATTAATCAATGTGCTGCGCAGAATGTTATTCATATTTTCCTGCGTTTCATCCATCTTGCTTAGCAGATATTGGCACGCTTCAGGAGTTGTTACAGGAATTTTCTCAATCTGATTGTGCGTTTTATCGCGTGTGTTATCGACGGATTTAAAAATATCTTTAAGCTCTTTTTGCGGGGCGTAATCTTGCGCTATCAACATATTCTTAAATTTGCCTTCCGCTTCTTTAATAAGGGGCGACAAATCACCATTCCAGTTTTTAAAGCGCGCATCTAAATCTGTCTTCATGTCCGGGTTGTTTTCACCGCATTTATCAATTGCTGTGCCGACATCTGTTTGCACAACCTTAACCGTTTGGATCAGATTGTAATTCGTATAAGCCAGAAAGAAGTGCTGCTTTTCTCGCTCTTCAAGGCGCGACATCAAATCATTGATTTTGGTAAATGTTTCTTCAGCGGCCGCCCTGCGCTCTTCGGTGGCTTTAGCCATTTGCTCGTCAATATCTTTATTCAACTCCTCAATCGCCTCTTTGTCGCTCGGCGCCTCTGCACTCACTGGCGCAGCGCTAAACAGACACAAAGACAAAAGGAAAAAACTAAAGACGAAAATTTTCGACATCATGCGTAAAACTCCTGAAGGGCTATATCGATCTTTGTTTTATCAAAAAAAAGCGCCCTTAGAAAGCCGCTTGCGAAAAATTCAAAAACACTCTTTTGCTTTCACAAAGACAGTCAAACGGATTTTTTCTCTGGCTAGGCGCTAGGAGCGAAACATAGCAAAAACTATGTGAGCGACGCAGCAACGACGCCAGAGGAATAAATCAGAAAGACTGTGAAAAAAAGGGCCTGTATGGTTAAGAACTCCGGGTTCTTGTTATTTGCGGGGCAACATGTCCCCCGGATACCATACAGGCCAGTGCGCATGACATAAGAGATAAACTATATAAAAACCCTAATACGTGCCCCCAAACCAGATTGAGCTTCCCCTGCTCTTTTACCCTCTAATTGCGATTGAATGTCCCTAATCGCTGGTCTAAACATCTTATATATTTAACATAACACATAAAATGTGAATAGAAAGTAAATAAAATTCGAAATGAATTTGCGCGATATTTAACTGAAATATGACTCGCCTTATTGCGCTGAACAAACTGACTATTTTTCAATAATTTACCTTGCATCTGCGGGCGTGTTATGGCTTTTTGTTGTGCTTGAAAAGCTCTGGAAAAATGCAAAAAAATGACGATTAAACTCTCGAACCGCTCTGATGTCGAAAATTTCCGCGCCTTGAGCATTTTAAGCGAGGTCGCTGAGCGCCGCGCCTCAGGCGAAAACATCATCAGCCTATCACCCGGCCAACCCTGTTTTGGCGCGCCCGAGGCAGTTTTAGCCAAAGCCCGTGAATTCACACAAAAAGACCCCATTCAGGGCTATACAGCCGCCATCGGAACCCTGCCTTTGCGACAGCGCATCGCACGCTATTATAAAGACACCTATAATCAAGATATCGCTGTGGAACGCATCGCTGTTACAACCGCATCTTCAGGCGGATTTATCCTCAGCCTGCTAGGGGCTTTTGATGCCGGGGATACGGTGGCCCTGACACTGCCGACCTATCCGGCCTATAAAAACATGCTGCGCGCACTTGATATAAACATTGTCGAAATTGAAACCAGCAAAGAGACAAATTATCAACCCACCTCACAACTTCTGGAAGCATCAGGCAAAAAGTTTGATGGCATCATCATTACAAACCCGTCCAACCCGACCGGAGCGATGATTGGTGAAGATACACTCAGAAATCTCTGCGCTTGGTGCGATACAAATGGCGTGCGCATGATTTCAGATGAGGCCTATCACGGCATTACCTATGAAACGCCCGCGCAGACCGCATTGAAATTCTCAGACAACGTCATTGTGCTCAACACCTTCTCAAAATATTTCGCGCTAACGGGCTGGCGTTTGGGCTGGATGATCACGCCGTCGGACATGGCCAAAAATGTCAAAAGCTTGGCGGAGAATTTATTCGTCTCCCCACCGACCATCTCGCAATTCGTTGCGCAGGAAGCCTTTGAGCACACTGATATCCTCGATAGCTATGTCCAACAATACCGCGCCAACCGCGATTATTTGCGCGAACATTTGCCCGCGCTCGGCTTTTCCGATTTATCCTCGGCGCAGGGCGCGTTTTATTTCTATGTCGATGTTCACAACCTGACCAACAACGCGGAAGAATTTTGCCGCCGCATGCTCGACGAAGCGCATGTGGCCATGACACCAGGGCTAGATTTTGACCCGGGCCGGGGCGATCACACCATCCGCATTTCCTACGCCGGCTCGCTTGATGATATGAAAGAAGCCTGCTCCCGTCTTCAAAGCTGGCTAGGCTAAACCCTCAAAGCGCGCTATAGTGATTCCATGATTAATCACTCTCGAAATCGTCCATCCGAGCAGGGTAATGTTCTCTGGTTCATTATGATTGCCATTGTGCTGATGGGCGCACTGACCCTCATCATATCCCGCACAGGCAGCAGCGTTGATCAAAGCGGCGATATTGAGCAACTGCGCGTACGCTCGACCCAAATTCTGCGATACGCTAAAAGCCTCGAATCCGCTATACAGCAAATGAATTTGGGCGGTGTATCGGTTGATGAGATTAGCTTTGAAAATGGCGATACGGCCACCGATTACACCAACACAAATTGCAGTGATGCCAGCGATGCGAACTATCCTGATTGCTTGATCTTTGATGTGCAGGGTGCAGGCTTGAGCTACCGCGCGCCGCCTACTGGCGCGAATGATGGCAGTGACTGGATTTTCACGGGCGCGAATAATGTCGGTTCGGCGACCGACCCGGTGGGAACATCGGGCGCGCGCTCGGGGAATGATCTGGTGATGCTGCTGCCCAATGCCAATGAAACTCTGTGCATTCAAATCAATCGTGATTTGGGCGTGGGAACGCCCGGCACTTTACCCAGTGACACAACGGGCATTGATGATACGGAATTTACGGGTACTTACGCGAATGCGCTGACCATTATCGATGCCGATCCGGGATTAGAGTTGGACGGGGAAAGCGCAGGCTGCTTCGAAGATGCGAACGATAGCGATAAAATTTACTTCTATTATGTCCTGCTCGCTCGCTAGCGGGCAAAGCCGCTTTTAGCGGCTCCACCAACCCTTTTTCTTCTCATCCGGAGCCTGATTTACAGTCTCATACTCCTTAGGCGCAGGCTTTTCTGCCTTGGCTTTATCGTCGTTGGATGGAGCCTTTTTCGCAGATTTCTTTTTGTCTGCACTGTCTTTTTCGGAGTCTTTATTAGAAGATTTTGTCTCTTCTTTTTTGTCGTTCTTTTTGGACTCTGAATCTTTACTCTTAGGCTCGCTCTTCTTAGCGGCAGGCTTTTTCTTAGACTTCGAATCATCGGATGATTTTTCATCACCCGTCTTCTCATCGTCTTTTTTGCGGCCACGCCCAGATGATTTCTTTGGTTTTTCTGCTTTTTCATCATCCAAAGCGCTGTCTTTAACGCCTTTGTCCTGCGCCTCTTCGAAGACCTCATTATCGTCTGTGGCATTATCCGCGCTCTGATCATCATCGCGATCACGGCGGCGGCGATTACGCCCACCTCTGCGACCTCTGCGGCGACCTCCCCGTGATGAGCGCTCATCGTCAGAACCATCATCATCTTGGCTATTTTGGCTGCTACCGTTTTCCTGATCGTCCGGCTCATCTTTATCGACCGGCCTTGAAACCTCGACACGGAAGCCTGAAGATCCGACACTTTCATCAACGCGCATCAAAACCTCAAATCCATAACGCTCTTCCAGTGAAGAAATCTGACTACGTTTGTTGTTCAGAATATAAACCGCAACAGCTGAAGACACATGAACGGCAACTTGAGCGGCGCGTCCTTTAATACCCTCATCTTCAAGTGCGCGCAGCACCATAATTGTAGTGGCGTCAGCGGTGCGGATACGGCCCGTTCCCGAACAATGCTGGCACGTTTCAAACTGTGATTCCGTTAAGCTGGGGCTTAGGCGCTGGCGTGAAAGCTCCATCAGGCCGAAATTCGAAATCCGGCCCACCTGTACGCGCGCACGATCATTCGAAAGTGCCTCACGCATTTTGCGCTCTACCTTGCCGTTATTGCGGCGATCTTCCATATCGATAAAGTCAATAACAACCAAACCACCAAGGTCACGCAAACGCAACTGGCGCGCAACTTCGGCCGCTGCCTCTAAATTTGTGCGCAGCGCCGTTTCTTCGATATGACGCTCTTTGGTTGACTTACCGGAGTTCACATCAACAGAAACCAAAGCTTCGGTCGGGTTAATTACAAGATATCCACCAGATGGCAATGTCACCTGCGTTTCGCCAATCTCAGCAATCTGGCTTTCAACTTTATATTTATTGAACAGCGGAACGCCTTCTTGCTTATATTCCTGTATACGCTTTGCATGTGAAGGAATCATCATCTTCATGAAGTTTCTAGCGTTTTTGAATCCTTCTTCACCGGCAACGATAATCTCTTCCACATCGCGGGTATAAAGGTCGCGCACCGCACGTTTAATCAAATCGGCTTCTTCATAAACCAACGCTGGCGCACTCGATTCCAAAGTCAGCTCACGAATATTGTTCCAAAGTTTGATCAGGTAATCCAGATCACGCTTGATTTCGACTTTTGTGCGCTCCAAACCGGCCGTGCGCAGGATTACCGACATGCCCTTTGGCACCTCCAGCTCTTTCATAATCTCGCGCATACGCTTGCGATCTTTGAAATTCGCAATCTTACGGCTCACACCGCCTGCGCGCGGGCTGTTAGGCATCAAAACACAATAGCGACCAGGCAGCGATAAATAAGATCCAACAGCAGCGCCTTTATTGCCGCGCTCTTCTTTAGAGACCTGAACCAGCATAATCTGGCCACGCTTAATCACTTCCTGAATTTTGTATTTGCGGCGCAAATTATAACGGAAGCGGCGCTCTGGATTGTCGTCAAAGCGCTGCGCACCGCGGGAGCGCTTATTGGCACGCCCACCACCACCGCGGCGGTTGCGGGAATTACGTCCGCGACCTCTACGGCCTTTTTGATTATCTTCATCATCGCCGTCTTCGCCGTTTTCTTCTGCGTCCTCAGCAGATTCAGCATCTTCTTCTGCGCTCTCTTCGGCTTCGTCCTCAGCTACATCTTCAGCTTCTTCTCTGGCGGGTTCGTCTTTGTCTTCCTCTTGAGGAACAACATTCCCTTCGCTCTTCTGGTCTTCACCGTCATGTTCTCCATCAGCCATCGCCGCTTCTTCTGCAGCTTCTTCGGCTTCTTCCTGCGCTTCGGCTTCGGCCAGCGCTGCTTCCTGCTCGGCTAGCAGTGCCTCGCGGTCGGCAATAGGAATGCGGAAATAATCAGGGTGAATTTCAGAAAAGGGCAAAAAGCCGTGGCGGTTACCGCCAAAATTCACAAAAGCCGCCTGCAAAGAGGGCTCAACACGGGTTACTTTTGCGAGAAAGATATTGCCTTTGAGGGGCTTTCTAAACTGGCTCTCATAATCGAAATCAACCAGTCGGTTATTATCCATGACCGCAACCCGTGTTTCTTCTTCGTGGGTTGCGTCAATTAGCATACGCTTCGTCATTTTAAATCTCCTTGCGCACTGCGGCCTGCTTTTCCCCTCGCGTAATAGAGCGGGTAGGACAAAGCGGCGCTATCAAGCACGCTTGTTCGTTGTACAAATTTTGGGCTGTTACAGTTCGCGAAACCTTTTATAAACTCTTCAAAGCGCTAAAACCGCAACAACAATTACTCGGACACCTTACACCCATATCCAAAAATCCACAATAAGAAAGTGATTCGTTTTGCCAACTATTTCATCTGTAGCCCAGCGTCTTAGTCTTGAAAGCCATCTCGTCACTAACAAAAACTTTACTCACCTGCATCTTTACAGACACCGCCCTTTTTATGGTATAAAAGACCTATCTGGTTAATGTCTTAACAGCAGAGTATTCCCTTTGTCTTCTATTCGGCGCCTCGGTCTTTATATCTTACTATGCATAGTACTCCTGCTCGGCCAGAGCGAGGCGGCGCTGGCGTTTGACATTAACGATGTGCGTTTCGGCAATCATGATGAACGCACGCGTATGGTTTTTGATCTGAGCCAAAATACAGATTTCAGAATTTTTGCACTCTCTGATCCTTACCGCCTTGTGATTGACCTGCCGAGCTTTAGCTGGCGCGCCGGGAATGTTACATATCCGCCCGCCACCAAAATCACGGCCCTGCGCCACGGCAATTTAAAGCCGGGCATTTCGCGGCTGGTCTTTGATTTAAATGCGCCTGTAGGTTTGGAGGCCGCCTTTATCTTGCCCGCCCAGCGCGGCGCCGGAAAACCCGACAGGCTGGTGATTGATTATACGCCTGTATCAAAAGCGCAGTTTGCCGCCGAGAAAAACAAGGTTTTGGGCAAGCTGGATGTTGATGGTACGAACAGCCCCTCTGTTACGCCCGATAGCTCTGATTCAAGTTATCAAAGCGCCTCTTCAACCTATGCACCGCCGCCGCCTAGAAAAAATCAAAAACCGCTGGTGGTTATTGATCCCGGCCATGGAGGCGTTGATCCCGGCGCGATCAGCTCCAGCAATTTACGCGAAAAGAATGTAGTCTTGGCGCTGGCAAAAGAGCTTAAGCAGCAATTGCTAGCAACAGGCCAGTACCGCGTTATGCTGACGCGTGAAGAGGATGTCTTTATCAAGCTCAGCGATCGGGTGAAGTTTGCCCGCAAACACGGGGCCGATTTGTTTGTCTCGATCCACGCTGATTCGATTGAGAAGAAAAATGTGCGTGGGGCAAGCTTTTATACCCTCTCGGAGAAAGCCTCAGACGCACAAACCGCCAAGCTCGCCGCGCGGGAAAACCGGGCCGACCTAATTGCCGGAATTGATCTGAGCGTTGAGGACGAGCAAGTTGCCAATATTCTGGTCGATCTGGCTATGCGCGATACAACCAATCAGGGCAAATATTTTGCCAACCAAATGGTGGATGCCTTTAATGCCAATGGGTTGAAAATCCTGCCCAACGCCCACCGTCACGCCGGATTCGCCGTTTTAAAAGCGCCGGATATCCCTTCGATTCTCGTCGAAGCCGGCTTCATGTCCAACAATGAAGAAGCCGCGCAGCTCAACAGCTCTTCCCACCGCAAAAACGTCGCCCGCACTCTTAAAAGAGGGATCGATGCCTATTTCGAGCAGGTTAAAAAGAACCAGCGTATCTAAAACATAGCTTCGCTTCATAATTATTTTATATAATCATGAAAACTTGCATTGATATGTAAAAAAGAATGAAAAAAATAAAAAAATTCTGCAAAAACAGTGTGCAATGGCTTATCACTTGTGTATAAAGGGGACCTAGACAGGTTTTACTCGGGTTTATTTTGCACGAGTTTTTAAATCTTCAACCTAACTATGAATGAGGAAAAAAAATGAATAAATTTGCAGCTACACTTTGCATTGTTGGTACAGCCCTGGCTCTTTCAGCTTGTGAAACTGGTACAACATTTGACTCTGGTGCAAACTATGCGACATCACGTACAGCCGGCCAAATGGATCAGGTTGACAACGTGAAGCCGATGCAGTCAGAGCGTGTATTCCGCGAAGTACAGACAAAATAATCCCGATTTACGGATATTTGAAAAAAGGCTACCCTCTAAAGGGTGGCCTTTTTTAATGCCTTAACGAAGAAAACATATATGTCCTCTGATCTGATTAAAAAAATTCTGCTTTTCCTGTTCGTCAATTTTTTAGGCTTCTCCAGCCCCACGCTGGTTTTTATATTAAGCTCCAAATTTGGAATCTTCGCAGATAAAGATCCGGCGGCGCTGTCCGCTATCCAAGAACAGCTTTTTGGCGGCACCAATATGACTTGGCTGGTCTGTGCCTTTTTTAGCTTTGCCTATTTTGTTTTTGATGGGTTTTGGGGTCGCTTTTTCTTGTGGAGCGCCTTCACTGTGCCGCTTCTCTATGGATTGAGCGTGATGTCTTCCATGGGATGAGGCTCCGACTCAAAAGCTGCATTTTGAACATCGTCCTGTTCTTCAGAAACACCAGCTTCTCCATTTACCTCTTCGCTCATAGAATCACCTCCTTCATAGACGTCTTGTAAAACGCCGCGTGCCTCTTCCTTGATCTTTTCAAGCTCCGCTTGCTCCAATTCGAAATCAATTTCTTCCTCGCCCTCAGCCGCAGACAGATCTTCGGTGCCGGGACGGCGGGCAATATAAACAGGAATGCCCTTGCGCTCACGCACGGCCGTGCGCACCGCCGACCAGCGGATACGATCGCCATACTCACCGGCCGCCGCAATAATGCGCTCCATATCATCATCGCTCAGTTTAGAGGAAGAAATCTGCGCTGTTTCTTCCATCTCGAAGGCTTGCTCCAGATTCGGATGCGCCTCAATAAAAAGCTTATCTTCAATCCAGGCCAGTTTGATCGGCTGATCGACCACTGTTACCTTCGTGCCGACAGGAACCATTTCAAAAAACACTTCGATATCTTCCGGGTACATACGAATGCAACCTGAGCTCACGCGCCGGCCAATCCCAAATGGACGGTTCGTTCCATGAATGGCATATTGCGGCCAGCCCAAATACATCGCATGTGTGCCCATTGGGTTATCCGGACCGGGACCGTAGGATTCTTTCAAAAGCGGATCATCCTCGCGCATACGCGGTGTCGGCGTCCAGATCGGCCCTTCTTTTTTGCGAACAATTTTCGTGGTGCCTGTTGGCGTTTCCAGCCCTTCACGCCCCACACCCAGCGGGAAGGTCACGGGTTCTTTCCCCTCCAGAAATGCATAGAGCCGCATCTCAGGCAGGTTAATAACAATGCCATCATGCGGCGCATCAGGGAAAATATGACGTGTCGGCAACGTCAATGTCGTGCCTTCGCCGGGCAGCCACGGATCAACATCCGGATTGGCAGCGCGCATTTCAACAAAGCCCAATTTATAATCGCGCGCCAAGTGCACGAACGTGTCTTCATATTTTGAGCGGTATTCAAGCTGGTCGCCAATATATGGCGCATCATCGCGCGCCTGCACGGCAAGCGGCGATAAAAGAAAAGCCAGTAATAATGAAAGCGATACGAAGAACTTCATAACCTTAAGACTTTACGCTATTTCCTAGCCTCTCGACAAGCTTATCGAGAAACTCTTCTGTTGTTAAAAATACCTGATCTTCACCAATCAGCAACGCCAGATCTTTCGTCATGTGCCCGGCCTCAACCGTTTCCACACAAACACGCTCTAGCGTTTCGGCAAACTCAACCACTTCAGGTGTATCATCAAACTGCCCCCGGTACTTCAACCCTTGCGTCCAGGCAAAGATTGAGGCAATCGGGTTTGTCGAAGTTGGCTTGCCCTGTTGATGCAAACGGTAATGGCGCGTCACGGTTCCATGTGCCGCTTCGGCCTCTACAGTTTTACCATCAGGTGTCAGAAGCACCGAGGTCATAAGGCCCAATGAACCAAACCCCTGCGCAACGATGTCGGACTGTACATCGCCGTCATAATTCTTACAAGCCCAAACAATGCCCCCCTTACCCTTAAGCGCAAAGGCAACCATATCATCGATCAAACGGTGTTCGTACCACAGCTCTTTGGCCTCGAATTCGCTCTTAAATTCCTCGTCATATATCTTTTGAAAGATCTCAATAAAACGCCCGTCATATTGCTTTAAGATCGTGTTTTTGGTGCTCATATAGACGGGGTATCCGCGGCTCAGCCCGTAATTAAAACAAGAGCGTGCAAAGCCTTCGATACTCTCATCCAGATTGTACATTCCCATGGCCACGCCGGCCGCCGGAAAATCGAACACTTCATATTCCTGAATCTCGCCACCATCGGATGGCTCGAAACGCATCGTAAGGCGGCCCGGTCCCTTCACCTTGAAATCGGTCGCCTTATATTGATCGCCGAATGCATGGCGGCCAATGACAATCGGGTTTTCCCAGCCGGGCACATATTTGGGCACATTCTTGGTGACGATCGGCTCACGAAACACGGTGCCGTTCAGAATGTTACGGATGGTGCCATTGGGCGATTTCCACATTTTCTTCAACCCAAATTCCTCAACGCGTGCCTCGTCTGGTGTAATTGTCGCGCACTTGATTCCAACCCCGTGTTCTTTAATGGCATTCGCCGCATCAATTGTAATTTGGTCATCCGTTGCATCGCGGCTTTGAATCGAAAGATCGAAATATTTCAAATCAACATCCAGATACGGCAAAATCAGGCGCTCCTTAATGAACTGCCAGATGATACGTGTCATCTCATCGCCATCAATTTCAACAATCGGGTTTTGAACCTTAATTTTTGTCATAAACTTAATCTCTCTTTGGCCTTATAAAAAAACAGCACATACAAATGTAAAAACAATTTATTTCGCTAAACCTTTTACAAATTCTGATTTAGTGTGTATCCGGCAAAAAACAATTCTTAAGGAGAATATCAAAATGCTAAAATTCCGTACACCATTATTACTGAGTATGCTCGCTGGCATTGCTTTATTGGCCGCCCCTGCGATGGCTGAAGAGGCCCATGCCGATTGCGATGCGCACGCTGCGCATATCGACCATGAAATTGGTGCTGAGCACGCGCTCGAAGCGTTCCACGTTCTACACGGCGATCAAGCCGATGAGCATGGCGTTGTTGAAGCCCTGAAAGCCGAACACCCTGATCTTGAACATGAACTGGAAGAATACGCCAATAGCGGCTGCACCGCAGCTGAATTGGAGGCCCATGCTCACGATGCTGATGTCGAGCCAGAAGCCGCTTCCGATATGGAAGAGCATCATTAAAAGATGATACATGTGTTAAGAAGAAGGCAGCTCTGAGGGGCTGCCTTTTTTTAAAGAAGAGCCTCGACTTCTTCTTTTATCTTTCCAAAGGCGTAGTCAAACACACCGCTTTTTGCGATCCGCCCTCTACCATGCTTATAAACCTCATACATCATGGTGCGCGGCCCAACCTTCTTGATCAGGAACTGCAAATACGGCGCCTGCCCCTGTGACTGATAATAAGTATAGCTGGCGACACCCTCATCAAAATCACAATCCACCGCGCGGTAGGTTAAAACCTTCTCCCCGGCGGCGCGCAGATAAAGCCCGTCCAGTTTCTTGAATTGCGCATTTGTGAAACCCATTTTTGCCAGAAAGGCGGGGTTGTTTATGATCTCAAATGTCATATATCCAGTATAGCATTCAATCCTAAAACGAGGAAGAGACCTATGGCCCTGATGCACACCCCCGAAAAAGACGAAAATTTCCAAGCCCCTGATTTTACGCTTAAAAATATCAATGGCAAAATGATGAGTTTGAGCAATATACGAGGGGAAAACGGCACACTGATCATGTTTATCTGTAATCACTGCCCGTATGTTCAGGGCATTACCGACCGCCTCGCCTCAACCATGAAGGCTTTGCAAGATCAAGGTATTGGCGTGGCTGCAATCATGTCAAACGATACGGCACAGTATCCGGCCGATTCCTTTGAAAATATGATTATCTTTGCCGAGGAAAACGGCTTCACCTTCCCGTACTTAATTGATGAGACTCAAGAGGTCGCACACGCTTACGGCGCGGTGTGCACGCCGGACTTCTTTGGCTTTGATGCCGATGGGCATCTGCAATATCGCGGCCGCCTTGATAGCTCCGGCAAAGCCCCCGCCAATGAGAACACTGTGCCCGAATTGTTCAATGCGATGAGCACATTGGCCGAGGGCAAGCCCGTTCCAACTGAACAAACCCCATCTATGGGATGTTCCATTAAGTGGAAATAGCACTGGAATCATTGAGAGAAATGACTAAGATAGCCTCATAATTGAATGAGGAACATACCGTATGTCTGATTTACTTGAGGAAGTCGATGAAATGATGCGCCAAGAGCGCATGGTTGAGTTGTGGAAAGAACATGGCAGTACGCTGCTTACCGCAATTGCCGCCATCATTCTCGCCACGGCCGCCATTTCCGGCTACCGAAGCTGGGATGCAAATGTGCGCCATGATGATACGGCGCAACTCGTCGCCTTGCTGGAAAGCCCGGATTTCCCGGCCAATCTTGAAACGGCCGAGCTGGATATGCGCCCCGGCCTTGAAGGGCTGGCTCTTTTGAACGCAGCCGGACAGCTTATGTCTGAGGACAAATCGGAAGAGGCGCAAAAGATTTTTGAGCGCGCAGCGAATGACAAATCCATTCCTGCGCAGCTGCGCGATGTCGCGGTTCTAAGCCTTGTTCATTTGAACCCCGACAACGAGTCCGCACAAAGTGAATTGAAATCCGTGTGGAGCAACAGCAAAAGCCCGTGGCGCCACCATGCGCGCCTCGATGCTGCGGTTTTGAGTGCACAGGCCGGAGATTATGCCACCGCCCGTAGGCATCTCAACGCTGTGCTGGATACGCCGGCCTTGCCGGAAACTCTGTATAACAAAGCGCAGGCTCTGGAAAAAATCTACGCGCTCAAGCAAAATGAAGAGCGTGGGAACAACAACGCGTCTTAAGTCATGTATCGTCATTTAAAAACCATAGCCCTGCTGGGTCTTGCTCTATCGATCACCGCCTGTTCGATGTTTGGCGATGAAGAAGAAATCCCGCTCGAAGGCGAGCGCATTTCCGTACTTGAGCTGGAACAAGTTCTTGAGCCTGACGATGCGGTTTTAGAAGCCCAAGGTTTAATCGCACCCGCACCGTGGAAAAATTCTTTCTGGCCGCAATCGGGAGGATATCCCAACCACTCCATGCAGAATTTGGATCTAAGCCCGGATGCTCTGACAAAAATCTGGAGTGTCAGCATCGGCTCCGGCAGCAGCGATGAAATCCCCCTGACCGCAAGCCCGGTTCTGGTTGATGGTGAAATTTTTACCCTCGATTCAAAATCGCATTTGCGCGCCTTTAATATTCAAAACGGTAAACAAGTCTGGGAAACCAATATCGACAATAAAGAAGAAGATGACCACGTCATCAGCGGCGGCATCTCTTATGCCTCTGGCGTTCTTTATGTAGCCAACGGCTATAACGAGATTTTGGCCGTGCATCCGGCGAATGGGGAAATTTTCTGGCGCACCCGTTTGCCGGCGCCTTCACGCGCCGCGCCGACAGTGCTCAATGGCCGCCTATATGTGACAACTTTGGATAACCGCTTGCTAGCGCTCAACGCGAAAGACGGCAGCACCCTCTGGGAACACCAGGCTTTCAGCGAAACCGCCAGCCTTCTGGGCGCGGCTAGCCCGGCGGCCAATTACGATGTTGTTATTCCGGCCTTTTCTTCCGGCGAAATAACCGCCCTGCGCGTTGAAAACGGCTCTGTCGCGTGGTCGGATAATTTATCCAACCTAAAAAAGCTGGGTGGCCTTTCGGGCATTTCCGATATTCGCGCCCTACCCGTTATCGACAAGGGTATTGTTTTTGCCATCAGCTTTGGCGGACGCATGGTTGCGATTGACGAACGCACAGGGTCGCGCATCTGGCAACGCGAAATCGGCAGCGGCAATACGCCGTGGGTGGCCGGTAATCACGTTTTTGTGCTGACCACCGAAAATCAACTGGTGGCGCTGGGTCGTGAAACAGGCAGCATCCGCTGGGTTAAGAAGATTGAAAATGAAGATCGCGATCCGCATTTCTTCATGAGCGGACCGATCATGGCCGGTGGCCGCCTTATTCTCGCGGGCAAGGGCGGTCTGGTTCTCGAAATTGATCCAAACAACGGCGATACCATCCGCTCATGGGATGCGGGCGGTTCCGTTGCCATTCCCCCGATTGTAGCTGGCGGCGTCTTATACCTGCTGAGCGAGAAGGGTAAACTAACAGCTTATAAATAACTGAGTAGGGAGTAGATTCATGCTTAAAGAAGGAACCTATAACGCCGACATGCAATTAGCAATTGAGAAGTCTGAGCAAGACCCTCTCATTGTAGATAAACTATACAAACTTGAATTCTCTGTTAAGATCACAGAAAATTTTAACGACAAGTCTCTCTTGAAGCCCTTCTTGAAAACATTTACCTACTTTGTTGATGCCCCTGATATTGACATAGAAGGAACACCAGACGTAAGGTTATCTTTCAACGAAGAAAAAGTGGCTGTCTCAGAATTTAGGATCATACCTCGAAAAGAAGGGTTAACAAAAATCGCCGTTGACCTATTACAAAATCATACGTTTGTGGCAACTGCTGAAACTGAACTTGAAGTTAGCCAACCAAAATAAAAATCTATTCATTTTATTCAATCTGTGGTTAAACACCCACCATGTTTTCTTTAGCAATCATAGGCCGTCCGAATGTCGGCAAATCCACGTTGTTCAACCGTCTGGCGGGCAAGAAGCTGGCCATTGTTGACGACACGCCGGGCGTAACGCGTGATTGGCGCGAAGCGGAAGGGCATTTATTCGACCGCACAATGCGCATTATCGATACCGCCGGCCTTGAAGAAAATTTCGATGACTCCATTCAGGGGCGCATGCGCCGCCAGACCGAAGCCGCGCTGGCGCAGGCCGATGCAATTTTATTTGTCATTGACGGGCGTGAAGGGCTGACCCCGATGGATCAGCATTTCGCAGGCTTTTTACGCCGTCAGAAAAAACCCATCATCCTTGCCGTCAATAAATGCGAAAACCAGAAAACCTCAATCAGCGGCGTGGGCGAGGCCTATGCGCTGGGCTTTGGCGAACCGATCCCCATCTCCGCCGAGCATGGCGTAGGCATGGAAGATCTTTACCATGCGCTCTCTCCGCACTTTCCGGATGAAGACGAGGAAGAGGAAGCACTCGCTGAAGATAATGAGAATTTCGACAATATTGATGTGATTGAAGGCGACGAAGATTTCGAATTTGAACAGGAAGAAGACGACCCTGAGCGCCCGATTAAAATCGCTATTGTCGGACGGCCCAATGTTGGAAAATCGACCCTGCTCAACGCGATCGTACAGGATGAGCGCGTTATGACCGGGCCGGAAGCCGGCATCACCCGCGATGCAATTACCGTCGATTGGCAATATGAAGGGCGTAAATTCAAATTGGTCGATACCGCCGGAATGCGCCGCAAATCACGCGTGCAGGATAACATCGAAAGAATGTCAGTCGATGATACGCTGCGCGCCATTCGTCTGGCACAGGTGGTCATCCTCGTTCTAGACGGCAATGCAATTTTCGAAAAACAGGATCTGCAAATTGCTGAGCACATCATTGATGAAGGCCGCGCGCTTGTCGTCGCCGTCAATAAATGGGACTGCGTTGAAGACCGCACCGATGCGAGAGAAGAACTGGAACATAAATTTGAAACCTCTCTCGCTCAAACCAAAGACGTTCCCTACGCCACCATCTCGGCGCTCAACGGTAAGAATATCGATAAGGTTCTCTACAAAGCGCTGCAAACTTATGATGTTTGGAATAAACGCGTACCAACAGGCAGGCTCAATCGCTGGCTGGCGATGATGGAAAGCCGCAACCCCGCACCCTTGGTTGCTGGCCGCCAGAACCGCATGAAATATATCGCACAGATTAAAACCCGCCCGCCAACTTTCGCGCTTTGGGTTTCTCGTCCTGACAAACTTCCCGCTGCCTATAAACGCTACATCATAAACGGGTTGCGTAAGGACTATGACATTCCGGGCGTTCCCATACGCCTTCTTGTTAGACGCTCCAAAAACCCTTATGCATAGGCATTAATTATTTGATTTTAACAAGATCGCCGTGCTGATCGCATGTATCGGAGACCAGCCTGAGATAATCATCAACCAGATCCTCAGGCTGTTTTGTTTTGATCTTTATTTTGCCTGGAAAAGCCTCGCGCAGCATCGCCGTATCGACCGGGCCGGGATAAAGAAGATTGATCTTCATATTCGTCCGGCGCACTTCCTGAGCATATGTTTTGGCAAAGACATTAAGGGCTGCTTTACTCGCCATATACGGCCCCCAATAGGCCAGACCATCGACGGCATAATCTCCGGCCGTGGTAAAAACAATCCGCCCCTGATCCGCATTGCGCAGCAAAGGATCAAGCGTATGAACCAATCTCACATTTGCTTCGAAATTCACGCTCATAACTTTCTGCCAATCCTTAGGCGATACCTGATGCGCGGGCGTTAAGGGTCCCAGCATTCCCGCATGACCAACCAGAATATCAAGACCGCCAAAGCGCTCAAGAATCGAGGGCCCCAGCTGATCCACCTTTTCCAAGCGCCGCAAATCCATCGGGATCAGCGTTGCACTGCCACCGGCCGCGCGAATTTCATCATCAACCGCTTCCAAACCGCTTTGCGTGCGCGCGAGCAAAATAACATGTGCGCCCGCTCCGGCCAGGCCCTTGGCTACGGCCGCGCCAATGCCGCGCGACGCGCCTGTGACCAGTGCTGTCTTGCCTGATAAATCCACACTCATAAAAAATCCTTATTGCTTTTTAGATTGGCGGTCGCGCAAATCCGTAACCTTGCTCTGGCCGTTCTTTGCATTCATATCGGTCAGCTCGACCGGGTATTCGCCGGTAAAGCACGCATCGCAATATTGCGGCGCTTTGCCGTTGCGCTTCACATCAGCAACAGCCGTGTACAGCCCATCAAGGGAGATATAGGCCAGTGAATCCGCACCGATATATTCGCAAATTTCTTCCGGCGTTTTTGTGTGCGCCAGCAGTTCCTCGCTTGAGGGCGTATCAATACCGTAAAAACAGCTCATTTTTGTCGGCGGCGAGGAAATGCGCATATGCACCTCCCGCGCACCCGCTTCGCGCACCATATCAACAATCTTGCGCGAAGTTGTTCCGCGCACGATGGAGTCATCAACCAAAATGACGCTCTTATCTTTCAGATAAGCTTTATTCGCATTGTGCTTCAGGCGCACACCCAGATGGCGAATTTTATCGGTTGGCTCAATGAAAGTACGTCCAACATAGTGATTGCGGATAATACCCAGCTCAAACGGAATACCGCTTTCCTCGGCATAGCCGATCGCGGAAGGCGTTCCACTGTCAGGGACAGGCACAACCAGATCCGCGCCCTCAACCGGGTTCTCCTTAGCGAGCTGCGCACCGATGCGCTTACGCGTCTCGTAAACCGATTTGTTTTCCATGAAACTGTCCGGACGCGCGAAATACACATATTCGAAAATACAAAAGCGTGAGGGCTTTTTCTCGAACGGGAAGAGTGAGGTCACACCCTTGTTGTTCAAAACCACCAACTCGCCGGGCTGAATATCGCGCACATAATCCGCGCCTATAATATCCAGCGCGCAGGTTTCAGAGGCCAGCACATGCGCATCACCCAAAACACCGAGCACCAACGGGCGAATACCGTAAGGGTCACGAACACCAATCACCTGCCCGCCTGTATTGGCAACCAGAGAATACGCGCCCTTAATCTGTTTCACCGCATGGATAATTTTATCGGGAATGTTGTCTTGCTGCGCCAGCGCGACTAGATGCACAATCACCTCGGTATCGCTGGTCGATTGAAAGATTGATCCGCGCTTCACCAACTCCTTGCGCAGCATTTCAGCATTCGTCAAATTCCCGTTATGCGCCACAGCAAATCCGCCAAAACCCATATCGGCATACATGGGCTGCACATTGCGCAGCGAAGGCTCCCCGGTTGTGGAATAGCGGTTATGACCGATGGCAATTTCACCGGCCAGCTTATCAATCACAGACGCTTTGCTAAAGGTCGCATCAACCAGACCGATCGCCTTGTGCGCGTGAAAATCCTTGCCGTCATAGGTGACAATGCCGCACGCTTCCTGACCGCGGTGCTGCAGGGCATGCAAGCCGAGCGCGGTCAGCGCCGCCGCATCTTCGTGACCGTAAATCCCGAAAACGCCGCATTCCTCGTGCAGTTTGTCATCATCAAAATCAAAAGGCATTTCATTCATTATACTGCCCTCCTGTCTGCTCTTCAAACAGACGATCCATGTTATCACGGAATTCTTCATCATAGCCCTAAAGCTTTTTCTCGTCTTCTTCGCTCAATGTTCCTTCTTCAGCCTTTTTGCGCAACAGCTTCATCTCTTCAAGCTTCTTGCGCGTGCTGATCGCATCGCCAACTGTATTGGTATCTTCCTCCATGCCCTCAACCGTGTCGGAGGGGATGAATTTCGCGATTACTTCCGCTGTTTTTTCTAGATAGATATGCGCGTGGCTGTTTTCAAACCAACGTGCCTTGGTGTCTTTCTCAATCAGCATATGAACCGGCAGGTACAAAAGACCAAGCAGTAAAATTCCGCGTGCCAAACCAAAGAACACGCCCAGCGTACGGTCGATTGCGCCAAGGCCAATATTCTTAACGCCTTCCGCCAGAAAGTGACTGGCCACGGAAATCAAGATCATAACAATGATGAAAATCGCACCATAGGCTATGACTTGGGCCAAAATCGGATAGGGAACAACATCAAACAACAGGTTCGGCTCGTCTTCCGTTCCCGCACCGCCCAGCCAGCCCAACACAACAGGTGAGAAAAAACCGCCCAGCGCATAGGCCGCGGCCAAGCCGCCAACCACACCGGCAATTGTCAGAACTTCGCGAATAAAACCGCGCACGAAAGCGATAATGGCAGAAACCAAAAGAACGGCTCCGACAAGAATATCTACGATCATGAAACGGCCTCACAGATTAAAAAGCGCGCGCGCTTGTTATCAGAAGGGGTATACATAAGGAAAACCTACTGAAAAAGCAAGGTTCTTGAGCAAAATCAGAGCATAAAACTTAGGCCGAGCGGGCGCGAATTTTTTGAACATCGCCGCCCGCAAACATATCGGCAATTTCGTGAATATGCTTCACCGCACAGATACGAATATTTTCCGGCGGTTTTGCGCCCTTATTCTTGTTTTTAAGCGCGGGAACAACGCCCTCACCAAAACCCAGCTTCGCCGCTTCTTTGAGGCGCAGATCAGGCTGCGCAACCTGGCGAATTTCCCCGGCCAAGCCGATCTCACCAAAAAACACGGTCTCCGCGGGCAAGGGATTACCGCTCAGCGCGCTGATGAGCGCCGCGGCCACGGCCAAATCCGCCGCCGGTTCATGAATGCGGATCCCGCCCGCAATATTAAGAAAGATATCATGACCCGAAAGCGATATCCCGCTGCGCGTCTCCAGTACGGCCGCGATCATCGCCAAACGGTTATGATCATAACCCAGCACAGCGCGGCGGGGTGCGGCCAGTGAAGAGGGAGCCACGAGCGCCTGCACCTCAACCAACAAGGGGCGCGTCCCCTCAAGCGCGGCCAGAACGGCGCTGCCCGCAACATCCGATGCGCGCTGTGAGAGAAATAGCTCGGACGGATTCGCAACCTCCACCAGTCCCGCGCCCGCCATCTCAAACACCCCAATCTCATCGGTCGGTCCGAAGCGGTTTTTCACCCCGCGCAAAATACGGAATTGATGACTGCGGTCGCCTTCAAAATACAGCACCGTATCCACCATATGCTCCAGCACGCGCGGACCGGCTATTTGCCCGTCCTTAGTCACATGGCCAACAAAAATCACCGCCACGCCCTTGGCCTTGGCGGTGCGAATGATTTCCTGCGCGGATGTACGCACCTGCGTCACCGTTCCGGGCGCAGAGTCGATTGAATCAATAAACATGGTCTGAATAGAATCGATGATGAGTATCGAAACGGGTTTATCGCCGCCACCCTCAACCGAAGCCACAATATCACGCACATTGGTCGCGCTTGCCAGCTCCACCGGCGCATCAGCCAGATGCATCCGGCTGGCGCGCATACGCACCTGATCCACCGATTCCTCACCCGACACATACAAGCACCGTGCACCGCCCTTGGCCATCGCGCACACCGCCTGCAACAACAGAGTCGATTTGCCGATCCCCGGATCACCGCCAATCAATGTCGCCGAGCCGGGCACAAGCCCGCCGCCCGTCACCCGGTCAAATTCCTGAATACCTGTTTTATGGCGCGGATAGATTTTGCCGTTTTCCCCGCTCAGCGCGACAAATTCAATCTGTCGGCCCTTCGTGCGTCCACCCAATCCCTTTGGCGCGGCCTGAATAACCTCTTCGATAATGCAGTTCCATTCCCCGCATGATTCACACTTGCCGGACCACTTTGATGTGATCGCACCACAAGATTGACAGCTATATGATTTTTGCGCCTTCGCCATAAAAAAACTTTGCCCGCAAAAAGAGAACAAAGCAAGAACTTTTTAAACAAGACTGTAAAAAAATTTTAGAGCACCCTAACCTTCGCGGTGCAGTGCCCATTTAATTTTAGCAGTATCTTCAGTTATTTGGCCATAAATAACCAATTGTTTGGTCTTACGCGGATGTGCGCCCTGGCCCAGATAGATACTATCCTCCAGCGCCAAATGCCCGGCCGAAAAACTAAAGCGCCAACCAATCCCGTTGGGCAGCCGCAGCAGCGCTTCCTCATCATCCTTCACCAGCGAGACCTGCACGCGCGGGTGAATGTGGAACCGCACAGCAACATCAACCGGGCGCCCCAGCGCTTCAATCGGCTTGCCGATATTCGAGGTGAATAAATCCTCACCGCGCAAATCATGGCCACCATCACTTAGGAATAAACGGCGGCGGTGCGTCATGCCGTTCACAGACACATAGCCATCGTGCGATCCTTCCAACAGGGCAGCATCTTTATTTTCTTCGCGGATGATATCAATGTCTTTGGTCCGGCGCATAAAATGCCCGCCCGCACCAATCTCATAAGCATTGCGATGATCAAGCGTTACCGCGCTATGAGCTGCGGTCGAGCGCAATGAGTCGCGCCAATCTTCACTGGTCGGATGCGTACCGCAGGACACAAAAATCCGCTCCTTGCCATGACACAGCTCAAAGGCTAGCGGCGCAGCGTGCGCTTCGCGCTCATGCGGATAGGGCGGAGCCTTGCCGCCATCAAAAAGAAGGACCGTACGCCCCATTGAAACGCGCTCATACCCGGCGCAGGGCAGGCTCTGCAGCCCTTTGCCGCGCACATTGGCTTGCCCCAAAACGCAATCAACCAAATCCTCGCCCTTCACGGGCGCTTCCTGCGCGCCGTTAAACAGCGCGAAATGCTTATCGCTGTAGCGGAAGAAACGCAGAGCCGGACCCATCTTATCAATCGCATGTTGCAGGCTTTCCGGGCATGGATAGGCCGCAGAGTTCAAGGCACTGCGGATATCAAGCAAGATCATCAACGCGTCCAAAAGTTGCGCCGGAGAGCGCGAGATATGCGCACCGTCACCCAAAATTTGAACTTTGATTTCATCTTTAAGGATATCCAGCGCCTGCTCGGCCCACGCCTCATACCCCTCAAACGCAAGGCCAGCATAGAGCAAACCCTTCACACCTTTAAGCAGCTCCAGCCCATACGCATCACCGGGTAAAATCCGTGATAAATGCCGGGCCTGCTTGGTCAGACTTTCGAAATATAAATCCTGAAAATCATCATCCGCGCTGACACCGAAAAATTCGAACAGCGCAATCCACATCGCCGCGCGCTCACCCGTCACACCCGGCGCCCACGCAGTTTCCGACCATGTTTTATAATTCAGCGCCCAGCTCTCAATCATGGAGCGCGCCACTTTGCGCGCATGATCCCCGCCCAGCGCGCGCAAATCACGCAACCACGTAAATCCATGCATATGCGAAATCCAAATCGGCGAGGCCACGGCAGGCTCCCAGTGGCCATGCGGGTCGAGCACATCATGATCAATTGTAAAGGCCCCGCCGCACAATGCGCGCGCAGCTTCCGCATCGCCCGGCCACGGATCAACCGGCTTGACCAGCAAGTGATCGGCCACCGCGCCTTTTAAGCTCCAATTATAAACGAAGCTGTTATAGGCCATCGTGCTAGCCGCTTTTTGAATGGTTTTGAAAATCTGCGCACTCATGACGGCGTTCCTACCCCCGCAGCGCCTTAATTCTGTTTGCGTATTCGCCGGGTCCGCCGCCGAAAACATAGCTGCCCGCGACCAGAAGATCCGCACCCGCTTCAACACATTGCTTGGCCGTTTGATCGTTAATGCCGCCATCAACCTGCAAATCAATCGTGCGCCCGGTTGCATCAATCATCGCACGCACAGCTGCGATTTTATCGAGCAGAGGAATAAAGCTCTGCCCGCCAAAACCGGGATTGACCGTCATAATCAAAATCAGATCAACCATATCCATGACATGCTTGATCGATTCAATCGAGGTTGAGGGGTTGAGCGACACGCCCGCTTTTACGCCGTGGCTCTTAATTGCCTGAAGCGTGCGGTGAATATGCGGTCCGGCTTCAACATGCGCAGTAATAATATCTGAACCCGCATCCACGAAATCCGCAATCAACGGATCAACCGGGGCGATCATCAAATGAACATCGAAAACTTTTTTGGTGTGCGGGCGGATTTTTTTAACCACTGGCGCGCCGAAAGTCAGGTTGGGCACGAAATGCCCGTCCATCACATCGATATGAATGTAATCCGCACCCGCCTCGTCAATCGCGCGCACTTCCTCGCCCAATTTCGAGAAATCGGAGGAGAGAATGGAAGGGGCGATGCGGGTTTTTTGCTGTGGCATAGGCTTAGAGTTCTTAACAAGAGTGGATAAGTCTGTGAATAACTTTCCGTGTTATAGATACTATAACGCTAAGCGCCCCGTCGACGCAAGCTTGCAGAGTGAAAAATCACTTAAATTCAGGACCTTGATCAGAGTCTCTTACAGGACCTTGCCTAGAATCTCGCATAGAAACACCTTCAACGTTTCTGTTACCTCTGGTCGGAGCACCGGGAACCATCCAGTTCGATTTCGTTTTCACGCCGCCGGGCGCTCTTTTATCGTGCTCAAAATGTATTTGCATTATAGAGTTTCCAGAACTGTCTACAACTACCAGACATGCTTCCTCAAATTTACCCATTTGAATAATGCGGTAGACATCATCAAAGGCCTCTCGTGCATCATTCGCCTCACATTCACACCGATACTCTTGCCCGGTTTTCAGTTCATCACAATTATCTGTTAGTTCTTCATATTCAAAGTCATGCGCATTCTTGAAGCCGTAATACAAAACAAACGCTCTTTTGCCTTCAAGCGAAATAGGATCAATGTCTGAAGATTGTAAGTTTTTAAAACTGCTGCACGCCGTCGTCAAAAGCGTTGCAGTTGCCAAAGCGGCCTTAAAAAACGTTTTTTTCATCAAACTTAGTCCTCAATCATGTGTGGTTAAGGGAACGATATGAAAAACAAACAATCTATGCAAGAAAAAAACAAATACGTACCAGCCAAAGTACTTTTTTCCCTGACAAGGCAAATGAAGCGACGCGTATTACGTCATACGCAAGCTGAGATTTAACGCTATCAGAGATAAAAGGGCGAAGGCTAAGCGATCTTGGTTATGCGCGCGATGAAAAACCCATCCATACCGCCCAGCGCCGCCTGATGACACGGCAAGATACGCAAATCCCCATTCTCGGTCACCGCCTCATCCAAGCCGCCCACCTCATCGGCCGTGATCGGCACTTTGTAGGCATCCTGATGCGCTTCAAACAGGCGCAGAATTTGATACTCTCCCTCAACTTTTTGCAGGGAACAGGTGCAGTAAATCAGCGTTCCGCCGGGCGCGAGCATGTTATACGCCGCCTCCAAAATATTTGCCTGCACAAAGGTCAGGCGCTCCATATCCTCGGGCTGTTTTAGATGCGGCACATCGGGGTTGCGGCGAATTGTGCCTGTGGCCGTGCACGGCGCATCGAGCAAAATAAAGCGCGGCGGCTCCTTTGGTTTCAGGGTCGCCGCATCCGCAATCATGGTCTCCACGCGATCCCCCAGGCGTACCCGCTCCAGATTTTGCCGCAGACGTTTCATGCGCTGGGCCGAGCGGTCCACCGCAATCACATGCGCTCCGCGCGCGGCCAGCTGCATCGTCTTGCCGCCGGGCGCGGCGCATAAATCCAGCACCGTCTGATCCTTCACATCCCCGAACAGGCTGGCAGCGATCGCCGCGGACGCATCTTGCACCCACCACATACCGTCATCAAAGCCCTCGCGCTCATGCACCGCGCCGCCGGAGGGCACGCGCAACGTTCCCGCGCCAATTTGCGTCGCCTTAAAATTACTCTGCCAGTAATTGCGGTCCGCTTCATTCTTGATCGTAATATCCAGCGGCGCTTCGGCTAGATTGGCCTTGGCAATGTTGGCCGCGCCGCGCAGCTCATAATCCTCAATCCAGGTCTTAAGCAACCATTCGGGCGTGTTCAGACGCGCCTCGTCCTGCTTTGACATCCATTCGCGGCCGCTGCGCGTCATAGTACGTAACAACCCATTCACAAAGCCCTTTTGCCGGTCCATCTCAGCCGCATCCGCCAGCCGGACCGAGGTGTCCACCGCCGCATGATCGGGCACATCCATAAACATGATCTGCGCCACGCCCATCCTCAAAATATTTTTCAGCGTAATATTTTTCGGGGTCGGATTATTCTCCGCCTTGGCAATCAGATCATCAATCTGCCCCAAACGGCGCAGCGTGGTCGCCACCAGCATTCTCGCAAAGGCGCGATCGCGCGAAGGTAGTGTACGAAAATCATCATCGCGCTCCAGCGCACTATCCAGCGATTGTTTTTGTCCCAAAACGACATTGAGCAAATTTAGACACACCTGACGCGCGGCCAGCATATCGCCTGCTGGCACATCGTCTCCGCCCTCATGATCGGCAAAAAGATCATGTTCATTGGCATCGGGGGGTCTGGGGGTTGAGCTCGAGCCGGACATAGCGCTTAGGACGCTTTTTTGGATTTAAGGCGCGTCATGATCTGATCTTCCAGATCACAGCTATGCTCGATCAACTGCGCATAAAGATGGCGGATAAAATCTTCATCCAGCCCCTGCTCGGCCGCCATTGTGGCCGCGCGCTCGCGCACCGCATCTACGCGGTCTTGCAGGACAGGCGCAATGCCGTTGTCGGTTTTAAAAACGCCAACCTCTTCAATCACATCATAGCGTTTACGCAAAAGTGCAATGATCTCTTCATCGATCGCATCAATGCGATCGCGGAAGGGTTTCATAATTTCTTTGATATTTTGGCTCATTCGCTCTTCTCTTTAAGGTGCTTGTGCCCTAAATATGATGTATGAGCACACAAAAACCAAGCCCTAAAGCGGAAAAAGCCCCCGAAAAGGCAAAAGAGCCCAAAAGCGAACATAAAGACCTACCCGAAGAAAAGGGCGGCTTTGAAAACCGCCCTGAACCGACACGCTTCGGCGACTGGGATGTCAATGGCCGCTGCAGCGATTTTTAAGGGCTCGGCTGATTAGAAATCAGTGCTTTTCCTGAAACCGCTTCGACAGGATCCAATTTCACCTTCGGCTTTTTAAAGTCCGTATTGTTTACGATTTCCCTGATTTTATCCGGCGCAAAATCCGCATTTTTCAAATCAGAGAGCTTGATAGAACCTTTCCCATCACAAAGCTTTCCGGCCGCGTCCGCATCGATCAAAAACTTGGCAATGGCATGCTCGGTAAAGGCGACGCCGCCATAACGCGGCCGAGCGTCAATCCCTGTCGGCCCAACAGAATAGCCCGAGCTCTCCAGAGCTTTTTGAAGCTCTTTGCGGGCAGATGCCGGCACTTGGTCCCACTCAACACGATGAACGGTCTTCAGCTTTTCCGTCAGATCAACAAACAATGAACCGCGGCGCATCGTCGATAAAATTGCACCATTCACCTCGTCCGCGCGCTTGGGGTTAAACAACAAATCCGGGCCCTCGCCGCCCAGTTCCGAGCGCACAATATCAATACCGGAAGCTTGCGCTTCTTCAGACCAATTGAGCGTATCGAACTCAAAATAATCATGCGCATCGAACAGGCCATCAATCTCATCATCATAAACAACGCCGACATTGATATCGTTGTTTTTCAGCAACCTGAAAAACACATCGCGATCGCTTCTATTGGCCGATACAGCCTTGGCAAACACATCGGTATAACCGCGCGTCCAGCGCGCCGGATCGTCATTGGTCAGAGCCTCCAGATATTTACCGGTCAGCCTGACAATATCATCTTTGCTGTCCGCGTAAGGATCGATTGAATCAACGTCATAGGGAATAAGGCGCTGTCTAAAATTATTACTCGGCAAAATTCCGTAATTTTTGAAATCCATATCGTGAACCGGGTTGACCGCCACATAGGAATTCACTGTTCCCGCCGGCATATCACGCAAAACCTCCTGCGCCACGACAGAGCCTAAAGAACTGCTCACCAATGTCAAACCACCAGGCGTTTTATCATAGAGCGCGTCAACCTCGTTCAGTACTTTCTGCACAGCATCGGAATATTGTTGAACGGATGCGATGTGCAAAACATTTTCCTGACCGACAACGGCATCGCGCGACGAATACCCCGTCCCCGGCAAATCCATCGTTACAACGCGAAAGCCCGCATCGGTGAATTCCTCAATCTTATCCATGTATGTTTCGGCGGTTTCATTCGGTCCCGGAATAAAGGCCAGAGTGCCGCGTGGATAAGCCTTCGCGTCGTCGCGTGCCCATTCCGGCTCGCTCACGGTGAAGAATACTTTGCCGCTGGCACCATCCGCACTTGTATAGGGCGTAAGATAGGCCTTGGTGATGTCTTCATTAAATGCGTAATTGATTTGATTGCGGGATACTTGAACGGATTCCGACTTTGGACCCTTTTTCGGGTCGGTAACACTCGTATTCATTTTACACCTCTATTACTCAATAAAATTTTATTTAATTTTTATGGTTAATTAACTTTTAGAGAATAAAGGTTAAAAAAAGATTAAAAGCCTGCTTTTTTTAAGGACATAAAAAATATGGCGGACCCTTTTTTAAAGATCCGCCATATTTAAAAAGTTTTTAAAAGGCGTATTGCCAGCCAACTGTAGCGGTCCAATCTGTTTCCAGCTGCGGGCCGTTCAGATCGCGGTAGAGCGGTGCTTCAATCTCAAAGGCAACACGCTGGCCTTTCAGCGCACCGCGCGTTCCGAGCAGATTCACGCCCAGCCCTAAATCCAGCGCCCGCCCGCCGTAATTCTCAGGATCAGCCGTTTGCACGGGTGCGGCAATCTGGGAATCACTGCCCTTGATTTTGCCTTGGCGTGTTCCCGTTAAGCGCGCAGATGTACTGATCCACGGCGCCCATTCATAGCCCGCCCAGGCCGAAACGCTGTGCTTGTTACCCCAGGCATAGCCCTGATCATTTTCATCCTCCAGCGGGATGCGGGCGCTATATTGCGCACCCCAAATCCACTTTTCATCATGGCCGCTGTAGGTCACGCCCGGCAGTGCGTCATACGTGCCTGTCCCAAGCTGCATCGCATAAGGCAGGCGCAGTGTGGTGCGGGTATTCATCGGCGTGAGAACCTCGTCTTCCTCCTTGATTGAGCCCGTTGGAACGCTCACCCCTGCATTCAAATGCAGCTTATGTGTTCCGTCTTCATACAGGCGCACAAGGCCGGTAAAAGAGGTATCGCCCCAGCCCTTCGCGCGCGTCGTAAAGCGGCCCAGCTCCGCCGTGGCAGGCATGTTATAGGTGATATGGTCCATATCCTTGTCCATATACATCCCCATCGCCATCAGGGTCAGCCAATCGGTTGGCGCATACATCGCCCCGAACATGTGCATATCCATGCCCATTTTTGTCGGCACAACGCGCAAATTCGCCGGACCGGGATTGGGGTTGGCATAGGTGAGAACATCCGCCACCGACAGATCGTCCGTGCCGTCGCGGTTGCCCGCCATCTCCATATGCTTAAAGCGGTAAGAGAGCATCCACTCCCCGGCCTTGTGCCTGTGGTCGCCCATCACGCCAATCGGCGCATGAGAGCTTGCTTTGAAATGCATCTCATTGGTTTGTGATTCACTTTGATTACAAATTTCACACGCTTGCGCGGTGTTGATTGTGGTGCAGGCCATCAAACCTGCGGTCATTAAAAATATGCGAATGCGCATAATCGTATCCTCCTTATTGAGGGTCAAAAAATTTCAGATATTTAGAAGAAATATTTTTAAGAGGATACGGGCGGGCCGCGCGGCTGATAGAGCCGGGCGTGGCGGTAAATAAAATCGCTATTCAGGCGCGCGAAATACTCACGTTCCATGTTAAGGGGCTGCACGGTTTCAAGTGTCGGCAGCGCGGCTTGGAAATGCGTGTGCGCAAAACAGAACATACAATCCTGTTTAAGGGAATGCTCGTCCTCGTCATGGGGCTGGTCATCACCTTGGTCGGGCAAAAACGCCAACAGCTCTTGCGGAACGGACATGGACTTAACGCTGCCATCCGCGCCGCAAATCTCGGTCAATTGCCCGGAAATAAATTTACAGGCCGGAGAGACACTCACCAGCACAAAGCAAAAAATCAGAAATACGTGCAGAAAATTGCGCATGAAAAGAGTTATGAGAGATCCTGTCGAATGTGTCAACGTAGATTAAACACAAACATTTTAAATTGTTTGTTCCAATTCAGGCTGATTGGTTAAATCGCTTTTAATCTTTTCCAATAGCGCTTTCTCAACAGAAATGGTAATCCGCACACTCTCCCAAAACCCATCAGATTTCAGGGCATCCCGCGGTTCAAACCAAAATTTCTCATGAATTTGGTTGTGTTGCTTTTTTTCCTCAAGGCGGCGCGCAATTGCATCCTTTTGTTCCGCAAGAAATTTCAAAACATCAGGATATTCTTCAGCATAATCAGATAAGGGTTCAAAACCCTCCTCGTCTTTGTAAAGCTCTTGCCCCAGCATAATGTCTGCCGCAATTTTTAAGGCATGATCCTCTTCTTCAAAATAATTTTCGGTTTTATCCGCTTTAAGATTCTCTATAAAAGCGAGCTGCTCGCCAAGGTATGGTAAATTCATCCAGAGCGGATCAGCGGACAAATCAGACAAATTCTCCGCAATAATAGCTATTTCGTCTGTTAAAGCCTCTTTAGCTTCAACTAAAATTTGCTCTGCACTAGGGTCATATTTTAAAAGCAGCTGAACCATACCTGCTTCTACGGAGCGATGGCTTTGACTAAACTCATGAGAAGGACGCACAAACGATCCATCCTCTCTCTTTGCCCCATGCACAGACATTTCTAGGGAATCTTCATAAAAGCAATACAGCGTACTTTGTCCTAATACAGCTTTCTTTGCTTCCGCTATGTCTATAAAGCGGACAGTTTCACTTTTCGGGGCTTTATTAAAGTCTGAAGCAGTACTCATTTAATTAAGCAACTCTCTATGTGCAGGTAAGACGAACATAAGAGGGATTTACGGTTATGTCAAAAATAATATTTAAACGGGCACTCCATACAAATCCGATCCGTTGGCCTCTTCAATTTTCACCTTCACGATATCGCCGGGGTTTAGATGCCCCGCATCACGCAGGAAAACCGTGCCGTCAATCTCCGGCGCGTCGGCCTTTGATCGCGCATCCGCGCCCACATGGCCGTCCTCAGCCGGCTCACCCACCTCATCGATAATGCACTCTATTTTTTGGCCAATTTTGGCTAATGCTTTGTTTTGCATTATTTCTTCCTGCACCTCCATGAAGCGCTGCCAGCGAATCTCTTTGATTTCGTCGGGCACTTGGCCCTCCAGCGCATTCGATTTCGCGCCTTTCACCGGCTCATACTGGAACGCCCCCGCGCGGTCGATCTGCGCCTCGCGCAGCCACTGTAATAAGAACTCGAAATCCTCTTCCGTTTCACCAGGAAACCCAACAATAAAAGTCGAGCGCAGCACAAGCTCAGGGCAGATTTCACGCCATTTTTGAATCCGCGCCAATGTCTTTTCCTGATGGGCCGGACGGCGCATATTTTTAAGCACTTGCGGGCTGGCATGTTGGAATGGAATATCGAGATAGGGTAATATACCACCACCATTCATCAGCGGGATCACCTGATCGACATGCGGGTAAGGATAGACGTAGTGCAACCGCACCCAAATCCCCAGTTTCCCTAGCTCTTCGCACAATTGATAGAACTTGGCGGGGACACGTACACCCTTCCACGGACTCTCGGCATATTTGATATCAACGCCGTAAGCGCTCGTATCTTGCGAAATCACCAAAATTTCCTTCACGCCCGCCGCGGCCAACTGCTCGGCTTCATGCAAAACTCGGTGAATCGGGCGCGATACCAAATCCCCGCGCAAAGACGGAATAATACAAAAGCTGCAGCGGTTGTTACACCCTTCCGAAATCTTCAAATAGGCATAATGACGCGGGGTCAGCCTTAAACCCTCCGGCGGCGTGATATGCACGTACGGGCTATGCTCAATCGGCTGGTGCTCATGCACCGCCTCAACCACCTGTTCATACTGATGCGCGCCGGTAATCGCCAGAATATTCGGATAGGCCGCCAGCACCTCATCGGCCTGCTCACCGCCCATACAGCCCGTTACAACCACGCGGCCATTCTCGTTCATGGCTTGCCCAATGACATTCAGGCTTTCGGCCTTGGCGCTATCGAGGAACCCGCAGGTATTGACAACCACAAGGTCCGCCCCTTCGGCCCCATCGGTTAGATTATAGCCGTCAGAGCGCAATTTGGTAATAATGCGCTCGGAATCCACCAGCGCCTTGGGGCAGCCAAGCGAGATCATCCCGACAGTCGGGGCAGCTTTTATATCTGTATGTTGAGGCATGTTTTTCATCGAGGCGTATATAATATGGTTTCGCAGCTTTTGGCAAGAAATGCTACAATAGACCCATGAGGGGTTTTTCTAAAATTACGGCTATATTGACGCTGTTGCTGGGGCTTGTTTTACACGCGCCCGCCAAAGCCGCAGACAATATCGCCGTCTATGAGCTTTTTACATCCGCCGGATGCGGTGACGCGGTGGCCGCGGATGAAATTTTCGAAAAAATCGCGCAGCTCAACCATGAAAACTTAATCGCGCTGAGCTGCCACCTCACTTTCTTTGACAACCGCATTCAGGACCCGCACTCCAAGCATTTTTGCGACTACCGCTATGACCAATATAGCGAGCATGTGATGACCGAAGCGGGCACGCCGCAGGTTGTGATTAACGGGCGTTTTGACACGAGCGGAACGCGCGAAAATATTGTGCGCGATGCTCTGGCGCTCGCCCACTCGCTCGACACGGTTCGAGCTGTGGCCCTTGCCCTTGACGAAGACAGCCTGCACATCGCGCTGCCTCATCTTCGTTTTGCAGAAGACAAACCCGTCGATGTGTGGCTGCTAGCCTATAAAAAACAAGAAGAAGAAAAAGATATGGCGACCCTGCTCACCGGGGAGGGGCATCACTACATCAATATCGTTACCGAGATTAAAAAGCTGCTGGAATGGGACGGTGAATACCGCAATTTGAATGTGCCGCTTGCAGATTTTCCCGCCGATGGCTATGCGGTGATTGCACAATATGCCGAGCACAGCGATATTCTCGCCGCCGGAAAAATAGAAAAAGCGCCTAAGCCGCTTTCTTCAAATCCAGATCGAGAATAACCGGCACATGGTCTGATGGTTTTTCCCAATCGCGCACATCGCTCGGCGCATCATAAGCTTTGAGCGCAGGCTTTAAGGGCTGCGTCACCCAGATGTGATCGAGCCTGCGCCCACGGTTTGATTTTTTCCAATCGCGGTTGCGGTAACTCCACCAGCTATAGGTTTTTTCCTCTTCGGGAATGAAATGGCGCGCGCTGTCGATCCAATCAAGAGAACCGAGCATCTTCGCGAGGCGCTCCGTCTCCGGCGGCGTATGCGACACAACCTTCAACAGCTGCTTATGCGACCAGACATCATGCTCATACGGCGCGATGTTAAAATCCCCCAGCGCCACAACGGGTTTATCGAGAGTGTACGCATCGGCAAACCAATCGGTCATCTCCTCAACGAAATCCAGCTTGTGCTTGTATTTGTCATTGACCTTCGGATCGGGCTCATCCCCGCCCGCCGGAATATAGAGATTATGCAGATCAAAGTCTTTAAAACCCGCAGAGATATGGCGGCAATCATCGCGGCCAACGCGATCATGGCAATCCTTGGCGACGAAAGGCACGCGCGAGATAATCGCCAGCCCGTTATAGCTTTTCATACCCTGAAAATGCACGTGCTCATAACCCATATCCTGAATTTGTTGCAGCGGGAAATGCTCGTCCGGGCATTTGGTTTCCTGCAAACACAAAACATCAGGATTGTAGTCTTTCAGCACGCGCTCCACCAAACCAATGCGCAGACGTACAGAATTAATATTCCAGGTAATAAGCTTCATATGTAACGCCTATAAATACTTCAAATTTTTCATCACTTTGCCGAAACGCTCTTCGACCGCTTTCGCCTGCTTCGCGCTTAATGTATCTTTCCACCCGCCCGCGCGCCCGCGCTCAAAAAACCTGTCATTTTTTGAGGACGCTTCAAGAAATCCTTCCTGTTTTTCCTGCGATTGCAAAACGGCAAAATCCGAATGCTCCACCGCAAAATCCAGCTTGGCCTCATCAACCCCGCCGGTCAAATTTTGAATGACGCTGCCAAAAACCTGCTTGGTGTTGTTTAGCAAATCTTCATAGCGGATAACCATGGTCGGAAAGCCTGTTTGGGCGAAACTGTTCACATGTGCATCCCATGAAGAGATAAATTCGCTCTTCCCCTCATCCGAAATAACCGCATATTTTTTATTGCTCATCCGCTCCAGCGCCCCGTCAATATCCACACCCAGATGCCGCGCGTAAGAACAGGCCACATCGCGCGGGTCGCGCACAATGCAGATAAAGCCCTTGGTATAGCCCTCTGCAAAATACGGCACACCTTCCTGCACATGAAAGCAGCTATGGGTTTTTAGAAACGGCGTTCCGGCGGCGCTCCTGATATAGGCGCGCATAAAATACTCGCGCTTTGTCACATCATCAATCGATTTTTTGAAACTCCAGCCCTTATCCTTGCACACAGGTCGGTAAAGCGCCGCACTGACATCGCCCTTAATGACTTTCTGGATGGTATTGATCGTCAGCGGCGCATCCTTGGCATAGAAATAATTGCCAAGCAAAAGCCGCAGCCATGTATTCCCGGATTTAGGATAGGATGCAATCCAGATGATTCCGTCTTCGCATCCTTTTTGTGCTTGAGTCATTGATTAAAACGGTAGTTTTGCGTCTTCAGGCAGGCCCATTTCGCTCATTACGGCTTTGGTTTCGTCCTGAACGCGGGCTTCCTTGGCATCGGTCGCATTGTTGATGGCAGCGATGATCAAATCTTCCATCGTTTCTTTATCCTCGCCCGCTTCGGCGGCAACATCGAGCGATTTTACGCGCCCGTCACAGGTCATGACAACCTTAATCAGACCGCCGCCGGCCTCACCATCAACCTCGATATCCTTCAACTTTTCCTGCAATTCCTGCATTTTGAATTGCACCTGCTGGGCTTGCTGCATCATTTTCTGAATATTGATCATCTCTACTGTCCCTTTTAAACAAAATTGTCATTTCGACCGAAAGCCGAATACCATTCGGCTGAAGCGGAGAAATCTTAAATCTATCAAGCACTCCCGATCCCTCGACTTCGCTCGGGATGACAAGTGCATTAATCCTTTTTCAACTCTATAATATCGACAAGCTCGGCTTCAGGAAAGACCTCCATAACCTCTTTCATCACGGGCATCTGGAGAATATTTGAAACCTCTTGCTGGCGGGCCGCTTCGGCTTGTTCAGCCAGAGTCGGTGCACCCGCAGCGCCGGAGATAGAGACAACCCAGCGCATATTTGTTACAGCGCTAAGCACGCGTCCCAAATCCTGCGTCATTTTTGGCGGCGCATGCTCTGCCGGGCGCATTTCAATGCGGCCCTGCTCAAACTTCACCAAATGCGCATATTGATAAACCTGCCCGGCCAACAGAACCTCGCTTGCGCCCTCCAGCACACTCACCACATCGGCAAGGCTATGGACCGCCGTTTCCGTTTCGGGAATGCTTTGTGTTTGCGGCTGAGGCTCAGGTGCGGGCGCTGCATTCGTTGCCGCCCCGCCGCCCATAGCGGCTGAGACCTTTTCACGCGGTGGTGGAGGCGGCTCGGACGGTGAAGATGTCGAGATCGCGGGAGCATCACCACTCTCCTCGCTCAATTTCTTGATCAAATCTTTCGGGTCCGGCAGATCGGCTGCATAAGCAAGACGAATGATGACCATCTCGGCGGCGCTTTGCGGATTGGGCGCGCTTTGCACCTCCCCCAAGCCTTTCAGCAATATCTGCCATGTCTTGCCCAAGGTCGGCATGGATAAATTCCCCGCCAACGCGCCCGCGCGTTTCACCTCATCGGCGGCCATGGCGTGCTTCATTTCACCCGCCGCCGGAACGGCGCGCAGCTTGGTTAAGATATGAGTTAAATCTAGTAAGTCTTGCACCAGCACCACGGGATCCGCGCCGCTACGGTACAGCTCATCCATAATCTCCAGCGCCTCGGGCATATCCCCGGTCAAAGCGCGCTCCAGCAAATCCATATTACGGGCACGGTCGGCCAGCCCCAACATATCTTGTATCTGCTGGCCGGTAATTTTCTCGCCCGCCAACGCAATCGCCTGATCAAGCAAAGACAGACCATCACGCACAGAGCCGTCCGCCGCTCGCGCGACCAGCGCCACAGCATCTTCTTCAATCTCCACCTTTTCCTGCGCGCAGATATTCTTGAAGTGATCCATCAAAGTCGGCACATCCACGCGGCGCAGGTCAAAACGCTGACAGCGCGAAAGCACCGTAATCGGCACTTTGCGGATTTCCGTGGTCGCGAAAATAAATTTCACATGCTCTGGCGGCTCTTCCAATGTTTTTAGTAGCGCATTAAACGCCTGCTTGGAGAGCATATGCACCTCGTCGATGATATAGACTTTATAGCGCGCTTCGGTCGGGGCGTAGCGAACCCCATCGAGAATTTCGCGAATGTCATCCACGCCTGTACGACTAGCAGCATCCATCTCAATCACATCCGGGTGACGATCCTCAGAAATCGCCTGGCATAATTTACAATCGCTGGTGTCCCCGGTGGTGGGCCCAGCGGACCCATTCGGGCCCACATAATTGAGCGCTTTGGCGATAATGCGCGCCGTCGTCGTCTTCCCCACACCGCGCACCCCGGTCAGCATAAACGCATGGGCAATGCGCCCCGATTGAATCGCATTTTTGAGCGTCCTGACCAGCGCATCCTGACCGATCAGCTCTTCGAAATTCTGGGGACGATATTTACGCGCTAAAACGCGGTAGGGTGTATTTTGCTCAGACATACTTCAATTAGTAATCCGATTCCCGGCCAAGGGCAAACGCTGCGCCCGTTTCTCCCACAAATTATGCAGTCTCCAGCGCGGGCTCAAGTATATCCAGCCCCAGCTTTACCTTCGCCTTTTCCTTCATATGCAGATATTCCAGCTGCGCGCGCCAGCCCGCCTGCAAAAAAGCGATGCTTTGATCGCGGTATTTGTATTTCTCCAACGGGTTGCTCAGCGGGTCGAGAATTTCTTTCGTCCACTCAGGCAGACTCTTGCGCTTGAGCTTACTCCACACACCCTGATCGTGAATCCAGGATGTGCCGTGCGTCAGCCCGTCGCCGGTATTGATATATTGTATCGTGCGGTCTCTATACGCCTCAAAGGTGTTGGCCGCCTTATGAATATGGCCACAAATCACGCCATCCACGCCCTTCTTAAACGCTTTGGCCAGCGCATTATTTTTAAACGGTTTCACCACGCCTACACTTTTTGCAAACCCCTTAAGCGTGTTCGTGAAGGCATAGGTTTCGCTGAGTTTTGGGAATTTCTGCCCCAACTCAAAATCAAACTCCAATGCGTGATCGAGAATTCGGCAGGCTTTCTCGCTCACCCAATCCGAATACCCCTTGCCGAACCATTCATCAAAATGCTGGCCATGTTCAACGTGATAACGGCCATGCACCCCGGCGTCATAAATTGCCTCTTTGCGAATGGCGATATCTTCCAGAGCTAAACCATCGAGCAAATCCATGCCTTCATCGTGATTGCCACCCAAAAAGACCAGCTCTTTGCCCTGTGCCGCCTTATAAATCATCGCGTCATAAAAGCGCAGATGCATTTCCTGATTATGCGGTTTTAAAATCTCCAGCACTTTTGTGAAATCCGCCGGGAAGTCCCGCAGCTTATATCCCTTTTCGTGCAGGGCATGCGCGACATATTCAAAATCAGTGGTATCGCCGACGAAATATATCTTCTCTGCCTCGCTGGCATAAAGCTTTTGAAGATGTTTCGGCACGCCGCCATTATGTTTGTGAAATGTATGCGTATCTGAGAAAAATTGTGCTGCAACACGCGACAGCACAGGGGTGTTTTTGCCCATGTGAGTTTTCCTAGCCTTTGATGTAAACCGTGCCGAAATGGCAATAAAGATACGCAGTAATTCCGTTCACTACCAAGATGCCAGAAAACAAGCCGAATTGCAAAAAGACATGTGAAAATTAGAGGCTCTTTTTTGTGTATGAGCGCCCTATTCAAAAAGCGGGCGGAAAGCCTCTTTTAAATACACCGCGCCATAGCTCGATAAATGGTCATTATCGTAATAAAGCGAATGGTTATCATGCATTACCGGACACTCGCCGTCCTGACACAATGTTTCATGCGGGAAAATCTGGATGAAGCCGTATTCCGCCCGTAATTCGTCAAAAATGGCGTAGAGTTTTTCCATCTTACGCAAATGCCGCTTGAGCGACATATCGATATTAACCTCGCGCCCGTAATATTTCGCCCGCGCCAAATAAAGCGGCAACTGCTTCACACCAACAACGGGCGCATCCATAACGATGAACACGTCTTTGTCTAATTCTTTTAAAGTCTGCAAAACCGATTCCATGGCATAAATGAAAGGATCGGCGTCTTCCGGCTTACCTTCAATGGTGGTTTTAAGCAGCTCCCTTTGATAGGCCTCCCAGTACCCAATCAAGATAATACGCTTGATCTGCGGATGATCTCTGATAAATTCCACCGCTTTCTGGTTTTGAGTTTCGCATTCCGCTTTAAACCGCTCAACCTTATGCAAGGATGGCATACACCCGCCCAGCTGAAGCAAATATCCGGCGCGCGCTGTTTCATCTGCCAAAGCCGACAGCGCGGAAGCCGCCGCCCAGGCATGGGAATCGCCCCAAACGATAAAAGAAGGCTCCTTGCCTTGCGGCCCGAACCTGAAACTATCGCCGGGGAAATGGAGGTCTTGCGCTTTCTTAAGTTCAGGAGCACCGATCTTCGCCACCGAAAGAGTTTGTACATCTTCTGGGAAACGCCAAGACAGGCCTTTACCAAAATGAATACCAAGTCCGATCAGAATAAAAGCCAAAGAGCCCAGCGCTGCCCAGGCGAACAATTTTTTGCGCGAGACCTTTAGTCCAAAGCGCACCGGGTTTTCAACAAAGCGCCAAGATAAAGCCGCCAGTACAAAAGACAATCCAAGCAGCGCCGCCTTCCATGCCGGGGTTAGCGGCTCGGGGCTCGCATATTTGTAAAAAACAATCAGCGGCCAATGCCACAAATACAGGGAATAAGAAATCTTACCGATAAACACCACAGGCTTCAAAGACAGGGCGCGGGCGACAATCGTTTGTGCATTCATAGCCGAATAAATCAGCAGCGCACTGCCCAGCACCGGCCAGAGCGCACCCCACCCCGGGAACACAATTTCATCATTCAAACCAAACCCGGCATAAATCACAAAGCCTAGACCCAGCGCCCCCAGTGCATTACAAAGCCATCGAGCCTTAAGCTGGGGCAAAAAGGACAACGCCAGCACAGAGCCCGCGAGCAATTCCCACGCACGCGCAGGCAGCAGATAAAAGATGGCCGCCTCTTTCTCATGCGCGCCGCCCCACAAACACGCGGCAAAAGAAAGCAGCAACAGCGCCGATACAAGATGCGCGCGCCAGCGCTTCGCGTATTTAAAAATCAAAATCAGCAACAGCGGAAACAGAACGTAGAATTGCTCTTCGACCGAAAGCGACCACGTATGCAACAACGGCACCATATCCGCTTCGGGTTCAAAATATCCCGACTCCTTCCAGAACAGGAAGTTCGTTCCAAAAACGGCCATCGAAAACACGGAATAACCGAAATAGGCAAATTCGTCCGGGAACAAAAGAAAGTACGACACCGCAATACAAAACAGCATAACCACGCCCAGGGCGGGCAAAATGCGGCGAATGCGGCGTTCATAAAATCGGGCAATCGAAAAGGATTTCGTATCGAGATCTTTTATAATGATCGAGGTAATCAAATAGCCCGAAATCACAAAGAAAATATCAACCCCGACGAACCCGCCGCTCATCGCCAACATATCTAGATGGAAAAAAATAACCATCAAAACGGCAATTGCCCTAAGGCCATCAATATCTGGTCTGTAAGGGATCATAAAGCGGGACTGTCTCTTTGTTTCAATTTGAAGAGCCAAATGATAGCCGCAAAATTATTTTTAGCAAGACGCGCTTTCGAAGTAAGTTTATTCCTGAACAGGCGCTAGGAACGCCGCGTAGTTAACCTACGCAAGTAAAGACGCAACGCATTCAGGGATGAACTTATGAAGAAAGTGGAAGGAACGACCCGGAGAATTTCGTTACGGCTGCTACCTTTCGGTCCTGACCGGGTTGGCGAAAACGCCGCCCGCCCCTTCCGCGAAAACATATAGCGCCCGCAGCGCACGGACGCAAGGTTTTATTCCGCGGCGCGGCTGGCGCGTTTGCGCTCGTGCGGACATAAATGCAATTTACGCAGGCGCAGCGATTGCGGCGTAACCTCCAGCAATTCATCATCATTGATGTAGGACATCATGTCTTCGAGGCTCATTTTGCGCGGCGGGGTGAGTGTGACCGCATCATCCGTTCCGGATGCGCGCACGTTGGTCAGCTTCTTACCCTTCAGCACATTCACTTCCAAATCTTCTTCGCGGCTATTTTCACCGATGATCATGCCCTCATAAACCGGAGTCTGGTGACCGATAAACATCGTTCCGCGCTCTTGCAGGTTAAACAGCGCATAGGCCACAGCCGTGCCTGTATCGTTGGAAATCAACGATCCATGACGGCGCTGCGGAATGTCACCTTTATAAGGCGCGTAAGAATGGAAGATACGGTTGAATACGCCCGTACCACGCGTATCTGTCAGAAACTGGCTTTGATAACCGATCAAGCCGCGTGATGGCGCGAGAAATGTGATGCGCGTTTTGCCTGCGCCGGATGAGCGCATATCGGTCATCTCAGCCTTGCGGCGATTCATCTTATCGACCACGGTTGAAGAATATTCCTCATCCACATCAATCGTTACTTCCTCGATCGGCTCCATGCGCTGTCCGTTTTCTTCCTGGAACAACACTTTGGGGCGCGATACCGTCAGCTCGAACCCTTCACGGCGCATGGTCTCAATCAGAACACCCAGCTGCAATTCACCGCGCCCGCCAATTTGAAACGCGTCTTTTCCAGCGCTTTCTTCAAAGGTAATCGCGACGTTGGTTTCGGCTTCAGCCAAAAGGCGTTCACGGATCATGGTGGATGTCACCTTCTTGCCTTCTTTACCGGCGAACGGGCTGTCGTTCACCGAGATCATCACCGCCATCGTTGGCGGATCAATCGGGGTAGAGGCCACAGGCGCATCCAGCGTGGGTGCGCCGATTGTATCAGCAACCGAAGCTTCGCTTAGGCCCGCGATACAGATAATATCACCCACCTTAACCTCACTCACCGGCACGCGCTCAGTGCCATCAAAGGTCAAAAGCTTGGTCAGGCGGCCTTGCTCAACCACTTCGCCGTCCAGGTTAAGCGCCTTCACATTATCATTGACCTTCGCCTTACCTTGGATCACGCGGCCGGTCAGGCAGCGGCCCAAAAACGGGTCAGAATCCAGCAGGGTCGCCAGCATCGCGAACGGGGCATTAATATCCCCGGCAGGCGCAGGCACATGCTCCAGCACCAAATCCAAAAGCGGGTGCAAATTCTCACGTGGATCTGCAAGGTCTTTCACACACCAACCATCACGGCCAGAGGCATAAAGAATAGGAAAATCCAGCTGCTCATCATTCGCATCCAATGACACAAACAAATCAAAAACCTCATCCACCACTTCTTCGGCGCGTTGGTCGGCGCGGTCAATTTTATTGATAATCACAATCGGCTTCAGCCCTTGCTTCAGCGCCTTACCCAAAACGAATTTGGTTTGCGGCATCGGCCCTTCCGCCGCATCCGTCAGCAAGATAACGCCATCCGCCATATGCAGAACGCGCTCCACCTCGCCGCCGAAATCGGCGTGACCGGGCGTATCGATAATGTTGATGCGGGTTTCACCCCACTGCACGGATGTCGGCTTGGCCAAAATGGTAATGCCGCGCTCGCGCTCCAGATCATTCGAATCCATCACGCGCTCGTCCACTGCCTGATTGGCGCGGAACATACCGCTTTGCTTCATCAGGGAATCAATAAGAGTCGTTTTGCCGTGGTCAACGTGCGCGATAATCGCGATATTGCGTAGTTCTTGTGCCATGCTTTTTCCGTGGTCCGTGTTTATCCGCCGCGAAACCTATAGGACTCCGGCGAAAAAGGGAAGAAAATTATTCTCACTTATTCCATGGCATTTTTGAAAGCAGCATCGCCAAACCGCACCAGCCCGTTATGCCGGCAAAGAACAGGGCAAAGCCGAAAAGTCCGGCGAAAACAAAGGCTACACTCAGACCTGTAAGACCCAGCAAAACAAGCACTGCAATCAAACCGCCGACAATAATCTGCACCTGCCGGAAAATCGATAAACCGCCCGCGCTCGTATCCACGCCAACAACAGGAAACCCGGCCGCTTTCCAGGCATCGATTCCGCCCTCAAGATTATAAACTTCGTTTTTGCATGAGCCGCCACGCACAGAAACACATGCCTTTTCACCGCGCGCGCCTTTCAGGCATTGAAAAATCAGTTTGCGCTCAGCCGGAATATCAAGCTGCGCCATACAATCATCCAAAGCGCTGAGCGGCAGCGAGAGCGCATGCACAACATGTCCGGCGCGGAACTCATCGGGCTCGCGCACATCAATCAAAACAGCCTCGCCGCTGGCCAGCCATGCTGCGGCCTGTGTTGCGGAAATATTATTCATCACCATCCTCCTTGCAGAAATATTTAAACAAAACAGCCATAACGTCTTTAACGGCATCATGGCAAATTGCGTAATAAAGCGTCCTGTGATCGCGGCGAAAATTCACAATCCCCTCATCCTTCAACTTACCCAAATGCTGAGACATAGAGGTCTGCGACAACCCTGTTGCCTCAATCAATTCGCCGACATTTTTTTCACCCTCTGACAAAAGGCACAAAATTATCAAGCGGTGCGGGCTCGCCAGCCCTTTTAGGAAGTTTGAAACCTGCTGCGATTTTTTTTGCATTTGTTCCATTGAAAACGCTTTCTTTATTTTATATATATATGATATCATAAAAATATAAATTGTAAAGGAGACATTTCATGACCAAAGATTATAAAGCGCTGACCAAGGATATTTCTGAGTATGCTGGTGAATTGCGAAAGGCTGTGCCCGATGCCATGAATGGCTTCTACGCCATGTCAAAAGCCGCAACCGCTGACGGCGCTCTGGATAAAAAGACGAAAGAATTTATTGCACTGGCGATCGGCGTAACGCAGCGCTGCGACGGCTGTATCGGTTTTCATGCAAAGGCGTTGAATGATCTGGGTGCGACGCGTGAAGAAGTTGCCGAAATTATGGCGATGTGCGTGTATATGGGCGGCGGACCAGCGCTGATGTACGCAGCGGATGCCCTGCGCGCTTACGATCAGTTCAACGGATAGCTTAACCCTAGCCGCGCCCGCGATAGGGTGCAACGCCTTGTTCAGGGATCCAGACATCTTTCGGCGGCTCACCGGTTTGATAAAACACATCAATCGGAATGCCGCCGCGCGGATACCAATATCCACCGATGCGCAGCCAAGTCGGCTCGATAGTCTCCACCAAGCGGCGGGCGATAGAGATGGTGCAATCCTCATGAAACGCGCCGTGATTGCGGAAAGAGCCCAAAAACAGCTTCAGAGATTTACTCTCCACCAGCCAATCGCCCGGCACATAATCAATCATCAGATACGCAAAATCCGGCGCGCCGGTCAGCGGGCACAGTGAAGTAAATTCCGGCGCAGTAAAACGCACATTATAATCCATATCCTTTTTCGGATTTGGCACGCGCTCCAACACCGCCTTTTCCGGTGAAGCCGGCAACGGCGTGTGGCTGCCTAGCTGTGTCAGATTTTTATAAATATCATCACTCATCTTTAGACTCCTCTTTCATTACCCCAGAGCATCACATGCAGCTGCGGCAACACGGTCGCGTTAAACCATTGATCTTTGTTGACCTGCTCTACCAGCCAGCGCATGCGCGCATTCAGCGCATCCGTATCGGCATTGCCCCCAATCTGGTGATTACCCGGTTGCAGATAGAGCGGCAAATGCGGATAGCGCTCCGCCGCCTCGCGGGCATAGGCATAATCCGAATCATCAAACACCACAATCTTGATCGCAATATTGGCGTCTTCTCCGGCTGCCTCAATGCAGGCATCAAATTTCATCCAATCCGTATCCATCTCACTTGAGGGCGGCTTGGGCGAAAGCGTCAGCACATCCAGCGCCGCAAACCAATCTGCGGCCACGGAGCCTTGGGTCTCTAGCGCGAATTCATAGCCCTTTTCATGACCCAGTTTAATGAGTTCGCCTAGCGGCTGGATCGCGGGATTACCACCGGACAGCGACACCATCAACGGCCGCCCCCCAGACAGTTCCTCCACGCGCGCAAAAATTTCTGCCGCGCTCATCGGTTTCCATTCATCGCGATATTTGCTCTCCACCGCATGCAACGTGTCACACCACACGCAGCGATAATCACACCCGCCTGTGCGCACAAACACTGTCGGCTGGCCGATCAACGCGCCCTCGCCCTGAATGGTCGGGCCGAAAATTTCGGATATGCGAATGGCCTCGCTCACGGTCTATACTCCGCGCAGCTTTTCGGGGTTTCACGCACGCGCACCGCCACAACCTCCGGCCATTTACCCTTGCACCAATCATAAAAGTGCTTGGCAATTTGTTCGGCCGTGACATTGTCATCGCCAAAAATATCATTCAAATGATGGTGATCGATTTTATCATCAATATAGTGTTTCAAATCATCCAGCTCGCGATAATCACGCACGAAGCCGTACTTGTCCAGCTCTGCCGATTGCAGCTGAACCTCGACCACATAATTGTGGCCATGCAAACGGTGACACGGATGATCCACCGGCAATTGCGGCAACTGATGGCTGGCAGAAAAATGATATTCTTTTGAGATTATATACATCGCTTAAACGGCCTCCTTCACGGCCTGTTTCCAATAGTCATGATCTTCGTAAATGGTCGCATCATGTGCACCCGCAAGTTCCAGCGCCTCAATACGCTCCACACACGTGCCACAACGTCCGCAATGAATTTCCCCGCCCTTATAACATGACCAGGTATGTTCAAACGGCACGCCCAGACGTGCGCCTTCGGCGGCAATCGCTGCCTTGGTTGCGTTGACAAAGGGCGTATAAAATTCAATATCCGCCACACCTTCCAAGGCGCATTTCTGCATCGCATCGAACGCCTTCACGAATTCAGGACGGCAATCGGGATAGATATGATGATCGCCCGCGTGAACGGCTGTGGCAATCGCCTCAACGCCTTCCGCCGCGGCAATGCCGTAGGAAATCGTCAGCATAATCGCATTGCGGTTCGGCACCACTGTTATCTTCATATTTTCAGCCGTGTAATGCCCCTCCGGCACATCAATATCATCGGTCAGCGCTGAACCCGACAGCGCCGCGCCAACGCCGGAAATATCAACGACCTTGTGCGGAACGCCCAAGCGCTCAGCCGCACGCGCGGCGTAATCCAGCTCCTTTTTATGGCGCTGGCCGTAATCAAATGAAATCAGAGAGTGAAGAATGCGCTCTTTGGCAACCTTATGGGCCAATACAACGGAATCCAGTCCGCCGGAGCAAACAACTATGGTTTTCATGTCTTAAATCCTTGTTTTGTTAAAGCGGGTAGGAGTTCTGCGACCGCTTGCGGCACTTTATAGGGATAAATCTGACAAAAATCAATTGAATAAGCGCAATACCTGCTATAGATCAATGCCATGCTTATAAAAGCGCATAACACCCTATTGAGATTGGCCAAGGCAGACATTGCCTTTTATGTGTTGCCGCCGATTATGCTGCTGCTGTTTTCCGGCACGCTAGCGCAAAAATATATCGGCCTGTATGCGGCGCATAAAATGTTCTTCGCCAGCTTTATTTTCTGGGCCGGGCCTGTACCGCTGCCCGGCGGCTATACGCTGCTTTTCATCCTAACCTTTGCGCTGGCGTGTAAGTTTTTTCTCAAAAGTAAATGGAGCTGGAAAAAGGCCGGCATTCACCTGTCACATTTGGGGGTTCTGGTTTTGTTGCTTGGCGGGCTTATGACCGCGCTCGATGCACAGGAAAGTTATATGGTCATACCAGAAGGCGGAAAAACCCATTACATGTATGATTACACGCATCGCGAATTGGTCGTTTCTTCCGATACACAAATCCGGCGCATCCCTTTTAGCCGCATTGATGATGAGCCCTTACCGTTTGATCTAAAAGTTCTGGAGAGCTGCGAGAATTGTGAAATTGAAAAACGCGCAGAGACGGATCAAGACTTTGGTGACCTTCCCTTGCGCGCCTTTGCACAATTTATGGCGCTCAAACCAAAGCCCAAAGATAAAGACCCGGAAGCCAATCTCTCGGGGCTGAGCTTCACCCTCTTCGGCCTTGATGATGACAATCAAAACGGCCTCTACATCGCCTTTGAAGCCATGCCCAAACCGATTAAAGTTACAAAAAACGGCAAAGACTACGAGATTATTTTCGGCAAAGCGCAGCGCACATTGCCCTTTGCCCTGCACCTGAAAGAATTCACCAAGCTAACCTATCCCGGCACCGACAAGGCCAAGGATTACATCTCAGAGCTGGAGGTTCTTGATGGGGATCTCACATGGCCCGCGCGTATCGAAATGAATGAGCCGCTGCGCTATAAGGGTTACACATTTTTCCAATCCTCGTTCGAGCGCACCGAGGATACGGAGCTGACTATTCTCTCGGTTGTGAAAAACCGCGGCTGGCTATTCCCCTATATTGGCACAATCATCATCGCGCTTGGCCTGATTATGCATCTGTTCATCATCACAGGACGGGCGGGTAAATTATGAGACAAATCATCGCCCTGCTGCTGTTTTTGCTCTGCGCCGCTCTAAGCGCCGGAGCGCATGCCCAAGACCCGCTGGATATGTCTGGCTTCCAAACTCTGCCGGTTTTGCATGAAGGGCGCGTAAAACCGCTCGATAGCTTCGCGCGCATTCACCTCAAACAAATATCCGGTCATGAGCACGGCGCAGATCGCTGGCTGGCCAAGACTCTGTTCGATCCGGCAGCCGCAGCAGAAGATAAAATTTTTCTTGTGCGCGATCCTGATTTGAAACGCCAGCTTGGTTTAAAATCTGATGCGCGGCATTTTTCTTTTAATGAAGTGCAGGCCGGACTGGAGGGCGCGCGCGAAACCCTCACAGCTCTGTTCGAGCAAGACCCGGCCAGCCTAACGGCGCAGCAAAGCGCGCTGATTGAGCTGCAAAAAAATGCGATGATGTTTGCACAAATAATGCGCAGCTTCTCGTTATTCCTGCCGCTGAATATCGCCCTGCCCGAGGCCTATCAAAAAGCATTTGAAGGACGCGCCGTGACCTATTTAAATCTGCGCGCGGATGAGCCCGATATCCTTGCAGCGGTCACCAAGCTCGCCCAGACCAAGGGCCAAAATTTAAGCGCCTATAGCGAGGATGAAACCAAGCTGGCGCAGCTTTCGCTCAGCCTCAAGCTTTTTCAACTGGCAGGAGAGAATAACCGCCTGTTTAAAATTGTGCCCGGCGCATGGGGTGCGCAAAGCGAAGAATGGTATGCCCCGTGGCAACTCATTCTTGATGGGCAGGGCTCGCCGCAAGGCAAGGCCTATCTCCAGCTTTGGGAAAATATGGCCGCGGCTTACCGCGATCATGACGCAAAGCTATGGGAGAGCGCATGCGCCGAGGCCCTGCAATCCATCGCACCGCATATAAGCGCGCCATCACTCACCCTTGAGACACTTTATAATATGGTCAAGCCGTTCCATGTTGCGCTGGCGCTCTATGCACTCAGCTTTGTGCTGCTGCTAACCTCTTTGCGCGCAACGCAACCTGTCATCAAAGGCGCAGCAATTACGACGCTGTCCGCCGGGGCACTCACCCATCTGATCGGCGTTATCGCCCGCGTAGGGCTGCTCGATCGCCCGCCGGTGGGAACACTTTATGAGTCGGTAATTTTTGTGGCGCTGCTGTGTGCGCTTTTTGGCCTGTTTATGTATGCGCGCAGCAAAAATATAGCCCCCGCCCTTGCCGGAGCTTTTAGCGCAGGCGGCATGCTGATTATCGCGCCATTCCTCATCACACAGGGCGAAAGTATGGAAATGCTGGTCGCCGTGCTTAACACCAATTTTTGGCTCTCGACCCATGTTTTATGCATTACCACCGGCTATGCGGTCAGCGTTTTTGCCGCCTGCATTGCTCATGCTTATTTATGGGGGCGCGCGCAACACGCCGATGCAAAAACGCTCGAGGGACTTAAGAGCGCCTTATACAAAATCTCGCTCTTTGCCCTGCTGTTTACGGCCGTAGGCACGGCGCTTGGCGGCATTTGGGCCGACCAAAGCTGGGGGCGTTTCTGGGGCTGGGACCCAAAAGAAAACGGCGCGCTTCTCATCGTGCTCTGGCTGATCTGGGCGCATCATGGACGCATCTCCGGCAAGTTAAGCGAGATTGGTTTTGCTGCTTCTATGGCGTGGCTGAATGTGATTGTCGCGCTGGCCTGGTTTGGCGTGAATTTGCTCAGCGTCGGTTTGCACTCCTACGGCTTTATTGACGGCATAGCCTACGCGCTGGGCCTGTTCGTACTCGTGGAAACCTGTATTATAGGCGGGCTTTGGGCCCTGACTAAAAAAAGGACAAAACACCATGCGGCTTAATATCATTATTGCGGTTTGTATTGGCTTGGCGGCATACGCGCTGACCATGCATTTCGAAGGCCGCAGCCCGGAAATCACCCAAGCCCCCGTAAAGCTGGAAACCAAAGCTTCGGGCGAGGTTGCGCCGGAGTTCTCCTTCACCGACACAAACGGCAAAGCTCACAATATCCGCGATTTCGAAGGCAAGCTGGTGATCCTGAATTTCTGGGCCAGCTGGTGCCCACCCTGCGTGAAAGAATTTCCGATCTTTCTCAATGCTGCAGAGCTGCATAAAGACGATGTGGTTTTTGTTGCGCTCTCTTCCGACCATGATCCGGAGGCGATGAACAGTTTTGTATCAAAGCTGGAGCTTGAGAATGCCGATAACGTCTACATTGCGCTTGATGAAAACACGGCGATTACAGGCGGTTTATTTCAAACCTTCCGCCTGCCCGAAACCATTATCCTAAACGGCCAGCAAGAGATGATTCATAAGCTGGTCGGGGCGGATTGGAGCTATGAAGAGCTCGATACGCTGATTGGCGATCATTTGATGCACAAATAATAGGGTATGCAAAAAAGCAATTGCACTTTCAAAACCATTTTAAAAATCGTATAAAGGGTGCGTTTTGCAACCTTCTTAAAAACGGCAAAGCCCACAAACAAAGATAAAACACGCATGCCAAAGCAACTTATCAAAAATGCCCTGAAATCCCTGCCCAAAAATACAGCGGACAGCCACAAGCAGCTTCTTAAAATTCTCGGCGAGCACGTCCCTAGCGAAGACCGCGATCTGTTCGATGCTGATCTTTTCTGCGAGATGGCCAGCTCTCATTGGAATTTATCCGAACAACGTGAAAAAGGCGCGCCCAGCATTCGTATCTATTGCCCGATTACGCATACCGATACGCTGCGCAAAACTGTTATTGATGTGGTCAGCGATGACATGGCGTTTCTGGTGGACTCCGTCGTGGCAGAGATTAATAAAAACAACCTGCTAATTGACCTGCTGATCCACCCGATCGTCTACGCCAAATACGATAAAAAAGGCCATTTGCTTGATATCTCGACCAAAGAAAAAAAGGATTACGTTCGTCAGTCGCACATTCATATTCATATTAAAGAAACCGTTTCCGATAAGGTCCTGAACGATCTGGAGACCGGACTGTATGAGGCAATGGAAGATGTGTATTACGCCAACCGCGACTGGAGAAAAATGCTCGCCGAGCTTAAGAATGCACGCGAGGAATTGGCCAGTGCCAAAACCAAAACACCCGCAAAGGAAATCCAGAGTTATTGCGATTTTCTGGATTATCTACACAACAATAATTTCACCCTTTTGGGCTACCGCGAATATGAATTTGTTGACGGCAAAAAAGGTGCGCTGGCTAGCAAAACCGTACGCGGCAGCAGTCTCGGCCTTTTGCACAACGATGTAAAGCCGGCCTATATTACTGAAAACCGCGAGGGCCTGCCCAGAAATCTACAGGAAATGCGCCGCAACCTATCGGCGGTATCGGTTTCAAAAACCAACCGCCTGGCCACGGTTCATCGCCGCGTTCCGATGGATGCGATTGCGATTAAAACCTACGATAAATCCGGTCGCCCCAAGGGCGAGAAACTATTCCTCGGCCTGTTTACCTCCGTGACCTATTCACGCAGCGTCAGCGACGTACCACTCTTGCGCGAAAAAGTAGAGCGCGTAATGAAGCGCACAGACTTTCTTCCCAATTCGCATGACCACAAAGCTATTCGTCACATATTGGAAAAATATCCGCGCGATGAATTATTCCAGATTCCTGAGGATGAGCTGTACCCAATTTGCCTGAATATTTTGCGCCTGCAAGAGCGCCAACGCATTGCCCTGTTTGTGCGCCGCGATCCGTTCAAGCGCTATATCTCCTGTCTGGTTTATATTCCGCGCGATCGTTTTGCTACATTGCTGCGCAAACATATCGGGGAAATTCTCGAACGCGAGCTGGCCGGAACAATCTCCAGCTTTACAACCAGCCTTGATGACTCGCTGTTCGCACGCGTGATGTTTGTAATCAATGTCGATCAAAACAACGCACCCAAATTTGATGCGCAGCACCTTGAAACCTTGCTGCAAGATGCCGGGCAAACCTGGGCCGAACGTCTGGCAAGTGCACTGGCACATTCCGATAGTCATGTCAGCGATATCACGGAATTAACGCTGAAATACGGCGAAGCTTTCCCGATTTCCTACACGGAAAATTACACTGCCAAAAAAGCCGTCTTTGATATCGATAAAATCGAGAATGCTTTGACGCTCAACACACTTGAGCTGGACTTATACAAACCCCACGACATTGGCGACAACAAATTGCGCCTGAAAGTCTACAGCCCTGACGAGCCGCTGGTCCTATCCGATGTGATGCCGATCCTTGAGCATATGGGCCTGCGCGCGATTGCCGAGCTGCCTTTCGAGATCAAACCCGAAAATAGCAACACGGTCTGGATTCACGACTTCCTGCTCGAAGCCCCTACCAACGGACACGGCATTGACATTGCCGACGTAAAAGAAAATTTCGAGGAGCTGTTTACAAAAATCTGGTACGGCAGCGTGGAGAGCGACTCCCTGAACCGTCTGGTTTTAAGCGCGAATATGGACTGGCGCGAAACGACAATTTTGCGCACCTATGTGCGCTACCTCAAACAAATCGGATACCGCTTTGGCCGCCTGTATGTTGAAAAGGCGCTGACGCAAAACCCGAAGATGAGCCGCCTGCTGGTTGACTTGTTTATAGCGCTGTTCGATCCCGCTCAGGACTGTGATGTGGCTGCGATTAAAAAATCCATCTCAAGAGGGCTGCAAAAGGTCGACTCGCTCGATCAGGATCGCACACTCAGAAGCATTCTATCCCTGATCAAAGCCTCCTTGCGTACAAACTTTTATCAGCGCGATGAGAACGGCCATCACAAGCCCTGCCTGTCGATTAAATTCGACAGCAAGAAAATTGATGAACTGCCGCAGCCTAAACCCTACCGCGAGATTTTTGTCTACTCTCCGCGCGTGGAAGGGATTCACCTGCGCGGTGATAAGATTGCGCGCGGCGGTCTGCGCTGGTCCGACCGTCAGGAAGATTTCCGCACCGAAGTGCTTGGCCTGATGAAGGCGCAGCAAGTGAAGAACTCCGTGATCGTGCCCATGGGGGCGAAGGGCGGCTTTGTTGTTAAAACCCCGACCCACTCACGTGATGAATTTATGAGTGAGGGGATTGAGTGTTACAAGATTTTCGTGCGTGGCCTGCTGGATATCACCGATAACCGCAAGGGCACAAAAATCGTGCCGCCGGACAATGTCGTGCGCCGTGATGAAGACGATCCGTATTTGGTGGTTGCCGCCGATAAAGGCACAGCCAGCTTCTCTGATATCGCGAACGGCCTGTCGAAAGAATACGACTTCTGGCTTGATGATGCGTTTGCCTCGGGCGGCTCCGCCGGGTATGACCACAAGAAGATGGGCATTACCGCAAAAGGCGCGTGGGAATCCGTTAAATTGCATTTCCGCCAGCTCAACCACAATACGCAGGAACAACCCTTTGATGTTGTGGGCGTGGGCGATATGGGCGGCGATGTATTCGGCAACGGCATGCTGCTGTCCGAACATATCCGTCTGGTCGGCGCGTTTAACCATTTGCATATTTTCTGCGACCCTGATCCCGATACGGCCAAAAGCTTCAAGGAGCGCAAGCGCCTGTTTGACGGCGTAAAGGGTTGGGATGCGTATGATGAATCTAAACTCTCCAAAGGCGGAAAAATTTATTCGCGCGCGGAGAAAACCCTCAAGCTGACCCCGGAAATTCAGCACCGCTTTGATCTGGAGTCAAGCAGCGTCAGCCCGCTTGAGCTGATGAATGCGATGCTCAAGGCCCGTACCGACCTGCTGTGGTTTGGCGGCATCGGCACATATATCAAAGCCTCCAGCGAAAGCCACGCCGATGTTGGTGATAAAGCCAATGATCAGATCCGCATTAACGGCAAGGATGTGCGCGCCAAAGTCATTGGCGAAGGTGCCAATCTGGGCGTAACGCAATTGGGGCGTATCGAGTTCGAAGGCAATGGCGGCAAGATTAATACAGACTTTGTCGATAATTCCGGCGGCGTAGATTCCTCGGACCATGAGGTCAATATCAAGATCGTCCTGACCGAGATTATGAAGGATAAAAACACCTCCATGACCCTCGTCTCGCGCAACAAGCTGCTGGAGAGCATGACCGATGAGGTCGCCGAGCATGTGCTGCGTCATAATTATGAGCAAGCTCTGGCCATCAGCCTCGCCGAATTCCAAGCCCCCGAAAATCTGGAAGAGCACGAGCAATTCATCCAGTATCTTGAGCGTGAAAAGGGCCTCAACCGCGTGATCGAAGGATTGCCAACGGCCGGGGATATTGATTTCCGCATCCGCACGGGCAAAGGTCTGACCCGCCCGGAACTGGCGATTCTTGTGTCCTATGCGAAAATTTCTTTCACGCAGGACCTGCTGGCCTCCGATGCACCGGATAATGAAGATATGCAAAAATGGCTGATCGAATATTTCCCGACTGCCATGCAGAAAAAATTCAAACCGCAATTGCTCAAGCACCGTCTGGGGCGTGAGATCATCGCGACCATGCTTGCCAGCGATATGATCAACCATATGGGCCCGACCTTCCCGCAGCTTTGTGCGGAAAAGACCGGCGCGGGCGTATCGGAAGTTGCCAAGGCTTATATGATCGTGCGCGGTATCTTCAAATTTGAAGACCTGTGGGCCGACATTGAGGCTCTAGACAATAAAGTGCCTGCGATGGTTCAATTGCGCGCCTTAAAAGAAATTTCAAAGCTGGCCGATCATGCAATGACATGGTTCCTCACACACGGCATTGATACGCTCGATATACAAAAAGACAGCACCCGCTATGAGAAGGGTATTCAAAATCTACAAAAAGATTTGAACACACTGATTGCGGGTGATTTGAAAACCAACATTGAAACCCATATCCAATCCGCGATGGATGAGGGCCTCCCCAAGGCGCTCGCGACCAAGATCGCAATCTTGCCGGCTATGACTTCGGCCTGCGATATCATCAGCGTCGCCGCAACGCAGGATGTTGATTTGAAAGCTACCGCCGCGACCTATTTCGAAGTCGGTCAGGTCTTTAAGATTAACTGGCTGCGCAATAAGGCGCGCTACCTATCCGGCGATGATTACTGGCAAAATGAAGCGGCGCAGGGTCTCATTGATCAGCTTTATAGTTGTCAATCCGGCCTAACCGCGCGGATTTTACGCGACAGCGCCGTTAAAAAAGCCAAAGGGCAAAAAAGCACGGGGAAAAGCTTCGTCAAAGGCTGGCTGGAAAAGCACGGCCACATGAAAGAGCAGATTGATCCGCTGCTGAGCGAAATCAAACAAGCCGGAACGGTTGATCTGCCGATGCTAGTTTTGGCCGAACAGCGCCTGCGCAATCTCTATGGCGGCTAAACCTGTCTAGAGCAGCAGGCTCGCTCCGGCAATTCCCAAAAGCACCATTAAACCGTAATTACGGTTGGCCTTAAAGGTCTTGAGCGTGCTCATCGGATCGGCACTATCCCACCGAACAATCTGCGTCGCCAGATGCGCACCTGCAGGCAGCAACATCGCAATTGCCAGCACATTGCCGACAAACACGCACACCCCCGCGCACAGCAGTGCCCATGAAATCGCATAAAACCCTCCGACCCAGCGCTTGCTGGCATGACCGAATTTCAGGGCTGTCGATTTAATACCGACCATCATGTCATCCTCTTTATCCTGATGCGCGTAAATCGTGTCATAGCCCAGCGTCCAGAAAATCCCCGCCATATATATAAGTACAGGTGGCCATCCGAGGCTGCCGCTCACCGCGCTCCAGCCCATTAGCGCCCCGAAATTAAAGGTCAGCCCCAAAAAGGCTTGCGGCCACCATGTTATGCGCTTCATTAGCGGATAAAGCGCAATTAGCGGCAGGCTGGTAAAGCCCAGCGCAATGGTAAGAACGTTCATCTGCAATAAAATAAGCAGGGAAAGCAGCAATAAGATAAAAAGAAATACGAAAGCACTCTTCGCGTTTACCACGCCGAAAGCCAGCGGCCGGAGGCGGGTACGCTCGACATTTTTATCCAGATTGCGGTCCCATAGATCATTGATCGTGCACCCGGCCGCGCGCATCAAAACCGCGCCCAGCGCAAACAGCCAAAGCAAGCGCCAGCCCGTACCCATAAAGGCAAATCCGCCGGAGGCCAGCAGAATCGTCCACCAACCGGGCAACAGCAAAAGCCAGATTCCAATCGGCCTATCTAGGCGCGCAAGTAACACGTACGGACGCAGTGCAGCGGGGCTTTTTTCAACCAGCCAGCTATTGTGCTTGATATCGGTATGGGTTTTCGTGTTTTCTGTACTCATGAGTGATGATCTTTTAAAATTACCGCGCATTTATGTCGAGCAGGACTTAAGCGAAGGAACACCCCTTCTCCTTAATCCTGATCAGGCGCATTATTTCAGAAGCGTTTTGCGCCGACAAGTGGGTGATGAATTCCGCATTTTTAACGGGCGGGACGGCGAATGGCTGGCCCGGCTTGATGCGCTTGGTAAAAAAGAGGCGCTGGCCAAGCCGATAGAGCAAATCAAAGCACAGCCACCCGCGCCGAACGCGCTTCATCTCGTTTTCGCGCCGCCAAAGAAACAGCGCCTGAGCCTGCTGATTGAAAAGGCCGTGGAACTGGGCGCGACCCATCTGCATCCGGTCTTAACCGCACATACCGAAAACCGTCATCTTAATACTGAACGAATCAAGGCCCAAACTATAGAAGCTGCCGAGCAATGCGAACGCATGCACATCCCCGCCCTATATGAAGTAGAAGATATGAAAACAGTTGTTAAAAATTGGAGCGGCCCCGCGCCGCTGTTCGCCTGCATTGAACGCCATGAAGCGCCCGGCATAGATACGCTGCGCCCCGGCGAGCATAGCTTTCTCATCGGATCGGAAGGCGGATTTAATGATGAGGAAATCGGCTTTTTGCTCAAAGAGAAGGGTGTAAAGGCAATTTCTTTAGGAGAAACAGTTTACCGCGCCGAAACAGCCTGTATAATCTGTCTGGTGAAAGCGAATGCTTTTGTCTAGAGTAACAAAAAAAAATATTTTATATCTATGGACTTGCAATCTTTGGGCTATGTTTTTATGTGTATCCCAGAGGAAAAAACGGGCCCGATCGGGCCCAGCGCAATAGCGGATCGGGACGTAAAATGAAGACAAATATGATACTGAAATCACTAACACTCTTTACGGTGTGCGCACTGGCGTTTTGGGCCTTGCCGGCTATGGCCGCCGATACATTGACAGGCGCACCAGAACCTTGGCAGCTCAATATGCAAACGGCTGGCTCGCCCTCGGCGGAACATCTGCACGAATTCCACAATATGTTGCTTTATATCATTTCAGGAATTTCGCTTTTCGTCCTTTTGCTTTTGATTTATGTGGTTTTGCGCTTTAACAAACGCGCCAACCCCGAGCCCAAGCAATTCTCACACAATGTCATGATCGAAGTCATCTGGACCCTCGTCCCGGTTCTCATCCTGATCGCAATTGTTGTGCCCTCTTTCAAGCTTTTATATTTCCTTGATCGCACGACTGAGCCGGACATGACCCTGAAAGTCACAGGATACCAGTGGTATTGGGGGTATGAATACCCTGATCAAGATGGAATTAACTTCCTGTCTTACCTTGTCCCCGAAGATGAACTGAGCAGCGATCAAAAACGCTTACTTTCAACCGATAACCCGGTCGTTCTGCCCGTTGATACCAATATCCAAATTCTGGTGAGCGCGGCCGATGTTCTACACTCCTTCGCGATGCCGTCTTTGGGCATCAAAACAGATGCCGTGCCCGGACGTTGGAACGAAACATGGGTCAAAATTAACAAACCCGGCATTTATTACGGGCAATGTTCCGAGCTTTGCGGCAAGGACCATGCGTATATGCCAATCGAAATTCACGCCGTGAGCAAAGAAGACTTTGAAGCCTGGGCGAAAAAAGCAAAAGAGGAGTTGTAAAACATGGCTGACCACGATCACAAACCCGGATTTTTCCAGCGCTGGTTTATGTCCACAAACCATAAGGACATTGGAACGCTCTATATCATTTTTGCCATTGTCGCGGGTCTGATCGGCGGCGCATTTTCCATGATTATGCGTCTCGAGCTTCAGGATCCGGGCATACAATTTCTCATGGATTCTGCCGGAAACCCTGACGGTCACCTCTGGAACACCATCATCACCGCCCACGGTCTGATCATGGTGTTTTTTGTTGTAATGCCCGGCTTGATCGGAGGCTTTGGCAACTGGTTTGTGCCGCTTTTGATCGGCGCGCCAGATATGGCCTTCCCGCGTTTGAATAATATTTCCTTTTGGCTACTTGTGCCCTCCTTCCTTTTGCTACTGATGTCCGCCGTTATTGGTGGGGGCGCGGGAACGGGCTGGACAGTTTATCCGCCGCTCTCGAGCAAGCTTGGCCATCCCGGTATGGCCGTGGATATGGCGATTTTCTCCCTGCACCTTGCGGGCGCGAGCTCCATTCTGGGTGCGGCCAACTTTATCACCACCATCTTCAACATGCGCGCACCGGGCATGACGCTGCACAAAATGCCGCTATTCGTATGGGGCATGCTGGTGACCTCGTTCCTGCTGGTACTGGCTGTGCCGGTTCTCGGGGGTGCGATTACCATGCTTCTGACCGACCGTAACTTTGATTCAGCCTTCTTCCGTCCTGAAATGGGCGGCGATCCGCTGCTCTACCAGCACTTATTCTGGTTCTTCGGTCACCCGGAAGTGTATATTATGATCTTGCCCGCCTTCGGCATTATCAGCCACATCGTCTCAACCTTCTCCCGCAAGCCGATTTTCGGCTATCTGGGCATGGCGTACGCGATGGTGGCTATCGGCTTCGTCGGCTTCGTTGTGTGGGCACACCACATGTATACGACAGGTCTGGATGTTGACACCCGCGCGTACTTCACGGCCGCAACCTTGATTATTGCCGTACCAACCGGAATTAAGATTTTCTCATGGATTGCGACCATGTGGGGCGGCTCGATTGAGTTTAAAACCCCCATGCTCTGGGCAATCGGCTTTATCTTCCTGTTCACCGTTGGCGGTGTGACGGGCGTTGTTCTGGCCAATGCCGGCATGGATATCGCCCTGCATGACACATATTATGTGGTGGCGCACTTCCATTACGTTCTGTCGCTGGGCGCGGTCTTCGCGCTGTTTGCCGGATTCTATTACTGGATCGGTAAAATGTCAGGCCGTATGTATCCCGAATGGATGGGGCAGATTCACTTCTGGCTGACCTTCGTGGGCGTGAACATGATCTTCTTCCCGCAACACTTCTTAGGCTTGGCCGGTATGCCGCGCCGTTATATCGACTACCCGGATGCGTTTGCGGGCTGGAATGAAGTTTCATCCTATGGCGCCTATATTACAGGCGCTGCAACGCTGTGGTTCGTGGTTGTTGTGTTCTACACACTCTTCTTCGGTCGCAAAGCGGAAGGCGATTACTGGCATGTGCACCCATCGGGTAAGACACTGGAATGGACACTACCATCTCCACCGCCATTCCACCAATTCGACATTCAGCCGAAGATGAAGTAAGACGAAAAATATAATAATATCAATGACAAAGAGCCAAAACATTGCGTTTGGCTCTTTTTTTCTGGTACTCTCAATTCATGGGTGTTTCTTATGCGTATACATTAGATGAGGCTAAAGGTCCGTCTATAAAAGAAAAATTTGGGGAGCTTGCAAATATGCAGGTCGTCCATAACGCTTATGAAGCACGCACCGACAACTCTTCCTTAAATGACCACGACCAGTATAATTTTGACGCGCCGCTTATGCTGGGCGACGCTCTGGCCGGACGCATCCGCCAAATCCAATTCCTGATCGACCAGCGCCGGTCCAGCGATGCCATTGCTTTGGCGGCAGAAACGCTGCGCCTTTTTGACGATAACATCCCAGATATAGCGCGCGAAAAACTTTACACCCAAATGGAAGACTCTGCCGCCTATATTGATATTCACGGCCTGCAAGATGAAGCCGATCGCGCCAAGCGGATTATTCTTGAAAATGTTAATCTCAGCAGCCGCTGGGGGAACAACCTCATTGAGCATATAGAGCTCATCGGTTTTGCCTCAATCATCCGCGCGATGCGCGCAGAAAACACATCTGACGTAAACGGCCCATCCATGGGCGTGAACAGAGACTTTCTGCCCACATTGCCCTTTGCCGCTTAAGCTCTAAAACACTTCCCTTTTTCCTCATATATGCTAAGTAAACGCATATGAGCAACCTATCCGCAACAGCCCTGACTGGCGAAACGCAAGTCTCTGATTACATCGCGCTTTTGAAGCCGCGGGTGATGAGCCTTGTCGTCTTCACCGGCTTTGCCGGCATGTGGGCCGCGCCGGGTTTTAGCAATCTACACCCGTTTCTGGCCTTCATTTCCATGCTAGCGCTGGCCGTAGGCGCCGGAGCCGCCGGGGCGATCAATATGTGGTATGACCGCGATATCGACGCGATGATGAACCGCACAAAAGACCGCCCCATTCCCGCCGGGCGCGTCATCCCGGAAGAGGGGCTGGCCTTTGCGATTGTCCTATCAATCTTTTCGGTCTTGCTGATGGGCATTGCCCTGAACTGGGTCGCCGCAGGTATTCTCGCTTTTGCGAATATCTTCTACAGCGTCGTCTACACCATGTGGCTCAAGCGCCATACCGCGCAGAATATCGTGATTGGCGGCGCAGCCGGAGCCTTTCCGCCGATGATCGGCTGGGCGGCGGTGACGGGTGATGTCACGCTCTATCCGCTGATCCTGTTTGCGATCATCTTTTTCTGGACGCCGCCACATTTCTGGGCGCTCTCCCTCTTTGCCAATCAAGATTACAAGCGCGCCAAAATCCCGATGATGCCCGTGGTCGCGGGTGCGCGGGCGACAAAAATACAGATGCTGATTTATACGCTGATCCTCATGCCGATCGCGCTTTCCCCGTATTTCTTCGGCTTTGCCGGACTGCATTATCTGGCGATTGCAGGCCTGCTCAGCGGGCTGTTCGTCTTATCTGCTGTGCGTGTGCTCACGCATGAGGACCTGAAGCATGCGAAACTGATGTTCGGTTATTCGGTGTTTTATCTCTTTGCCCTTTTCCTCGCTGTCATGGCGGGGTAAAATAAAGGGGAAAGAGAGACGCGTTATGCCCCTAAGCAATCTTCACAAGAAAAAATTCAAAACCAATCTTGCCATTCTGGCGGCCATTCTCGTGTTTTGCCTGATTGTGGCAATGGTGACGATGATCAAAATTGCCAAAGCGCAAGATATGGATGGCGTTATTCAGTGTGGCGAAGCGGTTACAGGCTCAATCAGCACCGAAAGCTCAGCCGATTTTTGCGATGTCTATCAGCGCCAGCTCAATTACAAAGACAGCGCCGATCAGCTGCGTGAGGAGATCACAACCCGTAGCGAAAATTTCGCCGCGCCGCGCCGCGCCGCCTACGAGCAATATCAGCGCGACCTTGAGCAGGTTCATAAAAATATCGAATAACAAAGCCATTGCGCCGGGTCGCCTTCATTCTATATAAGCTTGTGACATGAGCACTCCTGATAAAAATCAGAATCTAGCCAAGAAAAATGCCCGTATCGGAATAACCGTTCTCGTGGTGGTGGCCGGGATGGTCGGGCTGTCTTTTGCCTCCGTGCCGCTCTACACTATGTTTTGCAAGGTCACGGGCTATGGCGGCACAACGCAAGTCTCGGATGCGCTGCCCGATAACGTGGTTGATCGCACCGTTACCGTTAAATTCAACGCCGAAACTGCGCGCGGCATGCCTTGGGACTTCACACCCGATATGCGCGAGATTAAAGTCAGGCTGGGTGAACGCGGCCTAACAAGCTTCAGTGCCCGCAATAAGCGCCCCACACCAACCACAGGCACGGCGATTTACAATGTTACGCCCCTGAAGGCCGGGAAATATTTCCACAAAATTCAATGCTTTTGCTTTGATGAGCAAACGTTGCAAGGCGGTGAACAGGTTTCGATGCCGGTTTTATTCTTTGTCGACCCCTCAATGAATGACGATCCGAACATGGATGACGTGAAAGTAATCACGCTGTCGTATACTTTTTTCGAAACTCAGTCGAAGGCGCTTGAAGACGCGCTCGAAGGCTTTTACAATGACGAAACTGGTGGTATAAAAACCACGCATTAAAATTCTTATTTTAAAGACATTACAGACAAACGGAACGATCGAACAATGGCTGAAAAACTCGAATATACAACCACAGGCAAACCGCACCCTTATCACTTGGTACGCCCCAGTATCTGGCCGCTCATCGGCGCGATTGCCGGCGGTCTTTTGGCGACGGGCGCGATCATGTTTATGCACGATGTCTCCTTCGGCGAATTCCATGTTGGGTTAAAGGGTGTTTTACTCGGTATTCTGGGCGTTTTAACGGTCATGTTTTTCTGGTGGAAAGACGTCATTTTTGAAAGCGTCACCGAAAAAGTCCATAACAAAGTAACCGAATTCGGGCTGCGCTACGGCATGCTGCTGTTTATCGCCTCGGAAGTGATGTTCTTTGTTGCCTTTTTCTGGGCGTTCTTTAACGGCGCGCTGTTCCCAACCGAAGCCAGCGGCTTTACGTGGCCACCGCAAGGTATGGAGGTAATCCAGCCCTTTGGTCTGCCCTTCCTGATGACAATGATTCTCCTGCTTTCAGGCTGCACAGTTACGTGGGCGCACCATGCGATTCTAGAGGGGCATAAAGACGATGCCGTTAAAGCGCTTGGTATCACCGTTTTCCTTGGTTTCTTCTTTCTTGGTTTCCAAATTTTCGAATATGCCCATGCGCATTTCGGCTTTACCGAGGGCATTTACCCCTCTGCCTTCTTTATGGCGACAGGTTTCCACGGCTTTCACGTCTTTGTCGGCGCGGTCTTCCTGAGCGTGTGCTGGCGCCGCGCCAAAAAAGGCCACTTCACGCCTGAGCGTCACTTCGGTTTCGAAGCCGCCGCGTGGTATTGGCATTTTGTTGACGTGGTCTGGCTGTTCTTGTTCATCGCGGTTTACTGGTGGGGCAATATGGCCGGAATCGACTACACAGCGCTGCACCCAGCCATCGAAGCCGCGCAGTAAGTCCGATGATTTTCCCTCTGGCCCTTATGGATGTCGAGCTTATGAAGCTCGGTTGGGCCTGTAAATGTCCGCGCTGCCGCACAGGAAAAATATTCAAACCCGGCCTCACTCTCGAACTTAAAGAGCAGTGCTCGGAATGCGCGCTGGATCTGAGTAAAAACGACAGTGCTGACGGCCCAGCCGTTTTTCTGATCTTCATTCTCGGCTTCCTGCTTGTGCCGCTGGCTTTGCTGCTAGATGCGAAGCTCAACCCGCCGCTCTGGGTTCACATGGTGCTCTTTGGCGTTATTGGTTTGAGCATTATTCTGGGCACGTTGCGCCCGCTGAAGGCGTATATCATCGCCCTGCAATACAAGCACCGTCCACGCGACTGGGAAAGTTGAGCCATGACGTCCCGCAAAATTCCATTTTGGGCCACGCTATTAACGTTTCTGGGCGTCATGGTTCTATGTGCGCTCGGCACATGGCAGCTTCAGCGCCTTGAATGGAAAAAAGACATCATTGATCAGATCGACCGCGCCTATGAGAGCGCAGGCATCGATACCATCGACCTCACCAAAGACTTTTCCTATGGACGGGTTGAAGGGATGTTTCTTGCCGATAAAGCCCTGCTGATCGGCCCGGTCACTAAGGATGGGGAGATCGGACGCAATTTGATTGTTCCGCTACAGCTTAAAAACCAAACACTTTTGGTGAATCTGGGCTGGACGCCTTATGCCCTTGAAAACCTGCCCATCTATCACCGCAATAACAAGCAAGTCGCGTTTGAGGGCATGACACACAAGCCAAGCTGGAACAGTTTTACGCCCGCCAACAACCCAGATGAGAACCTGTGGTACAAGCTCGATATTGCTGAAATTGCCGCCGCGAAAAAGCTGGCAAATCCGGCGCCGACAATTTTATATGCCGAATCCTCAAACTATAAATTCGACGCGGCCTTTCCCAACAACACACGGATGTACCCCCATAACAACCACGCGCAATACGCCGCATTCTGGTTTTCCATGGCTTTTGTTTTGATTGTGATTTACAGCCTGCGCTTTTTGAATAATAAACATAAAACTTGATATGTTTTCATAATTATGACACTCTTTCTCGGATTTTATAAATATTAGGGAAAGACGCGTTGCAATGTTACGAAAATTTGCCAATGCATCATTAAATTTTATAGGACAAGCCCGATCGAACAATGTTCGCCACAAAGACGGGCATATAACCCTGATCCGTAACCGAAAAGCCCCTGTGCGTCTGGCTTTGTTTGTCGATGCTACAGGCGGTAAAGAGATGCATGATCGACTTTTCTCTCAAATTGACATACAACTTGATCAGCTCCAGAAAAACATCCGGCGCAGTGAATTTTTCAGACGCCTGCGCAAATATCTCGTTCAGGGCATACAAAAACTCAGAGGATCACAGGCCGCAGGTAGTAATATCAGCATAGAATCCGACGCCAAAAGGAAAGCCGAGTTTTTGCTCTACGCCTATGGGACAAACGCCGAAAACAATGGGGCACTAACTGAAAATTATGTCGGCCTTCAAACCTTGAAGAAAAAATTCTCTGCTATTGAATGCCGTGCCGGTGGCACGAATATCGGTCGCAATTTCAATCATCTACGCGATGCGATCGAAAAGGGAAAAATCGAAAAACCCGACGCAATTGTGCTTTTAGGCAATCATGTAAACGGCACAGACCACAGCGCTAAATACACATGGCTACGCGATAACTACAAAACACTTCAAACCCAAACTTTTCCGTTTTTTATTAACGGTGAAGATGAACAAGCGGTAGAGAATTCCGATCTCAAGCATTTTGCCAATCTGGCAACAATGACGGGATCACCAAAACCCGTTCTCGAATACAAATCGATGAAGCTGTCTTTTCGCAATAATGTTTTTGGAATTGTCATTCCTCCGTTTTTGCCAAAACTGCCGCCCATACCGTTGAGAACACCGCCGGTTAAAGCTATGCTTCTTGCGATGGGTGTCACTTTTCTGCCAATAAAACTTGCGAATGATAACAACAATTCAAAAGTAACTTTTTTGCCGCCAGCGCCCTCGGATTTTACGGCCATGCGTGAAATTAGTAATGACACCGTCCACGGTTTTGATTTTAATTCAAGCGCGCTGAAGCCACATATGAAAGATAAGCTGGAAAAAATATTTCAGCAAACTCTGGCTCGTAATTCAGACATTGACAGCATCAGAATTTCCGGGAATGCCTGCTATATCGGACCCGAAGATTATAATCTCAGATTGTCCGACAGGCGCGCAAAGACAATTGCTACTGAGCTTCAGAAAAAATTTCAGGAGGCCGGGCTAAAACAACCCATCTTTGCTATCGGTAAGGGCGAGTGCCAAGAAACACCAACGCCCGCAAGAGACCGCAACGCTGTGATTGAATATATCAGCCACTAAACCTTATACAGATTTGTATTAATGCAGTCCGCCGGCGAATTTCAAGCCCTTGCTGAGCGCCGCATATTGCTGATTTAAAGACGCCATAACGCCTTCAAACTTCTTCTTCTCTTCACCCGTCAACTGCTCACCCGTCGGCAGATCAACGCTGCGCGGATTGACTTGAGAGTTATTTACATGAACTTCGTAATGCAAGTGCGGGCCTGTTGAACGCCCTGTTGTGCCGATATAACCGATAACATCGCCCTGATTAACGCGCTTACCAACGCTAACACCAGAGGCAAATTTATGCATGTGCGCATAGGCAGTTTTAAGCTTTGAATTGTGACGAATACGCACGTAATTACCATAGCTGCTAAACCGTCCGGCATATTCAACAACGCCGTCCCCGGCCGCATAAATCGGCGTGCCTGTTGGCGCGGCGAAGTCTAGGCCCTTATGCATTTTATTATAACCCAGAACCGGGTGCTTACGCATGCCAAAGCCCGAGGACAGACGTGCGCCATCAACCGGGGTTTTCATCAGGGTCTTGCGTACACTAAACCCGTCAGGCTGGAAGTAATCCACGCGGCCGTCTTTCATCTCATAGCGGTAAATCGGAACAGGCGTACCGCCGACGCTCAAATTTGCATAGAGCACCTCACCATAGCGCGCATAATCACCATCTTCGGTTTCTTGAACTTCGTACAAAACCTCGATCTTATCGCCGCTGCGGATATCGCGCTGGAAGTCGACGTTCCATGAATAGATACGGATCATCTCGGCAATGATTTGCGGCGGAATACCCGCACGCGCCGCCGAACCATAAAGTGATGTCTCGATATCTGTGCTGTAAGCATATTCACGCTTTACCAGCTCCTTTTCCTGAAGCTCGGATGTGAAGGTTTCATCATCGGTTTTCTCAACCAACACAGATTTAACAGGATCAACCTTCATCACAAGGCTCTTAAAACTGCGCTCGTCTTCACCTTCAGATTTGTAATTCACCTCAATCTCTTGACCCGGCTTGACCGTACGCGGATCGTAATGCTCGCTGAGTGCCTGTACAACCTTATAAGCCTCAGATCCGCTTAAACCGGCTGCCTCCAAAACACCGCTCATCGTATCGCCGGTACCGATCTCCAACGTTTCGCGCATTGGGAAGAGCGGCTTTTTAATTGCTTCCGAAGCCAGACGCATACCGCGGGAGACCTGCCCGGTTAAGGTTCTGTAGGTTTCCTCATCGCTGATATCATCACTAGAAGCCACCACATCACTTTGCGGCCAATCCATTGTCACCGGCTCAGTCGGCAGGGCAAAAACCGCCATAAGCGCCGCTGCGCCGCACAGCAGCGAAGCACTGACATAACGCAGGCGTAATTTATTGCTTTTGGTGAGGAGATAACGCTCGCGCAATCTGAACAGCCTGTGTACAGGCAATTTGTCTATAAACGGGATTACAAAACGCTTCAAAATAAGCTCCAAAACTCTATAGGGTGCTGTAAAAACAGAAAGAGCGCTAAAACGCGCCTTTTTCTGCCCTGCGGCGGGCCCTCTATCAGTTAATCCTGCATTGATTAGCACACTGCGCGCGCGATTCCAACTCTTGCTTAGCAAGGATGTCAAAAAGGATTTGGGATAAATTTGCGCCTTATCCATATTCCACATCAAGTGAGTTCAAAACAGCCTCAAGATAGGCTTCGGGCTCGGAAATCTTCTTATTGATGTCATAAAAGATGAAGATACCGAAAATGAGTAACACCAGCGTGTCCAGTGCGCCGCTATCCTCGCCGCTGGTCTCAATCGAACCGGGCAGCAAGCCCACCACAAGCACCAGGAAAAACAGCGTCGTATAGGAAACCAGCAGCGAACAGGCCATTTTGGAATGGCCGCTGATTAAAATTCTAACCGTGTCTTTGTCTTTTTTAACCGTAGCGTCGATATTCATCGCAGCGTGGCGGATCAGACTTTTACACCCGCCACTCTTTGCCACCAAAGAAAAGCCGGTTTTGCTTTTCTTAACGTTCTCCACCTTGAAGGCTTTCTCCAACCGCTGCAAAAACCTGTCCTGAACATCTTTTTGTGTGGCTTTGGTCTTAATTTTTTTCGAAACTTCTATGTATTTCATGTTGTGCCTCACATCTTGATGAATTGATGATCGCTAAAGTTAATCCCTGCATTCAGACGTAATTTTGTCATAGGCGGCGGAAGACCCTTTCAGACCAAAGGTATCCTTGGTCGCGGTGCCGCGTGAAGATGTGCCGCGTACAATCATGTCTGATCCGGCGCGAATGGCCTCAGCCAGGCGGGAATCCGTATCGGAATCGGGCGTCCAAGCCGTATCGTCTTGCGTGAACAATACAAAGCGCTTGCCGTTAACCTCAATATTCACTTCGCTGCCGGCCTTGTAGCTATAGCCGGTGATATAGCTGAAAACATCTTTCGTGCCTTCGGCTGGGCGGTGCGTAATCAAGGCGAAAATATCACCGCGCTGCGAATAATTACCCTCATCCTTTTTAGGCTTGCTGGCCATGTAACAAACTTTATTGCCGTTTTCACTGAAGATATAAGCCATCCAGTCACCATAAGTTCCCATGAGACGCGGTTCTGCCGCTTGCGCGTGAACGGCGCCAACAAAAACCAATAGACCAATAACAACACCGAGTTTTCTCAACATTTAAAAACCTTTTATTTTCCTGTGTTTCAGATTTTACGCACTTATCAAGAACGGGCAAAGAGCGCCCCAAAGAGTACTATCCAGACCTGATTGTATACCGATGTGATATAAAATCAAAATAAAGCTCATCTTTTTGCATCATATACCCACACCCGCATTTTAACGGGCTTTATTTGCGCTTTGTACGCACCTTGCGGCGGATATTGTGCTTGGGCGCCTCCAGCTTATGCAGCGGCCCACCAGGACGCACCGGGCGCTCGGCAAAGCGGCCCATAGAGATCATACGGTCATACATCACCAGCGCACCCGCCACACCGACATTGACGCAAAATTTCATTGGAATCTGCACCACATGGTCGCAGCGTGCCACCATTTCCGGCGATAAACTGCCCATTTCCGGCCCTAAAACATAGGCCGCGCGCGTGGGATGGCGAAAACTCGGCAATTCCACGGATTCTTCAATCAGCTCAACCCCGACCAGTGTGCACTCTTGCGGCAATTGCATTGCGGCGACGCTGTCATATTGGTGATAGGGCACATGATCAAAGGAATCGGCCGTATCGGAAACGCGCAGCGCCTCAATATCGACCGCCGGGGCAATAGCGAAGAAAAAGCTCGCACCGAAAGCATGAGCCGAGCGCGCAATAGTGCCGACATTCTGCTCCTTGCTGATCCCTTCAACCCCGATGCCAAAATACCCGCGCATATATTGCCTTTTAATTCCAGTTGGCCGTTATACCGCCCACAGTTGCACTTTTCTGGCTTTTATCGCGCGTTTTATCGATAAGCTCCGCCAGCTGCTCTTTACTCAGATTTTTACCAATCTCTGGATCAACCAGACGATCCTCCAGAGGCATGGGATTCACCGCTTTTTCAACGACAGGCGTGAATATCCCAACCAGCCTTTTTCCAATTTTTTTAAGATCATTTTCTGCTCCTGTTTAGTTTGGCTCTGATCCGTTATTAAGCTCAGAATGCTTTGCTGCATATTTTTCGACCAAGTTTTCATGCATCCCCTCATAAAAACGTACAAGATCCTCGCCATATAAAGAAGCATTTGTGATTTTTTTACCATTAATGATTTTTTTGACCACAACTTCAGCCTTTTTTCCGTTAGGCGTTCTTAAAATATCAGGCGCGGCCATGATTTCTGCAGGAATCGCATAGGGCGTTACGTTATTTTTAATAGCCGTTTTTATATTTTTCGCCAAATCATCGGGAACGGTCTGCGCACCATTTTTAAGTGCTAAAAACAAAACTGTTTTGGCCTGCTTATCCTGCGGACTTATAAAATCAACCGCGACACCGTCGGTGACCTGATCTTTAAACGCCTCAAGCTGTTCGTAAATTACGCTCGCGCCAATGCGTACACCATTTTGATTAAGCATCGAATCCGAACGACCCAAAATGACGTACTGGCCCTGCGGCGTTTTCTGGATGAAATCACCATGACGCCAAGCGCGCTGGCCGGGAAAATAATTGAAATAGGCATCCAGATAGATCTCACCATCCGGGTCATTGGCAAAACATACAGGCATTGACGGGAACGCATTGATACAAACCAGCTCGCCGGGCTTCCCATTCGCAACCTCTTGTCCCTCATCATCGAAAACGCGGATATCCATACCCAGCATCGCGCCATTAAGCTGCCCGGCATATGTCGGAACAAACGGGTTGCCGCCCAAATGGCAGCCGACAATATCAGTGCCGCCCGAAATCGAACAAATTTTAACGTCTTTTTTCACCGCGCTCTGAATATATTCAAAACCGTTTTCCGGCAAAATCGCGCCGGTCGACATGACAACACGCAAATTTGAAAAGTCACAATGTTTGGCAGGCTCAATCCCCTCATCTATATTGTCGAGAATAAGTGGCGCAGCCGTTCCATAATGCGTACAGCCGTTTTCGGAGGTGAATCTCCACTGTGCATAGGAATCGGGGTACGCAGGCGATCCGTCATACATCAAAATACTCGCTCCAGCCGCCAAACCAGACGCCAACCAGTTCCACATCATCCAGCTTGGCGTGGCATGATAAAAGACGCGATCGCCAACACGGACATCGCTGTGAAGCACATACTCACTCATATGTTTAAGCAAAACACCGCCGCTGCTATGCACGATGCATTTGGGTTTACCCGTCGTGCCAGATGAAAAAACCGTGTAGAGCGGGTGATTAAAATCGTGACGGTTGAATGTAATTTTTTGTGGGCTGTACGCGTCTAAAAATTCTGCGGCGCCGAGCGTATTTTTCAAATCCACATTTTGCGCACCATCCAGCATGACCGTTTTTTGAATAGACGGCATGTCTTTTTGCGCGCGCTTGATAACCTCAAGGCGCAAAATTTCTTTTTGTCCATAGGTGTACGTGCTCGTGCTCACTAAAATTTTAGGTTGGAGCTGACCAAAGCGATTAATTAAATCGTCCGGCCCCATTTCCATGCCCGCACTGACTAGCCTTGCGCCAATGTTCGAAGTCGCGAGCAGCAAAACAACCGTCTCTGGCACATTGGTGAGATACACACCGAGGCAATCCCCTTTTTCAAGGCCCGCGCCCTCTAGCGCCTGTTGCCAGATGCTGACCTGATCATAAAGCTCTTGCCAACTTAAAACGCGGTCTTCGCCATCTTGTACGCGTGCGATTATCGCGGGATCGTGGGGTGTTTTTTCCACCTGCCTGAGCATATTTTCAGCATAGCTTATACGCCCGTTGGGATAAAAACGCGCCCAGGGCACGCCATCAATTTCACCGATTATTTGATCGCCTTTTTCACCCAAAAGCTCTGTGAAATCCCAAAGCACATCCCAAAATTGCGCCGCTTCCTCCACTGACCATTGATGCAGCTTTGCATAGGCGGCAGGGCCGGGCTGCCCAAAATTCAAGCCTGTACGTTCTTCGACAAAGTTTTTAAACGCCGTTAGACGCGCATTGGCGATGTCCGCCGCGCTGGGCTGGAACAAAATTTCCGGCTCTGTTTGCGTTTGGTCCGGGGCGCTGGCCATGGAATTAAAATCTTTCTTAGATGATGAAGTCATTTATTACGCAGTCCATTTGTAACGCAGTTTGAGTTTAAAACGAATTCCTTTTCGAAGACTGATGTTATGACATAATACGGAAAGTTATTCAAATCATTGTGCGTAAAAAAATATGCGCTACAGTAACATATTACAAATCAGGGGCTTATACGTGAATTTCAGACTTTTTCTTACCGCTTTTTTCTTTTGCTTATCTTTGATTCCGGCGGCTATGGCGCAAGAGAGTGCCAGCCCACTGGTCAAGGTGCGGCTTTTGCCCGAATACAGCCGCATTGAGCCTGGTCAGGAATTCTGGGTGGGGATTGAGCAATCCATCGCCCCGCATTGGCATACATATTGGCGAAATCCTGGTGATTCCGGCTCTGCTCCGCGGATTCACTGGAACTTGCCCGAAGGCTTTGAAATGAGTGAGATTTATTGGCCTACGCCCGATAAAATCCCTTACCCACCGCTGCTCAATTACGGTTACAGCGATCATGTGATTTTGCTGCAAAAACTGCGCGCGCCTGAAACGTTGCCGGATGAGGCACTAACACTAAAAGCCGATGTTGAGATTCTGGTGTGTAAGGATGAATGCATCCCGGAATTTTCTACGCATACACTGCAGCTTAATGACCCGGCGGGGATGAGCGAAGATAACGCATCCTATATTAAGTCCGCACTTGCCCGCCTGCCAGAAAATACCGACCAATCGGTATCTATAACCGAGAAAGACGGACAACTCATTGTCACGAAAAGCCTTGCTGACGGCGAGACTTACAGCGATGCGGAACTCGCCAGCTTTGAATATTTCCCGCAAGATTGGGGATTGGTTGATAACACAAAGGACGCAGCCGCAAGCATAAAAGACGGTGCGCTCGTCATCACCCAGCCGCGCGGTGATCGCTCCTTGGGCGCGCTCAAACAAAGCCATGGCTTGCTGGCCTACACCAACGAAAACGGTGCCCGCAATGCTTTAGATTTCACCGCCGCGCATGAAGGCACAGGCCCGCTCATGCTCAGCGCCGAAACCATGCCCGAAGACGGACAAGAAACCGATATTTCGATGTTCTTGCAGGCCGCTCTGTTTGCACTTCTGGGCGGGCTGGTGCTCAATCTCATGCCGTGCGTGTTTCCCGTACTCTCGATCAAGGCGCTCAGCCTCGTAAAAATTGCTGAAAAACACCCGGAAATGGCGCGCAGACACGGCCTCGCCTATACCGCTGGCGTGGTGCTGAGCTTCCTTTTCATTGCCGGAATCCTGATCGCATTAAAGGCCGGGGGCGCGGGCATTGGCTGGGGCTTTCAGCTGCAAAACCCAATTATTGTCGCCTTGCTGGCGTATATTCTGTTTTTGGTCGGGCTAAAGCTTTCCGGCTATTTCGAGATTTCCGGGCATTTCGGCCAAGTCGGCAATGCGCTGACCCAAGGCGGCGGGCTGAAAGGCTCCTTCTTTACCGGCGTTTTAGCCACCTTGGTGGCCACGCCCTGCACCGCGCCATTTATGGCACTGGCCATCGGCTATGCGCTTACGCAAAGCGCGCTCGTCTCCTTAAGCGTCTTTGCCGCGCTGGGGTTTGGTTTGGCCCTGCCGTATCTGGCCCTGTCCTTTGCTCCGGCGCTGCAATCGCGCCTGCCCAAGCCGGGCGCATGGATGCAGACCTTCCAGCAGTTTCTGGCCTTCCCAATGTTCGCCTCCGCCGTCTGGCTGGTTTGGGTGCTCGGGCAGCAGGTCGGGCCGCTGGGGATGATGGGCGTGCTGTTCGGTATGGTCGCCATTGCCTTTGGTTTGTGGCTGCTGAACCACCTGCCTGAAAAAGGTCTGGGGCGTTTTATTCTAAAGGCGCTCGTGGTCCTGTCTTTCCTTGCGCCCATCGGCTTAATCCCCGCAGGCACACCGCCCGAGATGAGCGATGCGAGCTTTTCAAGCGCACCGATCAAGGACCAATTCGGACAGGCGTACAGCCCTGAAAGCCTTTCTGCGCTCTTGGCCGAGGATGATCCGGTTTTTGTTGAAATGACCGCCGCCTGGTGCATTACCTGTAAGGTCAATCACGCGGTGGCAATCAACACCCGCTCAACCAAAGCCGCCTTTGCCGAGCATAATGTGAAATACGTCGTTGGCGACTGGACCAACTATGACGAGGAGATAACGAAATTCCTCAATAGCTATGGACGCGACGGCGTACCGATCTATGTGTATTACGGAGCGCGTGATGCACAAACAGGCGAGCGCCCGCAGGCTCAGATTTTACCGCAAATTTTAACGCCCGAGACGATTAAAAAAGCCATTCGGGAAGCATCTTAGTTTTTTAAAAGGAGGACCCTAAACATGCATCATATCTTTAAACTCATGGCCGCGATTGCGCTGCTCTTTACTGCCGCTCCGGCTTTTGCCGAAGCACAGGTCGGGCAGGCCGCGCCCGCCTTCACCGCCACCGATATTGACGGGAACACCGTATCTCTTGAAAGCCTGAAGGGCAAAACCGTTGTTCTGGAATGGAGCAACCATCTGTGTCCGTTCGTGATGAAGCATTATGAAACCGGCAACATGCAAAAAACCCAGCAGGCCGCAATGGATCAGGGCGTCACATGGATTACAATCGTTTCTTCGGCTGAAGGCCGCCAAGGTCACGTCAGCGCCGAGGAAGCCAAGAAAATTGCCGAAGATGCGGGTGCGCATTACAGTCATAAAATCCTCGATGAATCCGGCGAAATCGGACAGGCTTATGGCGCGAAAACAACGCCGCATATGTTCGTGATTAACCCGGAAGGCACGCTTGTGTATGCCGGGGCAATTGATGACAACCCTAGCCCGCGCCACGAAACAGTTGAGGGCGCGAAAAACTACGTTCTGGCGGCGCTTGATGATCTGGCTGCTGGCAAGGCAGTAGAGATCGCAACCTCGCAACCCTATGGCTGCGCGGTAAAGTATAATTACTAAGCTTTCGCGTTATGCACAAAAGCCGCCCTGAAAGGGGCGGTTTTTTATTGCCTATAGCCCTACCGGAAAATTATGGTATCATGATTTGTCGAAGCCGTATTCGCGGCATCACCCGCATTCTCTAGTCTTTTCAAGACGTCATGACACAAAATATTATAACGAACGAACAACAAATCCCGGAGTCCCAGACCCGCCCAGACGAGGCGGCGCGCGTTGCCATTGCCGAAGATGGTCGGATTGTCTATGCCAACCCGTCTTTTTGTGCGCTCTCACATCTCGATCCGAAAAATCTGCCCGATACGGATGCGCGCTCGATTATCAGTTTTTCAAATCCGGCCAAAAATTTTGACGATACGCCCGCAGGTCTGCAAAAAGTTCAGATTAACGGCCATGCTGAAAAGCTTGATTTTCATTTTGACTGGCTAACCGGGCCTGACCAGAAACGATATTTGATCGGCGCGCGGACAAAAGAGAAAAAACCGAGCAAGAAAGAACTTGAAGCTTTCGAAGCCGTTATTTTGCAAACGCTTAAAAATAATGACAACCGCGCAGGTGCGGGCGGAATTTTCGAAGCCGCCGACATGACTCAATTTATGGCGATGTCCAGCGACATTATGTTCGTGATTGATACCGCCGGGCAAATTCAGCGCGCCAATAGCTCTTTCAAAAGCAATTTCGGCAGCGTTCAAAATTTCGCTGATTTGTTTGAAGAAACGCCCGATCACACAGATTTCGATGCGCAGATTATTGATAAAGACGGGCGTGAGCGCTGGTTTGAATGGCGTTTCCAAAAGAAAGACAATCTCACCTATTGCACCGGGCATGATGTCACCGCGATCAAGGCGCAGGAAAAGGCGCTGGAGCGGCGCGAGAAGCAATTGCGCGAGGCGGAGTCGGTCGGCTCTATGGGCCATTGGTATTGGAAGATCGGTCAGGAAGCGCTGGAGTGGTCACCGCAAATTTACGGCATGTTCGGCCTGAAAGAAGGTGAAGATGCACCCACATTGCTGGGCATGAATGACATGGTTCACCGCGAAGATATTGGCCGCGTTAACCAGGTTTTCCAGCGCGCGATTATCGAAGAAAAAGATTACGACATGGAATTTCGCGTTATTCAGCCCAGCGGCGATACGCGCTTTATCCGCTGTGAAGGCCGCTGCGCCAAGGATGATGAAGGCGAAGTCATCGCTTTGTTCGGTATCATGCAGGATATGACTGAGCGCGTTTTGTATGAGCGCCGCCTGCGTGATGCACTAGCCTCAGCCGAAAGCGCTTACGCCGCCAAAACCCAATTTCTCGCCAACATGAGCCATGAGTTGCGCACACCGCTCAACGCCATTATCGGCTTTTCCGAGATGATCCAGCGCCAACTGCTCGGTCCGATCGGCACGGAAAAATATCTCGAATATATCAGCGGCATCCGCGAAAGTGGCGAGCACCTTCTTGATCTGATCAGCGATATTCTCGACATGTCCAAGATTGAGGCCGGTAAGTACGAGCTTGATCTTGAAACTGTGAATGTCAAAAAATGTATTGATATGGCTGTTCATATGATGGAAGGCCGGGCAATGGAATCCGGCATTAAAATCTCCGCTGCGGATGTTAAAAATAAAAAGCTCAAAATCGTGGCTGACCGCCGTGCCTTTATGCAGATTATGCTGAATTTGCTGTCAAACGCCGTCAAATTTTCTAAAGAAGACTCGCAAGTGCGCGTCGAGGCGCATGAGCGCGAAGATTATCTCGCTATCAAAGTTATTGATGAAGGGATCGGTATTCCCGCCCACAAACTCTCCAGCATTACCCGACCGTTCGAGCAGGTATCATCCTCTTATGCGCGCGAGCATGAGGGCTCGGGCCTTGGCCTGGCCATCACCAAAGAGCTCGCCGAGATGCATGGCGGGGCGCTGCGCATTGAATCAACCATGGGCGAAGGCACAACCGTCACCGTGCGCCTGCCCTATGATGCGTTTAAGGCGACGCAGAGCACATAATAATTTTCAAGAAATTAAGAGCCCATCCCGCTGAACAGGGTTTTGGTGGCGTAATCTTCCGCCTCAAGGCAGCCGCGCAGGCCCGCCTTGAAGTCTTTATATTTCAGCTCCACGCCTAGTTCCTGCTTTATTTTGTCATTTTTTATGCGCTTGTTATCAGCGTAAAAGCTGCGCGTGATCGGCGCCAGATCAGCCTTTTCGAAGGGAATAATCTCAGGCGGAATTTGGCCGAGCAGATTGCAAGCCTCCAAAATAACCTCGTGACTGGGGGCAGGCACATCGTCACAAACATTATAGATCGCGCCCGGATTGGGCCGCTCCATCGAGGCCATTAAGACCCGCACAATGTCTTCAACATGAATGCGGCTAAAGGCATGCCCGGGCTTATCAATGCGCCGCGCAACGCCCGCACGAATGGAATCAAGCGCACTACGTCCGGGGCCGTAAATGCCCGCCAGTCTGAAAATATGCACCGGCAAACCTTCATCTTTTTGCAAAGAAAGCCATTGCTCCTCAGCCTTCAAGCGTTTGCTGCCGCGCTGGGATGAGGGGATAGTCTCATCACTTTCATCCACCCACTCCCCATCGCGGTTACCATACACCCCGGTGGTGGAGAGATACCCCACCCACTCCAAAGACGGAATTTTCAAAATATCTTGCGCATGCATGTTGAAAGATGGATCGCCCTCATCCTCTGGCGGGGTAGAAATCAACAGATGAGTTACGCCTTTTAAAATTACAGACGGATCGGCCAGCGGATGTTGGTAGTCGAATATATGCGCCTCAACGCCCCGCTCGCGCAGCCGAGCACGCTTGTCGTTGTCACGCGTCGTGCCCGCCAATGCCCATGCATCGAATTTTTCAAGCTCGTGGCCTAAATAATCACTGGTATAGCCGTAGCCGAAACAAAAAAGGCGCTTTGATTTTTCCATACTGAATTCTGTGAAATTCTTGCGTAGAAATCAATACGGCAGAGGCTATTCGATATGAAATTTTTTAAAAATCCACATCTTCGTAGTGGCCGGAGGGTGTGAATCCGGGAATACGGTCTTCCAGAAGCGGTTTAAAGCTTTTGCGGGATTTGACTTTGGCGTACCATTCACGGGCAGCCTCATGCTCTTCCCAAGGCACATCGCCGATATAATCAATCGCAGACAAATGCGCCGCCGCCGTAATGTCGGCCAGTGAGAACTGATCGCCCGCCAGCCATTTGCGCTTCTCGGTCAAGAAGCCGATATAATCAAGGTGGTAGTGAATATTGGCGTGTCCGGCGCGGATTGAAGGGCCGTGCGGCTCTCCCATCTGCAACATACGCTTCATCAGCTTTTCACCAACCAGATTGTCCGTCACCTCGCGGTTGAACTTTACATCAAACCAGCTGACAAGGCGGCGGGTTTCGGCGCGCTGCACCGGATCGTGGCCCAGCAGATTTTGCTCGGGATATACTTCTTCAAGATATTCGCAGATCACTTGGGAATTGGCCAGCGTCGTTCCATCCTGCTCGACCAGCACCGGCACATCCCCGGCAGGGTTGAGCGCCAGAAACTCCGTGCGGCGTTCCCACACTTTTTCAATTTGCAGCCCAAATTCCAGACCCTTCTCAGACAGAACGATCCGAACCTTTCGCGAGAAAGGATGAAGCCAAAGATGAAACAATGTTCTCATGCGATCACTCTAGCTTAGACTCACATCTAAGAACAGCCCCTAAAATATTGATTGTCTGAAAAATTTAAACTTTTTTGCCGGGCAGAGCAATTACGATTTATGGCGCGCCGGGTTGATCTGCCTCAACATGAATGTCCAAGCTCACCTCATCCCCTATGGTTTCTGCGCTTTCCCAAGCCCCCTGACCAACACCAAAATCAAGCCGGTTAAGAGCAATCTGCGCATCCATAATGGCACGCTGCGCACCCTGCTCCCCCTGTTCAAAAGACAGGGAAAACGGTATCTGCAGGGGCAAAGTCACATCACGAATGGTCAAATTTCCAATCGCCGTGTAGTGATTCGGGTTTGTGTGATTCGGCTTACGCACCTCAAACCCTGTTGTTTCGAACACCGCGTGGGGGAATTGCGCGGTATAGAACCACTCGTTTCCGCGCGCTTGCGCGTCGCGGTCTTTGCTGCCTGTAAAAATACTGGCAATATCAATCGTAATGCGTGCATGGCTATTCTCGAGATCTTGCGGATCAAAAACAATCTCACCTGAAAAATCTTTAAAACCGCCGGAAAAGGGCTGACCGTATTGCGTAACCTCAAAAGCAATCGCGCTTTTATCTTTTATAATCTGCCAGCTATCGGCGCTTTGCAGGTTTTCAAGCATACCCAATCTAGCATCAGATGTTTCTTGTACGTGCGCTTTTTGCTCGGAATTTTCAGCAAGCTCAGACGACACGTACAGCCATGCAGGCAACGCCAGCAACGCCCCGGCTAGAAGCGCAAGCAGCGCGCCACCGACAACACCCAACGCGCGCGTACTCATCCGCTGCAAGGTTTCATCGCGGTCAATAAAATGATGTTTCAGCGCGCCCACCACATGCAGGCCGATAATGACAATCAGCCCCAACGCCATCGTGCCATGGACTGTACGCATGAGCTTGAACAAAGTCTCATCCTTTCCCGTCAGGGCGGGCACTTCGAACAGGCCGAAAAAGATATTGGGAAAGTCACCGGCCGAGGACATCAACCAGCCTGAAAGCGGCATACCGATCATCGCTACATACAGTAAAATATGAACCAGCTTGGCCAGCGCCCTTTCCCATGAGCGATGAGACGGCAAATCACGCGGGCTAAAACTCAAACCTTTCCAAAGGATACGAAAGCCCGCCAACATCAGGATAAGCATCCCAAAGGATTTATGCAGTCCGAAAATTTGAAGCTTCAGCGGGCTGAATTCCATCGACCCCATAAAAAAGCCGATAGAAAGCATGCCCAAAATAATCAAAGCCATAGTCCAATGCAGCGACTTGCTCATCAGGCCATAGCTTTGATCGGTGTTTTTTAATCCCATAATGTGCTGCCTACTCTTTAGTTAGGATTTACTAAGATAATAAACACTTTGCTTTGTTTTTACACGAGGCACGAAAAGCGAAGCGTATAAAAACACGTGAGCGACGAGTAACGCTGTGTAAAGACAAATGAAAGCGTTTATTTATTACCCATGCCTTCACCAGCGGCGTGCTCTTCGCGCTCACCTTCAACTTCGATCATGATTTTGACATCATCGCCAACCATTGGCAGACCGTAATTCATACCAAAGTCTGAACGCTTAATTGTCGCCTCAGCCGAAAAACCAGACATATATTTATCGCCAAACGGGTGTTTGGCGGATTTGTTGTGCGTGACATGCAAAACAACCGGCTTGGTCACACCCAGCAGAGTCAAATCGCCGGTGATATCGGCTGTATTTTCACCAGTGATGCTAATGCCCGTGCTTTTGAACGTCATTTCTGGGAATGTTTCGACATTAAAAAAATCAGCGCCCTTAAGATGCTCATCCCATTTTTCATCGTCCATATCAATGGACGCAGTTTGGATGGTCACCGCAACCGATGAATTTTCCGGCGCACTACGGTCCATTGTGAAAGAGCCATCATAATCCAGAAACTTGCCGTGGGAATTTGAAAAACCCAGATGATTAACGGCAAAGAAAATTTGCGTATGCGCTTTATCGAATTGATAGGTTTCAATCTGCGCTTTGGCAGAGCCGGAAAAACCGGCCATAAATGCAACGGACAAAGCCACCAAAAATAATTTTTTCATCAAAATCTCCGAACTGTTAAAGAATAAAGAAATACACAATCAAATTAAAGCGGCGTGTAAAACAATCAAGCATTCCCACCTATCCGAAATACAGATTGTAAAAGAAAACGAAGCTGTACGCCCCGATTCCCGCAACAATCCAATTCAGAATACCGTAAGTCCAGCGCAATTTACGATCATGTAGTAAATCCTCATTGGACCTGTATTTGAGCATTTTATATAGCCAATACTGGCCAATTATAAAGCCGCATATAAACCCCAAAATGCCAACACCGTAGACCATATGTCTATTTTCCTCTAAGCTGTAAAAAAATCAAGCACGCAGAACGACATGACATTTCAAATTATTATGATCCTTGCCCTTGTCCAGGGCATAACCGAATTTCTACCCGTCAGCTCAAGCGGGCATTTGCTGCTCGTCCACGCCCTGTTCCAGTCCGAAGCAGGGCTAGAGGTTTTTAAGCAAAACTTACTGCTTGATGTCGCGGTGCATGTCGGCACGCTGTTTTCCGTCCTTTTATATTTCCACAGCGATGTCCTGCAAATGCTTTGTGGGCTAAAGAAAATGGTAACCGGGAATATTAAGAACGCGGAGACAAAGCTCGATCTATATCTCCTGATCAGTTCACTGCCCGTGATTGCCGCGGGGCTAGCCATCAGCCTCGCCGGATTTTACTGGGGGCACAATATTCTAATTGTCGCGTGGATGACTTTGATTTTCGGGATTGTGCTTTGGGCCGTGGATGCGCTCAAACCAGCGGAAAAAACTCTAAGCCAGATGAATGCCCGCCACGCGCTTCTGATAGGGCTTGCCCAAGCCATCGCGCTTGTGCCCGGCACCAGCCGCTCTGGCATCACCATGACCATGGCGCGCTATCTGGGATACAGCCGCACCGAAGCCGCGCGTTATTCACTGCTGCTGGCGATTATTGCGATTGGCGGCGCTGGCACGCTCGGCGCGATCGGGCTATACAAGATGGGCAATGTCACCTTCACGCTGGATGCGCTGCTGGCTATGGCGCTGTCTTTTGTCTCTGGCTATATCGCCATTCACCTGATGATGCGCTGGTTGGAAAAAGCGAGCTTCAAAGTCTTTGCAATTTACCGCATTCTGCTGGGAGCGGCACTGCTGGCGATCGGCTATTCGCTCATGCCGCTATAAAGCGCGTATGTGATTTTGGTGTCTTTATAAATTTTCTCATCCAGAATTCTAAATCCTGCGCAGGATAGGCTTAATTCTGCCTCGCTCTCCGCGACGATCATCGCTTCATCCGCAAACCAGCCGCCTTCTTGCAGAGCGCCGAGCGCCGCTTGGATCAGCCCTTTATTATACGGTGGATCGAGAAACACCAGACTGGCCGGTCCCTGCGTCTCCGGGCGAGCACTAATTTTTTGCGCCTCTTTAAGAAGAAATTGCGCATTATCCGCGCCTAAGTCCGCGGCATTCTTGCGCGCCAGATCAAGCGAGCTGCGGGCCTTATCAATAAACGTACAGACAGCCGCGCCGCGCGATAGCGCCTCCAGCCCCAACGCACCTGTTCCGCAAAACACATCGAGAACAACTGCGCCGTCAATCGCCCCGCGAGAGGCCAGTGCATTCATCACCGCGCCGCGCACCTTATCGCTGGTCGGGCGTACGTCATAGCCCTTGGGCACGTGCAGCTTGCGCCCACCATAGATGCCGGCAACGATTCTCATTTCTGCCCCTGAAAGAATTTTGAAATCTGCGATTTCAAGACCGGCATCGGCACTTCCTCAACCGCGCCGCGCTCCAGCTTACCGAGCATAAACGGCCCGTATGACAGGCGCATCAAGCGGGTAACCTGCAATCCCAGATGTTCCATCACCCGGCGAATCTCGCGGTTTTTTCCCTCGCGCAGCGTCACGGTAATCCATGAATTTGCGCCCTGTACGCTATCAAGGCTCGCCAGAATGGATTTATATTTGATTCCCTCGATCGTGATGCCGGTTTTAAGCGCTGCGAGTTTTTTCTCATCGACGCGGCCATGGACACGTACACGGTATTTACGGCTCCAGCCCGTTGCGGGCAACTCAAGATAGCGCGAAAGCTCCCCGTCATTAGTCAGTAGCAGCAATCCTTCGGTGTTCAAGTCCAGCCGCCCGACGCTGATGACACGCGGCAAATGCCCGGGCAGCTTGTCAAACACGGTCGCGCGGCCCTGCTCGTCCTTATGGCTGGTCACCAGCCCGGCAGGCTTGTGATACAGAAATAAACGCGTACGGCTTTTGCCCGCCAGCGCCTTGCCATCGACCATAATTTCATCACTATCGGTGACAACGCACGCGGCGCTGCTCAGCTTCTCGCCATTGACCACCACGCGCCCGGCCTCGATCCAGCGCTCGGCCTCGCGGCGGGAACACAGCCCCGCGCGTGCAATTCTCTTGGCAATCCTCTCACTTGTGGTGGGGGCACCTTTGTGGTTATCTTCGCTCATGGATCAGGACATTACCTTAATGCGCCTCGCTTTAGAAGAGGCAAAAGCCGCCGCGGCGCGAGACGAAGTGCCGATCGGCGCGCTGCTTGTGCACGGCGAAAGCGGCGAAGTTGTCGCGCGCGCGGGCAACCGCACGATTGAGATGAGCGATCCATCCGCGCATGCGGAGCTTCTGGTTATCCGTGAGCAGTGTGCACGCCTGGGCGTACAGCGCCTGCCGGAATATGATCTGTATGTGACGTTGGAGCCCTGTACGATGTGCGTAGCGGCGATTTCTTTTGCCCGCATTCGCAGGCTTATTATCGGCGCGCCGGACGAAAAAGGCGGCGGCGTTCTTCACGGCGCAAAATTCTACGAGCAACCCACCTGCCACCACCGCCCCGAAGTCATCGGCCCGCTCCTCGAACAAGAATGCGGCGATATTTTGCGGGAATTTTTTAAGACAAAGAGATAATTCTAAAATTCCTTGACATTCACTCCATAAAATAGGATTATAATCCTTAAACAACACCAAAATTGCGCCCGCATTTTTATGCGGGTTTTTCTTTGTCCGCCGAAATTTTAACGAAGGCGGATTATGCCTAAATTTTAAGGAGCTTAACCAATGCCGTTTCAAAATATGATCGGATTTTTATCCGCCCCGGTCGGAAATAATCTCAAAAACAATAAAGAGGACGTGCGCGCAACAAAACGCGGTCTTAATGCCCTTGGCTTTTTCGAAGAAGAGGAAGAGAACGGAATTATTACCCGCGATCTGGATGCGGGCATTAAAAATTTCCAGCGCGAAAATAATTTACGCGTCGATGGCCGCATTCTTCCGGGCGGCGAAACCGAATCCGCCCTCACATCCGCTCTGGTAGAAAAAGAGCGCGAAGAGACCAGTCGCGACACCTTCATCACAACCTCAAAAGGCTTGCGTATCAATCCAGAGAAAATCGTCCAAAAATTAGAAGATCGTGAAGACAAAAAGCAAACGGCTTCTTGTCAAACACAAGAAATTGAATGGATCAATGCTCAAGGAGCATATCAGGTCGCGCAAGACAATCTAAAACAAGCCCAAACAAATTTAAAAAATTTGAAGCGGTATCACACTGAATTAAATAAAGCCTTCAAAAAGGAAAAAAGTTTTATTAGTGGAGACAGAGGAAAAGCCAGAAATATAGGAGCAGCTATAGGTACCATCATTGGCGGTGCTGCTGCAGGGCTTCCGGGGGCCGCCACAGGTATCGGAGCCGGTGGTTCTATTGGAATTGTTGTTGAGGAGGGGCTTGATTTTTTAACAGGAAAAAAGACTGATGGAGAATATAGAAACGAAATACGCAAAGTAGAAAGCCAGATACAACAGATTGAAGGCCAGATACAGGATGATTTAAAACCCAAATTGCAAAAAGCTGCTAAAATAGTTGAACAAAAAAAATCAATTTATTTAAATTGTAAAAACAGACTGATAAAATAAGGCATTATGAAATCGATTTATAATTACTTTATTCAAAGTCATGTCCGCTTAAAAGAAAGAATAAACAAATTAAGCTTAACACGCTTAAGAGTTTGGTTTTATTTCTTGTGCTTTCTTCTTTTTTTGATCATTACAAGCTTTGTTTATAATCTTTTTTCAGGAAGTCTTTTTTTTCAAAATAAATTCGATTATCGAGCCATATTTGATCTGACTATTTCGGCAATCGGCCTTTCTTATTTTTTACGCTTGATAAAACAGGTTATAAACGAGAAACAATCAAAAACGAACTTGTGAAACTGATTCAGATTTTGGAATCAATTGCTTAAGCCGCCTCGTCGGCAGCCTTGAGCGCGCGCCAGCCGATATCGCTGCGGCAGAAGCCGTCGGGCCAATCAATCAGCCCGACCGCGCGGTAGCATTTGCCCTTCGCCTCACGCAAATCTTTACCCGTAGCGGTAATGCCGAGCACACGCCCGCCGGTTGAGACCAGCGCGCCGTTTTCATCCTTGGCCGTTCCGGCGTGGAAAACGGTCAAATGCTGCACATCGAAGGTTGCCGCTATCCCCTTAATCGGGGTGTTTTTCGGGTACGATCCGGGATAGCCCTTGGTCGCCATCACCACGCACATGGATGGCTCTTCGCTCCAACCAACTTGACCGTCCATCTCAGAGAGCGTGCCGGAAGCACAGGCGCGCAGCACCGCGGCCAGATCGCCCTTAAAACGCACCATCAGCGTCTGGCATTCCGGGTCGCCAAAGCGCACATTATATTCGATCAGCTTGGGCTGTCCGTCCACCACCATCAGCCCGGCAAAGAGCACGCCCGTAAACGGGCAGCCCTCTTTCGCCATCGCATCAATCGTCGGCTCGATAATCTGGGAGAGGATTTTTTGCTCCAGCTCCGGGGTCATCATATGCGCAGGCGAATACGCGCCCATCCCGCCCGTATTCGGGCCTTCATCGCCATCAAAGGCGCGCTTGTGATCCTGCGCGCTTGTCAGCGGCAGCATGGTTTTCCCATCGGCCAGCGCAAAATAGCTCAGCTCTTCGCCGTCCAAAAATTCTTCAATCACGATCTGCGCGCCCGCATCACCGAAGCTTGAGCCGCTGAGCATCTCCGCCGCGGCCTCAATCGCCTCATCGTGATTTTGCGCGATAATCACACCCTTACCCGCAGCCAAGCCATCGGCCTTCACCACCACGGGCGGGGTTTGTTGCATGATATAGGCTTTGGCCGCCTCAAGATCGCTAAAGCGCTCATAGCCGGCCGTCGGAATATTGTATTTTTTGCAAAGGTCTTTCATGAAGCCTTTAGAGCCCTCAAGCTGCGCCGCGGCGGCGCTGGGGCCAAACACTAGAATATTTTCAGCGGCCAGCGCATCGGCAAGACCCTTAACCAGTGGCGCTTCCGGACCGACCACGACCAGATTAATTTCGTTATTCTTGGCATAAGCGACCAGCGCATCGACGTCTTCGGCAGCGATATCAACAATTTCAGCGCAGCTTTCGATCCCGGCATTGCCCGGCGCACAATACAAAGCGCGGCAGCTGGGGGATTGTGCCAAAAGCCAAGCCAGTGCGTGTTCACGTCCGCCAGATCCGACAAGCAAAATTTTCATTGATACTCCTTAAAATTCGCGCTTAAAGCTGTATGATAATGCTTCGTTTATACAAGATCACAAGGATCGCCTGATGGCAGAGAGTAAAACAGCGCAGTCGAATGTTCCAGAATTTTCTGTCTCGGATCTGGCCTTTTCGCTCAAAAAAACGCTGGAGGAAACCTTTGGCCATGTGCGCATTCGCGGCGAGCTAGGGCGGGTGACGATTCCGCGCTCCGGCCATCTTTACACGAACCTTAAGGATGAGGATGCGTCCATTGACGCCGTGTGCTGGAAGGGCGTGCTGTCCAAGCTCAGCATTAAGCCCGAAGAGGGATTGGAAGTTATTGTCACGGGCCGTGTCTCCAGCTATCCGGCCAGTTCGAAATACCAGATTATTATTGAGAGCATGGAGCTGGCGGGCGAAGGCGCGCTGCTCAAAATGCTGGAAGAGCGCCGCAAAAAGCTGGCCGCCGAAGGACTGTTCGCGCCCGAGCGCAAACAAAAACTGCCCTTCCTGCCGCGCACGATCGGGGTTGTGACCTCGCCCACCGGCGCGGTCATTCGCGATATTTTGCACCGGCTGGCCGACCGCTTCCCGCGCGATGTCTTGCTCTGGCCCGTGATGGTGCAGGGCGATGGCGCGGCCGAACAAATCGCCGCAGCGATTAACGGCTTTCAAACTCTGGGCGACCACGGCCTGCCCCGGCCGGATGTTCTGATTGTCGGGCGCGGCGGCGGCTCACTGGAAGACCTCATGCCTTTTAATGAAGAAATTGTTGTGCGCGCGGTGGCCGACAGCACGATCCCGGTCATCTCCGCTGTGGGTCATGAGACCGACACGACCCTGATCGACTATGTGGCAGATTTGAGAGCGCCCACCCCGACAGGCGCGGCGGAAATGGCCGTGCCGCGGCGCGGCGATCTGATCGCGCAAATTGCCGAGAGCGAAGGGCGGATGGTCGGTGCGGTCAACCGTATGCTCAGTGACGGGCACAACAAGCTGGAGGCGCGCAGCGGGCGGCTGGGCGATCCGGCAAAGCTGCTCGAGGTGCATACGCAAAAGCTTGATCATATCGGCGATAAAATCGGGCGGATATTTGATAGCTATCTGGGGCTGAAAAAACACAAACTGATTGAATTTAGCGCGAAGCTGCGCGACCCCTCAAACCTTCTGCGCGAGGCAGCGCAGCGACTGGAGCGCTGGGATGATCAACTCAAAGCGCTTACGCCGCGCATCGTTGGAAATTTTGAAAAGCGCCTTGAACATGCCGAAAAAATGCTTGAAGCCTATTCTTTTGAAAATGTTCTCCAGCGCGGCTTTGCGGTCGTGCAAAAAGCCGATGGCACGCTCATCACAGGGGCGGAGCAAACAACGCTGGGCCAGCAGGTCCAACTGCGCTTTAAGGAGAATAAGAGCGTGGACGCCACCATCGGCGCGGGCGCGAACGTCGAAAAACCACCGTCAAAACCAAAAAAATCAAAAGAGAAAAAGACAGATCAGCACAGCTTGTTTTAAGGCCTGCGCTTAAACTTCGGGGCTGCGCATACGCTCGCGCATCACGCCGCTTTCCTCAAGCGCGCTCATCAGCTCTTGAGCTTGCGCATTCATGTGGCGCGCTTCATTGACCGCCTGCTCGACAATGCCGATCGCAGTCTCCAGCGCCATATCCGGCTCCAGATCCTCATACTCGGCGTTGGTTTTGATATAGGAATAAAACTGCACCAGCGCGCCGGCCAGATCATGACCCAGCATATCCAGCTTGTCATTATTGCGGTCAAACACTGCGCGGCTAAGGATTGGTTTGGTTTGCACGATATCGCCGGATTGCTTGTATTTCGGCGCCTTGTCCGGGTTCTTGAGCCCGGCCAGCATTTCCTCATACACGACCAGATAGGCCTCCAGCTTTGACTTATTCGCCTTAAGCTCGGCATCAAGCATGGTGGCAATAATGCCGCGCTCCTTCTCGCGCAGCTTTTGCTCTTTTTTGATCATGTCCATATTGTTTTGCTGCGCCTCGGTGACTTTTTTAAAGCCGCGCATAACAATAACGGTTAACACCAAAAATGCCGCAGCAATACCCAGCGAGACAATCAAACTCAGCATGACAAGGAATTTTGAATCGCCGCCTTGCGCCGCCTCAACGCCTGCACCCTGCCCCCAAACACCGAGATTGCGGGCCTGCGCCTCAGTTTCCGCACGCACATATACATCCTCAAACACCGTGCCGTAAACATTAGCGCGGTTCACGGTGACATAGCCCTGCTGGATCATCAGCAAGCCGAGATCAACATCCTCAGCATTTTCGCACTGCGCAAAAATCCCCTCTGCGCTGCGGTTTTTAATTTCACAAGTCACTTTGCCATCGCCAATCGCATTGGCCATGGTGGTGCGCGCCCTCAAGGCCATCACAGGCACGCTCATCGGGATATCTTCAACGCCCCAAAGATGAACGCTCAGCTTGCCCGCCATTAACAGCGAGGCGCTGGCCGCACGCATATTGGTTTCAAAAATGCGGGGCTGCGTTTGTTCGGTGGATACAGGCGCTTCGTCCTGCGGCGCAGTCTGGTCTTGCGCCCCGGCGGACATAGGCACATACAGCGCAATAACCAGCGCGGCTGTAATAATCGGAAAAATGCGGTTGTGTTTTCGGTCCGTCATGAGCTTGGTATCATAGCACTAAATATTTGAAAAATCTTTCCCCTTTCTTTCTGCTAGAATAGTATAGGTTTTTCGTCTTTATCAAAGACCTTAGGATTTTGTATGCGTGTACCTTTGGAAGAGCTGCTTGAAAAACTCGGCGTAGACCGGGTGCTCTCACCCTATGAGACGCAGCCTTGGGTTTACTATGACAGCGATATGGGCATTACCTGCAGCGCCGAGGTGCGTATGGGCCCAGACAGCGAAGATCTGGAAGCCGAAATTCAGTTCCTGTATGACGAGGTGCAGGAAGAAGAATACGAAGTTATCGAAGGTATCGGCGATGAAAAACGTGTACGCACTGAAACTAAAACCTACAGCTATAAACAAATCATGTTGATGCGCGCGCAGCCCTCAACCCAGAGCGAATGGTCTCCGAAATACCTGCTGGTAAAAGGCGAAGACTACACAAATAAATTTGGCGATTGGGATAAGAAGGGATGCGAGTTTTTTCGCGCCTGTATCGGTTCGCTGCTGATGAGCGAGATTCCAGATATTGAAATGCTTCTCGAAAAAGAACTGTCCGATGATGATGGCTGGGGCGGCGGGCGCAGCGGGCGCGTGGGCCGCAAATCACCGAAAATCAAACCAGCATCCCTGCTGGGCATGAAAAAATAGCTATTGCTGGGCGATAATCATGCCGTGGCGCGTCGCCACTTCGGCCAGGCCACCTTCAACAAATTCAGCCATGGGCACGAAATGCCATTTCGGACCTTCGCGATTAACTGCCGCGGCGATCATCGCACTTTCGGTTTTATCATTCAAAACATCGGTAAGCTCATAGCGCACCAGCTCAATATTGTTTTCGGCATTAACGATCCGAATATAAGCGTTGCGCACCATATCCATGGTTTGCCCCTTTTCGACGCCTTTATAAATTGAAATCACCAATAAAAATTTTACGACATCAAAAGGTACGCCCTGAAGATCGACGGAAATACTTTCATCATCGCCATCACCCGCACCTGTGCGACTGTCACCGTTATGGGTCACCGCGCCGCCATAAGCCTCGGTATTATTATAAAAGACGAACTCCTGATCCTCGCGGGTGGTGTTGTCCTTGTTCAGAAGCAGAACGCTGATATCCAGATCCAGCGCATCAGCATCAAAGGCATTGATATCCCAACCCGCGCCAATCAGAATTTTCTTAAGCGTCTCATCCTTGGCCGTCAAATTCACATCATCGCCAACAACCGCCCTGTTATTGCTCAGCTCAATCTCTTTATCTTTAAAACGTGTATCGAAAATATCGGCCATCTTATGCTCCCGGCTGGCTGCTTAGGTTATAGATCTTTCCAGCCATCGCCCCATTCGAGGCCATAACCAAAAGCCCGGTCCATCTCATCGTGGCCGGGGAAATATTCTGTGTAATTCGTGAGTTTGATACCGCCGCGCACCTGCTCCAGGCCGCCCACGGCACATAAAGACAAGCGGTCATCATGCGCGCCCAACGTCACAACCAGATCATCCTCACCCGGCACATCGATAATCAAATGCGGGTTGATCTGCTGCCAGTTCGGCGCGCCGTCATAAATATAAATATAAACCAGCAGGCGTTTGATTTTATCCCAATGCGCGCCATTGATTGCGATCATTTCATCCACGCCTTCGGTCTCGCCTGTGCGCTCATCACCCGACAAACGAATAAATGGCGGTTCTTCATACGCACCGAATTTCTTGCCAAACGCCTGAATAGCGCCGCGCGTACCGTCTTGCATTTCATAAAGGCAGCCCAGATCCAGATCAACGGGCCTGGTTTTTTTCTTATTCATTAATTTGCCCAAAAAACTCGTATCTTGGATCATCATATGATCCCATTTCACGCCAATCAGGATGGATTCAAACCCATTCGCACCGGGGCTAACTGAAATGCTCTGACCGGGCAGTTGCAAAAAATCACTGTTATCAGGATCAAAACTGGCTTCGCGGTATCCGGCCGCGCCCAGCGCACCATCATGACCGGAAAATGCCGCACGCCCGCGCGTGGCTTCCGATAAAGAATTCAGTGATGTTTTGTCTTTTGAGACCATAGAAAAACTTTAGCACCGATTAGCCGGAACTCAAACAGGGCGTTTGAATTTTGCGCGCTGTTTCTCAATCTCCGCGCAAACATGGCAACCGTGCAAATGGTCGTTGACCATACCCATCGCCTGCATATGCGCATACATGGTGGTCGGTCCGACAAATTTAAATCCGCGTTTTTTAAGGTCTTTGGACAGCGCTTTTGATTCATCGGTTACGGGGGGAATATCGGCTTTAACGCGCGGCGTTTGGTGGTGATCAGGCTCAAAGCGCCAAAAATAAGCCGCCAGCGAACCGTACGCATCCACTACATCGCACGTACATTTTGCGTTATTGATCGTTGCCTCGATTTTGCCGCGGTGGCGGATAATTCCCGCATCGCCCAGCAAGCGCTCAACGTCCTTTTGTGTAAAGCGGGCCACTTTTTCGGCATTAAATCCGGCAAAGGCGGCGCGAAAATTCTCGCGCTTACGCAAGATCGTCAGCCAGCTTAAACCCGCCTGAAACCCCTCAAGACAAACCTTTTCAAAAAGACGTACATCGTCATGAACGGGGCGGCCCCATTCTTCATCGTGATAGCGCAGATATTCCGGGTCGTTGCCATGCCACCAGCACCGCATCCGCCCGTCCGAACCCTTAATCAAACCTTCGCTCATACACGCTATTTAACACAGCCCACACACGCGTACAAACAAGAAACATTTGACTTATGAAAACGATAGGGTTAGGACATAATAACGTAAACCACGTATAAGAGCCGCTATGACTAAACAAAAAGGTCGCCACAAAAAGCAACAACAGCAAAAAGATAAAAAGCAGGCCCGCCTTGAAGCACAAGGCCGCGGGAAAAGCGCTGCTTCGAATGGACACACCGAAAAATCCAATAACCTTGGAATTAAAAGCACATATTTAATAAAAAAACAGCTTCAAAGTCAGGGAATATATTCAGAAAAATCTCCATTCACACCAACAACGAACACTAACACCCCGCCCGCAAAGAATGGCGCGTCAAGATGGCCGTTACTTACCAAATTTTTTGAAAAAGGCAGCAAAATTGACGTTGTTAAAAAGCTGGGAAACTGCGAAGATTATTCTCTGCCAAAGATACCCGAAGAGTTTAAAGATACGCCTTGCCTGCTTATGGCGGAGCTTCATAACGGCGAATGGTCTCTAACACGACAATTTAAAACGGCAACAGACGGAAAATGGGTTGCACAGGAGTTACCGCTTTCCGACCTCAAAAATGAAGACCAGATTATTAATCTTTTATCGAAATGGCAGTATATCGCCTGGAAAATATCAGATGGAAACGGAAGCATACCAAATAATTTTAAATCACGTTTCACAGTCGTTGGGCCAAACTGTACCCTTTCTGACTATAATTTCAAATAAACCTAATCCTTAATCGCATATTCAATCAGATGCGCAATAGCCTGAAATTCGCGGCTGGCGCGGTTATTGTCTTTATGAACCTTGCTCATCATAGTTGCGCCCTGCAAAGAGGCAATCAAAAGGCGCGCGAGCTGGCGCGGCTCCATAAACAGTTTCCCATCATCCATTAAGGGCTTTAAGGCCGAGGCGATAATGTTCTCAAGATCGAGAAAATGCTGTTTGATCGTCTCGCGGGCAGCCTCATTTTGATCGGAAAGCTCCAGCGCCATATTGCCGAGCAAGCATCCGCCCTTAAAGTTATGGCTCTTGAATGTTTCAAAAAATTCACTCACCCAATTAAACAGGCCGTTCTTAACCGTGGACGCCTCAGCCAGACGTTTTTCCAGCGGCGCAACCAGTTGCTCGCGGCTGTACTTGTTAATCACATCCTGCGAAATTGCCTGCTTATTCGGGTAATAATGAAAGAACGCGCCCTTGCTCACCCCGGCTTTGCCAACCACATCGTTGAGAGATGTCCCCTCATAGCCTTGCTGCCAGAGCAGTTTTTCCGCTTTCTCGATAATTTTATTTTGTGTGGTTTTGCGCCGTGCCTGTGCCATGGAAATCCCCTTTCAGTAAGCTTCTTACCCATATTACCGACCAGTTGGTTTTTTTCAAGTCTGAATTGATTTTCATCCACCGCACTTATCGGTCTTGATTATTTTCTCCGGGGCTTTAGGTTTTAAGGTGAAATCACTCTTTGGAACATTAAAACCATGCATACATTCGAAGCCATCCGCACGCGCCGCGCCGTTAAACATTACGACCCGAAATTTCAAATTCCACCAGAGCAAGAGCAAGAATTGATGGATTTGGTACGCCAGACGCCGACCTCCTTTAACACACAAAATTGGCGCTTTGTGAAGCTGACCGATCCCGCGCTACGCCAAAAGGTGCGCGACGTGGCCTGGGGGCAGGCGCAAATCACCGATGCATCGCTGGTTTATGTTGTATGCGGTGACTTGAGCGCCTATGCCAAAGACCCGGCGCGCTACATGGTGAATTATCCCAAAGAGATCAGCGATATGTATGTGCCTAAAATTATCGAATTTTATGAAGGCAAAGACTGGCAGCAACGCGATGAAGCCATGCGATCCGCCGGTCTAGCCGCGCAAACACTCATGCTCGCCGCCCGCGCGATGGGATATGAAAGCTGCCCGATGATCGGCTTTGACTCTGAGGCAGTGGGAGAGCTTATCAATCTACCATCCGACCACGTGGTCTGTATGATTGTTGTGGTTGGTAAAGGCATTGAGCCCGCACGCCCCAAAGGCGGGTATATCGATAATGAAGAGGTCTTTATTGAGAACGGGTTTTAACTCTTTTACCCTATCATTCACACTTGGAACATGAAATTCGGCGTTATCAAAATCTACTTTTAGATCTTGAGGGGGCATTGATGACTCCTGTTTCATTTGGGTGAGAAACTAGAACATATCCTATTTTTTATGTCAACTTAATTTACGGAATTTTATAATTTTATTTCGCGCATTTTTTCATTTTTCAAATCAAGGATAGATGTTCAAATACAGCAAAACCCTCAGCCAGCATTGTTTTTCCTTTTTGATGGCACACACGAACACGCACACAGTGCTTTGATCCCTTCTGAGGCTCAATATCCGTTAACGCATAAATTATGCCGTCCTCTGGCTTAATCGGTTTTTTGTATTCAATATTCAAATGGCGAATTATAAATTCATCCTTGGGTTTGTTTTTTTGGAGTTCATATTGCGCCGAGCATGCTAAAAAAGATGCCGTAACACCGCCATGAAGAAACCCCATACGATTACTATGTATGGATTGCACTGGTTTCATACTGGTAGCCCTATCAGAAGAAAATACGATCCCCAAATGATCAATAAAAGATCCATACTCCTTAGAGCCTAACGGCGCGATATTCATTTCCGACAAATCAAAATGAGGAAAAGAAAAGTTAACTTTCTTGCGAATAGCCATCTGTGCCTCTGCAACAGCAAAACTTTCTCCCTCTTCGCTTTTTAGAATCGCTTTACCAACGGCTTCTCTGCCATCTTCGCTCATTTGAAGAATAGACCCCTTTGCCTCTATATGTCCGATAAGCTTTTTTATGGGTTTTGGAAACGTAATATCCAAACTTCGGGTTACACATATATGGTTCTTATCAAGCTTGGAAAAAACAGGTACTCCAGATACAGTATCGAGCAATATAAGAAGCGGCCCGACACTCATATTACCGTCTCTATCTCCATGGATATTACGATTGAACTTTGTACTAAAGGTTACACGGCCTTCTTGTAGTTTATTAAAAGCAATTGAAAACTTCTCTAAAGCAGGAGTGGGGACATTGCCGTCCTTTGACTCTTTCATTATTTCAAAACCAGAAAGGTCGTTTGGGTCTTTTCTAGCCATGATTTTTCGTGTACTCAGTGGTTACTTTTTTTAAAAATTGAAAGCAGACTTTAAATAGTCACTTATTATATGTCAATTAATTAAGGGCACCCATGTCAAATCCATCCTATCAATATGTCTATGTGATGAACGGCCTCACCAAATCTTATGGTGACGGCAAGAAGGTTTTAGAGAATATCACCCTGTCTTTCCTGCCCGGTGCGAAAATCGGTGTGCTCGGCCCCAACGGTGCGGGTAAGTCGACCTTGCTGCGGATTATGGCCGGTACGGATAAGGATTATCTGGGCGAGGCATGGTCCGCCGAGGGCGCAAAAGTCGGCTATCTGCAACAAGAGCCGCAGCTCGATAATTCCAAAACTGTGCGCGAAAACATCATGGAAGGGCTCTCCGGGATTAAAGCCAAAGTCGACCGCTATAACGAGGTTGCTGCCGCGATGGGCGAGCCCGATGCCGATTTTGAGGCGCTGACCGAAGAGATGGGCACGCTGCAAGATGAGATTGATGCCGCCGACGGGTGGGAGCTAGACCGCACGATCGAAATGGCGATGGATGCGCTGCGTACGCCGCCCGGTGATGCTTCGGTTGAAAATCTTTCCGGCGGGGAAAAGCGCCGCGTGGCGCTGTGCCGCTTGCTGCTTGAAAAGCCTGACTTGCTGCTGCTGGATGAACCGACCAACCACTTGGATGCCGAGAGCGTGAGCTGGCTCCAGCGCTTCCTCTTGGAATATAAAGGCACGGTGGTGATGATCACACACGATCGCTACTTCCTTGATAATGTTACGGGCTGGATTCTTGAGATCGACCGTGGCTCTGGCATTCCCTATGAAGGCAATTACTCCGCCTATCTGGAAGCCAAGCGCAAACGCCTTGAGCAGGAAGAACGCGAAGAAGATACACGCGCCAAGACCCTGAAGCGCGAGCAGGAATGGATGGGCACAAGCCCGTCGGCCCGCCGATCAAAATCCAAGGCGCGTATCAACGCCTATCAGGAAATGCTGGCTGAATCGGAAAAGGTTGATAAGCGCAATGCGCAGATCGTCATTCCAACACCGCCGCGTCTGGGCGATCTGGTGATTGAGGCCAATAATATCTCCAAGGGCTTTGGCGATCATCTCCTGATCGAAAATCTGTCCTTCAAGCTGCCGCCGGGCGGAGTTGTTGGGGTAATCGGCCCGAACGGCGCGGGTAAAACCACGCTGTTTAAAATGATTACGGGTCATGAAAAACCTGACAGCGGTGAATTTAAGGTCGGAGATACCGTCAAGCTCGGCTATGTCGACCAAAGCCGCGATTCTTTGAACGCCAAGAAAACCGTGTGGGAGGAAATCTCCGGCGGAACGGATATCATCAAACTGGGTAAGATCGAGATGCAATCACGGGCGTACGTGTCTGCGTTCAATTTCCGCCGCGGCGACCAGCAGCAGCTGGTTGGCAGCTTATCAGGCGGTCAGAGAAACCGCGTACACCTTGCCAAAATGCTTAAAGAAGAAGCCAATGTTATCTTGCTCGATGAGCCAACGAACGATTTGGATACCGAGACCCTCGCCGCGCTGGAAGAAGCGATTGAGCGCTTCCCCGGTTGTGCGGTGATCATCTCCCACGATCGGTGGTTCTTGGATCGCCTCTGTACGCATATTCTAGCCTTCGAAGGCGAGAGCCAGGTCACATGGTTCGAAGGCAATTACGAGGATTATGAGGCCGATTATAAACGCCGCATGGGTGTGGACGCCGACCAACCGCATCGGATTAAGTATAAGAAAATCGCTTAAAAAGTCTTGACATTCTGATCAATATATAGGAATATAGTCCTTAAATACGCCCCGAGTCTATCTGAAAAGCCCCAAAAATGGGGCTTTTGCTTTTTTAAGACGCGAACAAAGCGTTGCTTTGTTTCGCCGGGCGCTTTTTTGTATCTGGAAAGAAAGGAATAAAACCATGCCTTGGAATAAGGATGATTTACGCATTGGCGGCTTTGGCCAGCTGCCTGAAAATGTGGATGCCACAGGCCGGATGATCCGCAATACCGCCCCGCCCGTGCCACGCAGAAAAGGCGAGCGCCAACCGCCCGCCCCCGCACACAAACCCGAGACCATTTCCCCAACCCGCAAAGGCAACGAGATTCTCGATTTCATCGGTAAACTGGAAAGCAGCGATAATTATAATATTATCTATGGCAACGAAGAAAAGCCCCTGACCACAATGACGCTTAAAAAAGTTCAAAAACTTCAAAAAGAGATGATTGATGAAGGTAGGGGATCTTCAGCTGTTGGGCGATACCAGTTTAGGCGTAACACCTTAAAAGAGGCCGCTGATAAGCTTGGCGTTGATGAAAGTGCGCTCTTTGATAAAAAGCTTCAAGATCAACTGGCCAGAGCACGCATGGAATACAGAGGGTTCGAGAAATATAAAGCCGGTAAGATTAGTACGGAGGCATTGATCAAAAATCTCTCTGATGAATGGGCAGCATTGCCACCAGACCCCTCCAATAAAAGCCGTTATGAAGGTATTCTAAACAACAGAGCATTGACTGATTATCAAACCGTAAAAGACCTGTTGGAGAAGAAATAGTTTAGAGCTATAAATGTCTTGATGAATAATATTTTTAAACAGAAAAATGCTGTTTCATTTAGCTATTTTGGGCTTCTGGCACTGCTCTTGCTTACATCTTGTACCTACGCAAAAGAAGCGAACAATCAATCCATCATCATGAATATGAATTATCATGACGCACGAAAAATTATTTTGCAAAGTGGATGGAAACCTGCAGACGGTATGCCGCCATACGATGAGATAGGAGCTGCTGCACATTATTTTCGGGATCTGGGTTATGCTGAGGTTTCTGATTGTACAGGGGCAGGCATGCTGGCCTGCTTATTTTATTTTCAAAATGAAAAAGGTGAGTATCTAAAACTTGGTACGAGTGGGGAATATCCAGACCCCCACTTCGAAATCCAAACAAAGATTGTCTATGCCGCTATTCGCTATGAAATTGATTAAAAACCCAACACCCGAAAAAATCGGATCAATCTGGAATTCAACCGGCCGTGAAAATGTAAATGAGATGGGAAAAGAAATTGGCCACGCCTATAAAAACAAACCCTGGACCAGAAAAAAATAACATCGTGCGCTATGTTTTTTTAAGCACAATTGTGCTGGCTTTGGCGTTTTCAGCTCTTGCTTCATGGGCTTTTTTAGGAGACAACGCGGGACAAGATTTATGCGCTTACATGGAAAAAGGGTATCAGCCCCGATGGCATGACATCTACTCTACAGTCAACGATCAAGTCTGCATTTGGAAACCCATGTTTTATATTATGGTCATATATCTCTTCTTTTATGCTTTGCTGCCATTACAAATCGCCACGTTGGGTACTTGGCTCGTAAAGCGCTTATTGACCTCAAAACCGTAAAAGACCTGTTGGAGAAATAGTTTTTTGGATATGTTTATCTTTATGTTGAATGATAAGATCCAAAATAATTTCACAAGGCGATGTATAGTTTTCTGCATATTAGGGTTGTGTATACTCTCTGCCTGTATCAAACAGAGCGAAGAAATTATTACCATGAACATGCCTTACCATGACGCACGAAAAATCATTTTAAAAAGCGGTTGGATACCTACGACTGATTTTCGGGATGAGATTATTCAAAATGACATTGAAAAATACGGCCATCTGCATCCGTTTCTAAAATTAGGATATGAAGAATTGGGCGCATGTACAGGCATGGGAACGGCATATTGTGATTTTTATTTTACGAATGGAAAACACAAATATCTCAGAGTTATTACGCAGGGCGAAGATAACGGCCCAGGTTCAAATATGCAAACGGGCGTGATTTATATTGGCCTTGTGGAAGATGAAGTAAAATCTTCCGAAGATGATTCCATTAAAGGGTATTGGGACCCCATTGGTGACAATGAATATCGCTCTCGCCTTAAAGACTTAAAAGGCCTGCTGGAGAAGAAATAGTTTATCACTTAAAACAAATCGCCGATATCACATTTGAGGGCTTTGCAGAGCTGTTGCAGCGTTTTGAGAGAGACGTTTTGTTCCGCATTCTCGATACGAGTCAAACTGACGCGACTAATGCCTAACTTACGCGCAAAAACTTCCTGCGTTTTGCCGCTACGCCTTTTTCTTAAATTATCTGCCAAACGTCTTGCCAAACTCATGTCCATATGTGAACATGCTTTCTTGTACACATAAGTACCAGAATTCCTTAAATGACCGAAAAAGACCGTGAAATCCTGCTTTATTGCCTCAATGAAATGATGGAAGGGCATTTCCGCATTATGCGCGCACTGCATCTGCTTCAGGAAACCGTCAACACCCCGCCCAAAAGCCACGATACACCGCAACAAACATGTCAAAATTGACCGCCCAGAAAAAGCAAGCGCTGGTTCAGAAACTTTAAGAGGCCTCAGTGATGTCGCCAAAGATCCAAAGAAGAAAAAAATATTCCTTGGGGCTCTGAAAAAGTTCAGAGACGAAAAATATAACGGAGAGGCAGAACGAAACCGATATTTCCAGTTTATGGATCAGTAAAATTATAGACATGTAAAATATCATCAACATACATATCAATACCTAAGTAATCTGATCTTGGATCACATCTCTTATAATCTTCTGAGCCATTATTATAACGCCAGAAATCAACATCATGCTCATATTGTGTCTCATCATCGTGATCACGGCTAAACATAAATCGTCCTGTGCGCACGCAAGGATACCACTCGTGTCCTTGCAGCGTCTGGGTTTCAATCACCCCTTCAAACACAAATTCCTTGTGTTTGATTTCGGTGATCGTCCCTTTGGCAATGATATAACCGCCGCCGCGATACGGCTCTTCTCTTGTTTCATGAAACCTGATCTGGCCCGCATACATATAATAAACACCGTCTTTTTTGTAGATAACTGACTCACCGTAGCGTGTATAATGAAGATCGCGTTCTAAACCAAGACTAGTAAACAAATGCTTACCCAGCAGCAACTCCGCCTCCACCGCGTCATGGATCACGGTTTTCGCAGGTGCCTGCGCGAACGCGGGAACAGACCATAAAACGAGTAAAAACATGAGGATACGTATCATCGGTTGAATGATAATGTGTTCTTCCTATTACTACAATCGCGAAATCCTCTGCCGTCTTTTTAAATTTCAGTTTTGGTTGAAATAAAAATTGTTATATATCAATGACTTACAAATATCGCCCGCGCCACATTCAGGTGATATTTAGCCATTTCATAACAAACTCTTAACCAAATTCTGTCAGAATTATGACTGGTAGATTGGCACGACGTGCGCGAATGATGGTAAAATAAATAAGAATTTCGCTAAAATTCAGGCGGCAAGTGCGGTAGAGTGAGTAGAGTGGCGAGGGGCAACGTGCAAGGCGTTCAAGCAAAAAAAGTTTTGGGATACATGATCCTGCCCGGAATTATTCCGCGCGCGAAAAACCTTTTTGCCTCAGGCTTTGGTTATCTTGCCTTCCTCATGGCCTCGATCTACGGAATCGTTAAGCTTCTCCCCAGCAATCACCCTTATCTTGAGCCGCAAAATATCGGCAAGTTCGGCATTCGCCATGTAATCGGCGAGGCCGCAAACAACCTTGTCATCAGCCGCAAAAATATCGACCAGATTATTATCTTCACCGCCCTTATGGTGGGCATTGTCATCTTGGTGATGCAGCTCGCCCTGCTGCTTTATGGCTATGTTATTCAGCCCGCTTTGGCGCAATCAATTTTCAGTAACGGACAGCCCGAGCGTGACATCGCCTTTATGATGATGGACCGCGTTTTTGGCATTCCAGGATTTTTTAAGTCCTGTGTCGATATTGGTGTCGCCTGTACGGAAAACGGCCCTGTTGAACCGGGTAATCTGCCGCATGCGTTCCATGCTGGGTTACACAGCCTGTTTCGTTTTTATTCGCTCGGTCTACTGGTCGTTGCCGCGATGATTTTTCTGTATTTCGTGGTGGTTGTGATTGGCGAAACCGCCGTCACAGGCACACCCTTCGGTCAACGCTTCCAAAATGTCTGGGTGCCAATCCGGCTGGTGGTCGCGCTTGGATTGCTGGTCCCGATTAATTACGGTTTAAACAGCGGCCAATTCATCACGCTCTACGCCGCGAAAATCGGATCGAATATGGCGACAAACGGCTGGCTTAAGTTTAATGAAGAACTTGGTGATATCGGCGCGACAGGTGAAACCCAAAACAATATAGCCCTTCCGCAAACACCCAATATTGCGCCGACCGTTGCCTTCATGTCCTTGGCCCATGCCTGCGCCTATTCATACTGGCATCAGGATGAGAGTAAAAACTATGTACCCCCAATGCAGCGCGATTATTACACGCAGCCCATGAACACCATAAAAGCCTATTTCGTTAAAAACCCAAGTTTAAGCGGCGGCGGTGGCGCAACATTTCAAGAAGTGACCCCAAGCACCACTTACCAAACTGCGCTTGATTTCTACGATAAGTCGGATATTCGCATCCGTTTTGGTGTCCGTGACGAAGAGAAAAACAAGCAATATAAAGGCGCGGTTGAACCGACCTGTGGTGAGATCAATATTTCAATCGTTGATGCCTCCACAGCGGGCGGTGCAGGCCCGGGCGCGGTACAACAATATTATTATGAATTAATTAAAAACCTTTGGCACACAGGTGGTTCTGCGCAGTATAACCTCATACAAATTTCTCAAAAATATATGGCTCTGTACTTTAACGACCAGTGGATTAGCGCCTCCGGAGCACCTTATTACGTATCTTGTACGATATGCGGCCCATCTGATGAAGCCCTTATGTGTAATGGGATCTTTGTTTCTGATAATCCAAGCTGCGCAACAGCGGAGCTGGGAAACAATCTAAAAACAGAAATGGTTGCCGACATTCAGGGCGATCTGGCATCTCATATTGAACAAATCTGGAATGATTATAATCTGGCCAATCAAAGTAACGAGAAGGACGATGAAATCCTTCAATATGGATGGGGCGGCGCTGGCATTTGGTACAACCGTATAAACAGCCTAAACGGTGCCTTCATCAGCGCCGTTACAAGCGTGCCGCGCCCTGTATCTTATCCTGTAATTATGGAAGAGGTGCGCGAACAAAAAACCAGCAACGACTCCGCCCCCGCGCCCATTGATAAATTTGATCCAAGTTTTAAAGGTGAGAGATTGGTCGATCTGTTTGAAAGCAATCTTGCCGGTTCCGATGCAACCACAATCGCCAAGGGGCTGAGCAGTTATTATAAATATTGGTATCTGGACGGCGCGAACAATATCAGCGAAGATTCAACATCAACAGGCGCGGTTTTCCAAGATATTATACACCTTGTTTTCGGCACCAGCGGCCTGATGGCGATGCGCGGTGAAAATGCCTATATTCATCCGCTCGCGCAATTAACTGCCGTTGGAAAAAGCCTGGTTGACAGCGCAATCATCAATGTTTTAGGCGCGACGCTTGACGGCACAATGGGCAATCTTTTTGACAAGATGTTCGGGCTGGCCAAGGGCACAGCCGCCGGACTGGCCACTAACATTGCTTTTATCGGCCTGACTGCCGGCTTTATTCTTTACTACATTTTACCGTTCTTGCCGTTCGTTTATTTCTTCTTTGCTGTCGGCGGATGGGTGAAGGGAATTTTCGAGGCTATGGTTGGTGTGCCGCTCTGGGCGCTGGCGCATTTGCGCCTTGATGGGGAAGGTCTGCCCGGTGATTCCGCCGCCAACGGGTATTTCCTGATTTTCGAAATTTTCGTGCGGCCGATTCTGATTGTCGTCGGCCTGGTCGCTGCGGTTACTATTTTCACAGCGCAGGTGCGTGTTCTTCACTCAATTTGGCCACTCGTTCTAGACAACTTGACAGGCTATGCCGATCAATATGATGCAACCATTCTGGATGTCGGCGGCATTGTTTTGAAGCGCGGCATTATCGATCAGTTCTTCTTTACGGTCTTGTACACCATCATTGTGTACATGCTGGCCACCGCTTCCTTTAAACTGATTGATCAGATCCCGGATAATATTCTGCGCTGGATGGGTGCGGGTGTGTCCTCCTTCAACGATATTAATGATGATGCCACGCAAGGGCTTACACGTTATGCCGCCGTTGGTGGTCTGACCTTTGGTCGCCAGCTTACAAGCAGCGCACAACAATTCGGGCAAGGTGTAGGATCTGTTCTCGGAAAAGAAGCTGGCCAATTGGGTGAATTGCTGGGCACGAGAAAAAAATAATAATGGGGAACAATTTAGGTAATTAAAGAATGACAAGCATAAGCAAAAAACAAGTTCTGAGCTATGTCTTCCTGCCGCAGGTCAGGCCGCGCTTTAAGGCGCTGTTTGCTTCGGGCTTTCAATATGTGCCTTATTTCATTGCGCTGGTTTATCAAGTTGTACGCCTGCTGCCGGATAATCACCCTTATCTCAATCCGGCCAACATGGGTCGCTATGGCATTCGTCATGTGATCGCCGAAGCGGCCAATAATTTAACCTTAAGTCGAAAAAATATAGATCAGATTCTTTTATTCTTTTTGGTTCTAACCGGCTTTGTTTTAATTGTACTTCAGATCGGATTACTTATCAGCGCAGCCTTTGTGCAGCCGGTGGCCGCCGCAACAATAGGAACCAACTTCCTCAGTTTCTTCGGCACAGCGAATGCGCCCCCGGCTCAAGATATCGCCATGATCATGATGGATATGGTGTTCGGGGTTGAGAATATTTTTAACTCTTGTGTATCAACAGGAACCGATTGCGTTGATGCAAGCGGCGCGACAATAAATTGGTTTCTAAGCGGAACAAGCTGGCCTTTCCCGATTCACCATGCTACACACAAACTCTTCGCTGTTTACAGTACCGGGCTTTTGGTCGTTGCCGTCTTTATCGCTTTTTACTTCATGATGACCGTCATTGCCGAAACTGCGCAAACGGGAACCCCTTTCGGAAAACGTTTTAATAAGGTTTGGGCCCCTATCCGGATTGTTGTCGCCATCGGCCTTTTGATGCCACTTACAAACGGAATTAACAGCTCGCAATATATTGTTTTATATGCCGCCAAATACGGCTCAAACTTCGCGACCAATGGATGGAATCTGTTTAACGATGAACTGGGCTTTAACGCGCAGGCAGGTAACACGATCGCCGGCGGCGGCAGTAATTCAAAAATGGTCGCAGAATTGCAGACCCCGGAACTCGCCGGGCTTCTTCAAATGATCTACGCCGCCAAGGTTTGTAGAGAGCTGGAGCTTGCCCGCACTTTTGATTCAGGTAATGTTGTTGAGATAGAACCATACCTTGTGAGAGACACCTTATCAGGCACAAACAATGGCGCCCTTCAGCTGGAAAAAAAATATGGTGAAGATCCAGGCGGGTATACCAGCTACGAAGATATGCTTGATTTCGCCAACGGCGATGAATATGTGACCATTCGCTTTGGGTACGAAGACAAAGAAAAATTCGGAAAATATAAAGGCTATGTTGGCCCGGTATGTGGAGAGATTGTTCTGCCGCTCACCGACCCACGTCCTCCAAAACCTTCGGGTGGTGTTCCCGTACCGCCCGGTGAAGCCGAGAAATATGCCGACACCGGCGCTTCGATTATGCAGCGCTATTACTGGTACATTATTAATCTAAGCTGGTACTGGATCTTTGAACAAAACGCTGAAGATCCTGTGAGCTACCCGCATGTACATGTTGCCTGTACAACGTCGTTATGGGGCGGCGGCGGATATTGTGTGGAAGAGCTCTTGCCGACCGTAGAAATGGCGCAAGAAAACATCCAGCGATTAAAAGTTTTGATGGAAAGAGTATTAAAAGGCCCAGATTCTGGTGGCGGTGGCTTGGCCTATCCTCTGGACATGTGGCTCAATGGTATGGGTGACATAGGTGAGGGCGCTGTTAAAGAGCAGCTTAAATCACCAAAATGGGATTTCAGCCAAGTCTTAAAAGAAAAGGGCTGGGCAGGCGCCGGTATTTGGTACAACAAGGTCGCCGAACTCAACGGTTCATTAGCAGGGGCCGTTTACAATAAGCCTTTGGTTGCCAAATATCCGCAAGTCATGGAAGACGTTCTTGCACAGCGCAAACAAAAATTGACGTTTGTTAGTGGGAATGATCGTTTTAATCCGGTTTTGCCGGGTGGTGAAGCCATCACATTTAATCAACCCGTTGAGAAAGATTATGCGAACGCTTTGTGGGAAGCCTATAAATATTGGCAAGCTGCTGATTATGGGTCATCCTCAAAAACAGCTGCACAAAACAACCCGTTTATCGATGTTTTAAATTACATGTTTGGCACCGAAGGTCTGTTTCAAATGCGCGAGAACAGAGAAGTGCACCCACTCGCACAGCTTGTACAAATCGGCCGCTCGCTGATTGAAGCCTCTACACGCGCAATATTGGTCAATACTGCATATGCCCTATTCAGCGCCACGGATGAGAAAAGCCAAGGGCTGTTCATCGGACCAATCATGAGCATTGTCATGATAACGATCACCATCGGATTTTTGTTGTTCTATGTTATTCCATTCTTGCCCTTCATCTATTTCTTCTTTGCCATCGGCGGATGGGTCAAAGGCATTTTCGAGGCCATGGTCGGTGCGCCGCTTTGGGCACTGGCCCATATCCGTATTGATGGAAACGGCCTGCCGGGGCAGGCTGCTGTAAACGGTTATTTCCTGATTTTTGAAATTTTCCTGCGGCCAATCCTGATTATTTTTGGATTGCTCGCCAGTATTTCAACCTTCTCGGCTTTGGTAACGGTCATGAATGATGTGTGGGATATTATGACGGTCAACGTTACAGGCGCCAGCGGCTCTGGCGATGACAATATCATGGAATTTTTACGCGGCCCGGTTGATGAATTTTTCTATACAATTGTTTACGCGATCATCGTGTACATGATGGGCATGTCGTCCTTCAAACTGATCGATCTAATCCCGAACAATATTCTGCGCTGGATGGGACAGAGCGTCTCGACCTTTAACGACCAGAACCAAAATGCCGCAGAAGGTCTGGTTGGCACGGCCGGTGTCGGTGGCCAACAAGCCATCTCCTCTATTGGTGGAGGGGTAGAAGGTCTGCTTAAAAATATTGGTTCGGGCGGAAAACAAGGGTCCAAAGAAGCGGGTGGCTAATACGATAAGTCCTAACGAAACAATATGAGCGCAACAAAAACAAAATTTTTGAAATACACACTGCTCCCCGGTTTTTTTCCGCGGCTCAAAGACTTGTTCACATCCGGCTTTGTTCACATTTCATATTTGATGGCGGTTGTCTACAGCGCGATCGGCTTGCTGCCTGATAATCACTCCTATCTTAATCCTGCCAACAGAGGGCGCTTTGGTATTCGCCATGTTCTGGGCGAAGCCGCCAATCATCTGGTTTTTGATAAAAAGAATATCGACAAAATTCTGGTTTATTTTGTCACGCTTAGCGGACTGGTACTGATGGGCGTTCAAATCGCACTCTTTTCCGTTTCCTTATTCGTGCAGCAAGATGTGATGGCACAATCCATCCCTGATCTTTTTTCGGTAAATTCCCCCTATGCCCATGGCGGCGGCGGACCGGAACAAGACATCGCTTTTATTATGCTCGACCGGGTTTTCGGAACACGGGGTATTTTTGAATCTTGTGTGTCCACGTCAACGCCATGCGCCGATATGAGGGGCGATCCAATCACAACAATAAGCGCACCATACCCGGATTCGTTTCAACTCGCCCTGCATAAGCTTTTTCATTTTTATTCAATCGGCCTCTTCTTCGTTGCGGTTTTGATCATCCTGTATTTCTTTACAGCGATTGTTGCAGAGACAGCCGCGACCGGGACTCCGTTTGGCCAACGCACCAACCGCGCCTGGGCGCCGGTGCGCCTGATTTTGTTTTTTGCCATGCTTGCGCCACTAAATATGGGCGGTGCGAATGAAGGATTAAACGGCGCGCAGCTTGTAACACTATGGACCGCGAAAGTCGGGTCAAACTTCGCAACCAACGCCTGGGGCTATTTTAACGAAAACCTGACAACAGGCGAGCTGATTGAAGGCGAGAAAATTCTGGCCTCTCCGACGATCCCCGAACTGGGTCAATATGATTTGCTCAATTTCATGTATCTCGCAAAGACCTGCAAAATTATTGAAGAAATGGCAGCCCCAAGAAAATACGGCAAAGATATGCCGATTGATGCCTATATTGTGACCAGCGATGCAAGAACATCTAAAAAATTACTTTCCACAACATACGGGCAAGCGGTCAATTATGTTGTTGGAAGCGGTTCAAACACTACAACGGCAAAACAAGCGCAGATTGTTATTTCTTTTGGCCATTACATTGCGCCACCCGTTGATCCGGACGATCCCAGTGATGAGTTTACAAAAGAATTTACAGGCAATGTAAATCCGATGTGCGGACGTCTTGCCTTGAAAGTCCCTTATGACCCTTCTGCCGATTTAGGTGGGCTGCAAGAACTTTACTATGATCTTGTAAGATCTATGTGGTTTGATACAGCTATTCGCAATCACGCACACTGCTTGATCAAACATTTCTACGTTAGTGAAAACGAGCCTGACTGTGTTTTGGAATCAAATTTCGCAAATGATCGCTACACCCACTACAACAACAATTTGAAAACCTTGGCTGAACAAGCCCTTCAAGACGCACGCGCAGAAATTACTTCCAATCCAGATCTGACCAGCATGCTACCCGCTTTAAAAGCAAAGGGCTGGGCAGGTGCGGCGCTGTGGTATAACCGCATTGCGGAGATTAACGGCGCGGCTGCCTCGGCGCTCTATAACTTTCCGAATGTTGTGAAATTTCCCGCCGTCATGGAAACAGTACGCACCAACAAACTCGCTAAAAACCAGAATATCAGCGGACAAGCCGTGTTTAATCCCAGATTGGAGAGCGGAGGAAAAATTTCGTATGAGCATGAAGAAGATCAAAAAATTGCCGCCGTTTTATACCGCGCCTATAGCCTCTGGAACACCGATTCACTCACCGAAACGACTTACAATAAAAGAACTGGTAACATTGTGGTCGACGGTATTAATGCCCTGCTTGGGACCAGTGGAATTTTCAGCATAAGAGACAATGTCGACGTTCACCCTCTTGCCCAGCTCAGCTCTTTGGGCCGCGCGATGATGCAAGCTTCTGTCAGAAATTTGGCGCTGGGTGCCGGCGGGCAAAACTTTGCTGGTCTTATTGGCAATATCGGAGATGCGGAAAAAGCAGCATTGCAGCAAATCGGCGGCGCATTGTGGGGCCTCGGTCTTTCCGTGATGCTGATGAGTATTATTCTGTATTACATTTTACCGATGCTGCCCTTTGTCTATTTCATGTTCGCGGTCAGTGGTTGGATCAAAAGTATTTTCGAAGCCATGGTTGCGATGCCACTGTGGGCCATGGCCCATATTCGCATTGATGGGGAAGGCATTCCCGGACGTGATGCGTCAAACGGATATTTTCTACTCCTCGAAATCTTTATACGTCCCGTTTTGATCGTAACCGGTTTGCTGGCAAGCATCATTCTTTTCTCCAGCATGGTTCATGTGTTGAATGATATTTTCACGGTTGTGGTTGAAAATGTGAGTGGTTTTGACACTAAAAAGATCGCAGAAACCGGCGGCGGTGGTGATTTTGCAGACTTTTTACGTTCACCCGTTGATGAAATTTTCTACACAGTGCTGTATGTAATTTTGGTGTATATGATGGCGCTCTCCAGCTTTAAGCTGATCGATTTGATCCCGAACCAAATCTTGCGCTGGTCTGGTGTGAGCGTCTCCGCCTTCCAAGAGGGCGCTGGCGATCCGGCCGGACAAATTTCAGGACAGATTTATACGGGCGGAAACTTGCTGATCAACCGCGTCAAAGGCGGCGGTGCACTACCAGCCTTGCTGAATTAAGGTGTTGTATGGATTTAAGACGCGCGCAGGTGTTCGAGCAAAACCTCGACATTGCCGCCGCCGCGCTGAATCACAGACGCGAAATCCGAACGTTGCGTTAGAGCCATACTGACACCTTCCACAACAACATCAACGACCTTATAGCGTCCATTTTTGTGGCGTACGCGCCAATCAACTTGCACGTCCTTACCCTCTGCAGGAACAATTTTCGATGTCACGATTGCATCGGAATCACCTTCCCCGCGCGCGCTTACAACCTCTAAAGCCTGGCCGTTATATTCAGAAAAACGGGCGGTATAAACTTCGACAATCATGGCCTGGAACAGTTTGAGATATTCTTTTTTCTGCGCTTCAGACGCACTTTTCCAATAACGGCCCAAAGCAAAACGGGCAATCGTGTTCATATCGAAACTGTCATTTAGCAACTGTCTGAATTCTTTTTCGCGCTGCGCCTCGGATAGAGATTCATTGCTCAAAAAACCGATACCACGCTTAGCAACGCCATCAATAAAGTTTTGTGCTCCTTGAACGTGCGCGTCATCTGCAACGTGCAGTGTCAGCGGAGTTTGTGAATTATGATCGATACCCTTGATAAAAGCCTGCGCGGGATACGCGCCGGAAACCAAAATGGCCGTTGTTAACGCCAAAAGGGTGGATTTAGAAAAACGTTTAGTTGTCACTGTGATATCTCCTCACATCAAATGGGTCATAAAAAATTATGACCCATAAGAAATTAGCGTGTCTGTTTAATAGTTCAAGAAGAAACTTTTAATAATCTTCGCTGTCAAAATCCGGGATTGCCGGACCAGCCGATACTGAACTGGACTGATCTTTCACCAAAGCATCGCGGCTTTGGTAGTATGTGCTGCGAACAGCCGCATAATAATCAACCGAGCTGGCTTCGAGATCTTCAAGCACATCAACCAAGTTGTCGCGCAAGTTGAAGTATTCTGCGCCAAGACGAGCATAGAAGACACCGTCTCTGCCTGTATTACGAAGATACATATTCAAAGGATCAACGAATGAATCAACCGCATACCCGACATAGTCACGCAGCGATGACGGGCCGAGGAACGGTACAACCAGATACGGCCCGTGACCAACACCCCAAACGGCCAAAGTCTGACCAAAGTCTTCTGATTCATATTCAAGGCCTTCATAACCGGCCAAATCAAAAATACCGCCAACACCCAAAAGCGTGTTCACACTGGTGCGGACAAATTCATTTCCTGCGCCTTCAAGATCACCTTGCAAAAGCTGGTTTCCGAAACGCACGGGGCTTTTCAAATTGATAAGGAAGTTATTTACGCCATTACGCGCCGGACGTGGTACAACAGCGCGGTAGCCCCTGATGGTCGGGTTAATAACGGCATGGTCAACCGCGTTGTTGAAAGAAAATATGGCTCTGTTCGTACCCTCAAACGGATCGCTCACCTCGTAAGGATTGGATGAATCACCCGCGCAACCAGCCAAGAAAGCGCTCACAACAAGCGCTAAAGCCACATTAAAAATTGTTTTTGTGCCGTATTTCATAGTCTTTTCCCATTTCGCGCACAAACGCGCCCCATATATCTGTTCTATTTTGTGTGTTAAGTCAACTCTTTAGTAAAATCTTGAAGGATTAAATTTACGGAGGAAATCCGCGTTTGAGCCTACAGTTAATCACGACTTTATTACCAAAACGTTAAGCCCACCATTTATTTGTTGAGATACATTCTAATGCATTGGAAATGCGTGAACAATGCCAAATCCCTAGCCATCCTCAAGATTCATCATAACCGTCAAACCTAGCAAAAAGCAGATCATCGCCGGTGCCCAGGCCGCCAGCACGATCGGAATTTGTTGTGACGCGCCCAACGCCTGCAAAAAGCTCGACATGAAAAAGACGAAAAACCCCAAAAACACGCCAATACCGATTAAGGCCATTCCGCCGTTAAATCGCGGTGGACGCATAGAGACAGCCGCCGCCAGCAAAATCATCGCCGCAAACATCAAGGGCTGAGAGAGTAAATTGTGATAATGCACACGCAAACGGCTGGCATCAAACCCTGTCTCCTCCAGCGTTTGAATATGTCCCGGCAGCCGCCAAAACGACATGGATTCAGGCGAGGAAAAACTCTCCTCCACATCCGCGATGGTCAATTGCGTTGGAAGCATATAAGACGACCTCTTTATCCGATCTTTTCCCGGCTCATACATCGTAACATCATCAAAAACCCACTGTGCTTGATCCAGATGCGCGCTTTCAGAATCAATACGGCGGACAAATGTATTGTCGTTTTTAAAGAATAAGACCGTTACATCGTTGAGCGTCCAATCAGGCTGCGATATCTGGCGAGCATGCAAAATGACATAGCCATCCGAAGCATCGGATGTAGTTTGCGCAAAACCCTGGCGAAGCCATAACCCCTCTTTAAACAGGGCAATCTGGCTGTCTTGGCGCTTAAGATATTTGCTCTCAAGCTGATCAAACTTTCCAATCAACAGCGAACCGACTGGATTAATCGCCGTAACCTGAAGCAGTGCGACAAAAACCGCCACCGTCAAAACGGGTGTTAAAAACTGCCAGACTGAAAAGCCGGACGCGCGGACAACAATCAACTCATAGCGCCGCGTCAGCTGCCAAAAGGTAAACATCGCGCTGAAAAGAATGGCAAAGGGAAACAATACTTGTCCGACCTCAGGCAATTTCAAAAGCCCCATTTGTAAAATCAAACCTAATGAGACATCGTCAAACTTACTGCCACGGCGCAAAAGCTCAACCGTATCGAAAAGATAAATCACCGCCAGCAGCGCAAACAGCAGTACCAGCAGGTTGGAAAAATAAGATTTGGCCAGATACCGGCCCAGAGTCGGTGTCATTTTCATGAGCGCGCCTCCGTTTTATAGAGCAAACGGCGGCGGAACGCATCCGCATAACCGCTGAGCAAAAACCACGAGAAGCCAAGCGGCAGCAGCACCAGAATATAAGCAAGGACAATCCCCGCATCGCTGCGCCGTGCAATGTTAAAGCCCGCCAAGAACAGCCCTTCAATAATCACAATGCCGCCAATGGCAAAAACAATGCGCCACGCCTGCCCACGCCGATCCAGCGGCCCTAGCAACAATGCACAGCAAGGAATCAGGGTGAAAACAAGTGCCAAAAGCGGGCTGATAATTCGCCTGTGAATCTCTACCTTAAACTCGCGTAAATTACGAACATCAAGGGCGTTTTCAAGATCGGGATCGAACAATTCAAAAAACGTCCTCTCTTCCGGCTCGGCCCAGCGTTGCCGAACAGGTGCGCTTTCTGGCAGATCAATCGTATAGCGCTCAAAATTCAGCCGGTGAAGCGTGCCGGTTTTGCGGTCAAATTCCTGACGCGATCCATCATAAACCACAACTTGCTGGTTATCGCCATCCACAACAATCACCCCGCGCTTGGCCAGAATGGTTGAGGGATTTTTAGTTTTTTCCCGGCTGTCATGAATCATAAGCCCCAGCATTTCACCATCGGAGCTACGTTCGCGGATATAAAGCGTGAGTCCTTGTCCAGCCTGATTAAACACCCCTTCACGGAACAAAAGACTGGAGAACTGCGCCTTAATCACTTGGCGCATCTGGTGCATATTCGACAGCGCGGCCGGTGTTGCCCAAAGTGTCGTCGCCCATAAAAATATCGTAACAATTGTGCCCAAAACTATGGCCGGGCGCGCCATAGACAGCGGTGAGGCACCCACCGCACGCACAACAACCAATTCAGAATCCATAGTCATACGGTTATAAAGAAACAACGTGGCCGCCATCAGGGCCAATGGCAAAATCACTTCAATAAAGCGCGGCAAGGCCAAAAGGGTTAAAAGCCAAAAGGAAGAGCTGGAGGCTCCGGCGTTAATCACCAGCTCAAGAAATTTCAGAGATTGCGTTAAAAACACAACCACGGTCAGAACCAGCGCCACAAACACTGTCGCTATGCTCAAATTTTTGAAAATGTACCAGTCAAAAATTTTCAATTTTCTGCCCTTTTTCGCTCTGGCCAAAACAAACCATATGCTCTACGGTTTAAACCAATAAAGACCCGACCACAACGATCTTAAAAGAATAAACACTCATGACAACTGCAATAAAATTTAAAAAATCCCTGACCACACAAAGCCCGCTTGGCGTCCTGCTGATATCCGAAGGCGGCGCACTGGGCGAAAACGCCAAGGCACTGGATAAAAAACTGAAGGGCTTTATCAAAAGCGCGATTAAAGACAGTGAAAAATTCACCGGCAAACACGGGCAAACACTTTTGCTACCTGTTCCCGGTAAATCCGATTTCAAGCGCATTCTTTGTCTGGGCATTGGCAAAACCACCGATCTGGATCAAGCCAAAGCCGAAGCGCTGGGCGGAAAGCTTTATGCCGCAGTTAAAGGCGCGGGTGCGCAAGAGGCCGCGCTGATGATGGATGCTTTAAAGACCGATAAAAAGCAAAATCCCGATGCGCTGTACGCGTCTATGGCGATGGGTTTTAAATTGCGCTCTTACCGCTTTGATAAATACAAAACCAAAAAAGGCGATGATGATAAAACCATCAAAAGCCTGAGCCTAATCGGAAGCCATTACAGCGCGGTTTCTGGACTTTTCCGTCCAATGAGCTTTGTGGCCGAGGGCGTGTTTGTTGCGCGCGATCTGGTCAATGAACCGCCCAATACGATTAACCCGCCCGCCTATGCGAAATACATCAAAAAAGAGCTTAGCGGTACAGGTGTACGTGTTGAAGTTCTCGATGAAAAGAAACTCAAAGCCCTAAAGATGGGCGGCATTTTGGCCGTCGGTCAGGGCTCGGCCCAAAAGCCCTGCATTGTGATCATGCATTGGAATGGCAGCGCGAAATCAAAGACATCCGCGCCTATCGCACTGGTCGGCAAAGGCGTGACCTTTGATACGGGCGGTATTTCAATTAAGCCCAGCGCCGGTATGGATGAAATGAAAATGGATATGGGCGGCTCGGCCGCCGTCGTCGGCACGATGAAGGCCCTAGCCGCGCGTAAATCCAAAGCACATGTGATCGGCATTGTCGGTCTGGCGGAAAATATGCCCTCCAGCAATGCATACCGCCCCGGCGATATTATCAAATCCTATTCCGGCAAAACGATTGAGATTATGAACACCGACGCAGAAGGCCGCCTTGTCCTTGCCGATTGCCTGACATACGTACAGAAGAAATATAAGCCCGGAACGGTGATTGATTTGGCCACGCTAACCGGGGCAATGATGGTTGCGCTGGGCCATGAATATTGCGGCACATTCGTTAATGATGATGCGCTGTGGCAGGGTCTGGAAACGGCCGCAGGCCAAACCACAGAAAAGCTCTGGCGTATGCCGCTTGATGAGGTTTGGAAAAAGGATATGGAGAGCCTAACCGCAGATTTGCAAAATCTGGCGCGCACCAACGGGCGTTGGGGCGGGGCGTGCACCGCCGCCGGGTTCCTTGAGCATTTTATTGAGGATGGCGTGAAATGGGCGCATATGGATATCGCCGGAACAGCCTATATCAAGGCCGATAAACCGACCGTGCCGAAATTCGGTACTGGCTTTGGTGTGCGCGTTCTAGACCGCCTGATCGCCAATGAGTATGAATAAACTTAAACACACTTCCGAAAAACAAGAAAACTACATCACGCAAAAGGGCGGGTGTGACAGCGCTGTGCTCAAGAAAAAATATGCGGTGCGCATCACCGATGCTGTGAAAGAAACCATTCAGGGTGACATTCACACCGACCCGGTCGCCAAGCAGTACATCCCGCAAGCCCGTGAGCTGACAATTCTGCCACAGGAAAATATCGATCCGATTGGTGATGACGTACACACGCCAGTAAAGGGCATCGTTCACCGCTATCCTGACCGCGTTTTATTCAAGCCCGCCAATATCTGCGCTGTGTATTGCCGCTATTGCTTTCGCCGCGAGCGGGTCGGTCCCGGCTCTGATATCTTGAGCGCGCAGGAGCGCACAGAAGCACTAAATTACATCCGTCAAAACACGCAAATCCGTGAAGTGATTTTAACCGGCGGCGATCCGCTGGTGCTTTCACCGCGCCAACTCGACGAAATTTTCAGTGCGCTTGAGGCCATCGAACACGTACAGACTATCCGCATACATACACGCATTCCCATTGCCGATCCCGCGCGCGTAACGCCAGAGCTGACAGCGATTTTAGAAGAGCGCACAAAACCCATATATATGGTGGTTCATGCCAATCATACGCAGGAAATTTCAAAACGCGTACAGGAGTGCTTGAACACTCTGCATAAGGCCGGATGCTCTCTATTATCACAGTCTGTTTTGCTCAAGGGCGTGAATGATAGCGCTGAAATTCTTGAACAGCTTTTCCGCACATTGCTGAGCGCGCATGTAAAACCCTATTACCTGCACCACCCAGATTTAGCACCGGGAACCGCGCATTTCCATCTGTCGATTGCGCAGGGAAAAGCAATCATGGCGGAGCTGCAGGGGCGGCTTTCCGGCGTTGCTCTGCCGCATTATATGCTCGATATTCCGGGCGGATACGGCAAGGTGCCGATTACATGCTCTTATATGACTCCCTTGCCAAACGGCAAATATCTGGTCAAAGATCCCAAAGGCGGCGAGCATTTATACCCGCCCGAAGGAGAAAATTATGAGTGAAGTACGCTTTTATCATCTGGAACGCCAAAGCCTGGAGCAGGTTCTACCAGCTCTTTTGGGCAAGGCGCTGGAGAATGGTCACCGCATTTTGGTCAAAACGCCCGATGATCATATGGCCGAGCGTTTGAATGATTATTTGTGGACCTACAATCCCAACAGCTTCCTGCCGCACGGGTCAAAAAAAGACGGCCATGCCGAGTTGCAACCAATTTGGCTCACCAGTGACGATGAAAACCCGAATAGCGCAGATGTTTTGATCTTAACCGGCGGTGCCACCAGTGAGAATATCGGCACATACGGCCTGTGTTGTGAGCTGTTTAATGGGCTGGATGAAACGGCGGTCTCTCAGGCACGGGCGCGCTGGAAAGCCTATCAGGACCAAGGCCATGATATCACCTATTGGCAACAGGGGAATAAAGGCTGGGAACAAAAAGCCGGATAAAACCCAAATAACGCCGCTTAGTGCGCGCTTGGCGCTTCTTCGGACGGCGCACCCTCAGAAGCCGGCTCTTCCGCTTCAGGCGTTGCAAGCTCAGCCATTTCAGCATCAATCTGGCCTTGCGTCGGTAGCGCCGCAGATGATCCAAGCGTTCTGAGCCATGCAATCATCGCCGCGCGGTCTTCGGGCTTTTTCAAGCCGATATAGTTCATCTTTGTGTCAGCAACGAATTTCTTCGGCTTCCATAGAAATTTGTTCAAATCAGCGTATGTCCATGATCCGCCAACGGCTTTCATGCCAGCAGAATATTCAAATCCGGCTTTGCTGCCTTTCGCACGGCCAACAACACCGTAAAGATTCGGACCAACCTTCGCCGGACCACCACTCTCAAATGAGTGACAAGCCGCACAAGCCTTGGAAAGTTTTTCACCTTTGGCAATATCAGCATCGGCAATCAAACTTAAGATGGGCTCAGGCATGGCTTCCGCCGCGCCGCCGCCGGAGGCAACAGGACCGCCATCAATCTCGACCGCGTTCTTTTCCAATTCGTGCGGATGCATCAGCAACTCCGCAACAAATCCCCCCAACATCGCCACAATACCGGCCACCAGAACAGCGGCAAAAATCTTATTAAATTCGAAGCTCGACATTTAAAACCTATGATATTTCTTATCGTTTAAACTGACCTAAACCAAAAGGCACAAAAAGTATAACAATCCTTCCGCGCTTGTCGACATACATATACAGTTTGCTTATAGTCATTCAACTTAAAAATGACCGAAATCAAATTACAGGCCCATAATCAAGGACACAAAAGATGCCACACGCTTATAAAAAAATCGCATTCCAAGGCGCGCACGGCGCTTACTCTGATCTGTCGTGCCGCACGGTCTTCCCGGATCTGGAGACTGTGCCTTGTCATGCTTTTGATGATGCGTTTTTGGCCGTTCAAAATAAAGAGGCCGATCTGGCGATGATCCCGGTGGATAATACAATCGCAGGGCGCGTGGCCGATGTTCACCACCTGCTGCCCAATAGCGGGCTGTTCATCATCGGGGAGCATTTCCAGCCCATCGAACATAATTTACTGGGCGTAAAAGGCGCAGACATCAAGAATCTGACGCATGTGCACAGCCATGTTCACGCCATTCCGCAATGCCGGAAAATTATCAAACAACTCGGCCTGCAAGCCCATGTTCATGCCGATACGGCCGGCGCCGCGGAAGAGATTTCCCGCCTGCAAGATAAGGCGCACGGCGCAATCGCCTCCTCACTCGCAGCTGAGATTTACGGTTTAGATATCTTGCAGGAAAATATTCAGGACGAGCACCACAACACCACTCGCTTTTTGATTTTATCACGCGAGCCGGAAACGCCGAAAAATCCCGAAGATGAAACCATCACCAGCCTGACCTTTGGTGTACGCAATATCCCCGCCGCGCTGTATAAAAGTCTGGGCGGGTTTGCGACAAACGGGTTGAGCCTTGCCAAACTTGAATCTTACGTCGATGAGAATTTTCAGGCCGCACAGTTTTACTGCGAAGTGGAAGGGCATCCCGAAAGCGAACCTTTCAAGCTGGCCCTGGAAGAACTGGGCTTTTACGCGAAAGATGTACAGTTTTTGGGCGCTTATCCCGCGCATCCATTTCGCAAGACATATAAGAAACGCGCTGACGCCCCTTAAGGTTTTTCGTGAAAAGCCTTGTTTTCTGCGCACGTCTATGCCCTAGTGTGGATGAGATGTGCTTACTTCACTATAAACTTTAAGGACTAAATTTCATGCCAACCCATGCTGAACTTGCTGGAAAACTTCTGATTGATGCCGCAGGCTTTTTTAAGACACTCTCTGAGCAAAATCCGGAGATTGAAAAAGAAATGACGGAAAATGCCGGTGTGTTTGAACAAATGGCCGCCTTAATCGTTCAAGAGCCGCAGGGTTCAATAAATGACAAAAGCCATGCCGAATTGGCCGGACGTTTACTGGCCGATGCCGCCGCGTTCTTCAGAACGCTGGCCGAACAAAACGAGCCAATCAAGGAGCAAATGGAAGAAAACGCCAATGTCTTTGATCAAGTTGCACAGCTTGTCAGCACAAACCCCCTCGGCGTAATGGATTAAAGCACGTACACAAGCGCTATAAAAAGCGCGGCCCCTAAAAGGATAGCCGCGCCCCCTAAACCCCAAAGAGCCTTCTTTAAGACACTCCCCGGTTCGTAAACTCTGAATATGGATGAACGCACGCAATTCTCTTCTGAATCGAGCTTGCACTTCGTCACCTCGACCTTGTGGTATTTGCGGCTTTTATAGAGCTTTTTCGCCTTCATCAACGCGCGGTGCAAATTCTGGGTCGTGCTTTTGCGCTCCCAGTCTTGCAGCTTTTCATTGGTGTTGGCCGGATGATGATAGATATAAACATCATATTTGTAATTTTCATCATCGCTTATCATATACATTTTGTGTGTCAGTCTTTTGGCTTGTGATTTCATAGGTTTAAACTCAGTCTTAAAAGAGGCTCATCGCGCATAAAAAGTACTTTTTCGTACTTTTATCAGGGCTTTTTATGGGAGAAAGGTTAACAAAAGGTTAATTGCGTACAATTGCATTTTTTAGGCTGGGGAAAACCGCTCGCCGGTCGATAAAAACGGTTAAAATTTAAAGCGCTACGCAGGCTTTTACTTGTTTTTATGTCCACGGATTTGTTATCCTCTAGGGGCAGCCACCCGCGCTGGTCTTCCTTATTCTTAATTTTTCAACCCCTGCTGAGCGTAACTTTCATGGCACGAGCCCGTACAATCAAGCGCCCCCTTAAAAACAAAAAGCGCAAAAAATCATCCAATAGCTTTCTAGTTTCCCTTCTGCCCGTGCCGGTGCAGGCTTTCCTTGCGCGCAGGCTGGTGGATATTATTGCCGCAACGCTCGCCTTAACGGGGTTGTTCTTGCTGATCTCGCTGATCACTTACGATCACAATGATCCTTCTTGGAACACGGCTGCGGCGGATGGGAACATAACCAATCTAGGCGGATCAACAGGTGCGTGGATATCCGACCTCTTACTCCAGACAATGGGGATCGGATCTTTGGCGCTCGCGTTCGGATTTATCATTTGGGGCGTGCGTTGCTGGCGGCGCGACATTTTATCACCGCTTTGGCTGCGCGCTTGTGCCCTGCTGGTTTCAACGCTGTGCCTGTCTATCGCTCTGGCACAAATTCCCGCCGGGGAATGGGCCGTTCATCCCTATCTGGGTTCCAGCGCGGGAACGCTCCTGCTTGAAAAAATCCGCTCCAGCTCGGCTTTCTTGGCCGATATCGGCATTCCGGGAATCGCAGCAGCGCTCTTCCTTGCCACTTTCGCCTATGCAGGCGCCGTCACGAAATCAGAAATGTTGAGCATTCTGATCAAAGCCAAAGACCTGTTGATCGCCGGTGCGGTCTTCACCTATTCGATGGCTCTTGGCTTTATCGGCTGGGTGCGTCATTACAATGATGAGAGCTACACCCCGCAATTCCCGTCTTTGAATATTGCCCTGCCGCGCCTTAAGAAAGAAGCGCCGCAGCGCCGTGCACCGACAATATCGGACGCGCCTGCTGCAAGCGATTACGATTATCCTGAAGACGATGATGATCTAATGCCGGAGCCAGCGGCCAGAGCCAATATTCCTGTCGTTGCTCCAAAAGCGGCAGCGGCGGAGAAGAAATCGCAATCGCCCAGTCAGCAAAAATTCTCCCTTGATAATGGCGAATGGGAATTCCCGCCGCTGAACCTGATTCAGGAGCCACCCGAGGAAACCGAAGCGCCGCACATGAATGAAGAAGCGCTGCGCAAGAATGCGGAGCTTTTGCAAAATGTTTTGGCTGATTACAAAATCGAGGGCGATATCGTTAGCATTCATCCCGGCCCTGTGGTCACGCTGTATGAACTGGAGCCCGCACCGGGCGTTAAATCCAGCCGGGTGATTTCACTGGCTGATGATATTGCGCGCTCTATGTCCGCTGTATCCGTGCGCGTGGCGGTTGTGCCGGGGCGCAATGTGATCGGGATTGAGCTGCCCAATAAAGTGCGCCAAACCGTGTATATGCAAGAGCTGCTCTCGACCGGCGTGTTCGAAAAAACCAAGGCCAAGCTGCCGCTCATTCTGGGTAAGGATATTGGCGGGCAACCCATTCTGGCCGATCTGGCGAAAATGCCACACCTTCTGGTCGCCGGAACAACGGGCTCTGGTAAATCGGTTGCGGTGAATACGATGATTTGTTCGATCCTCTACGCTCTGCCGCCGGAAAAATGCCGCTTTATCATGATTGATCCGAAGATGCTGGAGCTGTCCGTTTATGACGATATTCCGCATTTGCTTTCACCCGTGGTGACCGAGCCGGGCAAAGCCGTGGTCGCGTTGAAATGGACGGTCAAAGAAATGGAAGACCGCTATCGCGCCATGTCCAAACTGGGTGTGCGCAATATTGAGGGCTATAACGCGCGCGTGCGCGAAGCCGCGAAGAAGGGCGAGAATTTAATGCGCCGCGTTCAAACCGGCTTTGATCCCGATACGGGCAAACCTGTTTTTGAAGAGCAGCCGATGGACCTTTCCGAGCTGCCTTACATCATCGTGGTGGTTGATGAATTTGCCGATTTGATGCTGGTGGCCGGAAAAGACGTTGAGGCCGCCATTCAGCGCCTGGCGCAGATGGCGCGCGCCGCCGGAATTCACTTGATTATGGCCACGCAGCGCCCATCAGTTGACGTTATTACGGGCGTGATTAAAGCCAACTTCCCGACCCGTATTTCTTTCTCTGTCACCTCGAAAATCGACAGCCGCACAATCCTTGGTGAAGGTGGGGCAGAGCAGCTTCTAGGCATGGGCGATATGCTGTATATGGCACCGGGCGGGCGTATCACCCGCGTGCATGGCCCGTTCGTATCGGACAAAGATGTAGAAAAAGTCTGTGACTTCCTGCGCAATCAAAGCCAGCCGCAATATATCGATGACATCACCGATGAGGACGGCGATTTCGGCGATAGCGATGTGATGAACGCCATGTTCGGCGGCGGCAGCGGTAATGACAGCGGCAGCGAGGTTGACGAGCTGTATGATCAGGCGGTCGCGCTGGTCGCGCGCGAGGGCAAGGCCTCCACCAGCTTCGTCCAGCGTTACCTGCAAATCGGGTATAACCGCGCGGCGCGCATTATCGAGGAAATGGAACGCCAAGGCATTATTTCCAAAGCCAGCCCAACGGGTAAGCGCGAAATTCTGGTGCGTGATTTCAGTGACGTTTAAGTAGATACGGTGAAATTATATTCATCCGTCTTGGCCATTTTATAGCCCGTTGCCTTTTCAATTCTCTCTTGCAGCCCATCCAGATCCGCGGCCGCAGCAAAAAAGCGAATAATCGTTCCTGTTGGCTTTCCACCAAAAGAAAATTTCGCATCCGCGTCGGAGCCCGGAAATTCCGTCTGCAACGCTTTGATATGATCCCCCAAACGCGCGGGTGGCACGATGACACGAATTTCTTGGCGGGTTTGTTCAGCTTTCATAAACTCATACTCAATAGTGTTGATTGATATGAAAATAGAAAAATACAGGCGCGCTGTCAAATACCAAAACGGGCCCGCGCGGGCCCGGTGATACGCCGTAAAATATTGATTTCATTCAACCGGGCCCAGTGGGCCCATGTGAAAACAGCACTTAAAAAACTGGATTCGAAGGTTGAAAGCCTCTAAAACCGTATAATCTTATAAGCATGACAAACATAAAGGGCTTATGAATGAGATTTCTAATATTACTGAGCATGGTCGTTTTGACCTTCACGCTGCCGGCGCTGGCCAAAATGGAGCCGGTTGAGGATACAGCCGCGCAAGCCGCAAAGATTGAAGCCTATCTTGATACGCTCAAAACCGCGCAGGCGCGCTTTGTTCAGACCACGCATGACGGCACGCAGCTGGTCGGGACGTTTTATCTGGAGCGCCCCGGAAAATTACGCTTTGAATATGACCCGCCGATCGAGGATTTCGTGGTCGCTGACGGGTTCTTTATTTATTTCTATGATGCGGAGCTGGGCGAGCAAACCAACGCGCCGATCGGCCAAACGCTGGCCGATTTCCTTTTGCGCGGCGATATCAAGCTGAGCGGGGATGTGAAAGTACAGAGCATCAAGCGCGCGGGCGGATATTTGCAAGTGACCCTGACGCAAAGCGCCGACCCGGCGGCAGGCACATTGATGATGGCCTTTACGGAAGAACCGCTACAGCTCAAAAAATGGCGGGTGATCGACGCGCAAGGCCTGATCACGGAGGTGGAGCTGTTCTATCTAAAGACCGGCATCACGCACCCGGCGGGGCTGTTTAATTACGTCGATCCAAATAAAGAGCGCACACTCAATGAATGACGGACCACTTCAACATCTGATCAGGACGCTTTCCACGCTGCCCGGTTTGGGCAATCGCAGCGCGCGGCGCATCGCCCTGCATTTATTGAATAAGCGCGATACGCTGATGCGCCCGCTGGCCCAGACGCTGGAGCGCGCCGCGGATGAGATTAAAGAGTGCCATGTTTGCGGCAATCTCGATTCCCATGACCCGTGCGGCATTTGCCAGGATGCCCGCCGCGACCAAAGCAAGATTTGCGTGGTGTCGCAGGTCAGTGATTTGTGGGCGATTGAGCGCACAGGCGCGTATCGCGGGCAATATCATGTGCTGGGCGGGTTGCTCAGCGCGCTGGACGGGATCGGGCCGGATGATTTGAATATTGCCGGATTGAAAACCCGCGCCCAGTCCGAGCAGGTGCAGGAAATTATTCTCGCCCTCGCCGCCACGGTCGATGGGCAATCCACGGCGCATTATATTTCCGACACGCTGGCCGGAACATCCGTAGAGATTACCCATCTGGCGCATGGCGTTCCCGTGGGCGGAGAGCTGGATTATCTCGACGATGGCACCATAACGACGGCCCTGAAATCCAGAAAATCAGCCTGATTTATTCTTTCTCAGACACATACACCGTGCCATCGGTATCGGCGGCCAGCACCGCAACATAGCCATATTGCGCCGTCGTATCACCGCCGATAGACAGATCATAATAAACCCCGGCCGGAAAATAATGGTCACTGGTTGTCGCCGTGACAGATGAATCGCCGAATTTCACAAAAACCGGGCTGGTGGCATACAGGCTGATGATGCGCGTATCGCCATCAAAGGCCGTGGAATTTCGCGCCGATGTTGCAGTCGCGGAAATCGCATGAGCCGCACCATTTTTCAGGCGCAGCGCCGGGATCGGGTAGTTATTTGCATCTTGGGGTAAAAATGTAGACATGATGAAAGTTTCTCCTTTTTCAAAAAATAAAAAAGCCGCGCTTCGGCCAAGGCGAAGAACGGCGCATTCCACACGGATTTGTGGTGTTTATCCTGTTATTCTATAAAACAGGCAATAACAGGTGTCAAGGAATTTTTTCCTAATTAATCTATTCCGCACTCTGGCTTTGGGTCGCACCGGGCGTGAAGATGTATTCGGCGACTGTACGGCCTGTCGGAATATCGAGAAGGCGTACAGTAACTTCAGCCACAGTTACGCCCGAAGACGCGAGATCTTTATAGCCCGAGAGCGCATCGGCAAAGCGACTGGCCGCTTCGTGGGGCTCGGTTTCATATTGCGGACGCTGGAGCATCAGCGTGTATTCATATTTCGCCGTCTGGCCGATAATATCGCTTTGGCGGCGCAGCAGCACCAGATATTGCGACAGCTTGGCCACCGCGTAATCGGCAGCGTACGGCCCGTCCGTCTCCAAAATCTCCTGATAATTACTGAGCGAGATAAACAGCAAATAGGTTTTCTCGCCGTAGCGGTCCGCACGGTCAATCGCCGAGAGGAAAAGCTGATTAAAGGCAGATTTGGCAATCACGCCCCCGGCGCTTGGGAAATCTTCTGAATCATCGCCGATGCGATCCACAAGCTCGATCAGGCTCTGCGCGTTTTCTATTTTTTCCGCCAGCGCGTCCGGGTCGACCGGCTTGGCCACATAATCATTCATGCCCGCTTTCACCGCCTCTTCGCGCGATCCATTGGCGGAGAGCAAAATCACGTACGGGAAGTTGCGCACGCTGCGGCGGATATTCAAAACAATCGGACGCGCGGAGGTCAGCGGCGCGGGATCGAGAAAGATGATATCGAAGTTTTCACCGGCCACGCGGTCCACCGCGTTGTTTTTGGCCTTTTCAACCACGACCTGATGCCCAAGGGGCTCCAGCTTTGATTTTATAAGCTGCACCGCCATTTCATCATGATCGACAATAAGAATTTTCATGCACGAAAGCCTTTGATTGAAGAAGGGAAAGCCCCATAACCACTGTGCCTTATGATCGTTAAAAAACCATCAAAATGAAAGGATTAATTTTTACACGCACAATATTTGACAAGCCCAACCAAGTCCTATATCAAAAGGTCCGCAATTCACACATGCCCAGATGGCGGAATTGGTAGACGCGCTACGTTCAGGTCGTAGTTCTCGTAAGGGAGTGGAGGTTCAAGTCCTCTTCTGGGCACCATTTATCCTACAAAACAAACCCGTAATACAAACCGGCGGCCGCACTCTTTATCTTCGAAAAAGGGTGTGATACAAACTCTATGTTAAAGAGCTGAAAGACTTAAAAGAATTACGCATGAGCATACATCTTCATAAGGGCGATTTGCCCGCCACTGTAAAATTTGGCAAATCTATCGCCGTTGATACCGAAACGCGCGGCCTGAACCCCAGCCGTGACCCGCTGTGCGTTGTGCAGCTCTCGGACGGTGATGGTGAGGCGCATATTGTGCAGCTGGACCGCGCCACTTACGATGCACCGAACCTGAAGAAAGTGCTCAGCGATCCAAAAACACAAATCCTGTATCACTTTGCGCGCTTTGATGTGGCGGTGATTAGAAAGTTCCTCGGCGTTGAGACAAACAACGTCTATTGCACACGCACCGCCTCCAAACTGGTGCGCACATACACCGACCGCCACGGTTTGCGCGATATCTGCCGCGAGCTTTTGGGCGTTGAGCTGAACAAGCAGCAGCAAACATCCGACTGGGGCGCAGACGAACTGAGCGAAGCGCAGCTGGAATATGCCGCCAATGATGTTTTGCACCTGCATGCCCTGAAAGAAAAGCTTGATGAGATGCTAAAGCGTGAAGAGCGCACCGCACTGGCCCAAAAGTGCTTTGACTTCCTGCCCGCCCGCGCGGAGCTGGATCTGGAAGGCTGGCCGGATATTGATATTTTCGAGCATTAATAAGGCCGACCTCATGAGCGAGTCCAAAACCGATATTCAAAACGCGCAGCGCGCCCTGCAAACCGAAATTGACGGCCTGCAGGCGTTGAACGATTCCATTGATGAGTCTTTTTCCAAGGCCGTCTCCGCCATTCACGACATGAAGCAAAAAGCCGGCCAGCCCGGACGTTTGATCGTCGCAGGCATCGGCAAGAGCGGCCACGTCGCACGCAAGATTGCCGCAACTATGGCCTCGACCGGTACGCCGTCTTACTTCGTGCATCCAGGCGAAGCCAGCCACGGCGATATGGGCATGATCACCGATAATGATGTGGTTCTGATGCTCTCAAACTCCGGCGAAAATTCGGAATTATCGGACCTAATTCATTACACGCGCCGCTATAAAATTACCCTGATCGCGATGACCAGCAATCCAGAAAGCACACTGGCCAGCCATTCAGATATTACCCTGCTGTTACCCAAAGCGCCCGAAGCCTGCCCGAACGGTTTGGCCCCAACAACCTCCACCACCATGATGATCGCGCTGGGCGATGCGCTGGCGGTAAGTTTGCTGGAGCGTATGGGGCTGACACCAGAGCAATACAAGGTCTTCCACCCCGGCGGCAAGCTGGGCCAGCGTTTGATGAGCGTAACCGAGCTGATGGTTGCGCATGCGGATATGCCCTTTGTAAAAGACAGCGCAAAAATGGACGAAGCGATTTTAGTTCTGACCGAAAAGAACTTGGGTCTGGTCGTTGTCACCGATGATAAAGGCGGTATGAAGGGAATTATCACCGACGGCGATTTGAAACGCCACATGGATGCAAATCTGCTGCAAAAACCCGTCACCGAAGTGATGACCAGCGCCCCAAAAACCATCAACGCGAAAGCACTGGGCGTTGAAGCGATGGATATGATGACCAATACGCCGGGCCATTATCTAACCAGCCTTTTGGTGATGGATGGTGATGAGCTTAAAGGTTTAATCAGGCTGCAAGATTGTCTTCAGGCTGGCCTCGCCTGAGAAAGCGCGCTACATATAAATTATGGACGATGAAAACGATTTCTATAAACGCGTAGAGCAAAATGACCGCATGGAGCGGCTCAGCGCTGCGCGCGATCCCCGCCCAGCCAGCTACAACCCAAAATATTCCCTGTTTATCAGCCGTATGCGCCTCGTGCTGCCGCTAATCGCGGCCATGATTATCGCCGCCGTTTTCGCATGGGGGCAGATGAGCGATGATAATATCATTCCTGTTGAAAGCGCGAACGCCCCGAAAATCATCGGGAAGAATGAGCTGCTCAACCCACGCTTTGAAAGCGTCGACAGCAAAAACCAGCCCTATACCGTCACCGCCAACCGCGCCGTGCGCGGGGAGAATAATGACGATCTGGTGATTTTAGAATCCCCGCTGGCGGATATGTTGCTGACCAGCGGCAATTGGGTTGCGGTGCAGGCGCAAAACGGCGCATACCGCCAAGATAATAAACGCCTGATCCTGAAGGGGGATGTTGAGATTTTCCATGATGAGGGCTATCAAATGCAAATGGCCGAGCTGAATCTGGATTTAAATACATCGCAAGCTTGGTCAGATGTGGATGTTTACGGCCAAGGCCCGGCAGGCACGCTCAACGCCAAGGGCCTGAAGGCCGATAATGTGAAAGGCCATTTGGTTTTTACCGGCCCGGCGAAACTGATTCTGCGCAATCGCGGTGAAAGTGATTTGGGAGGGGTGTTCGGTGAATAGGTTTATTCTTCTTTTGATTGCGGTAATTTTATGCGCCGCCCCGGTTTGCGCCCAAGGGCTTGGCGGACCATCGAGCAGCGACCAGCCGATTGAAATCACGGCAGATAAAACGCTGGAATGGCTGCGCAATGACAAGCAATTTATCGCCCGCGACAATGCCAAAGCCAAGCAAGGCGATGTTTCGATTGCCGCGCAAACCCTGACCGCGGATTACCGCGACGGGGACGGTTCGGGCCTTGAGATTTATAAAATGAAAGCCACCGACAATGTGGTGATTTCCTCACGCGAGAATAATGCGTATGGCGATATGGCGACCTATGAGGTTGATCAGGGTCTTGCGGTTATGACTGGCGATAATCTGAAAATGACATCACCCGACCAAACCCTCACCGCGCGTGACAAATTTGAATATTGGGTGACAGACGGGCGTCTGGTGGCGCTGGGCGATGCGAAAATTATACGTCCGAAACCTACAGGCGGCACGGATACGCTGCGCTCGGATAAGATTTCAGCTTTGCTCAAGGAAAATGCAAAAGGCCAGCGCGTTTTGCACTCCATGGAGGCGATCGGGAATGTTGTTATCACCACGCCGACGGAAGTGATCACCGGCGCGTACGGCATTTATAAGGCCGATACAAACACCGCAGAGATTAAAGGCGATGTCATCATCAAGCGCGGGCCGAATATTCTGGAAGGCGAGCGCGCGGAAGTGGATATGAACACCAACACCAGCCGCATGTTCGGCAGCGCCAAAACCGGCGGGCAGGTGCGCGGCGTGTTCTACCCCAACAGTGAAAAGAAATCTGGAGGACAGTAGCGATGGAATTTATGCATGCATGGCTAATTTTGTTTGTCGTTAATCTGGTCGCCCTCATGTCACCCGGACCAGACTTTGTAATGGCTGTTAGAAACTCCGTTCTATATTCAAGAAAAGCCGGAATTTATACCGCACTTGGATTTGCTGGCGGAATTGTAGTCCATGTTTTCTATTCCCTAGTCGGACTCGCAACGATCATTTCACAATCTGTTATGCTTTTTTCGATTATCAAATATATCGGTGCTGGATACTTAATTTATATCGGCATGAAAGCTTTGTTTTCAAACGGCTTCGACAAAAAAATCAATCTTTCAGGAAAAACAAAAACTACAATGTCGAATGTAAAGGCGTTGCGTTCTGGTTTTGTTACAAATTTATTTAATCCAAAAGCCACAATGTATTTTCTGGCGCTTTTCACTCAGATTATTGATCCCTCTACACCATTTGAAATTCAACTTCTTTACGGGGCAACATGCGTCATTAGCACTTTCATCTGGTTCAGCATCGTAGCAATCGTTTTAACCAATCAGAAAATTCAAAAAATCTTTTTAAATTTTACGCAATGGATCGACCGCATCTGTGGTGGATTATTAATCGCACTTGGTATAAAGTTGGCTGTGAGCAAGGTTTAAGAAAGCATCATGGATAAATTACCGCCCAAAGCGCGCATTAAGGAAGTTCCCAAAGGTCTGGTCGCCCAGCACCTCTCCAAGAGCTATAAGAAGCGCCCGGTTCTGCGCGATGTCAGCTTTACCATTCAGCGCGGTGAGGCCGTGGCTTTGCTCGGCCCAAACGGCGCGGGGAAGACAACGTCCTTTTACATTATTACCGGGCTTATTAACGCCGATGGCGGCTATGTTTTGGTCGACGGGCAGGATGTGACGGCTTTGCCGATGTATCGCCGCTCGCGCCTTGGCGTTGGATATCTGCCACAGGAAGCCTCGATTTTCCGCGGGTTGTCGGTCGAAGATAATTTGCGCGCCGTTATTGAATCGCAAGATTTGAGCGCAGAAGATCAGGAATTGCTTCTGGAAGATTTGATGGGCGAGTTTGGCATCGAGCATTTGCGCCGCACGCCTGCGGTCGCCCTGTCGGGCGGTGAACGCCGCCGCGTAGAAATTGCCCGCGCGCTGGCGGCGCGTCCGCAATTCATACTCCTGGATGAACCTTTGGCCGGAATTGACCCGATCGCGGTGGCGGATATTCGCAACCTGATTTCGCACTTGAAAGACCGCGGAATCGGCGTTCTGATTACCGATCACAACGTACGCGACTGCTTAGGCATTGTTGACCGCGCCTATATCCTGCATGACGGAAAAGTTCTGATGGAGGGCGCGCCCGAAGACATCATCAACAACGCCGATGTGCAGCGCGTTTATCTGGGTGAAGGCTTCAAGCTTTAATCGACAGACTCGTAATCTATGCTAAAGTAGATTTATGAGTAAAATTTCCCAAAATCTAGATCTCAGACAATCCCAGCAGCTGGTAATGACCCAGCAATTGCAGCAGGCGATCAAGCTGTTGCAGCTGAGCAATGTTGAGCTGGCGGAGTTTGTCGAAGAAGAGCTGGAAAAAAATCCGCTGCTGGAAAAAGCTGAATCGGATGCGCCGGAATCCTCGCTGGATGAGGTTGCGGATGATAGCGCCAAAGACGATATTGAGCGCGATTTTGAAGACGCAAATACCAATGATGATACGAACACTGCGGATTTTGACCCCGGATCATCCATGGCCGATATCGGCAGCGGCGGAAATTTAAAATTCGAAGAGGCCGATATGGCCTTCGAAAACCGCATGAGCAAGCCCGAGACGCTGCGCGATCATTTAACCGAGCAGCTTTTCGTTGCCTGCGGTGATGCGCGCGACCGCATGATTGGCGGCCTGATCATAGACCAGTTGGACGAGGCCGGATATTTGCGCACCGATCCTTCCGAGCTGACCGAACAGCTCGGGTGTTCGCGCGAGCGTATTGAAAATCTGCTGGGGATTATGAAGGGGTTCGATCCGGCGGGTGTGTTCGCCGCCAATCTGGAGGAGTGCCTGGCCCTGCAGCTTGAGGATCGCGGGCAGCTGGATGAGCCGATGCAAACCCTGCTGCAAAATCTGAAATTGCTGGCCGATAAAGATTATAAAAAACTAGCCAGTATTTGCGGCGTTAACGAGACCTATATGCGCGATATGATCGGCGAAATTCAGGCTCTGAACCCAAAACCCGCCGCCGAATTTGATCATCTGGTTGTTCAAACCGCCATACCCGATGTGTTGATGAAAAAACTGCCGAAAAACCTGGGAGGCGGCTGGCGCGTTGAGTTAAATAACGAAACGCTTCCGCGCGTTTTAGTGAATAATGAGTACTATACCGAGGTCGCCCAACATGCGATACAAAAGAAAGACAAAGAATATCTAGCCAATCAGCTCAGCTCCGCCAACTGGCTGGTGCGGGCGATGGACCAGCGCGCGCAAACCATCCTGAAAGTCGCCGGAGAAATCGTCGAGCAGCAAGATGCGTTTTTTAATTACGGGATTGAATTCCTGCAGCCACTCACTCTCAAAGATATTGCCGAAGTGATTGAGATGCATGAAAGCACAGTCAGCCGTGTAACCACCAATAAATATATCGGCACGCCGCGCGGTATTTTTGAGCTGAAATTCTTTTTCTCCACCGCGCTGGAGGGGGCGGACGGCACGACCCATTCTTCAGAGGCAGTGAAGGCACGCATAAAAACCATGATCGACAGCGAAGATCCGAAGAAAATTTTGTCGGATGATAAAATTGTGTCCATGCTAAAAACTGAAGACATTGATATTGCAAGAAGAACCGTCGCAAAATACCGCGAAGCCATGCATATCCCATCATCTGTGCAGCGCAGAAAGCAAAAAAAGAACCTATAAAAACTGTGTTTTAAAGATTTCCGTGCTATAATGTTACTATTCAGAACTGATAATCAAAAAACAGGAAGGTACGCATGGAACTCACCGTACATGGCAAACAAATGGATGTCGGCGATGCGCTGAAAACGCACGTCTCGGATAAGCTTGAAGACTTAAACCAAAAGTATTTCAACCACGCCGCTTTTGCGACTGTCACCTTTTCACGCGAAGGCCACGGCCATCCGCAAACCAAGGTGCATATTTCAATTCAAATGGGTAAGAACCTGATGGTTGTTGCCGATGCGCTGGCGAATGACCCTTACGCATCCTTCGAATCGGCCGCCGACAAAGTCGGGAAACAGCTGCGCCGTTATAAGCGTAAATTGCGCGATAACCACGCCCGTCAGGAACATACGCCCGAAGAGGAAATTATGAAGGCCCGTGGATATGTTCTCGCCTCGCAAGGCCCAGAAGAGATCAGCGCCAATGACGACAACCCACAGACCGATGATCCGGCGATTATCGCGGAAATTGAAAAAGAAATTGAGACAATCAGCGTCTCGGATGCGGTGATGCGCCTTGAGCTTTCGCAAGAGCCGGCCCTAATGTTTCGCAACGCCAAACATGGCGGTTTGAACATGATTTACCGCCGTCCGGACGGCAATATTGGCTGGGTCGATCCACAGGATTAATCGCGCCTATATATATAAAACTTACAAAGCGCGCCCCACAAAACGGGCGCGTTTTTTATTGAAATACACACCTGTATATTAGGCGTGCATAAATAATGTATTGCAGCAAAAAAATATCTGGATTTTTACATCTGTTGGGTATATTCAACCCTCAAAAGAAGCTGCGAGCGTGATAGAATCACATAAAAAACGACACGCGGACGAAAATAAAAACGGATTCATAAAAGGTAAAAGCATGCTCTATACCATTCAGATTGATGCTGCTCTGGCAGGCATCAAGGCGGCTTCGAGGAAAGACGTTTTTGCGGCTCTGGCGGAGCGCATTAGCCAAGATTTAGGATATTCCTCGCAGTCACTCGTTGAAACGCTGATGGCCAAGGAAGAAGCCTTTGCTTCGGGCGTTGGCGAGGGCGTTGCTATTCCACATATGAAATCACCCCTTTTGCAAAATCGTTATGTGGCGCTGGCCACGCTGGCTCAGCCTGTTGATTTTGGCGCGCTGGATCAGAAGCCGGCAGACCTGATTTGCTTGTTGCTGTCCCCGGAAGATCACGGCGGATTGCATTTGCGCGGTCTATCACGCATCTCTCGCCTGCTGCGCAATGAAGAGCTATGTCAGAAACTACGCGATGCGCAGGATGAAGATACACTTAAAGCACACTTCACCAACCCTGACGGGTGGCTGCTGGCTGCTTAGATCTATAATCGGAAAATTTAGTTTACCGCGAACGGCTCAAGGTCGTTGTGGCGTGCATTAATCACAGCACCGTCCATGGTCTCAGACACGGCGATCGGTGTACCGTCCGCACCATGAACCGCAAATGCGGACTGGCCGTCAATTCTGATCGGGCGAATATACGCCACTTGCTCTAGACCGAAATTAAGGAAATCGCGTGAAGACAGATTCTTCAGAAGTTCTCTGGGCTGAATAAGTTCTGCATCAGAATGTTTATTGATCATGAAAAACCCTCGCTAATTCTTAGTATACACAGATTGTGCCCAACACTCATTAAAATTTTCTTAGCGTCGACACTATTTCTTTGGTTTTGGTTTAACTTCAGTGGCTTCAACGTCAATCGCCTGTGAATGACCGCCGTCACCTTCAGCATTTTTAATCTCAATTTTCTTCACAACGCGCTCGGGCGTGAGTTGCTCCAGGTCGATATGCAAAAGGCCGTTATCCAGCGCCGCACCTTTGACCTCCATCCCATCCGCCAGAACAAAAGCGCGCTGGAACTGACGCGCCGCAATGCCGCGATGCAGATACACACGCTGATCGTCATCATTTTGACGACCGCGTATGACGAGCTGCGTTTGCTCGATCTCTACATCAAGCTCGTCCATGGTAAAGCCCGCGACCGCCAGCGTGATGCGCAGCGTGTGCGTGCCTGTTTGTTCAATATTATAGGGAGGATAGCCATCACCAGCGGATTTACGCATGCGCTGGAAGGTCTCTTCCAATTGATCAAAACCCAGAAATAGCGGGCTGTCGAATAGGGTCAGTCGTCCTGAAGTCATTATCTACTCCTCCTTATGAGCGAGTCTTGAATATAAGAGCAGCCCGCCTCATGCAGCGCCGCCTTTTATAATTATATAAGGTTTTTTCGCACTAAATCAAGAATCAGCAACGGTTTCAGGCTTTCTTGCCTTTTGTGCCGGTCTTGGTAAACAAGCGATCGCAATAGCCGCACTCCACGTTATCCTGCCCGTCAAAGCTGTACCAGACCTTCGGATGGCCCAGCGCGCCGCCGCCGCCATCGCAGCTTACGCCATCGACGTCTTTATCGCATATGATCACTTCCGGTCCTTGCGTTTTCTTTTTTGCGGGCATTTTGCTCATAATCCTTTTACAAATGCTTTACCTCCTTCATATATATAGAAAGATAGAGGGTTTTCAATCATGGATGTGACACAGATAGAATTCATCGCCCACCAAGACGCCGCGCGTTATCTTGAAATAACCGTCGATGTGGCGCGCGTGCTGGAGAGCTGGCGCGATTCAATATTCAGTTTTGAGTGGCTTTTGAATGACGGCACAATCAAGCCCGAGCGCGATCTGCCGCCGCGCGAAAAACCAAAGCGCGCACTGGTCGAGGAAAAACTCAGCAAGAACCAGCCGCTGGAAAAACCCATTCTTGGGATTGGCATTAATGACAATGTCGAGATCGGCGTGGGCCGGGCAGAATTCCTGACACTGGCTGCGCACGGTGCGAAAACCATTCCCGTCTATATTCCCAAATCCAATGAAAGCGATTTCAAAGAGTTTCTGGCTGAGGTAAACTAAGAGGTATGAGAGAGCCTCACACCCGAACCGATGAGCGCGGAAGCGTTATTTTCTATGTCCTGATTGCCGTGGTTCTGCTCGCCGCCCTGTCCTATGCGGTGAGCAACAGCATACGCGGAAATGTGCAACAGCTCAGCGAAGACCGCGCGCGGCTCTATGCCAGTGAAATTCTCGAATATGCCAACATCATGGCCAATGCGGTGGCGCAGCTGCGCCTGCGCGGTGTGGACGATGATATGCTGTGTTTTGATGACCCGAACTGGGGCGCGGATGATTACGACCATGCGGGCTGCACGGATAATTTGAACAAGATTTTCCACCCCAGCGGCGCTGGCCTAACCTGGACGCAGCCTCCCTCCGAAGCGATGGACAGCGCCGCCAGCCCGGATAATATATGGCATATTTACGGCGATAACGAAATTCAGGATGTGGGGGAAACCTGCGGGGATTCTTCTTGCGCAGACCTGATCTTGGTGGTGGATGAGCTCGCCCAGCAAACCTGCATTGAGATCAATGAACTTTTAGATATCACCAACCCCGGCGATGTGCCGCCCACCGATACGGATATGGGAGAGACACGCTATATCGGCGCATTCGGCTATAGCGAGACCATCGGCGATGAAGCCGGCGGCGCGAATTTTAGAGGGCGCACCTCCGCCTGTTTCCAGCGCACCGCCGCCCCAGCGGAATATGTTTTCTACAAAGTTCTGATCGCGCGTTAGGCTTGCCAACGCTTATAAAAGTCGGCCCTAAGCGCCGTACATTTTTGTTCAAGCACGTTTAACAAAGTAATGTGCACCCCGTCATCACCCGAAAGTATTTGCAAAGCCCGCACCAAATATTCAATCTCGATTATCTGTTCTTCCAGCGTGGCAAAATCTTCGTTCATATATTTTACGACAATTAAATGAGACTTATAGTCTGTAGAACTATAATCTACATATCCAGCCTAATACAAGAATGGATATTCAAAAAACTGTTGGCAAAAATCTGGCGCGCATGCGCAAAAAACAGGGGCTTTCTCAAGAAGAGCTGGCCTTCCGTTGTGACCTGCATCGCACCTACATTAGCGGTATTGAACGCGGTGTACGTAATCCCACAATTGGCATTTTGGACAAAATTGCAAAAGCCTTAAAGATTCAAGCAAAAGACCTGCTTTAAAATAAAACCAACCTAGCTAAACCCGCTTCCACTGTGCACCATCGGGGGTGTCGATAATCTCGATGCCTTGGGCGGCGAGTTGGTCGCGGATTTCATCGGCGCGGGCGAAATTTTTATCGGCCTTGGCCGCACTACGCTCGGCCACCAGCGCATCAATCGCCGGATCGGATTCCACGGCCGCCGCTTCCGCAGGCACAACCACCACGCCCAGCAAATCAAGACTGGCGCGCAGTACACCGGGGGCGCGGCCCGCGTCCTTCAGCAATTCATTCAAACGCACAAAGGCCAGCGGCGTGTTCAGATCATCACAGAGCGCCTCAACCAGCGCCGCATCGGGCGCGCCAGACGCATCACCATCATCGGCCAGCGCGCGCTGCAATTTCTCATACAGCTTCCCCGCTTCGCCGATACGCTGCTCGGTCCAGTCTAGCGGCTTGGAATATTGCGCCGACAGCAACGCCAGACGCAAAACAGGGCCGGGATATTTTTGGGCCAGATCATGGGCGAGCTGCACATTGCCCAGCGATTTTGACATCTTTTCCCCCTCCACTGTCACGAAACCGTTATGCACCCAGACTTTGGCAAAGCCGGAGAGATCGTCTTCGGAGCCGGACGCGCAGCAGCTCTGCGCGATTTCATTTTCATGATGCGGGAATTTCAAATCCGCCCCGCCGCCGTGAATGTCGAAAGGCAGGCCGAGATGAACCGCGCTCATCGCGCTGCATTCAATATGCCAACCGGGACGGCCATAGCCCCATGGGGACTCCCAACCCGGCTCATTATCGCTCGACGGTTTCCACAGCACGAAATCGGCGGGGTCTTTTTTGTAGCTGGCAACCTCGACCCGCGCGCCGGCGATTTGCTCATCCCGGCTGCGGCCCGACAGGCCGCCATATTTTTCAAACGATGGCACATGGAACAACACATGCCCGTCAGACGCGTAGGCGTGATCACGCGCGATCAAATCCTCAATAATCTTGATCATGTCGCCAATATGCGCGGTCGCCTTGGGCTGAATATCCGGCAGGGCGCAGCCCAGCGCGGCCATATCATCATTGTAAATCTTGGTATATTTCTCTGTAATCTCATTGATGGATGCGCCGGTTTCTTCGGACGCGGCCATGATCTTGTCATCCACATCAGTGATGTTGGACGCATAGGTCACTTTTGCATATTGCGTGCGCAGAACACGCGCCAGCAAATCAAACACCACCGCCATACGCGCATTGCCGATATGGGCGTAGTTATAGACCGTCGGCCCGCAGGCATACAGGCGCACATGATCGGGATCAATCGGCGTAAAGACCTCTTTTTTGCGGGTCAAACTATTGTAAAGCTGCAGCGCTGACATATGTTTCTCATTCGTAAAATGTAATTTTTACTGGAAAATAAGGGAAATTAAGGGTAAGACCAACCCCTAAATTCAATATGGAATGGAAAAAATGAGCAAGATCGTCGAAATGAAGAAAGATGACATCAAGCGCCCTTCGCGCGAGGAAGCCGAAAAAGCGGTTGAAACCTTGCTGCGCTATATTGGTGAAGACCCAAGCCGCAGCGGTTTGAAAGAAACGCCAGCGCGTGTTGTTCGCTCTTATGATGAGTTCTTTGCCGGATATAATCTGGATGCGGCAAAAGATTTGTCCAAGACCTTCGATGATATTGAGGATTTCGATGACATGGTCATCGTTAAGGGTATCGATTTTGTATCGCACTGCGAACACCACATGGTTCCCATTACAGGCGTGGCGCATGTAGCATACTGGCCGACAGATAAAGTGGTTGGAATCTCCAAGCTGGCCCGCGTTGTAGATATCTTTGCGAAACGTCTAGTATCGCAGGAAAACATGACAAAACACATCGTGGAAGCGATTGACGAAGCGCTCGACCCGCGCGGCGTGGCCGTGATGATTGAGGCCGACCACCAATGCATGTCCATCCGCGGCGTACACAAGCCCGGATCAGCCACCGTGACATCGAAGTTCTCCGGCATCTTTAAAGATGATCAGAACGTGCAGAGCCGTTTTCTCAAGCTGATTGAAAAATCCTGATACATATTGACCCCGCCCAGACTTATGTCTAAGCTGGCCTCTTATTATAATGAGTTAAGAGTAGCGCTATGGGCAATGATGATTCCTCAAAAGAGAAAAAGCCGCTTTCGCAAGAATGGCTTTCGGCCCAGTCTATCTTTCCCGAAATCATCGATAAATTGCTAAAGCAAGACTATCTTCTCGAGGAAAATTCCGATGATAAGGCTTATGATGAAGCGTTCACCGAAGCCTTTAATGCCATTACCGCTCTTCCACCGCAGCAGAAAAAAGAAGTCCTTAAACATCCAGATACATTCAATAAATTTCTGAAGGTCGTTGCTATCGAGCCGAAACCATATGACGGGAAAGAACTGCCTTATGCTGCAGGAAATTACATCGAACAGGTTGGTGATTTGGTTTTTGATCATTTGGATGAAAAAGAACAGATTGAGCAAATGAAAAGAGTCGAAGTGGCCGCTCACCTCCTTCACGTGCGCAATAACGACCGCAGAAACAAAGTTATAGACCTCATCGTAAAAAATGATAACGCAGACATTATTTCGAACATCTTAAATTTTGAATATAACAATCCCAAAATATTACCCTTTGGAGATTTCAAAGACTGCCATCTTTTAGCTGAATTCATCGCATATGAGGCTCCGGGGAAATTTTTACACCTCCTCAAACATCTTGATCAAGAAGATCAAATGAACCTCATCGAAAAATGTCAGGACGCCCTGTTTGAAAATGCCTGGGCGAAAGATGATCTCTCGCTTCTCAATCAAATTGTTGAGCATTTTGAAACGCCAGATAAAAAAGACCGTATACTTACCCTTACAACAGAACAAGCCGTTAAATATTTGAAAGGTAAATACTGGAAACTCTACACTGATAGTCCATTCGCTACATTTCCAGAAAAATATGATTACCCGCACTTTAAGACGCCAGAAGACAGAAAAGCGGTTGAAGAAGACTGTCTGAAAATCGTTTCTTTTATTACATCTCTTGAAAACTCAGAACATCGCGCAAGAATGTTAGAACATGCGCCCTTGATGCTTCACTTGGCGGAGCACTATCCAGACATTGATGCTCTAGAGCTTATTGGAGATATTGAAAATCCTGAAACACGCCTATCGATTCTTGAAAAAAGCGATGTCTGGGCTGTGATCTCATTATTCGCTTTACGAAGAGGCTTCCGTCGTAATTTCAGCGATGAAGAAAAAAAACAGTTTGAAGATAAATTGATTGCGTTTGTTGAGTCTTTTGAAATATCAAGCCACCGGGCAAGACTTTTGAAAATAAGAGACCCCTTTTTAAAAGAAAGACCTAATCTCCACCCCCTCAATCTTAACCGGGGCAGCTTTGTAGATACACTACTCGTTGGTCGTTTTGCTTCAAACAGAGCACTCGACTTAATTTTAAACATTGAAGATTCGAAAGACAAAGCCGATATTCTTTTCGCAAGCGATGGGCTGATGCTTAGAGAACTGAGTTCAAAAGAAAAATTTCAAGAGTTTGTAGATAGCTTAGACGAAGCCGATCAAAAAAGAATTTTTTATCATACGCCTTTTATCAAAGCCATCACACTTTGGTATTCGTTCAAGGATATTGATGCCTCAAGCTTTATTCAAAAATATCGCTCGCAATGGGGCGATACTGATCTGCCAGAGCTTCCCAGAGCACCGCTTCCTCCCTTGCCCAAATTAACCGACTATAATCCAGGCTTCTTTTTTGAAGGATGATCTTAAAACATATTTTAGACCCTGAAATAAAGGAATTCATGCGGCGTAATGATGACGCCGATATAAGGGAGCTCGCCCTAAAAAAACCGCCCAGCGCGGATTGGCCGTATCCCTTAATCCTTGATCAGATCAAGGCGCGGCAAAAAGCAGCGGTGAAAATTCCCAGCTGGAGTGAGCATCCCGATATTGTTTTTCCGTCCAGCGACTTGATCGAGCAAGCCTCATCCACCGCCACGGCACAGTACAAGGCGGTACTGGCAAGCGGGCGCAGCTTCGCCGATTTAACCGGCGGGGCGGGCGTTGATTGCGCGGCGCTGGCGTCACGCTTTGAGCGCGGAATCTGCATTGATTGTGAGGAGAATGCCGCCGCGCTGCTGAGCCATAATCTGGCGCGCCTAACACAAACCCCGATTGAGGTTTATTGCGAGAGCGCGGAGAACTTTCTGGGGCGTATAGAGCCGGTCGATCTGATTATGATCGATCCGCAGCGGCGCACCCAAACCCGCAAAGGGTTTTTCCGGCTGGAGGATTGCAGCCCCGATGTGCCCGCGCTGCTGGAGTTGCTAAAAACCAAAACCAAGCGTGCGCTGATTAAAACCTCTCCCATGCTGGATATTGCGCAGGCAATTATTGATCTGGGCTGCGTGCGCGCGGTGCATATTCTGGAGTGGCGCGGTGATTGTAAGGAGGTTGTTTATGATCTGGATTTTGAAAGCCCGCCAGCTTCCGAGGATATTCCGCGCATTTGTGTGTCTTTAGATGATGAAGGCGCGGTGCTTAAACGCTTTGAATTTAGCCCGTCGCAAGAACAAGCGCGCGCTGAAACCACTCTACCGCAAGCATTCCTTTATGAGCCCGGCCCGGCCTTTCAAAAGGCGGGCGGCTTTAACGCAATAGCACATCGCTACAGCGTGCAAAAACTGCACGAACATACGCATCTTTATACCAGCGAGATTTATAATCCCGATTTTCCGGGCCGCGCCTTTGAAATTATTGAGATATTGCCTGTACAGCACAAAGCTTTGCCGCTTAAAAAAGCCAATCTCAGCATCCGCAACTTCCCCGGCGATGTCGCCTCTTTGCGCAAAAAACTCAAGCTTCAGGAAGGCGGTGACTCGTATCTATTTGCCTGTACGCTTGCCGATGAGCGTAAAGTTTTGGTTCATGGCCGAAAGGCTGGGTAAACTAAAACGAATTTATCTCGTATTTTAGCAAAGTTTTTTATTTTGTTTTATGTTTAAAAACAATAACTTAAATAGAAAAACTCTAAAGTATTAGGGAGTTCTAAAGTCCTTATTAACACATTTCATCTACACTTTAAGTTTGGGGGAAATCTTTCCAAATAACGTTTTAATACCGCTGTACAGAACATACATAATAATGAATAATGTGGTGTCATGGTTTCTATATCAAAATTGAAATCTTCCAGTTCAGATAACGCAAACACGCAAGACCGTACCGAGCAAACACATAGTTCGGCGTGGAAGGCCATGCTGTTTTCTTCTCCCAGCCAAATCTGGAAAAGCCGGATTAGCTGGCGCATTACGCTGGCGGTGTTCTTGACTATTCTGGCGGTGCAAGCGGTTATTCTGAACTTCACCCTTAAAGAATTTGAAAATGAGCGCCTATTCCAATTGCGTGAAGTCGGGCGTGCAGCCATTGCTCCGCTGCTCGATACCTCGATTAAAGACTTGCTAGCCTCGCCGATATCGACTGAAAAAGCTGACCAGCTGCTTTCAACAACGCTTGTAAACGGCTTTGCGGTGTATTCCAACCAACTCGACCTTATCAAAACATTTGGCGAACCGCTTGCTTTGGTGATGCTGGAGCAGGAAAGCCTTTCGAAAACCTACCGCAGTGCGGATGGCGGTTCTTATGAAGTGGTCTTCCGGGCCAATGACTTGCAGCGTCCCTTTATTATTGTCGCACGGCTGGATTCCTCGAATGTGCAAGGAGAAGTTTTTAGCTTTGTAAAACAGACAATTTTGATCATGTTGCTAATGTCCGCCTTCGTCACATCTGTTTTGATGATGGCGCTGGGCCGCTGGTTGCTGGAGCCGATTTTGTTCATGCGCAATAATTTGCTTGCTGCCTCTAAAGATCCCGAAAACCCGCAAATTCCCGCTTCGCCCTATAGCGTAAGCGACGAAATTGGTGGCGCGATTGATCTGGCACAGAAGCTTATTCATCAAAATGCCGATAACATCAAACGCATCAAAAGCGCCGCCGAGGACAAGATTCACAAGCTGGCCTATTACGATAAGTTGACCGGCCTACCCAACCGTACCTTGTTCTTGCAGGACTTAACCGAGAAGATGCGCAATTCCGGCGATGAAAAAACCATGCGCTATGCGATTATCGCGATGGATTTGGACCATTTCAAAGATATCAATGATTCCATGGGCCATAATGTTGGCGATGCAATCCTGCGCGGCGTGGGTAAGCGCCTGCGCTCCGCAATGCCAGAACGTGCAATGGTTTCGCGCACAGGCGAGGATGAATTTGCAATCACCATGCCGCTGGATACCGATATCAACAGCGCCCGCGATGTCGCAGATAAGGTCTTGTCGGTCATTCGCGCCGAGCCTTTCAAAGTCTTTAATGAAGAATTCCAGATCCGTGCCTCTGTTGGTGTTTCAACCTTCCCGGATGATGCGATTGACCCCGATCAGGTTTTGAAAAACGCCGATATCGCGCTCAACCGCGCCAAGGAAGAGGGGCGCGACAGCGTTAAAGAATATTCCGAAGATTTCGACCGCGCCGTGCAACAACGCTTCCAAATGCTGCGCGATCTGCGCGACGCGCTGGAGCATGATCAGCTCTCGCTACACTATCAGCCGCAGCTGGATTTGAACACAGGCAAGGTCATCGGGGCCGAAGCGCTGCTGCGCTGGTTCAAACCCGATAACAGCAAAGAAGGCTTTACCTTTATTTCTCCCGCAGACTTTATTCCTGTGGCTGAACAATCCGGCTTGATTGTTCCAATCGGTGAGTGGGTGATGGAGCGCGCCTGCCGCGATGCCATGGAATGGTCTGATAAATATGGCTATGACGGACGCATCGCGATTAACGTTTCGGGCGTACAATTCAGCCAAAGCGATATTGTCAGCTTTACGCAGAAGGTCATTACCAAGACAGGCATAGATCCCAAGCGCGTCGAGCTGGAAGTCACAGAAAGCGTGTTTATGGACGATATCCAGCACACAATTCAAGTCCTGCAAAATCTAAACTCTGTCGGTGTTGAGCTGGCGATTGATGATTTCGGTACGGGATATTCATCCCTGTCGTATCTGCGCCAATTCCCGATTGACCGCTTGAAGATTGACCAAAGCTTTATCCGCAACGCCTTGAACAATGCCGATGATGCGGCGATCGCCAAAACCATTATCGCACTGGGCCACTCCCTGAACCTGAAAGTTATTGCGGAGGGCGCAGAAACCAAAGAGCATGAAGAGTTCCTGCTGGAGCATAATTGTGACGAGGTTCAGGGCTTCCGCTATTCCCGCCCGGTGAAGGCCGAAGACTTCGTGAAGTTCTTCCAAGAGTATGATGGCGATCTTACAAGCTTTGATAAAAAGTAAGCCATTCTTCAAATTAAGCCCAAAATAAGATTGATAAAGCGCCGCTCGCCCTATATTTCTAGGCTTTATGATACCGCTTCTCTCACATAAAGCCTCCCATCTATCCGGCACGGCCACCATTCCCGGTGATAAATCGATATCGCACCGCGCCCTTATGCTGGGTGCGCTAGCCATTGGCGAAACAACGATCAGCGGCTTGCTGGAGGGTGAAGATGTTTTGCACACCGCCGATGCGATGCGGGCGATGGGCGCGCAAATTGAAAAAGACCAGAGCGGACTGTGGCATGTTCACGGGGTTGGCCTGGGCGGTCTGCATCAACCCGATGCGCCCTTGCAAATGGGCAACAGCGGGACATCGACGCGCCTGTTAATGGGGCTTGTCAGCGGGCATAATATCACCGCGAGCTTTGAGGGCGATGCGTCCCTGACCAAGCGCCCGATGAACCGGGTGACAAAGCCGCTGGAGATGATGGGCGCGGCTTTTGAGGCCAGCGAGGGTGGCACGCTGCCCCTCACCGTGACCGGCGCGCAAGATGTTTTGGCGATTGAATACGAATTGCCCGTTGCCAGCGCGCAAGTGAAATCAGCCATCTTGCTCGCGGGCTTGAATGCGCGGGGAAAAACCACAGTTATTGAGAGCAAGCCGACGCGCGACCACACCGAAAACATGCTGCGCGGCTTTGGTGTTGATGTTGAAACAAAGCTGCTGGATGATGGTCGCCTTGCCGTGAGCGTGATCGGCGAACAAGATTTAAAGCCCTGCACCATTCATGTGCCCTCCGATCCATCCTCAGCCGCCTTCCCGGCCGTGGCGGCGGCGATTATCGCAGGATCACAGATTCACATGCCGCGCATCGGCATGAATGAGCGCCGCACGGGGCTGTTTACCTGCCTCAAAGAGATGGGCGCGGATATAAGTTTTGAGAATGAGCGCGAAGAAAACGGCGAAAAGATTGCCGATATTACCGTAAAGGGCGGCCCGCTCAAGGGCATAACGATTCCCGAAGCCCGCGTCCCCTCGATGATTGATGAATTTCCAATTCTGGCGATGGCCGCCGCGTGCGCGCAAGGCACAACCCATATGACAGGATTGGAGGAGCTGCGCGTGAAAGAGAGCGACCGCCTATTGATGGTGGCTGAGGGCCTAAAAGCCTGCGGGGTGGAACTGGAGATGGGTGCGGATAGCCTGACCATTCACGGCAACGGCAAACCGCCCCCAGGGTTAAAAGAGCGTGGGGCGAAGATTGCCACGGCGCTGGATCACCGCATCGCGATGAGCTTTCTGGTACTGGGCGCTGTTACCGATGAGCCGATCGAAATTGATGACGGCGCACCGATCCAAACCAGCTTCCCAACATTCATCTCACTGATGAATGATCTGGGCCTGAAGATTGAGAGCGCAGCATGAGCATTGTCATCGCCATAGATGGCCCGGCGGCCAGCGGTAAGGGCACATTGGCCCGCGCCATTGCACAAGAGCTGGGCTTTGCGCATATGGATACCGGCGCGCTGTACCGCGCGAGCGCCTATGAGCTGATTAAGGCGGGGATGAGCGCGCGTGACAAAACAGACGCCCTCAAGGCCGCGCAAATTTTGGTCAAAAAAATCAAAGCCGCCGATATGCCGGATGACATTTTGGGCAAGCCGTCCTTGCGTGAGGACCGCATCGGGCAAAAAGCCTCAATCATCGCCGCATACCCGAAGGTGCGCGAGGCGCTGAATATCCTGCAACAAGACTTCGCCGCAAGCCCGCCGCGGCCCTATAAAGGCGCGGTTTTGGACGGACGCGACATCGGAACGGTCATATGCCCGGATGCGGATGTCAAAATCTTCGTCACCGCCGATGATGAGGTGCGCGCACAAAGACGCACAAAAGAGTTGCAATCTCGCGGACTTGACGTTACATATGAGGCCGTTTTGAAGGATATGCGTGAGCGCGATGCGCGTGACACGGCCCGCACAGCGGCTCCAATGAAACAAGCGCCTGATGCGTATGTGCTGGATACCAGCGCTTTAACGCAAGCGGAAATGCTCTCTCAAGCGCTTGAGATTATTAGAGAAAAAGTCCAAATCTAACGCGTATACCTCGCCCAGATCTTTTCAAAACGTGCTTACGAAACAGGTGTTTCGTGAAAGCACATGAAACTCTAACCGACCTTATCAGGCCCAATATTTAAAAAGCCCTGATTGGTCAAAAAGGACTAAAACCATGGCAAGTGTTGCTGCAAGACTACAGGACAGTACAGACTCAAAAGAGTTTGCATCCCTTCTCGAAGAATCCCTTAAAGGACAAGACCAATTCGCAGGCTCCGTTGTAAACGGAACCGTCATTGCGCTTGAAAATGATTTTGTGATCGTTGATGTCGGTCTGAAATCTGAGGGACGTATCGCGAAACAAGAATTCTCAAAGCCCGGCGATGACTCCGAAATTAAAATCGGTGACGTTGTTGAGGTGTTCGTTGAAAGAATGGAAAACCGTAACGGTGATACCGTTCTTTCCCGTGAAAAAGCCCGCCGCGAAGAAGTTTGGGTTGAGCTTGAAAAATCACACAATAAAGAAGAGCGCGTTACCGGCGTTATCTTCGGTCGTGTTAAAGGCGGTTTCACCGTTGATTTGGGCGGCGCGGTTGCGTTCCTGCCCGGTTCACAAGTTGATATACGCCCGGTGCGTGACGTATCCCCATTGATGGGTACGCCCCAGCCGTTCCACATTCTGAAGATGGACCGCGCCCGCGGCAACATCGTTGTGTCACGCCGCGCCGTTCTGGAAGAAAGCCGCGCCGAAGCCCGCAACGAGTTGTTGGACGATCTGAGCGAAGGTCAGGTTCTTCAGGGCGTTGTTAAAAACATCACAGATTACGGCGCGTTCGTTGATCTGGGGGGTGTTGACGGTCTGTTGCACGTGACGGACATCTCTTGGAAGCGTGTGAACCACCCCTCAGAAGTTCTACAAATTGGTCAGAGCATCGATGTTCAGGTAATCCGTTTCAACGAAGATAACGGCCGTATCTCGCTGGGCATGAAGCAACTGGACGATGATCCATGGGCCGATATAGCCGGCAAATACAATGTTGGCGACAAGATCACTGGCCGCGTAACAAACATTGCTGATTACGGCGCGTTCGTTGAGCTGGAGAACGGTATCGAAGGTCTGGTTCACGTCTCTGAAATGTCATGGACCAAGAAAAACACCCATCCGGGCAAAATCGTTTCAACCTCTCAGGAAGTTGACGTGGTTATTCTGGAAGTGGATGAAGAAAAACGCCGCATTTCTCTGGGCATCAAGCAAACACAGGACAATCCGTGGGAGCAATTCGCCAAGGACCACAAGGTGGGTCAGGAAATCGAAGGCGAAATTCGCAATATCACCGAATTCGGTCTGTTTGTTGGCATGTCCGGCGATATTGACGGCATGGTCCACTTCTCTGACGCTTCATGGGAAGATGATAGCGAAGAGGTGCTGAAGACCTTCAACAAAGGTGACATGGTCAAGGTAAAAATCCTGGATATGGACCCTGAGAAGGAGCGCGTGGCTCTGGGTATCAAGCAGCTGACAGACGACCCGTTTGAAGGCTCTATGGATGGCCTGAAGAAGGGCAGCGTGGTTACAGGAACTGTGACTGAAATCGGCAAGACCTATGTTGATGTTGAAATAAACGAGAACGTTTCTGGCCGCATTAAGAAAGCTGACCTGTCGCGTGAGCGTTCCGAGCAACGTCCCGACCGTTTCGCCGTTGGTGAAAAGGTTGATGCGAAGATCATCGGCATGGACAAGAAGACCCGCAATCTGAGCCTGTCTATCAAAGCACGCGAAATCGATGAAGATAAGCAAGCGATGAAAGAATTCGGATCAACCGAAAGCGGTGCATCACTTGGTGATATCCTGGGCGAAGCGCTGAAGGAAAACCAAGGCGGCGACGCGGCAAAAGCCGAAGACAAGCCAAAGAAAAAAGCAGCACCCAAGAAGAAAGCCGCTGCCAAGAAAGACGAAGAGGCCAGCGAAGAATAGAATCGCACCTCATACAAATTCAAAAAAGCCGGTTTTTTACAGACCGGCTTTTTTATTTCCGCTTTGTTTCGAGGGTTTTTTACGCTGTTTTTTGAAAAAATCCTTATCAATCAATATTTTCCCCTGCTGTTTTTCTTGACGCAAGGCGTCTTAATAAGGCAATCTATCCCTATTCGAACACGAAATTTTGATTCACGGGCGCAAAACAGCCCCCTGAAAAAGGACGACAAAGGTCATGACAAAATCAGAACTCATCCAACGCCTCGCCGAACGCAACCCGCATTTGTATTTGCGTGATATCGAAAAAATCGTTGAAACGGTTTTTGAAAAAATCACACAAGCCTTAGTGCAAGGCGACCGTGTAGAGCTTCGTGGCTTTGGAGCGTTCTCTGTCAAACATCGCGATTCCCGCACAGGCCGTAACCCACGCACAGGTGAAACCGTTGAAGTGGAGGCCAAGCGCCTGCCATTCTTTAAAACAGGGAAGGCCCTGCGCGAAGATCTGAATAAAGATCTGGCATCACACGACGATTCGTCTTCACAATCCGAAGATAGCTGGTACTAGGCCGCGCATCTTATATAAAAAACCATGACTTTAATCCGCACGATTGTAGGCTTTCTGATCACGATAGCCGTACTGGTGTTTGCCGCGGCCAATCTTCATACAATTGAAGTCTATTACACGCCCTTTACTCCGGCGCTGGAGCTGCCGCTGTTTATTGTGGCTTTGGGCCTGATGAGCTTTGGCTTTGTCATCGGCTCGATGATGGTTTGGATCAATGAAGGCAAGGCACGGCGTGAACGCTGCCGCCAGCGTAAGGAAATCTCTAAGCTGCAAAAAGAGCTGGAGGAAACCCACGCACCCAATGACAGCGACGCGCCTCCATCAGATTTCTTTCCGGCCTTGCCAAAAGCGTTCAAAAAATAGATAACTAGCCCCATGACTTCTGAATCACGCATATTCTGTGCCTTGGACACAGATAATCTGGAGCGCGCCAAAGATTTGGCGGCGCGTGTAGGCCCCGTTACAGGCGCGCTGAAGGTCGGTATGGAGTTCGTCAACAGCTTTGGCCCGCAAGGGATTGAAGCCGTGCAGGAAGCCTGCCCCGAAGCGGCACTGTTTATCGATTTAAAATTCCATGACATCCCCAATACTGTGGCGGGCGCGGTGCGCAGCGTTTGTGCGCGCTTTGCCCCCGCTTATCTTAATGTACATGCCGCGGGCGGAGCGGAGATGATGCGCGCCGCCAAGGACGCGTGCGCCCCCGGAACAAAGCTGCTGGCCGTAACCATTTTAACCTCACTGGACCACGCGCAGCTGCGCGCTGTCGGGTATGAGGGGCAGACGGTGGCCGATTCCGTGAAACGCCTCGCGCGACTAACCAAGGAAAGCGGTCTGGATGGTGTTGTTTGTTCAGCACTGGAAATTGCGCTACTGCGTGAGAGCTGCGGCCCGGATTTCGAGTTGATGGTTCCCGGTATCCGACCCGCCGGAGCGGATAAAGGCGACCAAAAGCGTGTTATGGGCCCGAGCGAAGCTTTGGCCGCAGGCGCAACCCATCTGGTGATTGGCCGCCCGATTACGCAGGCCCCGGACCCTGCCGCCGCCGCTAGGGCTATTCTGGATGAGATCGCATCATCATGACTTTGGTCAAAATATGCGGCCTAAGCACCCAAGATACCGTTATAAGCGCCGTTGAAGCCGGAGCGGATTTCATTGGTTTTGTATTTTACCCGCCCTCACCGCGCGCCATTACACCCGAAATCGCCGCCGCCTTAAGCGCCCATATTCCAAAACACGTACAGCGCGTCGGGTTATTTGTGGACCCCAGCGATGCGGACATCGAAAATGTCTTAAAGCATGCGCCGCTGGACATGGTTCAAGTGCACGGGTCTGAATCGCCAATGCGCCTGAAAGAGATTAAAGACAAATTCGGCCTGCCCCTTATAAAAGCGATTCAGGTCGGGTCACGATCTGATATTGAGGATATAGGACAATATACCCTATATGCCGATTGGATGCTCTTTGATGCAAAACCCGAAAATGCATCACTGCCCGGCGGCACAGGGCAGATTTTTGACTGGTCAATCTTGAACGAACTTGCTATTCAAACGCCTTGGATGCTCTCGGGCGGGCTCAATTCCGAAAATGTTGCACAGGCGCTCGCAATCTTGAACCCAAAAGCCATCGATGTTTCTTCGGGCGTTGAGCGCGAAAAAGGCGTTAAGGATATTGAGAAAATAAAAGCTTTTATCAATATCGTAAAATAAACATAGATATTTTACATACTAAATTTCTTGCTTTTTCGAAACCCTCCCTATAAATTGCCATAATTATCTTTATAAGGATATTTTATGAATCTGCGTAACACATTAAAAAAATGGACCGTATTTCCTCTGGCCGCATTGGCTTTTAACGCCGCTGTACGTGCGCAACAAAGCGAAACACCAAAAGACTCCGTCAATATAAACGGATTTTCAAGAGGATTGTTGGAACTCGGAGACAGAGGTGGAAATTTCTCCTATTCCGAACTCGTGCTCAATGTTGAAAAAGGAAACTGGGCACTTCAGCTCTCACCAGACTTGGTCGAGCGCGCTGGCAATAACAGGGAGATTGATTTTAATATACAAACTTCAATTGCGACGCTCGCCTATAATACTGAAAATTTAATATATAAGGCCGGAATATTTGCCCCTTTCAACCAGCGTATTTCAGGGGCTGAGTTTGATAACGGGCTACCAGGCGCTTATCTGGGCGATAAATTAACTATCCAAAGCGGCATTCTCGGCGGACAAATACAGTGGACAAAGAACATCTCCGAAAAGTCCGAAGTCAGGCTCCATGGTATCGGGGGCACACGGATCGCAGAACTTGGTAATGCAGAACAAAACGAAGAAGCAGGATATCAGACTGTTGTCTGGGCCTTGGGCGGACAAACTTCTTATACAATGCCCTTCGATATCCTCATAACAACAAACTATAACTTTACCAACTTCGGCGAAGGGCGAACCGGCCAAAAACAAGAAACCCATTATATCGCCACGCATCTCGGCAAGAATTTGGGCCCTGTTTCAGTACTGGCGCTTGGTGAAGTTGAATACAACATTATACGAAACCTAAAACAAAATACTAAGATGCAAAGCACAAGCTACGTTGTTATGGGGCAGGCAAGCGGGCCCTTGAAAAACAACTTTGGCTGGCGCGCCGCTGCCGGAATAGAAAACGATAACGAGGCTTTGGAAGGATTTATAACTTATAAAGCTAAAAACTGGGCCGCTCAAATCGGCGGCGGAACGATTAAAATTAACGACAAACTCTCTTATATAGGGAACACGGTTTTAATTTATAGATTTTAATCTTCTGCATAGAGATCATCAAGGAACGGTTTCATATCCGCCGCGGCAGGCGTTATGGGCGTGGATAAATCCCAGATCACGCGGTGCTGGTTACTCATCATCTGCACCAGCTCGCTACTTTCAATGATGAAACAAAAACTTTCCGCACGGGATGAAGCAAAGAATACTTTATTGGCATATATCCAATACCCCATCGAGGATTCAATCCCTTCCGGCGCAACGCGAATTTCACGCTTAAATTCCGGCCCCACCCCCATAAAAGGATAACGTTTCACATCCACCGCTTGCTCGGGCGGCCAAATCCCCTTTAAAGACATATCTTTTTTGATACGCTCCTTATTCAGATACCACCAAAAATCTTCTGATGTCGCTTCAATCGCCGCCTTAATCGACCAAAAAGCCAGCATGGTTAAACCTTCGTATGCCAAATGATCCTGCAGCGCCGTTTCCATCCCATCGCGCCCTTCGAAAAACTGCATCCGTGGGCGCATAAGACTGAGACCGGCCTTCTTCTCCAGCGTCGGAATAATTGAATCAAGCGTTTTTTCTCTCGCTTTCAAATCCTCGATTTTACGTTTGTAAAGCACGCGGATTTTATCCGCCGGCTCAGGAACGAAAATTTTTACACCGCGGCGCATACTCTGGGTCACCAATCCCACAGCACATAAGCGCTCCAAATACCCATAGAGCGTTGGGCGCGGCAACCCCATGGATTTGGCAAGATCTCCCGCTGCTGAGGGGCCCTTTTCCAGCAAGGATATATAGGTTTTGGACTCTTCTTCCTTAATACCGAGCGTTTCAAACATGTCTTGAATCATAAGCTTACCTTCAAAAAACAATAGGTCGTGTTGTCGTAATTTTACAACACTAGTTGTCGAATTGTCACGACATATATTTGCATATATTTATATTATGAATAATAATTAGCCTGTAATTAAGCAAAAACTGCGTATGGAGAACACTTATGAGCAAATTAATACCTACATTTATGTTGGCCAGTATGACTAGCCTGACGTCATTGAGCCCGACATTTGCACAAGAAAAAACCGAACCCACACCCGAGAAGCCCAAAAGCGGCTTGATTTATAAAGGCATGGTTTGGGGCCTATCTGACACAAATTTGTCAGAGCCCACGGTGAATATTTTATCAGCCAATATTTTGAAGCATCAAAAATCAAAAGGATTTGGTGTTATGGGTCTGGTCGTGACGCAACCCACCAATATCGGCATAGACGGAAAACCTGTTGTGCCACTCGCCTCTCTCATGGGTCATTGGGGCAATAAAGATTTGAACGTCAATGTCGGCCCCACAACCAAATTAAACGGCGGATCACTGGTGGACGGGTTCAGAAGCATCGTGAATGTGAACCCACAAAACGGAAGCCGTGTTGGCGGACGTCTCATTATCGACGCTGATAAAAATTTGCGCAAAGCCACCAATGTTGCCGCGCATATCCGCTACAAAATTGCAAAAAATCTGGAAACCACAGTCGGCGCCAATACAAAAGGTGCGGTCCAGTTTGGACTATCCTTAAATTACTAAAGTTTAAAGACAAACAAGGGGTTCTCAGGCGACTTAAAACATACTATAAACGCCCTGTAATTGAAAAAATTAGAGATTCAGGGCATGAAAAACAAAAATACGCTACGGTCCGAACCGAATAAAGATGGACATTTTGGCCCCTATGGCGGGCGCTATGTTGCCGAGACTTTAATGCCCCTGATCTTGTCTGTTGAGCAGGCTTGGAAAGAGGCAAAAGCGGATCAGGCCTTTTGGGAGGAATTTGAATCCCTGGCCAAAGACTATATTGGCAGACCCTCGCCGCTATACTTCGCCAATGCGACGAGCATGCACCTTGACGGCGCGAAAGTGTATTTCAAGCGCGATGAGCTCAATCACACCGGCGCGCACAAAATTAATCATTGCATCGGTCAGGTGCTCCTCGCGCGGCGCATGGGAAAAACGCGTATTATCGCCGAAACGGGAGCGGGTCAACACGGGGTCGCCACGGCCACGGTCTGTGCGCTGTTTGATTTACCCTGCACGATCTTTATGGGCAAAACCGATATTGAGCGCCAAAAGCCCAATGTCTTCCGCATGAAGCTGCTGGGCGCAGAGGTGCGCAGCGTCGAAAGCGGCTCGGGCACGCTCAAGGATGCGATGAATGAAGCGATGCGCGATTGGGTGGCGAATGTGCATGATACCTATTACCTGATCGGCACAGTGGCCGGCCCGCACCCCTTCCCGGAGATGGTACGCACATTCCAGTCCGTCATTGGCACAGAGCTGCGCGATCAAATGATGGAGAAAGAAGGCCGCCTGCCCGATACACTCATCGCAGCGATTGGCGGCGGATCAAACGCCATGGGCCTGTTCCACCCGTTTTTAGATGATGCGGATGTCAATCTGATCGGGGTAGAAGCCGGAGGCCACGGCACCGATACCGATCAGCACGCCGCCAGCCTGAATGGCGGAACGCCCGGCATTTTGCACGGCATGAAAAGCTATTTCCTGCAAAATGAAGACGGGCAGATCCAAGAGGCGCATTCCATCTCGGCCGGGCTGGATTACCCCGGAATCGGGCCGGAACATGCGTGGCTGTTCGACCAAAAGCGCGTTGAATATGTGTCGGTGACCGATGAGGAAGCGCTGGAGGGGTTTCAGCTCTGCACCAAGCTAGAAGGCATTATCCCGGCGCTGGAGCCCGCCCACGCCTTCGCCCATGTCATGAAAATCGCGCCGCAACTGCCCAAAGACCACATTATCGTGATGAATATGTGCGGGCGAGGCGATAAGGATATCTTCACCGTGGCAGAAAAATTGGGGGTCGATCTATGAGCAGCCAAGCGCAAACTTACGACGTTCACGCCGGATTAGAAGACGTACAGCCCTTCACCGTGGTTGGCGTGTCCACCGTAACGACCAATAAAGACGGTCAGGCGGCCGACGATATCAATAAGTTGTGGGAAAGATTTTTTAAAGATAGCGTTGGCCAAAATCTATCGTCTAAAGTGGATGATGTGATTTACGCGGTCTATTCAGACTATGAAGGCGATCATTCCTATCCGTATCGTATCACTATCGGATACAAGGTAAATTCCCCCGAAAACATCCCTGATTCGATGCATGCCGTCTCGGTTCATGCGGGTCAATATGGTGTCATGAGCGCATCAGGGCCGCAGCCGCAAACCCTTGTTGAGACTTGGACAGCCATATGGTCCTCTGATTTGAACCGTCAATTCGGGTCAGATTTCGAAGTGTACGGCCCGCGTTTTTTCGAGGAAGGCGTGAACGAGGTTCTGATCTATATAGGATTGAAAAAATGAGCCGAATTGAGAAAATTTTTGAAACATTGAACCGCCCGGCCCTGATCACCTTTATCACGGCTGGCGATCCGGACCGTGACCAAAGTTTAGCGGTTTTAAAAAGCCTGCCCGGCGCGGGCGCGGATATTATCGAGCTCGGCATGCCCTTTACCGACCCGGCCGCCGACGGCCCGGCCATCCAACATGCCAGCGAGCGCGCCTTAGCCGCCGGAGCGAATATGGCGCAAACCCTTGAAATGGTAAGAGAATTCCGCAAAAACAATGATGAAACGCCGCTTGTTCTCATGGGCTATGCCAATCCGCTTTTCGTCTATGGCTTTGATAACTTTGCAAAAGACGCCGCCGACGCGGGCGTGGATGGCCTGATTATCGTTGATCTGCCGCCCGAAGAAGATGCGGATCTGCGCGCCGCTGCGCAAAGCCAAAATATTGATTTAATTCGATTAATTACCCCCACAACCGACGAGGCACGCCTTGAAAAACTGCTGGAGGGGGCGAGCGGGTTTCTCTATTACGTCTCCATCACCGGGGTAACGGGCACGGCGCAAGCCGACATCGGCGCTATAAGGCCGCATATTGAGCATATTAAAACACGTACACCCCTGCCGGTGGCCATCGGCTTTGGCGTAAAAACCCCGCAGGATGCTAAAAACATGGCCAAAATCGCAGATGGCGTGGTGGTCGGATCGGCGATTGTGCAAAATATGGCCAAGGGGCTGGCCCAAGACACCCTTGTCGAAACCATTGAAACGCAGGTCAAAGCGCTCTCCAAAGCGCTTAACGACTAAACTTTCAATAATCAAAACCTAAGAAGCGAGGATCAGAAAATTTAGATGTTGGCTGTTTAAAGAAACAGAAAGCAGTTTCGTTTCTATCTCCTGTCCTTTCTTCGGCAGCCTTTGATATATGTTCACGAAAAAGGCTGTAGCCATTATCGGTCGGCTGAAAACTTTCTTTTTGACTAATTTCTTCTTTTGTCGCTCCAATAAGATTTTCTAAAAAAGATATATTTTGCGGTGTGTTCGTTGCCGCGATGTATCCGTTTTCAACGCAAGATGCCACTGGATCAGGAGCTCCATAAAAATCTGAAGACATCATAAAAACTTCACCTGATGAGCACGCAAGACCATATTGATTCAACAGTTCGTGTAAATCTTTGTTTTTTAAAAAAACATCAGATATATCAAAATCGCTGTATACGGCAATATCTGCGTTTAGCGTTTTTAAACAATGCTTTAGAACCATGATACGAGCAAGGTCTACCCGTGCCCAAATCAGATCAACGGTGCCAGCATCCTCTTTCTCAGCCTTCTGACGAGGCGTTTGCCAGCGTTTAAATCTTTTTCCGGGTTCAAAAAAATCGTAACTTGCGTACTCGTCTAAATCTCGCAGATTTTTGACTTCAATATTTTCAAATTCAGCCAGAAAGCTTTTAACATCTTGCAAAGATTCTGCGTCTAAAAGACTCTCATCCTGATCTAGCCATAAAAAAAATTGATTTCCTTTATAGCGCTGTGCGTTTTCTATCACACGTTCTAGATATCTTTTAGGAACACCGTAATCATTCTGCTTTTCAGATTTAAACGCTTTTCTATTAATCCATACATAATTCAGAATATTTTTAGACGGCTTTTCCGCCTCTGACGAATGAACAAAAGAGTTTTTTATGGTTGCTTTGGTCATGCAAAAATTTACCATAATTAAGCTGTTTTTGTCCAGACAAACTTGACTTTGAGCCCCAAAAAGCCCATAACACGGGGTCGATTTTAAGAGGGATTTTTACATGAATTGGCTATCAAATATTATCCGCCCGCGCATCCGCTCATTGGTCGAGCCCAAGGAAGTGCCAGATAATCTATGGCATAAATGCCCCTCTTGCGAAGGCATGCTGTTTCACCGCGACCTCGAAGAGTCGCATAATGTTTGCTATCACTGTAATTATCACCTGCGTTTGACCGTGAAAAAGCGCCTTGCGCTGATGTTTGATGAGGGTAAATACGAGAATCTCCCTCTGCCCAGCGTCGCGCATGATCCGCTCAAATTCAAAGACCGCAAGAAATATGCCGACCGCATCAAGGAATCCCAAGCAAAAACAGGTCTGAAAGAGGCCATCACGGTCGCCAAGGGTAAAATCGGCGGCCAGCCGGTGGTTATTGCCGCCTTTAATTTCAGCTTTATGGGCGGGTCGATGGGCGCGGGCGTGGGCGAAGCCATTGTTATGGCGGCAGAGCAGGCCGTAAAATCCAAGGCTGCCTTTATCGCCATTCCGGCCTCTGGCGGGGCGCGCATGCAAGAAGGCATGCTTTCGCTGGTGCAGATGCCGCGCACGATTATCGCGGTGGAAATGGTCAAGGAAGCGGGCCTTCCCTATATCGTTTTGCTGACCGATCCGACGACAGGCGGCGTGAGCGCCTCTTTCGCCATGGTGGGAGACGTACACCTGGCCGAACCGGGCGCAACCATCGGCTTTGCGGGCCGTCGCGTGATTGAAGAAACCGTGCGTGAAACCCTGCCTGATGACTTCCAGACGGCGGAATATTTGAAAGAGCATGGCATTGTCGATATCGTTGTCTCACGCTCTGAGCTGCATGAAACGCTAAGCCGCCTTCTCAACCTTTTGATGGGTGGGGAAAGCCAAAGCGGCGGCGCTAAAAAAGGCAAAAAAACCGACATTGCCGTCAGCAAAAGCGCGCAGGTGAAGAGAAAATCCTCTATCCAGAAGGAAATTCGCCCCGATGCACCATCCTCCGCCAAAGCTGTAAAACAGGTAGAAGCGGCGGAAAAAGCGCTCGAGAACTATAGAAAAGCCGGAGCCTCCATCACCGAGGCCCCGAAAAAGGCCGCATCCGGCAAGGCTTAGCCCCCTATGTATGCCAGCGATCTCAAGCATTCCCAACCATCGCTTGAGGAGAAGCTGCGCGCGCTCTATGGGCTTACACGCGGCGCGCATATCGAATTAGGCTTTCGTGCGCCCTATCTGAAGCTGCTGGAGGCTTTGGGCAACCCGCATCTGAAGCTGCCGCCCGTCATTCATGTCGCCGGAACCAACGGTAAAGGCTCTACCATTGCCTTTATGCGCGCGATGTTAGAGGCCGCCGGATACCGCGTGCATGTTTATACCTCCCCGCATTTGATTCAGTTTAACGAGCGTATTGTTCTGGCCGGAGAGCCGATCAGCAACGATGCGCTGGAGCCGCTGATTGATGAGGTTTTGCAGGCCAATGCGGGGGGCGAAACCACCTTTTTCGAAATCACAACCGCGCTGGCCTTCACCGCCTTTTCCCGCACGCCTGCCGATATCGTGCTGCTGGAGGTTGGCTTGGGCGGACGGCTGGATTGCACAAACATAATCGAAAGCCCGGCCCTGAGCGTCATTACCCCCGTATCAATGGACCATATGGATTTTTTAGGAGACACCATAGAATCCATCGCAAAAGAGAAAGCGGGCATCATGAAGCACGGCGCACCATGCGTTATCGGTGCACAAGACCCGCGCGCATGGCCCATATTCAAAAGCCAAGCGGAATCAATGCGTATGACTCTATTTCGCAACGGTTCAGACTGGGTCATTCGGGAGCAAGGAGTCCATATATGCTTCGAAACTGGCGCTCAGACTCATCTTTACCCGCACCCTTCATTGACGGGTCTGCACCAGATTGAAAATGCAGGTTTGGCCCTTGCCGCGATGAAAATACTTGAGGCCGGGGGGCATTTTAGAATCACAGATGACTCACTCGCCAAGGGTCTGCAAAATGCACATTGGCCCGCGCGCCTGCAAAAGTTAGAGCATAAACCCGGCGCGTATGAGCTGTGGCTCGATGGCGGGCACAATGCCGATGCCGGACAGGCGATCGCGCGGCAAGCCGACATTTGGGCCAAGGCAGATGGCAAGCCGCTCTATTTGGTTTTGGGCATGATGGCGCATAAGGACGTTTTGGGCTATCTGACGCCGATTATACCGCATCTATCGGGCCTGTATGTGACCAACATCCCTGGTGAGCCCAAAGCCTTAGCTGCGCAGGATTTACGCGATCAGATCGGAACGCTTGCAGAAGACACCCAGATTTCAGCAAGCCAAAGCTGGCAAGACGCCGTGCACGCGATTAACGAGCGCATAAGCGGTGATAAGCGGATTTTAGTGGCCGGATCGCTTTATCTGGCCGGATCTGTCTTGCAAGAGCGGCGCGATCGCGGCCATAATAGCGCATGAGCAATAAAATCGCCCTTGTTGACGACGACAAAAATATCCTGACCTCTCTGTCCATGGCTTTAGAGGCCGAAGGCTTTGATATCACAAGCTATAGCGACGGTGAATCCGCACTGGAGGGGTTGTTGCAATCCCCGCCGGAGCTTGTGGTTCTGGACATTAAAATGCCGCGCATGGACGGGCTGGAGGTCCTCACCAAGCTGCGCGAGACATCACATGTGCCTGTCATCTTCCTGACCTCGGTTGATGATGAGGTGGATCAGGTTCTCGGGCTTCGTATGGGCGCAGATGATTACATTACCAAGCCGTTTTCCCAGCGTCTTTTGATTGAGCGTATCCGCGTATTGCTGCGCCGCCAAAGCTTGCAAACGCAAGAGAGCGCCCCGGCTGAGAGCAGTGAAAAAATTACCTGCGGCGATTTGGTGCTTGATAATGCGCGCCATCAATGCACATGGAAGGGCCAGCCGGTGAACCTGACTGTCACCGAATATCTGCTGCTGCAGACGCTAGCAGAACGACCGGGGCATGTAAAAAACAGAGATCAGTTGATTGATCAGGCCTATGGTGAGAATATCTATGTGGATGACCGCACAATAGATTCGCATATAAAACGTGTCAGAAAAAAATTCAAAAAAGTCGACCCAGACTTCAACAGAATCGAAACCCTCTACGGCGTCGGATACAAATACCGCGAAGAATAGCCGATGGTTGCGCCTGCGTGCGCCCGAAGCAGAGCTACCTGAACTTGATCATATTCTTGATTTATATTGGGGCGGGCCGGAGCGCCGGATTACCACCCTGACGACGCGTATCATTGCCGTGAATGCACTGGCGCTGATTATGCTGATGCTCGGCATTGTGTTTTTGGGGCAGTATCACTCAAACCTGATCGAAGCGCGGCTTGAGAGCTTTAACACTGAAGTCGAGCTGGTCACCGCCAGCCTGTCGGAAATCGGCATTGAAGACGGCGCGCTCAACCAGCAACAAGCGGAAAATATGGCCCTGCGTTTTAGCGCCATGCTGGGGCATCATATCCGTATTTTTGATGAAAATGGCCAGCTGATCGTCGATTCTGTGCCGCAGACATCTGCGGGCGCACTAACGCTCAAAAGCGGTAAAGACAGCCTTTACACGGTTCAGGTCCTCAAAAACATGGCGCGCTTTATTATTAAGCTTCTGCCTCAGCGCAAAACCCTGCCTGAATATCCGCACATATCGGATTTAGCGCAGGCCGGCAGTTACCCCAATGTCGAGGATGCCCTACAAAACAAGTACAGCATTTCCGCCTGGGATGACGGGAAGGACAGCATCATCCTCTCCGGCGCGGCGCCGCTGCATAAGGGTGAGCAGACTCTGGGCGCGATTCTGATTACCCGCCCGGCGCAGGATATAACCCGCGATATCGGCGATGTCTGGATCAATGTTCTGGGCGCGTTTGCGATTACGTTGGTGATTACGGTCTTGCTTTCGATTTACCTCTCCGGGGTGATTGCCAGCCCGCTGCGCAAGCTGGCGCGCGCCGCCGAGGGCGTGCGTAAAGGCAAAATCTCGCTACAAGATATGCCCGATTTCCGCCACCGCAAGGATGAGATTGGCGAGCTCTCCACCGCCTTCACAGACATGACAAACGCGCTCTCAGCGCGCATGGATTCAATTGAGCGCTTCGCCGCCGATGTAGCGCATGAGCTGAAAAACCCGCTAACATCATTGCGCAGCGCGATTGAAACCGCCTCTGTGGTTAAAAAGAAAAAGGACAAAGACAAGCTGATGGAGATTGTCCGCCACGATATTGAGCGCCTCGACCGCCTGATTACTGATATCTCGCATGCCTCGCGCCTGGATGCGGAGCTTTCGCGCGATGTGTTTGAGCCAATCAGTGTGCAAAGCGTGCTTAATACCCTGTTTAACGCCTATAAAGACCCGTTGGAGCGCAAAACCGAGGATCAAAAATCATGGGACAACCATGTGCAAATACAAAGCACAAGCGTACGCTCTTACAGCACATTTGAGAAAGACGTACAGGTGATGGGGCACGGCGGACGCCTTGAACAGGTCTTTCAAAACATTCTCAGCAATGCGCTGTCTTTCGCGCCGGACGGGTCTTTGGTGGAAATCGCCGTGCGCGCCGACGGCAAAAAGATTGAGATTATTTTCGAAGATCAGGGGCCGGGCATCCCCGAAAGCAAGATTGAAAGCATTTTTGATCGTTTCTACACCCAGCGCCCGGACCATGAGGCGTACGGCAAGCATTCCGGTCTTGGTCTCTCAATCTGCAAACAAGTTATCAGCGCCATGGGTGGTGAAATTTTCGCCGAGAATATCAAAGAACCCGGCGGCACAGTGAAAGGAGCGCGCTTTACCGTGCGCCTGAATAAAGCATGAGCAAGCCCGCAAAAAGATTGGTGATTGTAACCGGCCTGTCGGGGGCGGGCATGTCCTCGGTTTTAAAATCGCTTGAAGATATGGGGTTTGAGGTCTTTGATAACTTCCCCTTATCACTCGTTGATGCGCTGCTCAGCGATAGCGAAAAACCCGACCAACCCATCGCGATTGCCATTGATGTACGCGCGCGCGGCTTTTCACCCGAATCGCTGCTGAAAACAGTTGATACGCATAAGGCCGAATTGCTGTTTATGAGTTGCGAGGATGCGGTTTTGAAAAAGCGCTTTACCGAAACACGGCGCATTCACCCGCTGGCCAAGGATAAACCCATCACCGCCGGGATCAAGGAAGAGGCGGGCATGCTCTCCCCACTGCAAGAGCGCGCGGAGTTGGTGATTGATACCTCTGATTTATCAATTCACGATCTCAAACATATTTTAAAAGGACATTTCGGGATTGAGGATCAGAGCCTGCTCAATATCACGCTGATGTCCTTCGGATTTAAGCACGGATCGCCGCGCACAGCCGATATTGTCATGGATGTACGTTTTTTAAAAAATCCGCATTGGGAAGAGGATTTGCGCGAAAAAACCGGCAAAGATGCGGATGTCGCGGCCTATATTCAGGCCGATGAAGGGTTTGATGATTTTATCGAGAATTTTAAGAGGCTGATGAATACGGTCCTGCCGCGCTATGCCCGCGAGGGGAAAAGCTATCTCACGATTGCGATTGGATGCACGGGCGGGCGTCACCGCTCCGTCTTTACGGTTGAGACTTTGAAGTCATGGCTTAAAAATACGGGTTATCAAACCCATATTGAACACCGCGATATCGGGAAATAATTAGCGCCCCGGCGTAGGAGCGGCTGTTTGCCCAAGCGTAGGAGCCTTAACAGTACCCTCACAAACACTGGCAAAAAGCTGGCTTAACGTATCAAGATTCTTCATGGAACACACCTCTATCTAGCGTCAGGACCGCATTTTCTTTTGAGACCCCTGATCCGTCGTAGGTCCTGAACATTACTTTTTGTTGCTCAGAATCAGGGTTTGTTGAAATAATGTTATACAATATACGCTCATTTGTCAAGTTTTTGAAGTCGATTAAACGCTGTTTTTCATTCATAATCGCGATTAAATTCATGACTTTTTTCTGTGTAATATCAACAGCTTCGTCATGATCAAGCAGCGTATACTCACCCACAGGCTCATACGATCTCTTCTCTTCTTGGAATTCGAAGATCTGAAATGAACGCTCAACAAGCGGGTTGGGCTTCGAAATAAATCGAGGCTTTTCACCACTTTCCGCAAATGTTTCGTTAAACTTCATATTCATGCCTAATATTAACACGTAAAAAGGTTAAAAAAACCTTATTTCGATGGTATTTAGGGGTTGATAAAATCCCGCAGAAAGACAACAATCCAGCCCGTATTAAAGATTACGCCCGCGACCCTTAAGGAGAGAAGAATGAGCGCAAAGCCCGAAGCCGTAAAAAACGACTATAAAGTTAAAGATATTTCCCTGGCCGAATGGGGCCGCAAGGAAATCGAGCTGGCTGAAATTGAAATGCCCGGCCTGATGGCTCTGCGCGAGGAATATGGCGCGAAGCAGCCGCTCAAAGACGCGCGCATCGCCGGATGTTTGCACATGACCATCCAGACCGCCGTATTGATTGAGACGCTGCAGGCGCTGGGCGCGGAAGTGCGCTGGAGCTCTTGTAACATTTTCTCCACCCAAGACCACGCCGCCGCCGCTATCGCCGCCGCAGGCACGCCGGTTTTTGCCTGGAAGGGTGAGACCGAAGAAGAATATGAATGGTGCATCGAGCAAACGATTAAGGGCCCGAACGGCTGGACACCCAATATGGTTCTGGATGACGGCGCCGATCTTTCTATGATGCTGCATGATAAATATCCAGAGCTATTTGAGGATATCAAAGGCATCTCCGAAGAGACAACCACCGGAGTTTTGCGTCTGCACGGTCTGGCACAAAAAGGCCAGCTGCTGTGCCCTGTGATTAACGTCAATGACTCTGTCACCAAATCAAAATTCGATAACAAATATGGCTGCCGTGAATCGCTGGTGGATGCGGTGCGCCGCGCCACAGACGTGATGATGGCCGGTAAAGTGGCCGTAGTCGCCGGATATGGTGACGTGGGCAAGGGCTCCGCTGAATCGCTGCGCCAAGCGGGCGCGCGCGTGATGGTCACCGAAGTTGATCCGATTTGCGCCCTGCAAGCCGCGATGGAAGGCTTTGAGGTTGTGACGATGGAAGAGGCCGCCCCGCGCGCCGATATTGTTGTCACGGCAACTGGAAACAAGGATGTGGTGACTGTTGATCACATGCGCACGATGAAAGAAAACGCGATTGTTTGTAACATCGGCCACTTTGATAACGAGATCCAGACCCAGCCCTTGCGCAACATGAAATGGACCAATATCAAGCCGCAGGTCGACCAGATTGAATTCCCCGATGGCAAGAAAATCATCCTGCTGGCGGAAGGGCGCCTTGTGAATCTGGGCTGCGCCACCGGCCACCCAAGCTTTGTGATGAGTGCATCTTTCACCAACCAAACACTTGCGCAGATTGAGCTGTGGAGCAATACATCAGCCTATGAAAACAAGGTGTACGTGTTGCCCAAACACTTGGACGAGAAAGTGGCCGCCCTGCATCTGGACAAGGTTGGTGCGAAACTGACCGAGCTGTCCAAAGAGCAGGCCGAATATATCGGCGTAACGCCCAAGGGTCCGTTCAAGAAGGATGATTACCGCTACTAAGTATTGAAAGCTTTTCCAATAGCTTTTAGCATGCTCCTACTGTTTTACTGAGTAGGGGCTTAACCATGCTTATTTTGGGACATCGCGGTACGGGCGTGACCATGTTCAATTCCCAAGCCCAAGAAGAAGTGCGCCGGGAAAAAGGCTCTAAATTTCCCGAAAATACGCTTAAAGCTTTTAAAACCGCTTTGGTTGGAGGCGCAGACGGAATCGAATTGGATGTAATCCGCACCTCTGACGACAAAATGGCCATCATGCATGACAATGCTCTCAATCTTCATGTGGCAGGCGCTTGCCGTGAAGAGCAGGCTTTAGGTTACGTTGAACACCATACCATGACGCAATTGCAATCCCTGAATGTCGGCGACGGATATGGCGTACCGTCGCTAAAATCTTGCTTAAACTTGTCAGAGGACTATAACGCTGCTGTCGTAAATATCGAACTTAAAGGGTATGGTACCGCTCGCTTAGCGTATCAAGAGGCTGTTGATTCAAACTTTCCAAATCACCGCATAATATTTTCTTCTTTTGACCACCAACAATTAAAACAATTGCGCAACGATTGGGGCTACGAAAGGACTAAAATCGGGCTTTTGTTCGAAGAAAGAGCCTTACCTGTTTCTCGAATTTTTCCCGACAGAAAAAACAGCTCTGAAAAATATATTCATTTTTCTCCGCAATATGTTGATTCTGTCATGACTTCAATAAAACCAACCAGCTTACATCCCATACTGCAAGATTGTTCAGACGAGCTTTTAAATTACGCAGCTCACCACAAGCTTGATGTTTTTGTCTGGACAAAAAATGAGAAGGCTCCTTTGGACGATCCGGCGGTTTTGACTTTTGCCCTTAAACACAAAAAAAATCCCCACATCCATTTAATCACAGACTTCCCCGTTGAGATTAAACACGCCCTGATTCATTCCTAGAGTGTAAATAGCGCTTGTTCTCGTAAGCCAAGCTTTTTACACTGATTGCCAGTGAAGACAAAACTCTCAAGAGCGGCAAGGAATGTGGCAAGGGCTTAAGACTATTCTCGGCAGCGGCGAATCTGCGCAGCAGGAAAAGGCCCGTCTGGAAGCCTTTTTAGAGGCGTTTCCCGGCGCGTATTGCGGCTGGACCAAGGACGGGCATATCGCCTGCGCGCCCGGCCTTCCCGCTATGCTGGACCTTAAGAACATTTCCGACATTGATGATATTCAAAGCGCGCTGGAGCCCGGTGACGCCGCCGCGCTGGAGGGCATGTTTGAGCGCCTGCAAAATCACGGCATACGCTTTACGATCAGCGCGCAAAGCCACAACGGTGACGCGACCTTTAAAATTTCTGGTGCGAAGGGCAAGGATGCAAACGGCCTGCAGGAGTTTGATGTGCTGTGGTTTCAGGATGTCAGCGAGGAAACACGCGCACAGAACACCTTCATGCAGGAAAGCGAAGAAAAAGAGCAGGCGCTTAAAAAATTCGAGACCATACTTAACCAAGTACCGCGCCCTCTATGGCTACGTGATGATAAGCAAAATATTACATGGGTGAATGAAACCTACGCCGATTTCCTCGGCAAGGGTTATCGCGAGATTATTGAGGAGCAAAAAGAAATTTTCGGCCATCTGCGCCGTAAAGCCGGCGGTCCGCAAGATGATATTCAGCCCGGAAAGCCGCTGGCCGCGCACGCCATGAAAACCGGCGAGACGATTGCAACACGCGTACACAACACGGTCAAGGGCGGACGCATGTTGATGAACGTCACAGAGATCCCCATTCAGGCCCTGAAAATGACGCTGGGGATTGCTTATAACGTTACACGCGAAGAGGAGCTGGAGACGACGCTCAAGCGTTATCAATCCTCAAACAAAGAATTGCTGGAGCAATTGCGCAGCGCGATCGCCATTTACGATGCCGATACCAAGCTGGAGTTTTATAATGCCGCCTTTGCGCAACTTTGGGGGCTGGAAGATAAATGGCTGAACAAACAGCCGACATTAAGCGACATCATGGAAAAATTGCGCGAGACCCGCCGCCTGCCTGAACAGGCCGATTTCCGCCGCTTTAAACAAACATGGCTGGATATGTTCACCGCCCTGATTGAGCCCTATGAGGATATGCTCTACCTGCCTGACGGATCAGCCCTGCGCATGCTGGTTGTGCCGCATTCGATGGGCGGGTTGATGATGACTTTTGAGGATGTGACCAGCCGTCTGGAGCTTGAATCCTCCTACAACACACTCATTGCCGTACAGAAAGAAACGCTGGATAATCTGGGCGAGGCGGTAGCCGTGTATGGCGGAGATGGACGCCTGAAGCTCTCTAACCCCGCCTTTGGCCGCATGTGGGATTTGAACCCCGAGGATCTGGAGGGTGAGCCGCATATCAGCAAGATCGTTGATAAGACAAAGCCCTTCTTCACCAAGGAAGACTGGCCGCAAAAGCGTGAAGAGCTGATTGCCAAGGGGCTGGATCGCATTATGCATGAAGGCCGCCTTGAACGTGCCGATAAAACCTTGCTGGATTTCACCACCGTGCCCCTGCCCGATGGCGGGGTGCTGCTGACCTATACCGATGTGACGGACACTGTACGTGTCGAGAACGCCCTGCGGGAGAAGAACGTCGCGCTGGAAGAAGCCGAGCAGCTCAAGCTCGACTTCCTCGCCAATGTGTCTTATCAGCTGCGTACGCCTTTGAATGCGATTATGGGCTTTAACGAGATTCTCGATCAGGAATATTTCGGCCTGCTTAATGAGCGCCAGAAACAATATACGCACGATATCCGCGCGGCCAGCGAACGCTTGCTGGATCTGATCAATGATATTCTTGATCTATCCACGCTGGAGGCCGGTTATATGACGCTCCAACAAAGTGATGTAAAAATTTATCAAATGCTGCACGGCGTGGCCAATCTGGTTTCAGAATGGGCACGTAAAAAGAAGATCGAGGTTGATTTCATTTGCGCCAAAAATATCGGCACAATCAATGCCGATGAACGCCGCTTGCAGCAAGTTTTGATCAATCTGATTCGCAATGCGATTACCTTTACGCCCGCCAACGGAAAAATCACCCTCTCGGCCAAGAAAAGCAAAGAAGGCATTAGCATCGCCGTCACCGACACAGGAATCGGCATTAAGAAGGAAGATACCTCGCGTATTTTCGAACCCTTTGAGCGTGCGCGTAACAGCGTCAATGATACCAGCAAGCGCGGCGGCGCGGGGCTCGGCCTGTCCTTGGTGAAAAATATTATCGGCCTGCATCAGGGGAGCGTCACACTTGATAGCGAGCCGGGCGAAGGCACAACGGTTACGATCTTTATCCCCTACACATCCGTGCCGACAAACCTGAAAATCCCGCTGCCAAAGGCCGCCGGTGACAAAGATTAATTACTAAAAGAATTTTTTAGTCGTAACAGGTGGCGGTGTAATCAAAGCCGCCCATCGGGTCGTCCTTGCGCGGAATGCTTTTAATGGTGATCGGCCCGCTTTCAATATTGGTTTTACAGGAAAAAACCGGGAACAACGTACGGATAGTAAATTCCAGCTTACGCCCTTCAAAAAACGGCCCGTAGGAGCAAAACTCTGCCCGGTCTGTGGGATAGCCTTTTTCTTTATCGACAGCGCCTGACTCCTGCAGGCGGAAGTTTGAGCGGTGACGCCCAATAGACCCGTCAGTCTTGGTGTATGTGTCGGTGACAAAACTGCCCAAAACCATATGCGGCGCATCATTGATGACGACAAAGCAAATCGGCTCTTGCACAATTTCTCCGTCAGCGTGCGCTGAAGAGCCAATCGTCAAAATCATAAAAGAAGCTGCTAAAATTAGAAGCCTATCCATACCCCTATTTTACCAGATTTATCCGGCATTTACACTGAAAACCCCTTGTGCGGCGCACATAAAAAACGCTTTAATTTCAGCTCTATAGCCTATATACCAAGAGATATGGAGATCCACTCACACAGCGAAGCCGACACGCAAGAGGCCGCGCAAGCCTTGGCCAAAAAGATCAAGGCAGGCGATGTTTTGGCCCTGCACGGTGATCTGGGCATGGGAAAAAGCGTCTTTGCCCGCGCGCTCATCCGCGCGCTCATCGAAAAGCCCGACGAAGAGGTGCCCAGCCCGACTTTTACGCTTGTACAAACCTATGACAGCGCCCAAGGCCCGCTTTATCATTTTGATTGCTACCGAATTGAAGACCCCGAAGAGATTTATGAGCTGGGCTGGGAAGAAGCGCTGGAGAGCGGCATTATCATTCTTGAATGGCCCTCGCGTATTGCGGGGATTTTACCCACGCGCAGGCTGGACATCACCCTCGCGCCCTTGCACAATAACCCTGAGCATCGGCTTATAACGATAAACAGAGTTGAATAGATTATGGCTCCTGATAAAGCCTTCATTCTGGCAGCGGGCTTTGGCAAACGCCTGCGCCCCATCACCGACACACGGCCCAAACCTATGGCCGAGGTCGCCGGCATAACGCTGATCGACCGCACGATCGACCATCTTAAGGCCGCCGGCATTACTGATATGGTGATCAACACCCATTACCGCGGCGAACAGCTGGCCGAGCATCTTAAAACACGTACGGATGTTCATATTCACATCTCGCATGAGCCCGATATCCTTGACACAGGCGGCGGGATCAAAAACGCGCTGGAACATTTCGGCAGCGAAGATTTCTTCGTGCTCAGCGGGGATGGGTTGTGGTCTGACGGTCCGGAAGGCTCCGCGCTCACAGCGCTGGCGCAGCGCTGGAACCCGCAGAAGATGGATATTTTAATGCTGCTGCAGCCTGTCAGCACCATGCACGTGACACAGGGCGTGGGAGATTATGATCTGGATGAAGACGGGCGGGCCGTACGTTCCAAAACTCAGGACGGAGCGTACATGTTCACCAGCATTCGGATTAACCGCGCAGGCATTTTTGAGAATACGCCTGAGGGGTCCTTTTCCTATCTGACATTAATGGATCAAGCCGAGAAAGACGGACGGCTGTTTGGCCTTGTACACGCGGGAAATTGGCACCATATCAGCACCCCGCCGGATTTGGAGGCCGTGCAAGCGCTCTTCAAGGAAAGTGCGTAGGGAAAAATGCGTACACCTTCTCCGCAACACTCTATTTTCACCATCCCGGCGGGTGTTCCCTTTGCCAAAACGCTGGCCAAAAGCCTGCTGGCGGATTACGGCGACACGCCAGAGAGCCTTAGTGATGTCACAATTTTACTGCCAACACGCCGCGCCGTGCGGGTGGTACGTGAGGCCTTTTTAGATGCCGGTGAACAAAGCGCCGTCATTTTGCCCAGATTACAGGCCATCGGTGATATTGACGAGGAAGAGCTGTCCTTAAGCCTCATGGATGAACGCGCGCTGCAAACAATCCTTGAAATGCCGCCCGGCCTGCCGCCGCTTAAGCGTCAAATCTTGCTTGCCCGCCTTATTCACAGCGCGAGAAATTTCGCGCAAGGCTTTGATCAAGCACTGTCACTCGCCGCGGCTCTAGGGCATTTTATGGACCAGGTTTACACGGAAAATCTCGAATTATCCGCGCTTTCAACCCTTGTGCCCGCAGATTTTTCCGAGCATTGGCAAATCACCCTCGATTTTCTTGAAATCCTCAGTAAAAACTGGCCGAAAATCCTGCAAGAACAGGGCGCCATCGACATGGCCGACCGCCGCAACCGCCTGATTCTAGCGCTGGCCGATCATTGGCAGAATACTCCGCCGCAAGGCCCGGTGATCGCCGCAGGAACAACGGGCTCTATCCCGGCCGTGGCGCACCTGCTCTCGGTCATTGCAAACCTTCCGCACGGGCAAATCATTCTGCCCGGCCTTGATCAGGCGCTGGATGAGGAGAGCTGGAGTGCGCTGGATGAAACGCACCCTCAATTCGGCTTTAAGCAATTACTCACCCGTATGCATATTGAGCGAAAAGACGTACAGTCGTGGAGTGATCAAAACGCCGCCCGCATTACACAGGCCCGCCAGTTTTTAAGCCGCGAAATTATGCGCCCGGCCGATACCACCAATAGCTGGACGGATCTGGCCACCAATAAAGAGGCGCAAACCACCATTGCGCGGGCGCTGGAGGGGCTGAAATGGCTTGAATGTGAGGATGACGGTGATGAAGCGCAAACAATTGCCGTTATATTGCGTGAAGCTCTTGAAACGCCAGAGAAAAATGCCGTCCTGATTACGCCCGACCGCGCCCTCGCGCGGCGCGTGGCAGCCCTGTGTACGCGCTGGAATATAAAATTAGATGATTCAGCCGGACAACCGCTGGATCAAAAAAATATCGGGCGGTTTTTGAACCTGATTATAGAGGTCGCCGCCAGCAATATGGCGGCTATTCCACTCCTATCCCTGCTCAAACACAACCTTTGTCACGTGCTTGAGGCAAAAGACGTACAGGCGCTGGAAATTGAGCATTTCCGTCAAACCCGCCCAGACCGGCGCAGAAAAGACGAGCCCGGCCGCGCGGCCGAAATTCAAAAACATCTGACAACAATAAAGAGTGCTTTTGCCTCGCTTGAGCCGCTGATGAGCGGTGAGCATTCCTTTCAAAGCTTTTTACTTAAACACATAGCCCTTGCTGAAGAGCTCAATAATGACCCGGAAACTCTATGGGCCGGAGAAGATGGTGAAGCGCTGGCTGATATGCTTTCAAACCTATTGGATCACAGCGACCAGTTTCCGCCGGTAGATGCGCTGACTTATAGCCGGATTATCGCTGAAATTATGGGCACAGTGAGCGTACGCCCCAAATTCGGCACGCATCCGCGCCTTAAAATCCTCGGGCAGCTTGAAGCGCGCCTCAGCGATGCGGACACCATTATTTTGGCGGGTCTGAATGAAGGTACATGGCCCTCAGAAAGCTATAGCGATCCATGGCTTTCACGGCCGATGCGTAAAGAATTCGGCCTGCCCGCGCATGAGCGCGGCACTGGCCTGGCCGCGCATGATTTCGTACAAGGCTTTTGCGCGCCGCATGTTTATATGACCCGTTCAAAACGCAGCGACGGCGCGCCCACAATGCCGGCGCGATGGCTACAGCGCCTACAAACCGTCTTAGAGGCTGCGCAAACACCGCTGACGACGCTTCAATCCAGTCCGCAAGCGATATGGGCGCAACAGATAGACCAACCGGACGGTTTTTATCCTTTTGAGCGACCAGAGCCAAAACCTCCGGTTTCCGCAAGGCCCAAAGGTTTATCCGCCACCGCGATTGAGAGCTGGATCAAGGACCCTTACACGATCTATGCACGCTATATTTTAAGGCTCAAAAAGCTCGATCCGCTGGAAATGGATACCGATGCGGCGCTGCGCGGCAGCGTTTTGCATGATGTTCTTGAGCGTTTTGTCAGCACATATCCAAAAGACCTGCCCGCCGATTCGCCTGATCAATTGCGCATCCTTGCCAGCGATGTTCTGAGCGAATATCAACAAAGCGCTGAAAGCTGGCAGTTCTGGTGGCCGCGCTTTGAGCGTATGAGCGAATGGTTTATCGCCCATGAACAGCGCCACCGCGAAACCCATCAGGTGCTTCAGACCGAAATTGAGGGTCATAGCACGATAAACGGCATGACAATTAAGGCGATAGCCGACCGTATCGATCAAGGACCGCAGGGCGGGGTGATTATCGATTATAAATCCGCGGGCACGTACACCAAGCAATCCATGCTGAGCGGCGAAGCACCGCAATTGCCCGTTGAGGCGTTGATCCTTGAGGATGGCGGTTTTGAGAATATTCCCGCGCTAAAGGCCGAATCCCTTGAATATTGGAGCTTTTCCGGCAAGCAAGGAGAGGCTGGTAAAATCACGACAGAACGGCAAAAGTTGCAAGAGGTTCTTGAGCGTACGCGCGCGGGTCTGGAGAGCTTAATCGAGCATTTTGCGCGCCCCGAAACCCCATATTATGCCGTACCGAACGAAGCGCATAAGCCGCGCTTTAATGATTATGAGCATCTTGCGCGGATTAAGGAATGGGGCGCTCTGGATGAAAACGAAAACGAGGCGGCGTAAATGACATCTGATCACAGCCTCAACCCGCAGCAAACGCCCGAAGAGCAAGCACGGCCCTTAGACCCGAATGTCGTGCAGAGGCAAGCCTCCGATCCCGAATCTTCCGTCTGGGTGAGTGCCTCGGCCGGTACAGGCAAAACCAAAGTCCTAACCGACCGCGTCTTGCGCCTGTTACTACCGCGCGCTGACGGCGCGCCGGGAACGCTGCCTTATAAAATTCTCGGAATTACCTTCACAAAAGCTGCAGCCAATGAAATGTCACTGCGCATCATGGAAAAGCTTGGCCACTGGGCGATTATGCCACTTGAGAAATTGGAGAATGATTTAGAAAAACTGCTCAATAAAAAACCAACCAGTCAGGATGTTAAAGCAGCCAGAAAGCTCTTTGCACAGGTGGTGGACACGCCCGGTGGCTTGAAAATCATGACCATCCATTCCTTTTGTAAATCGGTGCTGGCGCGTTTCCCGCTGGAGGCCAATTTGCCGCCATTTTTTAGCGTTCTGGATGATCACACGACCGCCAGGCTGATTGAGCGCGCGCAAAAAAGCGCGATCAGCGCGCTGCAAAAAGAGAACACGCAAGAAGCCGCAGGCCGCTTGAGCCATATTGCCGCCACCATTAACGAAGCGCAGTTTTCGGCCCTAATGCGCGATATCATCGCCGAGCGCCGACAATTCGGCGCGCTGCTGAAGACGCATTTCGGTGTTGAGGGGCTCTATACACAGCTCTGTGCTGATTTAAACGTAAAGCCGGGCGAAGACGTCGAAGCGCTGCGCCTGCGCTTTTGCGCCCCAGATCCCGCGCATGACCAGCATTTAAAAAAGCTTTTGAACGCATTAGACGGGGCAAACGCCAAGAAAGATATGGCCGCACATCAAATACTCAGCACCTGGCTCAGCCTGCAAAGCGCCGCCGAGCGCACGGAAATGCTGGAGACGTACATGTCTGTCTTTTTGAAAAAGGACGGAGAGCCGCTCAAAGACTCCATCACCCAAAAAGTGCAAAAGATCCATCCCGAAACAACGGATATTATAGAGCTCGAAACGGCACGCATTCTGGCGTTTAACGAGCAAATAAAGGCCCTGAGCTGCGCCGCGCTGACCCGCGATCTGCTTTATCTGGGGCAGGCTGTTCTGGCGGAGTATGAAGCTTTGAAACAAGAGGCGGCTGCACTTGATTATGATGATCTAATCCTGAAAACACGTACAATTCTAAATGATGGTGAATTTAAAACCAGCAACACAAGCTGGGTTTTGTATAAAATGGACCACGGACTAGATCATATTCTGGTCGATGAGGCGCAAGACACAAACCCCGATCAATGGTCGATCATCGAGGCGCTGTGCCGCGAGTTTTTCACCGGGCAGGGTCAGAAAGACATCACACGTACAGTCTTCGTTGTGGGAGATGAAAAGCAGTCTATCTATAGCTTTCAGCGGGCCTCGCCAGAGGAATTTGCCCGCATGCAGCGCGATTTTGAGAAAAAGGTCACTGATGCGCGCGAGCGTTGGCAGCCGGTGGATATGGATATCTCTTTCCGCTCGACCCAGAGTGTTCTCGATGCGGTTGATAGTGTTTTTGCCGACCCACAATTGCGTAAAGGGCTATCGATTAAAGACGTACGTCATCATGCATTTCGCCGCGGTGATGCCGGGCGTGTCGAACTCTGGCCGTTATGTGAGGAAGCCGAAAAGCCCGAGATTGATTTGTGGGAATCACCGCTGCGCATCACCAGTGCGGAGACATCGCGGGCCAAGCTCGCTCGCCAAATCGCGCAAACCATTAAAGGCTGGCTGAAGAATGGCAAGATTTTAGAATCAAAGGGCCGCCCGATTGAGCCCGGTGATATCATGATTTTGGTGCGCAACCGCGGCGCGCTGGTGGAAGCAATCTCCCGCGCGCTGAAGGATCAGAACATCCCCGTCAGCGGCAGCGACCGCATGGTTTTGAATGAACAGCTGGTGATTGAGGATTTGCTCGCCGCCGCGCAATTCGCCCTGCTACCCGCCGATGATTTAACCCTGGCCTGCGTGCTGAAATCCCCGCTAATCGGACTGGATGAGGAGCAGCTTTTTGCTCTGGCGCACACACGTACAGGCACGCTTTGGGCCGCGCTAGAAGGATCCGATCATCAAGAGATTACGCGCTACCTTAAAAATCTGATTACGATGGCCACGCAAGCCCGCCCGTTTGAGTTTTTCAGCCATCTTTTGCATGATCTGTGTCCGGCCGATGAGAAAAGCGGCCTGCGCGCGCTGCAAAGCCGCTTGAGCACGGAAATTCTCGACCCGGTGAATGAATTTCTTCACCACGCAATCAGCTTTGAGCAGGAACATATCGCCTCACTGCAAAGCTTCGTTGCCCGGCAAAGCCAGCGCCAAGATGAGATTAAACGCGAGCTATCTGAATCCGATAACCAAATCCGCATCATGACGGTGCACGGGGCCAAGGGCCTACAAGCCCCGATCGTGATTATGCCCGATACTGTGCGCACAACCCTCAGCCCGCCGGGACAAATTGATAAACGCCTGATATGGCCGGATAAATCCACCCTATCCGTGCCGATATGGTCGGCGCGCAAAGATATGGACCCGGCGCTGTTTAGCACGCAAATGGCGGCGCTGGATGAGCGTTTGGAAGAGGAATATCGCCGCCTGCTCTATGTTGCCATGACGCGCGCGGAAGACCGCCTGTATGTGTGCGGAGTGGCAGGACGAAAGCAGCCCAAACCTTCTTGGTATCATCATATTCAGGCCGGGCTGCAATCCCATCCCAACATGGAAGAAAACGGTGGCACTTTTAAAATAGAAAATCCACAAATAAATGAAATTAAAGATAAAAATATAGAAAAAAAACCGACTGGTATGTCTATAGAAATTCCTGATTTTCTTTATAAAAATGCCCCGGTTGAGCTCAATCCGCTCGGCCCGGTGATCAGCCCCTCTAGGCCGTCTGATATCACCCCAGCCGCCACTTCACCTCTTAAGGGCCGAGATGAGTACAGATTCCGCCGCGGGAATGTCACACACAAACTTTTGGAGATTTTACCGCGCCTAGCCCCCGATCAGCAAAAAAGCGCTGCCCAGCGCTTCGTAGAGCGTTTTGCAAGTGATTTACCCGAAGATGTCCGCACAAATATCGTCAGTGAAACCCTGACCATCTTGGAAGACACAGCCTTTAAAGAGATTTTCAGCCCCCAAGCCCGCGCCGAAGTACCAATCAATGCCCGGCTTGAAAACGGCCAGATTATGAGCGGACAAGTCGACCGCCTTTTGATCACGGATACGCACATCCTGATTATCGATTACAAAACCAACAGACCGCCACCCACAGACGCAAAAGACATTCCCGCCATCTATCAGGCGCAAATGCAGGCCTATGCCGATGCGCTGCGCAAAATTTACCCCGGCCGCGAGGTGCGAGCGGCTTTACTGTGGACAGATGGGCCTTATTTAATGCCTGTGCACCTTAAATAAGGTTAGAATGATGGCGCTTGAAAGCTGGCTGAATAAATGCATATCAGTAACCAAGGCTTAGATTAGAGCGAATAAGATTATAAGAGTTGAGTGCAAAAGAAAGGACAATATTATGTCGAGCGTGGCTGTAACAGATAGTGAATTTGAAAGCGAAGTTCTGAAATCAGAATTGCCGGTTGTGGTGGATTTCTGGGCAGAATGGTGCGGTCCTTGTAAAACGCTCTCCCCTGTGGTTGATGAGCTGGCCAATGACCTGAAAGACAAGGTCAAGGTTGTAAAAATTAATATCGACGAAGCGCCAGAGACACCGACAAAATATGGTGTGCGTGGTATTCCGACCCTGATGATCTTCAAGAATGGCGAAATTGTCGACACACGCGTTGGCGGCATGCCCAAAAGCCAGCTTGAGGAATGGGTGGAGAGCGCGGTTTAAAGACTCCCGCAAAACCCAAAACAAAAGCCGCCCTTCTTGAGCGGCTTTTTTTATTTGCGATTTAACTTTGATCATTTCGAAATTTCAGAGGCCAGAATCATAATAATCTGGCGGCCTTCCATTTTGGCGTCCTGATCCACTTTTGAAATATCAGACAGCTCGGCCTTCATGCGTTGCAAAAGCTCTTCCCCGATATCCTGATGAGCCATTTCACGGCCACGGAAACGCATGGTGAACTTAACCTTATCGCCCTTTTCAAGGAAGCGGCGCGCATTGCGCATTTTGACTTGATAGTCGTGCTCCTCGATACCCGGGCGGATTTTAACTTCTTTAAGATCGATTATTTTTTGTTTCTTACGGGCCTCGGCAGCTTTCTTCTGCTGCTCATATTTATACTTGCCGTAATCGAGAATTTTACAAACCGGCGGGGCGGCATTTGGCGATACCTCAACCAAATCAAGACCGGCCGCTTCGGCGAGCTTCACGCCATCCGCGACGCTCATAACGCCTTTCATCTCTCCGTTTTCGTCAACCACTCTGACTTCACTGGCCGTGATTTGATCATTAATGCGCGGGCCGTCATCGGTGCGGCGCGGTGGTTGCGGCTTTTGTGGTCTACTAATGGGGTTTCTCCTTTTTCCTGTTAATCCAAAAATCCAAGCATCATTAATACGGCGCTTTGCATTCTTGCGCAAGGGACTCTATAGCCTTGGCCAGATCTTCCACGCTTTGTTTATCCGACCCAAGGCGGCGAATAGCAACGGTTTTGTCTGTCGCTTCGCGCTCACCCACCGCGATAATCACGGGCACTTTGGCATGTGAATGCTCGCGCACCTTGTAGTTGATTTTCTCATTGCGCAAATCAGTTTCTACGCGAATGCCCGCCGCCTTCATCGCATCGCAAACCTCTTGCGCATAAGCATCAAATTCAGAAACAATCGGCGCAACGACAACCTGCGTTGGCGCCAGCCATAGCGGAAGCTTCCCGGCGTAGCTCTCGATCATCACGCCGATAAAACGCTCCAAAGAGCCCAAAATCGCACGGTGAAGCATGACAGGGCGGTGTTTCTCGCCATCCTGACCAACGTAGCTGGCGTCTAGTCGTTCCGGCAAATTGAAATCAAGCTGCAGGGTTCCGCACTGCCATGTCCGGCCAATCGCATCGCGAATTTGATAATCAATCTTCGGGCCGTAGAACGCGCCTTCGCCTTCTTCCTCTGTGAACTCAAGCCCGGTTTTCAGCAAGGCCTGACGCAGGCCATCCTCGGCCTTATCCCAAAGCTCGTCAGATCCCACACGCATCTCCGGGCGCAAAGACAGCGCGACCTTCACATCATCAAAGCCAAGATCGCTATAAACGGTTTTGAGCAAGTCACAAAACGCCACAGCCTCATCCGTAATTTGATCTTCGCGGCAGAAAATATGTGCATCGTCTTGGGTGAATTGACGTACGCGCATCAATCCATGCAGCGCGCCATGCGGCTCATTACGGTGGCAACAACCAAACTCGGCAAAGCGGATCGGCAGATCGCGGTAGGATTTAATGCCCTGATTAAAGACCTGCACGTGCGCGGGGCAGTTCATCGGTTTGAGCGCCATCAGCTTTTCAAACGCCTTGTCACTGACCACCGGGCCGTCATCATCGGTGCTGGGGATTTCATCGGGCACAACAAACATATTCTCGCGGTACTTGCCCCAGTGACCGGATTTTTCCCAGAGCTTATTATCAATCAGTTGCGGAGTTTTAATTTCTTTATAGCCGGCATTGTTCAAGCGGCGGCGGATATACCCCTCCATCTGGTTATAGATGGTAAAGCCCTTCGGATGCCAAAAGACCGAGCCTTGCGCCTCGACCTGAAAATGGAACAAATCCATCTCCGCGCCCAGCTTGCGGTGGTCGCGTTTCTCAGCTTCCTCCAGCATGTGGAGATACTCTTTGAGCTCTTTATCATTGCGCCAAGCCGTGCCGTAAATACGGGTTAGCATTTGTTTGGAGGAATCGCCGCGCCAATACGCCCCGGCTAAGCTCATAAGCTTGAACACGCCGACCTGTTTCAGGCTGAGCAAATGCGGGCCACGGCATAAATCGATAAAGCCCGTATCCCCTTGGGCGTAGAGCTGAAAACCATCCTCTTGATCCGCACCTTCGACAATTTCAACCTTGTAAGGTTCCGCGCGGTCCTTAAACGCCGCGATGGTGTCGGCCTTCGAATTCAGGCTTTTGACAATCGGCGCATTGGTTTCCTTGATCTTGCGCATCTCTTTTTCGATTTTTTCCAAATCTTCGGAAGAGAGCGGCTCCTTAAATTCAATGTCGTAATAAAATCCGTTTTCGATCGTCGGGCCAATCGCCAGCTTCGCATCCGGGTAGAGGTTTTTCACCGCGCGCGCCAACAGCTGCGCCGCCACAGTGTGGCGCATGATCTCCAGCCCCTCTTCACTATCCAGCGTAATAATTTCCAGCGCCGCATCACTCGTGATCGGATCGCTCAAATCGCGCTGCACGCCGTCTATTTTCACGGCCACGGCTGCCTTGGCCAAAGACTTCGCAATGCTCTCGGCAATTTCGATCCCTGTCACACCAGCCGCAAACGCGCGCGCCGATCCATCAGGCAATGTAATTTGAATTTTATTTTTAAGTGCTTGTTCCATAAATCACATTTAATAGAAGGTGAAACCCAAAGCCAATATATAAAAACCTAATCCATTAGAAATAATACAATTTTTATTTACATATGAATAAGATATTTGCTATACATCTTTCAAATGATCAATCATATGAAAAAAGATATAACGTTTAAAACACCACAGCTACGAGAAGATTTTCTTTTCGTAGCAAAAGAGACGAACTACAGAACAGCCGTTCACTTCATAGAATTGATACAACAGTGCGAAAAGTTCGATAAAATCAACAGAAAGCTTGGCGGAATATTTCCTGAGTTTTGGCAAGCCGTGAGAGACGCAGGATGCCGCAATGTTAATATTGATGCGATAAATGAAAGCCCAAATGCCGGAGCGTACCAAGCCTTTTCAGAAGGAGAATTTATAAACGAAATATGGCTCCGTAAGGAAAATTTAAATACAGAATATATAGGATATACTTACCTGACGCTCTATCATGAATACATACACAGCATACAACATAAGAACACGGCGGCGTTATTGGCCACCCCCAGCAACCCCAGAACAAAAATATGCCTTACACCGTCTGACTACCTGAATTTGCACACCCTTATGGAACAAGATGCTTTCGTAAAACAAGCCTACTTAATCACCGAGCTTTACGCGCAAAAACCTCAACTATTCGGAAACGACGAGGTAGATAACTGGATAATCCCGATCATCGGCACTACAAAAAAGGAAGAACTAGACTCATCAAAATTAATAAGCTCTTTCGAAAACTATCTTACGAATTCTTATATAGATAGATACCTAGGTCGCCTAGAGGAGCGCCTAGAAGATGGCGATTTTGGTCGCTTTCAAAATAATTTCGTGCGTATAGATCACAATGATATTTATTCCGTAGGCGATACAGTCTGCGAAAATTTATTTACCCCCGAACATATAAAAAACAAGCCCTATATTTCAGACATAACTTTAATTATGAACGACGAACAAAAGACACGCCTGCAAAAAATTGAAGATAGTTTAAATATCACCAATCATGAGAAATTACCGACTCTTGAAGAGGCTCTGAGAAAACAAGGTATGACAAAACAAGACTTTCTCGCTATTAGCCGACAAGAAGCTGTCCCGCAGTCACCAAAAATCGAACAATCACCACAATAAAAAACCGCAGTCTTTAACGCTCATTCATCGCCTTATCCAGCGTTTTAATGAACGGCTTTAAAAGATATTGCATGACCGTTTTATCGCCGGTCAGAATATCAACGCTCGCCACCATCCCGGTTGTGATCGGCTTGATCTCGCCATTATGGATCAGGTGATTTTTCTCGGTCGTCAGACGTACCGTGTAATACACCTCACCCTTTTCGTCCTCAAAAGTATCTTGCGAGATATATGTCAGCTCACCATCCAGCCCGCCATAGATCGAGAAATCGTAGGCAGTGATTTTAATGACGGCTTTTTGTCCGGGATGTATAAAAGCACGATCAGACGGGCGGATTTTCGCTTCAACAATCAAAACGTCGTCTTTGGGAACAATTTTAATCAGGTCCTCACCAGGGCTGACCACGCCACCGATTGTATTGACGGTCAGCTCCTGGATAATCCCGTTTACCGGAGATTTAAGCTCAGTGCGTGTTTTACGCTCGGTCAGCGCAGAGAGGCGCTCTTTAATCTCGCTCATCTCAATCAGCTTGGCAGAGAGCTCGGTTTGGGCCTGCGCCTGCACGGCGGTTCTCGCCTCTTCAATACGGGCCTTGGCTTCGTCCACGGCAGCGCGTGCGCGGCCTAAATTCCCCTGATAACTATTCAGCTCCGCATTCTTTTCTTTGATCGTGCGGTCCAGCTGTAGCAATTCCAGCTCGGGCGCGGAGCCTCTGGCCACCAGCGGTGCAACCATGTCTTTTTCCTGTTGCTGCAAGCCAATCACGCTGCGCGTATCGGCCACGCGGGTGCTCAGCTCGCGCACCTCTTGATCTCTTTGCGCCAATTGCTGTTGCAAGACGTTCAGCTGATTTTGCAATTGCTGCTGATTGGCGCGGAAGGTATTCATTTCCTCTGTCACGCTGCGCGGTGCGCCCTTCATAACCTCTTCAGGGAACTCTACCGTCATTGCCCCTTCGGCCTCAGCCTGCAGGCGTGTAATTGAGGCAAGCAAACCAAGATAGCGCGCTTCATTTGCACCCAGATCAGAAGACGCATCAATATCACTCAGGCGCATCAGGATCTGTCCGGCCTCAACCTCGTCGCCTTCACGCACCATAAATTCTTCGACAATGCCCGCCTCAAGCGTTTGCAGGGCCTGCACTTCACTGGAAGGAACAATCTTACCTTCACCGCGCGTCACTTCATCGAGCGTCGCCCAATTCGCCCAAAGAACAAAAATCACAAAGAAGGCGACAATAAAAACGAACAGCAAATGACGCGACAACGGCAATTCATCGCTAGTCTCAAAGAAGCTATCGAGATGAGCCTGCGCCTTTTCGACCTGTTGCTTGGCCCAGTTCTCGCGCACCTTATCCCATTCTTCTTGCTGATTGATGCTCGCCTCTTCTTGCGGTGCAGGCGCATCCTGCAGCTGTTTTTGAATTTGGTCTTTAAGTTGTTTTTCCAGCTCCGCACCCATGACTACACCTCTGTATTCTCGGCTTGCGAACCATATTGGCGCGCCTGCAATTTGCGGATCACTTCATCACGCGGTCCAAAGGCCACAAGGCGGCCACGGTCGATCAAGATCAATTTATCAACCAGTGAAAGCATTGAGCCTTTGTGTGTGATGATGATTGTTGTCTTGCCCTGACAGAGCTTCTCAAGACGTTTTTTCAAACGGTTTTCCGAGGCCGGATCAATCGCCGCGGTCGGCTCGTCCATAATCAAAATCGGTGGATCGTAAAGCAGCGCGCGCGCAATCGCCACGGATTGGCGTTGCCCGCCAGAGAGCGCATCACCGCGCTCGCCCACCTGCGTATCCAGCCCAGCCGATGAATCGCGCAAAAATTCCATCACGCCCGAAAGTTCCGCCGAACGCAAAACAGCTTTATCGGGCGCGGTTTCATGGCCCATTGTAATATTCTGGCGCACCGAGCCGAAAAAGAGCTGCGGGCTTTGCTGCACCGAGCCAATATTGCGGCGCAAATCACCCGGGTCAATCTGGCGCACATCCGTGCCGTCAATTTGCACCGTGCCGCTGTCGGGCTCGTATAAATTCAGAAGCAAGCGCTCCAGCGTTGTTTTACCCGAACCCACCGCGCCGATCACGCCCACGCGCTCTCCCGGCTCAATCGTAAAGCTCACGCCGTTGAGCGCCGGAACGCTCTGGCCCGGATAGTGGAAAACAACATCGCGGAATTCAATGCGCCCGCGCATATCCGGCAGGGTAATAAAATGCTTATCCTTTGGACGCTCAACGGGTTGTTTCATGAGATTATTAAGCTGCTCCAGACCTTGTTTGGATTGAGCCATGCGCGTCATAAGGCCCGCCACCTGCGCCAACGGCGCCATTGCGCGGCCTGACAAAATAACGCAGGCGATCAAGCCCCCCATAGAGAGATTGCCCTCACTAATCAAAAACACACCAACGATCACGATCCAGACTGTCACCATTTGCTGAATGAACAACGCCCAATGTTGCGCGAAGGCCGCGACCTGCCGTGAGCGCACCGAGGTGCGCGAAGACTTCTCTGTCAATTCCTCCCAGCGGCGCTGAATATGTCCCTCTGCGGCTTGCACTTTGATTGTTTCAAGCCCGGTAATGGTCTCAAACAACAGCGCATTTTTCAGTGCGCTTTCATGCAGAGATTCCTTGATAATTTTTTGTAGAGGCCCTTGCAGCATAAAACCAACCCCAAGGATAAGCGGAATTGCCGCCAGCGGTACAAAGGCAACAGGGCCGCCAATAATCGCAATTATACCGATAAACAAAAATACGAACGGCAAGTCAACAATTGCCGAGATCGTTGCGGAGGTGAAAAAATCGCGCAGCGTTTCAAATTCTTTCATATTGGCCGCAACCACACCGGCGCTGGCGGGGCGAACCTTCATCGTCATGCCCATGATTTGTTCAAACAAAGAGGCTGAAATTTTTACATCCGCCTGACGGCCTGCGTAATCGAGGAAATGCGCACGCAAATTGCGCAAAATCAGATCGAAGAAATAGACAATCATGATCCCAGCCGCCAGCGCCCAAAGCGTCTCAAACGCATTATTGGGCACGACGCGGTCATACACATTCATGGTAAAAAGCGAACTGGCAATGGCAAACATATTGATAACGATAGCCGCGACCAGAACCTCGGCATAAATGGTTCTGTGCTTTTTAAACACGCCCCAGAACCAATCACGGCCCGTTTCAATTTCGGCCGGACCTGCGCGCTCGTCACTGCGGGCCACGGGGCGAATAAAAAACGCATATCCCGTATAGAGGCGACGTAATTCATCGAGCGTTAAAACTTTACGCTCATCGGGCGTTTCAGGGAACTGCACCTTAAACATCGTTTCGGGATGAATTTCGATTTCTTTGCCCGGATCTTTTTTCGGTGGGTGTTTATGCGGATATTCAACATCCCACAAGATACAAGCCTGTCCCCTTTCCAGGGTCAGAACGCAGGGCAAATTTGGTGCAATGGCAAGGGATTCAAGAGAGCGGTCAACCAGCGTCGCAACAAGATCGCAGCGTTCCGCCGCACGAACAAACAGCGCAGGCGTTAAGCCGGTGCGCGGAATAGGAAGCCCGGCCACCAAAGCACCGTTAGATGTACGCCGGCCATAATGCCCGGCCATAATGCGCAACGTATCAACAAGCGGCATTTGAATCGCCATGCGGTCAGCCTGCAGCGACCAGCTGTCGGTTTCTTCTTCTGCAGTTTTTGGAGAACTGTCTTTGGCATCTTCATCAGATGCAGCCACGCTTGCCTCTTCAAGAGATTTTGGTGGTTCTTGCGGCGCTTTGGCTTCAGCAGAGCGGTCTTCAGATTTTAACTTGTCTTCTGAAGACTGCTTTTCGTTTTCTGCTGTTTTTTTCTTTTTGCTCACGCCGGCGAATCCGAGTCCTTCTGGGCCAGACAATTATTTGAAGTATTTAGGCTTAACGCGCGTCCATTTTCTGGTCGTAATTCCACGTATCGCCTGAGGCTACTGTGCTCTCACGCGGGAATTCGATGCCCAATGTCGGCAACAACGAACCCTTCAGAGCCAACAAGCGGTATACCGCCAGCATTTCGAGGAATTCAGAGTCAATCGCATTGGAGCGTGAAACGAACAGTTCATTCTGTGAGTCCAGAACATCAAGAAGTGTTCTGCGATCAAGGCTAAACTGGTCTTTATACGCCTTTACAACCTGCGCATTGGCTTCGGCCTGCGCCGTAAATTGACGGGCACGCTCAGCCGCAGCCACCATGCTCGCCCATGTTTGGCGGGCATCGTTTTCAATCTGACGAGCAGCATCAGTGCGCTCTTCTTTTGATTGCTGATGACGGTGGATGAATTCACGGGAGCGGGCCATATCCGCGCCACCGCGATACAAATTCCAGTTCATAACAACCAGCGCAGAGGCGCTTGTGTCGCGGCCTTCAACGCCGTTCAGGTCGTGACCGTTGCGGGCATTCAATTCCAAATCCACCTGAGGATAGAAGGTTGAACGGGTTTGCAACGCTTCGGCCTGCGCCACTTCGATGTCGGCTTCGAAAATATCCAAAGTCGGGCTGTGGGCGAGAATTTTATCAACTTCCATGTCCACATTCTCAGACAACGCATCATACGGAATGACAGGCATCGTCAATTGACCGGGCATATCGCCCACTTCCGCACGGTAATTCGCCTCGGCATTGCGCAGCGCCTGGCGTGTGTTGATTTCGGTCGCTTGTGCGTTCGCAACGCGGGCACGGGCCTGCTCGAGGTCGGCCTGTGTTGAACGTCCGGCGCTCACGCCATCTTGAATTTGGTTCAAAATTGAGTGGTGATCAGCCACGTTCTGACGTGCAATTACCAGCAACTGGCGCTGGCGCATCACTTCCAGATAGGCTTCCACGATTGAAAGACCAACCAGTTCCGCCGTTTCACGAACACGGTTCGCAGAGGAAACAACGCGCGCTTTCTGGCGCTCAATCTCGTATTTTGTGTCCCAACCGTCAAACAATAGCTGTGTCAAAGTCACAGCTGTTTCGTAGCGGAAGAGATTTTCCTCATCATCATTGTCCAGACCACCGCGCGTTGAGGGGTCATCGCTGTGCTCAAACCCTGTGTCAGCGCGCATATCGATAGATGGACGCCACAAAGCGCGGCCTTGCTCCAGCTCTTCATCAGTTGCGCGGCGGCTTGAGGCCACAATCCCGTATTCAGGGTTGGTGGAAACGCCGGTTCTCACCGCGTCATACAAGCTTACGCTCAGGCTGTTGTGCAGGGGTGCATCTTGTGAGATGGCTGTGCCGGCGCCCAGCGCCAAAAGGGTCACAGTCGATGCTGTCAAACAGAATGATTTCAAGGCTTTTTTACGCCACATAGTCTTCGCAATCACTTTGGAAGTCCTCTCGGTTAATATCTTAAAAATTAGGAGTTTTTAGGAGTTATCCACAACTCAGTCAACGTTCCTATTTATGCCTGTTTTTAGACCTACATGCAAGACAATTATATGATTTTATGAAAATTTTTTGATAAAGAAAACCCGGCCGACGCAAGCGCCAAACCGGGTTTAGGAGAGAAAGCCGCCCGAGAACTATGCGGGGTTTCGGTGCGACTGTTCTTATGTTTTTATACGGAAACGCTCATAATCTGCTGACTTTCGGTCACAGCCAATTGGCGCTTTTGATTTTTACTGCGTAGCTTTTCTTTAAATGAGTTAATCGTATCAATCGTTTCTTGCGGCGTAAGCGTTTTGAAATACTCTTCACCGAAAAGGAAACGGATATAGTCTTCCTCTGCCAACTGCTCACCGAAAGAACGGTTAAAGTTTTGCTGAAGAATGCTACCTGTTTTATTGTTCAGATCATTCTCAAGTTCTTCCATCAGCTTGTCCGCTTCAGCCTTCAGAGCTTCCTTCTTCGCTTCCGCATCTCCAGAATTATCTGTTTTGTTGAGGTTGAATATTGAACGGTTGCCCTTGTTCACTGCCTTATATTTCGGTGTCTCACCTTCATTAGACACATCAGAGAAGGTATAAGTCGGGCCTTCTTGTTCCAGTACGTTACCTTTATTGTCCTCAACCTTCATTTTCTGAAGCTTGACCTGCTGTTTTGAGCGCGCCGTCTGGGCAAATGAGTGGCTAACACCGACGGTAACATTCGTTCCCCAGATTGGATTAGGAATAGCCAGCGGACTTGGCTCGCCGTTGCCATTCGTGTCGTCATTTGTATAAGGCTCAAGCGATTCCTTAATGCCCAGCTCTGTGTTTTGGCGCGCAACATTCACAAAGAAATTCCACGCCTTGTAATCTGCAGACAGGTTCAGATAGTAAACCTGACCGTTTGAAGATTCGAAAATGCCCTGGCCTTTGGCGAAGTAATCATTCGCACGCAGCAAGTCTGCATCGCTCAGGAACGGACGTGCCAAAATATTGGCAATTTCACTCACGTTTTCTTCACGATCACCAGCTTTTGGACCGAACATGTCATTAAAGCGGCGCTCGGCACCAAAACCTAAGTTCAGAGCACCTTTATTATTGTTGAAATGATAGCTCAGAAGCTTCACATTCGCACCCAGCGCACCATTAAATGTCGCGCCTTTTTTCACGAAGTTATCAACTTGCGGGCCCTTGCCGGAATTCAGAATGGTTCTGAACGACCCGTAAAGTTCAACCGGCAACACATAAACACCCAATCGTCCATTCACATTCGGGAAGGTTTCTTTGAAGCCTTGGAAGCCTGATTTGCCATCAATGGTTAGAACATCATATTGCACATCTGTCGGGCCGGTTGTGATTTGCGTGAAACCACCGCCAACACCAAAATTAATGCCGTAATCGGAATAAGCATCTCCGCTTTCCATAAAGTTCTCAGGTACGCTGTCAAACGGCAAGCTGGATTCAAACATAATATCCACGCCATTTTGCGTCGAGATTGCATTATCAACCAGCACGCTGCCATAATGATCGAAGTTACCAAAAGAACGTGTTGTTTGGTTTTGATACGTTGATACCGTCACCTTTGAAGCATTTGTGAATTTAATATCGTTCACATTCACAACGACAACACCGTACATTTTCTTGATTTTCTCGATACAATCCGCGATCTGGTCATTCATAATGCCAAGACCATCCGAATCCACATCGCCACCGGGGCCCATGCGCAATTGTAGAATATATTGATTAAGCGCCTCTGGCTTATTCTCCGCCAGATAACGGATCGCATAAATCTGGATCACGTCGGCCAGCGTAATTTCTTTCTGGGCCTGCGCAGATGTCAGGCCAGGACGGAACTCCTTAAACGGACCCATATGCGCATTTACAATCGCGCGAATCTGATCACGGCACACCGTCAAATTCGGCATTGTTTGCTGCAAAGGCAATGTCACAATAGACATGTCGCCTGTCTTTGCTGCCTTTAAGAGCAAGTCACGAATGCGGTTACCGCCATACGATTTTATCAGAGCCAAGAAGTCTGGCCCCTCCATACCGCGGAAGGCCATGTCACTAAGCTGTGTGCCCAGAGTGCCCTGGAAAATGCCGGTTGGAACGCTAAGGCCATTGTAAATAACGCCATTTTCTTCAAAGCTCTGCTCTACCAGCTCCATATTGCTAGCTTGCGACGGCATGCTGAAGTAGGCATTTTCTTTACCATAGACGTGATTGAAGAACTTAATATTTTGCGCAGATTTTTCTGCGTTACTCAGATCAAGTATAATTGCGTTATTACCACTGCCGAATTGAACAGCGCCTTTTTTCCTATTTACGGCATCGCTAAGCTTCGTTCCAACCATATTCCATGTATAAGCATAGCGATAGTTAGGATCATCTTTTACACAGTCAATAGTACATTTATAGACACGCGTCTTATTGCCGGCCTCAATGTCTTCATCACGCCCCTTGTAAGCATAAGAGATATCTGGATTCTGCACACCATTCGCAATGGCCTCTGCTTTCCAAAGTTCGGCAAATGTGTGGCCGCCGATTTTGTCGTTCGGGTTGTCAAACGCGCGATCTAAAGCTCCCAGATAATCTGGTGTAAGACCTTTTTGATCGTAGATTTCGGCCGGGGTTCGGTTGTCAAATGGCGCAATTAGATCAGTAGGAATATTTGAAATTAACTTCTTAAAGTCATCTTCTAGCGTGACCCCTCGATCACGAATATCTTCCGAGAAATTTTTCTGAACTTGTAAAAGAAAAGCATCAACCTGTGCAGGCGTCATAGCAGCCAAAAGATCAAGGTCACCGGCTTTGAAACCGTTGGCTTCTGTCATCAGTGTTTGGAGATCCATATCGAGCGAGAATTCTTCACTTTGGTCTGCCGGGATTTGCGCTTCTAGATTTTCCGCAAGCAGCTTCGCAATACGGTCAAGATCGTTTACATCCTGCTGCACGGTCATTTTGATGTTTTGTGCCGCCACATCATTGGCTGGGGCAAACATTGCACCAACGGTTGCAACGGTCGTCATTACGGCCATTGTCGGCGTAATCATGGCTCTTTTAAGCTTGCTCAAATCAGGTGTTACAAATTTCATTTTTCTCTCTCCTAGTAAAATCCGGGTCTAAACCATCCGGGCTGTGTAAATTCTCTTTAAAAGTTAACAAATCTTTAATGTCAACAAGGGTGCATTATGTATAATACAATCTCGCACCCTTGTCAACAATTATGTTAATTAATTTTTAACCCTTACAGCACCGCGCTTCCTTTATGAGCGGCCAAGAGCGGCTCATCGGTTGTGTTTACGCTGTAATCTGGCTGACATCCACCATAGTACGGCGTGCATGATCCGGCAAAATCACCAGCATTATCAGTGATTTGGCCATCATTTGCCGCAACAGGCGTATCAGAGGCGTTGTCATTGGCGCTTGTGGCATCAATGAAGCTGTTGATTGCATCCTGAAGCTCGCCAGTGAACTCAACGAAAGAGCCGATATCACTGTCCACATCGTTAATCGCTGTGAATGAAGACGCATCAATCATGCCTGAATCGTCCAGACCGATCATTGTGTCATCGCTTTGAGGCGGCAGCAAATCAACCGGGTGGATGATGTCAAAGTCATCATTCGGCATGAATGGCGGCGTGTAAAGTGTGTCCACATCGTCAGATGCTTCCACAGGCTTTGTTTGCACCGCAGCATCGGCA
>JAGRKE010000014.1 GCA_020442385.1 Alphaproteobacteria bacterium | reverse complement strand
TTATAAAATATTTTTCTGTGCAAAATTTGATTCCTCTATTGCGAAGTAAAAATACTCATGTTACCGTCCGAAAGTATCAAGCAAGACACGCAAGATTTATGAAACGGCTCGTCTCGAAAAGCTGTTTCAGTCGTCGTTTTCGTTTGAGCAGACCATGAAAATTTTTATTGAAACAAAAAGAAAAAGGAATCCGCCATGTTCCACCGCGTAAAGTCTGAAACAGCCACTGAGTCCACCGAACAAACATCCCAAGTTGAAGAGCAAGAGACTCTGGATATTGAAGAAGCCGCTGCCGAGGCAGAGGTTGATACACAAGAATCAGAAGAGGCTTCGGATACGTCTGAAACTCAAACACAAGAAGAGGAAACTGAAACAATGACTAAACAATCCGAAGACACACCAACAGCAAAATCAGCGCCAGCCGAAGTTCCGGCCTCTTACAAGAAGCCCACGCAATCCGCGGTTCGCCCAGGTGGTTATCCTGGCGCATATCCAGGCGTGGCTTACGGCGCGCAGGCATCATCTGCTGCGGCTTCTTCTCAGGATGAGCACTCAGACCGCACACTGACAATCGGCGCAGGCATCACAATGTCTGGTGAGATTGAGTCTTGTGACAATCTGATCGTTGAAGGAACAGTGGAAGCAGCTCTGAAAGGCGCACGCAATCTGGACATCGCGGAAAGCGGTACATTCTACGGCACAGTAGACATCGAAGACGCCGTGATTGCTGGCCGTTTCGAAGGCGAGCTGACCGTAAATGGCCGTTTGGTTATCCGCTCTGGCGGCGTTATCACAGGCTCTATCGCTTATGGTGAGTTGGAAGTGGAAGCCGGTGCGATCATTGATGGCCGCCTCACTCCTGTTGCAGCGATGCAGCAGGCCCAGCAAGGTCCAGCCAAGCAAAAGGCGAAGCCAACCGCACCGAAAGCGAAGGTGTCTTCAGCCGATGACAAAGCGGAAGCTGCAAACTCTGAAGGGGCATTGTTCGCCGCGCAGGGCTAAGTCTTACGCTAAAATGAATATTCAAAGGGCCGCTCCTTACCGGGCGGCCTTTTCTTATGCGGTTTTGTCTTTGAAATTACACAGGTCGGAAACGATGCAGGCGGCGCAATCGGGCGTGCGCGCCTTGCAGATATAGCGCCCGTGCAAGATTAGCCAGTGATGGGCATCCAGCAAAAATTCTTCCGGCACGCGCTTGAGCAGTTTCTCTTCAACCTGCTCAACATTCTTTCCCGGTGCGAGCCCTGTGCGGTTGGAAACCCGGAAAATGTGCGTGTCCACCGCCATGGCGATTTGTCCGAAGGCGGTGTTCAAAACGACATTGGCGGTTTTGCGCCCAACACCAGGTAGCTTGACCAGAGCGTCGCGTGTGGTTGGAATTTCTCCGCCATGGTCCTTGACCAGAATTTCCGCCGCCGCCATGACATTTTTGGCCTTGGTGTTATATAGCCCGATGGTTTTGATATGGTCCTTCAACCCATCAAGGCCCAGCGCCAGCATGTCCTGCGGCGTTTGAACGATTTTGAACAGGTCCTTGGTCGCCTTGTTAACCCCGACATCGGTGGCCTGCGCCGAGAGGGTTACCGCGACCAGCAGCGTATACGGGTTCGTCCATTGCAGCTCTGTCTCAGGCTTCGGGTTTTGCGCCCGCAGGCGGGTGAAGAATTCGGTGATCTGCTCTTTGGTGAGTAATTTTGACATAACCTTTTATTTTGTTTATTGCTATTTTGTTTTTTATGCTCATGAAGATATAAAATTTTTGAGATTTAACAAAGATATAAAGGGATTTGGTATTGCCTAAGAAGCGATTAAGCACAAGAAACGTAAGAAAAGCCGTCCGTCTGATCGGAAATTTTCATATTGCGGTGGAAGATATGTATCGGATGCTTAAATTCGAATCCCATAATGATTTTTCAAGGGCCTATCAAGAGGCTGTGGGAGAGCCTCCGAAAGAGCACCGCAACAGATTGTTGAGAGTGGCAAGATTATTGGCGCGCCAAGAAAAAACGGAAGGGTTTAAAAGGAAGATTTTGTTGGCCGATGATGCGTATGCTCTTATTATGAAAGAGAATTACACCGTTCAGAACGCGGCACAGAATCTTGATATGAGCCGGATTAAACTTTTCAGGATATTTAAGGCTGTTACCGGTTTGTCGCCTCAGATCTATTGTTTGGCCAATCCTGATCTTTTACCGTCTGAGTCTGTAGAGGAATTAAGAAAAATTTCTGTATCGGTGAATTTGTTTTGCGGTTAGATAAGAAAATCCCAAAAAACGGATTGTGCGTCAGGCGCGCTGTGCGGTAGTGAATAAGCATGGCGCAAACTCAATACCAAATCATTGCTGAGACGATCGACCATCTGGTCGCGCATTATGACGAGCAGCCCCGGCTAGAGGTTCTGGCGGCGCGCGCGGGCTATGAGACGACGCATTTCCAAAAGCTGTTTAAGGACCATGTCGGAATTTCACCCAAGCGCCTTGTACAATATATGAATATGCGCCGTGCGCAGGAGTTGCTGGAGAGCGGTTCATCGGCGCTGGATGCGGCCTATGAAACGGGGCTGTCCAGCACCAGCCGCCTGCATGATTTATTTGTTTCCTGCATCGGCATGACACCCGGTGAGGTGAAGGGGCGCGGGCACGGCTTAAGCGTTACCTACGGTTTCCATCCCAGTCCGCTGGGCCGCCTGATGATCGCCCGCACGCCGCGCGGTGTGTGCTGGCTCGCTTTTGTCGTCGATGAGGATGAGAGCCTGCCGATCGCGCGCATGAAGGCGCATTGGCCGCTGGCGGCCTTCACCCGCGATGATGGTGGTATAGCCGAGCTTGCGGAGGCCATTTTGCAAATATGGCGCGGGCAGGGGGATGAGACGAAAAAGCTTGGCCTTGATCTGTATGGCACCAACTTCCAACTGCAAGTCTGGCAGGCGCTGCTCAAAATTCCGGGCGGGGAAACGGTGACCTACAGCGATATTGCCCAGAAGGTCGGACGGCCCAAAGCCGCGCGCGCAATCGGCAATGCGGTGGGCGCAAATCCGGTCTCGCTGCTCATTCCTTGTCACCGCGTGATCCGCGCCAGCGGTATCATTGATAACTATGCCTGGGGCAGTCCGCGTAAGAAGCTGATTTTAGGGATGGAATCGAATATTTCTTGCACTTAAATACGCTTTTTTGGTAAATCAAAGACAGGTTTAGGAACTGTGTAACATAGAGTATTTAAGCAATGACCACGGATAATTCTTTTGCGAAGCTAAAAGAGCAGATTGAATATATTGGCGAGAAAACAATTAAAGACATTCATAAATCTGAATTCCTCGCACGTTATAATTCTGAATTTTTGCGCGATCTTTTCAAAGATGCGGAAAAAGAATTTTCATCCCCCTTGCTTGTAGAGGGCGTTAAAAAGTCTTGTGGCAAGATTATTTTTCCTAACTTCCTTGCGGAAGGCCTCATTCATATAAAAGATGAGTTAAAGCGCCGTAATTATTGGGAACATAAAAAGGGCTGGAAAAAACAGTATCCGCATCTGGATGAGTATATTAACGATTATAATTTCAAGAAAACGCAAAAAAAATTGCAGAGTATTTTTCAGGAAAGCTCCGCAGCTAAGTATACGTCTGATGAGCTAAGAAAAGAACTGGTATCATTGGAGACTTATTTTAATAGGGCACACAGTAAAGGTTGGGACGACAAGTTTTTTGGCGGATTGTATAGGGCCGTCAATTACGTGAAGGACGAAATTACACGCCAAGATCCTACGGGCGTCGTTCCTTTCAGGCACATTCCAAATGTGCTTTCGACGCTGGATAGAAAATAACCCTAAAGATCTAAAACATCTTTCATGGAATAAAGCCCGGTTTCTTGCGAGAGTGCCCAGCGCGCCGCATGAATAGCGCCGCGGGCGAATAGCGCGCGGTTTGTCGCTTTATGGGTCAGCTCAAGGCGCTCCCCTTCGCCGTAGAAAAATGCTGTGTGGTCGCCAACGACATCACCGCCGCGGGCCACAGAAAAGCCGATATGACCCTCTTTGCGCGCGCCCGTTTCGCCGTTGCGGGCCCAGTCAGCGACTTTATTTAAATCAACATCGCGCCCGGCGGCTGCGGCCTTACCGATGGCCAGCGCTGTGCCGGAAGGGGCATCGACCTTGTGCTTGTGGTGGCTTTCGAACACTTCAATATCCCAACCATCTTTCAGGCGCGCAGCGGCCTGTTCGACCAGCGCCAGCAAGACATTGACCCCAATGCTGAAATTCGCAGCATAGACGATGGTGGTTTTTTCCGCAGCCTCTTTCAGCGCGGCTTCGTCATCGGCGCTCAAACCCGTTGTGCCGACAATCAGCGCGGTTTTATAGGTGGCCGCATGCTTGGCGTGCTGAACGGTGGCGGCGGGCGCGGTAAAATCAATCACCGCATCGGCAACATCAAACAGCTCAGCTGGCTTATCGGTGACGAAATAATCGTCTCCGGCCTTGGCCAGATCTTCGGGCAGGGCAGTGCCACCGGCAAATTCAAGGTCATCCCAGTTTCCTGAGCGCAGCTCGTTCACCAATATCTGACCCACGCGACCCATGCATCCAACAACACCAATTTTCATCACATTATTCCTTCAAATCATCCCAGAACTCGCGCATCTTCCCAAAGAAGCCGCTGGATTCGGGGGAGTGTTTTGCGCCCGCATTGCCGTCGCTGATGCTTTTATCAAGCTGCTTGAGCAAGTCTTTTTGTTTGTTGTCCAAATTCACAGGCGTTTCTACAAATATCTCAATAAACATATCACCGCGCGTATCAGAGCGTAAAGAGCTCATGCCCTTACCGCGCAGGCGGAATTGCTGCCCGGTTTGCGCACCCGCGGGAATTTTGACCTTGGCGCGTGTACCATCAATGGTCGGAACCTCAATCTCACCGCCCAGCGCGGCCTTGGTAACGGGCAGGGGCACACGGCAATATAGGCTTGCCGCCTCGCGCTTAAACAGCTTATGCGGCTTGATCGAGAGCAGGACATAAAGATCACCGCGCGGACCACCGCGCAGCCCCGCTTCACCCTCGCCGGAGAGGCGAATGCGGCGGCCATGATCTACCCCGGCCGGGATTTTAACCTTCAGAGTTTTTTGTTTCTGGACGCGGCCCTGACCGTGACATTTTTTACAGGGGGACTTGATCGTACTGCCTTGCCCCGTGCAAGTCGGACAGGTGCGCTCAATGGTGAAAAATCCTTGCTGCTGGCGTACGCGGCCTTGCCCGCCGCATGCGTCGCATTTCTCAGCGCTTGTGCCGGGTTCTGCGCCTGAGCCACTGCATGTCTCGCACTCGTCATTGACCGGGATTTTAATCGTGGCTTCCTTGCCTTTGTAGGCCTCTTCCAGAGATATTTCCAAATTGTACTGGATGTCGGATCCGCGCGCTGCGCCGCCTGTGCGTCCGCCGCGTGCGCCTGCGCCTGCGCCGCCCATGAAGTCGCCGAACATATCTTCGAAGATATCGGAGAACGCGCCAAAGCCCGCACCGCCGGGGCCGCCGCTAAAACCACCACCAAAACCGCCGCCGCCCATCGATCCGTCAAAGGCCGCTGCGCCGAATTGATCGTAAGCGGCGCGCTTCTGATCGTCTTTCAAAACGTCATAGGCTTCGTTGATTTCTTTAAATTTAGCTTCGGCATCCGGATTGTCTTTATTCTGATCTGGGTGATATTTCATCGCCAGCTTGCGGTAGGCTTTTTTAATCGCATCCGCATCTGCGCCTTTATCAACGCCAAGGGTTTTGTAGAAATCTTTGCTCATAGTTTCTCCAATATTGTCATCCCGAGCGTAGCCGAGGGATCTTCACAATCGTAATCACAAAGATCCCCCCATGCGTTTCGCTTAGTCGAGATGACAAAAGGGGTTAGGCCGATTTTTGATCGTCTTCATCATCCTCAACTTCGAGGTCTGTGAAGTCGGCGTCCAGCACATCATCATCAGAGGCGTCTACCGTTTCGGCGGCTTCGTCGTCTGTTTCACCGGCGGACTCTTCTTGCGCCTTGCGATAGGCCAGCTCGCCCAGCTTCATGCTGGCCTGCTGTAGAGCGTCGGTTTTTTCCTTGATGTCTTCGGCGCTTTCGCCATCGACAACGGCCTTCAGCTCTTCAATCGCTTTCTCGACATTGTCTTTTTCGTCGGCAGGGACATCATCGCCCAGATCGTCCAGCGCCTTTTCAGTGGCGTGGATTGCGGCTTCGGCCTGGTTCTTGGCCTCGACCAATTCGCGGCGCGCCTTATCGCTTTCCGCATTGGCTTCGGCGTCTTTGACCATTTGATCGATATCATCATCGCTCAGGCCGCCAGAGGCTTGAATGCGGATCTGTTGTTCCTTATTCGTTGCCTTGTCTTTGGCCGATACCTGTACGATACCGTTGGCATCAATATCGAAGGTGACTTCAATTTGCGGAATGCCGCGCGGGGCAGGTGGAATACCGACCAGATCAAACTGGCCGAGCATCTTGTTGTCGGCCGCCATTTCGCGCTCACCCTGAGCCACGCGGATCGTCACGGCATTTTGGTTGTCCTCAGCCGTTGAGAAGACCTGCGATTTCTTGGTCGGGATGGTCGTGTTACGGTCGATTAGGCGTGTGAACACGCCGCCCAATGTCTCGATACCAAGCGACAGAGGCGTTACATCAAGCAGAAGAACGTCTTTCACGTCGCCCTGCAGAACGCCGCCCTGAATCGCCGCGCCATCGGCAACCACTTCGTCCGGGTTCACGCCTTTATGAGGCTCTTTGCCGAAGAAGTCTTTAACGGTTTCGATCACTTTGGGCATGCGGGTCATACCGCCGACCAAAACAACTTCATCAATCTCAGAAGCCTTCACGCCCGCATCTTTCAGCGCCTTTTTACAAGGCTCGATCGAGCGCTTGATTAGATCATCAACCAGACTTTCCAGCTTCGCGCGGGAGAGTTTCACATTCAGGTGCTTAGGACCCGAAGCATCTGCGGTCACGAAGGGCAGGTTCACCTCGGTGTTGGTTGTGCTTGAAAGCTCAATCTTGGCTTTTTCCGCCGCTTCCTTCAGGCGTTGCAGGGCCAGCTTGTCCTCGCGCAGATCAATGCCGTCGGATTTTTTGAACTCATCGGCCAGAAAATCAATGATGCGCGCATCAAAGTCTTCCCCGCCGAGGAACGTATCTCCGTTGGTGGATTTCACTTCGAATACGCCGTCACCAATCTCAAGGATGGATACGTCGAACGTACCGCCCCCAAGGTCGTAAACTGCGATCGTGCCGGTGGATTTTTTATCCAGACCATAGGCCAGCGCGGCGGCGGTCGGCTCGTTAATAATCCGCTCAACCTCAAGACCGGCAATCTTACCGGCATCTTTGGTCGCTTGGCGCTGGCTGTCGTTAAAGTAGGCCGGAACCGTAATCACAGCCTTTGTAACTTTCTCACCCAGAAACGCCTCGGCGGTTTCTTTCATTTTTTGCAGGACCATAGCCGAAATTTGTGAGGGCGCGTATTTTTCACCGTCAACCTCAACCCACGCATCGCCGTTTTCACCTTCGATAATGTGAAACGAAGCGGTTTTGGCCATTTCCTGAACTTGCTTGTCTTTAAATCGACGCCCGATCAGACGCTTAATGCCATACAGCGTGGCTTCGGGGTTTGTTACGGCCTGACGCTTTGCGGGCTGGCCCACCAAACGCTCACCGTCTTTTGTAAAGGCAATCATAGAGGGCGTTGTGCGAGCGCCTTCCGCGTTTTCAATCACGCGCGGCTCTTTACCATCCATTACTGCGACACAGGAGTTTGTTGTACCGAGATCGATACCGATTACTTTGCTCATTTTAGTTCCTTTCTTTGGCGAATATTTCTGGCCAGCCTTACAATAAGCACCGACCAACAATTCCCTAGGTTTGCTAACGGTTTATTTAAGTCGTGGGACTATAACAATGAACGTCAGCAAATACCAGAGCCGGAGTGCGAGTTTTTCCACAGTCGGACAAAACCCACAGTTCCCATTTATTTATATGGAATTTAGGCCCAAAAAATCAAGATTTTTGGAATTTTGTTGACATAATTTTTTTTGGGTGCTTATATTCCCACATCTAAAGAATAATTTGCGTAAGGAGGAGGCCATGTCGCTTCTAAACAAAATCTTCGGCTCAAAAAGCCAAAAGAAAGAAATAGAATCTGTTGCTGAAAAAGCGGTTGTAAATCCGCCTATGCCTGAAAATGGCCTTTGTTTTGAAATTATTTTAGACTGTCCTTGGAGAAATGGAGGGATAGATTTGGGTGGAAATTTTGATCGTTTCACTCAGCCAGAGGTTAATACTATTTTTACTTTTTATGCGCCGAAAGTAGATAGCATAAACTCTGACATGTATCAAATTATAGAAAACTTACGTTTCAAGTACAAAGGTTGTGAACGCTACAACATAGATGATGCAATTAAAGATTTTCAAAAAATAGGAGTTCATTTTTCGAAAGAAACTTTAGTTGATGCAAAACAGAAGTACAATGGCCAGAGATTTGTGGACCCTAAAAATCTTGATAACTTTCGTTTAATGACAGAACAGGTTGATCCTAAAAACATATATAAGGTAATCGAATATTATCCCACTGGTCCAATAGCATCCGAAATGCACTATTTCAACGGCTTGCTTGAGGGAGAATGTTACGAATATGATGAGAATGGTAGCGAAGCGGAGCTAAAGTATGTCCGTGGTGTTGTAATTGATAGTGACCAAAAGAGGTTAGATGAGATCGTAGAAAAAAGCTCTGAAGATTTTGTTTATATGGGGCGTCCCAATAGTATTGATCTTGGTATGCTTGGTTCTTGAAAATAAATTATCTTCGTTAGTCCTAAATCTCAGTATCAATCGTGCCGCCGGGCTCGGTTGGGGGGCTTTGCGGGCCACCTTGCCCCTCATCTTTGGCGATGCCCACGCGGGCGGGGCGCAAAATGCGGCCATTCAGAACATAGCCGACTTCGAGAACTTGCACGATTGTGCCCGCAGGTTTGTCGGGCGCGGGGCTTTCGAACATGACTTCATGGAAATTGGGGTCAAAAGGCTCACCCAGGGGATCAAGCTTTTGAATGCCGTTTTTCTCAAAACTGCGCAGCAATTGGCGCTCCGTGCCCTCAATCCCATCCAGCAGGTTTTTCACCCGCACATCGGCCTCCAGCAAATCTTCAGGAACAGCCGCCAGCGCGCGGCGCAGATTATCCGCCACATCCAGCAAATCTTTGGCAAAGCCGGAAACGGCGAATTTGGATGCGTCCTCGCGGTCTTTCTGGGCGCGCTTGCGGGTGTTTTCCGCTTCGGCCAGTGCGCGCATCATTTGTTCTTTATTCTGCTCCAGCTCGGCGCGCAGGGCGTCAATCACGGCGCGGAAATCCGGCTCCCCGCCCTCATCCTCGACCGCCGCATCGTAGCCCGCGTGTAGATCGTCTTCTTCAGCGGGCGCATCCTCTGCGGCCATATCGGCCTGCTGCTGCGCGCGCGCTTCGGCTTCCAAACGCTCGGAACGCTCGCTTAGGCTCTCGTCTTTTTTAGGTTGGTCAGCACTCATTTTCATCTCAAATGTTTAAGTTATGTGTTGCGCCGTTTTAATCAAGTGTTCCCGGCAAGCGTGCATACACATTTAGGTTTAAATCGGTTGCATATGGGCCATTCGGCCCTTGGTACATTTTTTGGATGCTCACCTGACCGATCGGTTTTTTTTGCCCCGGCGTAAGGTCTTTTGCCATGCGGCCCGATTGATCGACAAAGTAAAACACCTTGCGGTCTTCGTCCAAAACACGAAAGTCTTTAACAACAGATTGCAGGGGGATCAAGCCTCTTCGTGTGGCCAGATTTTTCACCTGCTCGTAAATATCCTGATCGGGCTTGGCTTGCGGCACGCTCAGAACAAGGGTGTTTTCAGGATAGAAATAGTAAACCAGCGGGTCTTTGCCCGGAATGTGCGTGTTGGGCTTGAAGAGTTTCGGGTTTGATTCCGCGTGTAGGGTTAGGGCGCTCTCGCTCACCTCCACCGCGTAATGCTCAACCCCGAAATCATTGGCCAGCGTCAGGCGGCGGACATTGTTTTCGATCAGATCATCGCGGTTGAGCACAATATCGGTATAGATTGTGCTCATGCTTTGGGTGCAGTCTTCGCCGCTGCCCGGCAGAGGTTTATACAGCGAGACAATCGGCGCGCCGATCTTTGCCCGCAGTGTCGCACCCTGATCGAGCATTTCCGGCGCAGGCATTTCAGCCTTCATACATCCGCTGGAGGCAATGGGCTGGCTGATGCGCAGAACCGCGACATTCGCGGGCGCATCCGGCACATGCACGAAATGCACAAGGAAGCTGCTGTTGGAAAACAGGGTTTGCTGATTTTCCGGCGGTTTGTTGGCTTCGGGGCGCAGGCGTGGATCATAAGGCCAGAAGGGTTTTTCTTGCTCCTCCTGCGCCTGATCTTGCGCGGGAAAATTAAAATTCCCCTGCGCCGCGGCGATGGTGGGCAAAAGAAGGCCGAAGGCCAAAATGTAAATCCAAAATTTCATGGCAGAAAGGATACGGTTTTGAAAGGCAATGAGCAATGGCCGCGCGGATAATCGCTAGAATTCATCCACCAGCTTGGCCACCACGCGCGATGTGAAATCCACCATCGGAATGATGCGGTCGTAATTCAGGCGCGTCGGGCCGATCACGCCAATCGCGCCGATAATTTTCTCATCGGCATTTTTATAAGGCGAGATGACAAGCGACCAGCCGGATTGATCGAAAATTTTATTCTCTGTACCGATGAAAATTTGCACTCCTTGCGCCTCGTCAATCGAGCCGAGCAGCCCAAGCATATTTTGATGTTCCTCCAGATAGCCGAGCAGAGCGCGGGCGCGCTCCAGATCCTCCAGCGCCTTCACATCCTCCAGCAAATGCGATTGCCCGCGAATGATAATGCGGCCTTCTGTGCCGCCAGAGGCGGGCAGGGCGAGACCCTTTTTCACGAGGCGCTGCGTAATGGCATCGAGCTGGCTTTGGTGCGCTTTGATGTCTTTGAGGATGTCGCCTTCCGCTTCGCCAAGGGTTCGCCCGGCAATTTTCGCATTCAGGTAATTTGATGCGGCGATCAGGGAGGGTGCCGGCACGTCGTGATCCATATCCATGACGCGGTTTTCGACAAGACCGTTTTGCAAAACAATGACGGCCAGAATTTTGCGTGGCTGCAGCTGCACGAACTGAATTTGTTTTACCGCCTCGTTGGTTTTGGGTGCGACCACAAGGCTGGCGCAGGATGACAGGCCCGAAAGCAGGCTGCTTGTGCGCTCCAGCATTTCATTCACTGGGCGTCCGGCCTCGCTGCACACCGCCTCGATCGAGCTTTGCTCTTCCTTGCTCAGCGCGCCGATTTGCATCAGCCCGTCAATATAAAGTCGCAGGCCCAGCTCGGTCGGGATACGCCCGGCAGAGGTGTGCGGGGAAAACAGCAGGCCCGCCTTCTCAAGATCGGACATGGTGTTGCGGATAGAGGCGGGGGAGAGCTGTATCCCCGAGAGCTCGGCAATCGTGCGCGAGCCCACGGGCACGCCGCTCGTCAGATAACTATCGACGATATAGCGGAAAATACTGCGTGATCTCTCATTCAGCTCGGTAATCATGGAGATGAATATAATCCTGCGCGGTTAAATTGACAATTCCCTTCAAACCTCTAGAGTGACGCAGCATAGGAATTAGAGGAGAAACGAATGACCAGACCATCGGGCCGCAGCGCCGACCAGCTTCGCGATATCGCGCTGGAGACCAATGTAAACAAACATGCCGAAGGATCGTGCTTGGCCAAATTCGGCGATACGCATGTGCTCTGCACCGCATCGGTGGAGCTTGGCGTGCCGCGCTGGATGAAGGGCTCGGGCAAGGGCTGGGTGACCGGGGAATACGGCATGCTGCCGCGCTCAACGGGTGATCGCATGAACCGCGAGGCGGCCAAGGGCAAGCAGTCGGGCCGTACACAGGAAATTCAGCGCCTGATCGGCCGGGCCTTGCGCGCCGTTGTTGATTTCGAGGCGATGGGCGAGCGCCAAATCCGCATTGATTGTGACGTGATACAGGCCGATGGCGGCACACGCACCGCGGCCATTACCGGCGGGTTTGTTGCGATGTATCAGGCGTTTCAGCATCTGGTGAAGGTGGGCGAGTTGAGCAGCGTTCCCGTTACCGACACGATTGCGGCCATTTCATGCGGCATTTTTGAGGGCACGCCGGTTTTGGATCTGGATTATGCCGAGGACTCTGAGGCCGATACCGATGCGAATTTTGTGATTACCGGCAAAGGCGGGATGTGCGAAATTCAGGGCACAGCCGAGAAAGAGCCGTTTTCGGAAGAAGAGTTTTTCCAGCTTTTGAATCTGGCCAAGCAGGGCTGCGCCGATTTAAGCGCATTGCAGAAAAAGGCGCTGGGGCTGTAGGCTATGCGGGCATTCCAAGAAAGCGAACTGGTGCTGGCGACGCATAATGTGGGCAAGGCGCGCGAGATTGCGGAGCTGCTTAAGCCCTACGTTCCGTCTTTCTACAGCATGGCCGATTTGGATTTGCCGGAGCCGGAAGAGACCGGATCGTCTTTCGAAGAGAACGCAATTTTGAAAGCGAAGGCCGCGGCGCTGGCCAGTGGCAAGCCCGCGCTGGCCGATGATAGCGGGTTGGCGGTTGAGGCGCTGGGTGGTGATCCGGGCATTTATTCCGCGCGCTGGGGCGGGCCGGATAAGGACTTTAATCTGGCGATGCAAAAAGTGAATGAGGCGCTGGAGAGAATTGCGCGGCAAGGGGATAAGGAAGATCGCCGCGCCGCCTTTATCTGCGCGCTGGCACTGGCGTGGCCTGACGGGCATGTGGAATGTTTCGAGGGACGCGTGGAAGGGCATGTGATTTGGCCCGGACGCGGCGCAAAGGGTTTCGGCTACGACCCCATATTTGTACCCGAAGGCTATGACATCACCTTTGCCGAGATGGACCCGGCAGAGAAACACAGAATCTCTCACCGCGCCGATGCGTTTCGAAAATTAGTTGATAGCTGTCTCTCGGTGCAGCTCTAACACCCAGATATCAATAGCTTTATTGTCTTTTGAAGGGCTTGAAATTTGACTTTTTGTGCCTAAATACGGTACAACGTAGGCCGAAATTAAACGGAGACATGCAATGATTAAGACCATAAATAAAACATCGGTTGCACTTTTCGCATCTTTTATGACGGGGCTTTTGACGCGCCCTGAGGTGGCGTTTGCCAGCGGCAATAACTTCAGTGACATTGCGCGCAACATTAACGACTCGATTGCGGAACTGCCCGGTTTGCTCAGTGGTATCTCATATATGATCGGGATTATGCTCGGCGTTCTTGGTGTTTTGAAAATCAAAGACCATGTTGAGAACCCGTCACAGACACCCATGAAAGACGGCGCGATCCGCCTTGCGACCGGTGGTGCGTTATTCGCACTTCCGATCGTATTCGAAGCGATGACACAAACGATCGGTGATACAAGTTATGCCGTCAGAGCGCCGACTCTGCAAAAAGTTGAGTTCAACCTTAACTAATCCTGCGCCGCTGGGCGCATCCGAAAAAGGCCAGTTGGGTGTTTATATCCATTGGCCTTTTTGCTTATCCAAATGCCCGTATTGCGATTTTAATTCTCATGTGCGCGAGGGCATTGACGAGGCGGCTTGGCGCGCGGCTTATGTGCGCTCGGTCGAACATTACGCGCAGCGATTGCCGGGCCGTCAGGTGCGCTCGATTTTCTTTGGTGGCGGCACGCCCTCGCTGATGAGCCCTGAAACCGCCGAAGCGATTATCAGTGAGATCCAGAAAAACTGGCAGGTCTCAAATGATGTTGAGATCACGCTGGAGGCCAACCCGACCTCGGTTGAAATTGAAAAATTCAGAGCCTTTCAAATGGCCGGGGTGAACCGTGTGTCGATCGGTGTGCAGGCGCTGAATGACACAGATTTAAAATTTCTTGGGCGGGAGCACAGTGCGAAGGAAGCGATCCAGGCCATTGAAACCGCGCGGAAGGTTTTTGACCGCTACAGCTTTGATTTAATCTATGCGCGGCCCGAGCAGAGTTTGAGCGCGTGGGAAGATGAGCTGGCCCGCGCGCAGGATTTGGCCGACTCGCATCTCTCGCTTTACCAGCTGACAATTGAGCGAAACACACCGTTTTATATGTCGCATGAGCAAGGGCTTTTTTCTATTCCAGAAGAGGGGCTTGCGGCTGATTTTTATACGCTTACGCAAGAGGTGATGGAGGGGTATGGTCTGCCCGCCTATGAGGTGTCTAACCATGCGCGGGCGGGGGAGGAATCGCGCCATAACATGATCTATTGGACCTACGGAGATTATGTCGGGATCGGGCCGGGCGCGCATGGCCGTATTACAATTGATGGCCGGAAATATCCGACGCGCGAACATCAGGCGCCTGACATCTGGTTAGACCGGGCCGGGAAGGACGGCACGGCGGCAAAGGCGGAAGCGTCACTTTCACACTATGACCGTTTCATGGAAGCGCTGATGATGGGCTTGCGTCTGCGTGCTGGCGTGCGCTGGGAGGATTTGGATCGCGCGGCCGGGCACGGCGAGAGCGCGCAAGTCTTCCTTGATCACGCAAAACTTCAAACAGTGCAGGATCAGGGCTGGGCGCTTTGTGATGATGATGGCATTGCGCTTACGCAAGAGGGACGGCTGCGCCTCAATGCTCTTTTGCCCTATATTTTGAAAGAGGCTTAATCGTCCGCCGGCTTTGTGTCTTCTTTTTTCGCAGGCGCGGGCTGTTTCAAGAATTTCAAATCCGTCCCGTTAATCAAAATCTGCCCGGCCGGATTCATGATAATATCGTAAATATGAACGAACTGGCTGTCCGGCCCGGTTTCGACTTTGCCGATGGTCTTTAAGAACTCCAGATTTTTGCGCATTTTTTCAAATTTATCGGCATCCTGATTATCCGGGTCAGTGGCCAGCACTTGCGCCTTGGCCAGCACCTTATCCAGCCCCTGAAATTCCGCATGCGCCGTGCCCGTGGCACTGTTGACCGCACTCATATCGGCGATAACTTGTCCGTTCATCGTGACCTTATAGTCATCGCTGCTGACAAAACTGTCCTTGATGGTAAGCGCGGTTTTGGCCTGAGAGAGCAAAACGGGAATTTTCATCACTACCGACATCCCTGCCAGCGCGGCGGTTTGCGGCTGCGCGATCATGGCGCCGATCGCATTGCGGCTCATATTGATCACATCCTTGATTGGCAGATTTTCAAGGCTGAGCTCTATATTAGAGTTAGAAGGATCGAAGCTCGCGTATTCAGCTTTTTGGTTCTCGATTTTAAAGCCCTGATGGTGAAAGCGCAGGCCCATCGTGACATTGTTTTGGAGGAAGCCGAGCAGGCTTAGCGTGAAGCCCGCTTGCTCAAGGCTCATATCGCCTTTTTTGCCGAACTTATCATCATATTGAATGCGCAGGCCCGAAAGCGTGTAGTCATTCGTAAAACCGTTACCGCTTTGCAGTGCGCCATCAATCACCGCGTTGATCAGTGCTATTTTATCTTCGGGCGTCATTTGTTCTTGATTAAGTCGCAGCTGACTTACTTTTTCACGCAGCGCATTTGTCTTTTTCGCGTCATAGCGGTCCAGATCCAGCGCCATCTTGATATTCTTGAGGGAGATCGTGGTATTGTCGTCCTTAACACGCAGCGTCAGGTCTTTCGCGGTTGCACTGTATGGGCCGGACCACAGGCCGTTTGCATCCTTTTCAAAATTATGACGGATGCTTAGGGCGGGCAGGCTGAGTTTATAATCAGGGTCCGCGCTTTCAACCCTAATGTCTCCATAATCCGCCTCCAGCTTGGCGAAGTTTTTCAGCTCCTCATCCCAGATGCCGGCGGTGTTTTGCTGCCCGATCATTAGGCGCATAATGTCCTGACCATCTTTGTCCTTCATCGTCATCGCGCTGGGCACGGCCACGCTCATTTTCCATTGTCCGGCTTGTTCGCTTGCCGAGGCATTGATCGAAATAATCCCGATATCCATCACATCACCGTTCTGATGTTTGATTGTGATGTGGGGCAGGGTGATGGCGTAGAAATCCCCGGACGGCTCAACCATGACATCCCCGTCAAATGTCATGTCCGCCGCATCATCCGCGGCGGCCTTATCTTTTTGACTTTGAATCAAGGTTTGGAAAATCTGCGTGAGCTGTTCTTGCGGGGTTTGGGCCGTTGCCAAACCGGGCGCGAGCAGAATCAGGGTCGCGAAAATTAGGAGTGTAAAAGCGCGCAAAACGTAAGCCATGGTGGACATTCTTGTGGTTTTTTGTCTATATCGTAGGCATATTCGACGCCATCATAGAAAAGGAAACGGATAAACACAATGCCAAGCACGCTTGCGGATGCAAAGCCAGAACAGTTTAAACTCAATGATGAGGGGCAAATCCTTTATCAGGAAAAGGTGGGCAGTCCTCTGCCGGGCGCACCTGTGGCTGCGCTGCGCAAAGGGCAGAGCGTTCTTGCGCCTGTCGTTGAGCCGGTAGAAGCCAATGATGAGAATAAGGCCGCCCTGCAAAAATGGCTGGACGAACATATCAAAACAGTGCTTGAGCCGCTGGTCGCGCTGCATAATGATTCTGAGCTCACATCGCCTGTAAAAGACATTGCAGAAAAAGTGTATGAGTCACTGGGCATTGTTCCGCGCGAACAGATTGAAGATTTAATTGCCGCGCTGGATACGGATACACGCCGCACCGTGCGTGCGAAGCGCATTCGTTTGGGACCGGTTTTGGTGTTTCAGCCGGATTTGAATAAGCCAGCGGCGGTGCGCCTGCGCGGAACGCTGTGGTCTTTGTTCAATGGCAAGCCTTTGCCTGCGCCGCTGCCCAATGATGGGGTGGTATCTTTCACGGTTGATCCAAATACCGTTGATCGTGATTTCCATCAGGTGATCGGCTACCCGGTTTATGGCCCGCGCGCGATCCGCATTGATATGCTAGACCGCGTCATTAATGCAATTTACGAACAAGCCCAAGGTGGCAAGTTCCAGGCGCGTCATGAGATGGCGGAATGGTTCGGCTGCCCGATTCAGGATCTTTATGCGGTTTTGGAGGCGATGGGTCATACCAAACTCAACGATCCGCATGCGGAGGCTGCGAAGGCCGAAGAGGAAAAAGCTCCTGAAGCAGCAATAGAAGAAGGCGAAAAGCCTGCTGAAGAGAATAAGCCGCAGGAAAAACCTGAGTTGGCGACGTTCCGTCTGAAAAAAGGCAAGGCGTTCCAAAAAGCGTCCGGCGATAAAGCGCAAAAGCCCAAGAAAGACTTTAAGCGTGACAATAAAGACAAGAAAAAGGGCAAGCGCAACAAGAGCGAAAACCGCGGGCCAAAAGTCATGAGCGCGGAAGCAAAAATCGATCCGCAAGACAATCCCTTCGCGGTGCTCCAGCAATTAAAGAAGGCCGGAAAGTAATGAAGGCCGCGCGGCTTCTTCTATTGTTTTGTGTGCTGGCGTTCGCGCCGCAATGCGCTTGGGCCGCCCAATTCTCCGGCGAATATCTAATCAGTGTTTGTGATTCTGATGAGAACGGTAAAGAGCTTATCCCCGGCAGCCATATTGCCTGTCAGGCTTATATCTCGGGGATAATGGATTACCACAATCTGATCCGCTCGCTGGGGACTGCGCCCAGTGTTGATTTTTGCGTGCCCGAAGATGTGCCGCTCAATGTTCTACAAAACCGCGTGACCTATTATCTGAAACAAAACCGCAAAGTTCATGCGAAATTTACCGCCGCGCCTGCTGTGGCCTTGGCGTTGTTTGAGATGTATCCGTGTGAGGGCGCGAGCGTGAAGGTGCGCAAACCGAAATAACTATCCGCCCGCGACATTCATGATATAGCCGAGCAGCAGCACCTGCGGCACGGTAATCAGGGGCAGGGACAGCGCGACCCACCAGCTTTTTGAAAATTCGCGAATGATCATGATTTCGGTGTAGTCAGTGGCCACGCCCGCCATCAGGAAAACGAAGCCGTTACCCGGCGCGCCCGCGCCATTGATAATTTCGGCGGCAATCGGGGCGGAGCCTTCCGAGCAGACCTCAATAATTGTGGTGGCAACAAGAGTGAGCACAAGTCCCATCAGGCTTGGTCCAAACCAGTTGGTAAAAATATCGGGAGGCACAAAGGCGCGAATGGCCGCGGCCAAGATCATTCCCAGCAACAGCCAGCGCAGTAGCATCGTGGCCTCGCTCAGCCCGCTTGTGATGACATCTTTGAAATAAGCTCTGTTGGGCTTGAACCTTTTTAAGCGGCTTTTCGCATCCTGTATGAGCGAGAAATCCTGCGGCAGATCGATGCTGTGCGGATTTTTGGGGAGCACGCCTGCATTGACCAGCGCCAAATAAATAAGGCCCGTTACAACCGCAATCAGCGCTGAACCGGCAATGAAGACCAAAGTCCATTTTAGTCCGATCAAGGCGATTAGGATAATCGTCAGCGAAAGTGAATTCCACGGGCTGGCGATCAAAAACGCCATAACCTGTGCCAGCGAGGCGCCGCGCTCATAAAGCTTCGCACCGATCAAAAGAATGCCGTGGGAACATAAATCAAGCAGCAATCCGGCAAAGGTTGCGCGGAAAATACCGCCGACCGTGTCACCGCGCCCCAATATGGCCTGAAAATATTCTTTGGGAATTTTGCTCATCAGCCCGACAAAGGTGATCCCTAAAACCACGCCCCACCACATTTTGTGGGCCAGATCGATAATTGCATAGGCGAAATCATGCAACGGTGTGATCTGCGGCGCAAACATATAGCCGACAAGCGCAAGGAAAATAATCAGCAGGCTGCCATGCAAAATAATGTCAAAGCGTTTGTTACCGTGGGAATGGTCGCCATGATCCGAAGAGCAGCAGGATGGTTGGTGTGCGGATGATTCCATTGTGTTTTGAAAAAATCTTTTCTGTTTTTTTGTTTGTCCTTACGTTCGCCGTAAGGACTAGGCATTATAAAGCGTGTTTAAAAATTATATAGCTCTAAAAACGTAAAATTTAAGCTGTATAAAAAAGCATTTTCTTATATACTGAAGGTTACATATCAAACAAAAAAGCGTTTTTAAAAGTGCCAAATTCAGAACGACCCAACCGTATTGTTTATGTTGATGATGACTTTGAAATCCGCCAGCTTGTCCGCAAGGCGTATGAGAAGGGCGATCCAAAGCATAAAATCGTAATGGCAACCTGTGGTAGTGGAAAGGAAATGCTTTCGCGCTTAAACGAGCTGCAGCCTAATTTGATTTTGCTGGACTTGCAGATGCCGGAGATGAGCGGGCCAGATACGCTTGATTATTTGCGCGCGAATAAAGATGGCAAAGATATTCCTGTTATTTTCATGACCGGCAAGACCAAGATTGTGATGCAGGAAAGCTATAAGGCTTTGGGTGTCTTAGGGATTATTTATAAGCCCTTTGATATTGATACATTGCCTGATCAGATTTTAAAAATCTGGGAGCAACGGTTTGGCGAGACCAATCCCAACTCGGACGGGCGCGTACTGCGAGAGCTGATGGAAGATGACTCTGACAGCTTTTCCGCCGATTAAATTTTAAGATCCACGATGAATTGTATAGGGTATGAGCGCATCGAGCAGGGCGCGCAAGTTATGATCGGGCGCTTCGGCCAGCGCGAGGCGTGCTTTTTCTCCGTACTCTTCAGCTAGCTTGAGTGAGCGTTTTAGCGCGCTGTGTCTGTTTAAAATTTCTTGAGCTTGCGCGAGGTCTCTATCCTGCTGATTTTTTTCCACTAGTGTGCGGGTCCAGAAAGCTCTCTCTTCCTCGTCGGCTTGCGCGAGAGCAAACAGGACGGGCGCTGTCATTTTCCCTTCACGGAAATCATCGCCGATGGTTTTGCCCAGCGCATCCTGATCTGCATCATAATCCAACGCATCATCGGCAATCTGGAAGGCAATGCCCATATTCAAGCCGTACTCCGCCATGGCGCTGGCGGCGGATTTATCGGCGCCCGCAATCACCGGGCCAACCTCGCAGGCGGCGGCAAACAGCGCGGCGGTTTTGGCTTTAATCACCTCAATATAATCATCCATGGTGGTGGAGAGGTTGCCGGTGGTGGCGAGCTGCATCACCTCGCCTTGTGCGATGATCGCGGAGGCGTCAGATAGAATTTTTAGGATGCCCAAAGAGCCGTCCGCCGTCATCAATTGGAAGGCGCGGGAGAACAGAAAATCCCCGACCAGTACGCTGGCTTGATTGCCGAAAATCAGATTGGCGGCCTTTTGCCCGCGGCGCTCCTCGCTCTCGTCAACCACATCATCATGCAGCAAGGTTGCTGTGTGGATGAATTCTACCGCGGCGGACAGGCCGTGGGCGCGCGCCATCTCTCCGCCGTAAATCGACGTGCAGGCGAGAGTGAGGAGCGGGCGAATGCGTTTACCCCCAGCCGCCACAATATAGGTGGCCAGCTGCGGGATCAGCGCAACAGGCGAATCCATATGTTTAATGATCGCGGCATTCACCGCTTTCATATCCGTCTCAAGCAGGCTGGAGAGTGCTTCGAGCGGGTTTTCGCTGGTCGGTTTTGTTTGTACGGCTTGTGCGTTCATACTGGCTGTTAAAGCAGCTTTTACGAATTCCGGCAAGAATTTTGAGTCTTCAATTCGCGTTTACATCCGGCACGCTAGGCGGCGCTACCGGTTCGGGCTGCTTGATCTTGATGGTGTGCATTTCGCTGCGGCTTTGCTTGTTGTGCTGATATTGCTGCATCAATCCTGACAGTCCTGTGTTTCCCGCATTTTGGGGCGCAGGCTCTACATCGGTATTCACCGTTGCTTCCGGCGTCTCTTTGCCCGTATCATTTTCAGTATCGGCGGCTTGGCCCGTGGCCAGATCCTGATATTTTCTCCAGACACGCGCGGCGGCGCTGTCTTCATCTTGATTATCTGCGTCTAACTCTGTCGGTTGTGCCGGTGCGGCATTTTCGGCCTTGCGAATGGCGGTGTATTTCAACCCGCCCTGAAAAGGTGACTGCGTTTCCGCCAAGGCGTTATTGGCAAAAAATATTGTCAGGACAAAGACGGCTATAATGTGAATAATAGACATGGATAAAGTGTAGAGAATGCGATGGCGATTGAGCAATTAGAAAAGCTGGTTATTCACAAGGCGGAGCGCGGCGACGTTTTCCGCCTTGAGTGCATGATTGCGGCTATGGGAACGGGCAAGGATTACGGCTATTTCGAGCATCAATTCGACCGTGTCGAAAGCGGTATGCGCGAGATTTATATCGCGGTTCTGGATGGGGTTGATACCGGCTATTGCATTCTGAACTGGTTTCCCAAATATGCGCTGTTTCAAAAACTGGAAATTCCTGAGGTGCAGGATTTGAACGTTTTGCCGAATTTTCGCCGCTGCGGCATTGCTACCATGCTGATTGAGCATTGTGAAAATCTGGCCCGCGCGCGGGGTAAGGACCAGATCGGGATCGGTGTGAGTGTCGCCGCGCAGGCCGGCCCGGCGCAAAGGCTCTATGGCAAGCTCGGCTATGTTGCCGATGGGAACGGCGTGACCTATGACCGCAAACTCACCGCACCCAACGAGGTGCGCCCGCTGGATGATCAGCTGTGCTTGATGATGGTGAAAACTATGATTTAGGCGTATTGTGCAGGAACTGCATAAAAGCGTTTCTGGTACTTTCCCAATTTGAAACTTTTCCATCTAAATCGATGAACTCGTCCGTGGTATTGATGATGTCTGTGTTAACGTCATCAACAACAGCGTCTTTTCTAAAAAACTCCAATTTTCCTTCTTCCAGGTTTACTTGTGCAAAAGCGCCTTCACCGAACTTAGAAGTAATAAAGTTTTGAAAATTGTCATTGCTCATTATTTCTTTCCTCTTAATCAACTGCTGTAAGTTTCGAATTTGAGGTATACTACAAATAATTTTTTATTATGTCAATAAAAAAACAGAAAAGTTTGAGGACAGAATCGGCTCAAGGGGTGGCGTAAAAGGCGCACATATCCTAATATTTTTTGACATCTGTATGAAATGCGGTTAAACCCTCGGTAAAGATAGCTTTTAGCCGCCGTGAGCGTGACTTTCAGGAGAGTAAAATTATGACCAAATGGGTATATAGTTTCGGCAAAGATAAGACAGAAGGCGACAGATCGATGCGCGAATTGCTGGGGGGCAAGGGCGCCAATCTGGCAGAAATGGCCTCTCTCGGTCTTCCTGTTCCTCCCGGATTTACGATCACGACCGATGTTTGCACCGCCTATTACGATAACGATAAAAACTATCCCGATACTCTGAAAAGCGAAGTTGAAAACGCTCTAGCAGGAATTGAAAAATCCGTTGGCATGAGCTTCGGCGATGCGAATAACCCGCTGCTGGTGTCTGTGCGATCAGGTGCGCGCGTGTCCATGCCGGGCATGATGGATACGGTTTTGAATTTGGGTCTGAACGACACAACCGTACAAGGTCTCGCGACACAATCGGGCGATGAGCGCTTCGCGTGGGATTCCTACCGCCGCTTTATCCAGATGTATTCGAATGTGGTTCTGGGTGTTGATCATCATGAATTTGAAGATGTGATCGACAGCTATCTGCGTCACAACGGCAAAAAACAAGATACCGACATCGATGCCAAAGGCTGGCAAGAAATTGTCGAGGAGTATAAAGAGCTGGTGGAGCGTGACACAGGCGCGGCCTTCCCGGAAGACCCCGAGGCGCAGCTTTGGGGCGCGATCGGCGCAGTGTTTGATTCATGGATGACCCCGCGCGCCGTATCTTACCGCCGCATTAACGAGATTTCCGATAAATGGGGCACAGCCGTAAACGTGCAGGCGATGGTCTTTGGCAATATGGGCGAGGATTGTTCGACCGGGGTGGCTTTCACGCGCGATCCGTCCACGGGCGAGAATTATTTCTACGGCGAATATCTGATCAATGCGCAGGGCGAAGACGTTGTGGCGGGCATTCGCACGCCGCAATCGCTGACCAAATATGGCCGCGAGAAAGAGGGCAGCGATCTGCCGTCCATGGAAGAGACCATGCCGGACGTATTTGCCAAGCTCGACGCGCTGCGTGAGAAGCTGGAAAAGCATTTCAAGGACGTTCAGGACATTGAATTTACCGTGCAGAGCGGGGAGCTGTATCTGCTGCAAACCCGCACGGGGAAGCGCACGGCGCAGGCGGCGCTCAAGATCGCCGTTGATATGGTTGATGAAGGGCTGATTACGCAGGAAGAGGCGCTTTTGCGCATTGATGCCAGCTCTCTGGATCAGCTGTTGCACCCGACGCTCGACCCGCAGGCCAGCAAGGATATTTTGACTAAGGGCTTGCCGGCCTCTCCCGGCGCGGCGTCCGGCCATGTCGTGTTCACAGCCGATGAAGCCGAAGCGCTATCGAATAAGGGCGAGAAGGTTATTCTTTGCCGTCAGGAAACCAGCCCCGAAGACATTCACGGGATGCACGCGGCGCAAGGGGTTCTAACCTCGCGCGGCGGAATGACCAGCCACGCCGCCGTTGTTGCGCGCGGTATGGGTAAGCCGTGTGTGGCCGGAGCAGGGGAGCTGCATATTGATGCCTCTGCCAAGCAAATCCATGTCGGCCAACGCACGATTAAGGATGGTGATATCATTACAATCGATGGCTCCAGCGGTGAAGTGATCTGGGGCGAAGTTCCAACTATTCAGCCAGAGCTTTCCGGTGATTTCTCGACCCTGATGGAATGGGCGGATGCGCGCCGCCGCATGCGTGTGCGCACAAACGCCGAAACGCCGCTGGATGCGACAACGGCGATTGAATTCGGCGCGGAAGGGATTGGCCTGTGCCGCACCGAGCATATGTTCTTCGATCCTGAGCGTATTCAAAATGTGCGCGAGATGATTTTTGCAACGACCGAAGAAGAGCGCCGCGATGTTCTGGCTAAACTTTTGCCTGAGCAGCGCAGTGATTTCACCGCATTGTTTAAAATTATGGACGGCCTGCCGATTACGGTGCGCTTGCTCGATCCGCCGTTGCATGAATTCCTGCCGCACAGCGATGAGGATATTGCGCATTTTGCCAAGACTGCGGGCATTGAGCGTGACGCGGTAGAACGCCGTCTGGGTGAGTTGCATGAAGCCAATCCGATGCTCGGCCACCGCGGTTGCCGCCTCGGTATTACGTACCCGGAAATTTATGAAATGCAGGCCCGCGCAATTTTCGAAGGCGCGATCGAGGCGGGCGGGAAGATTATCCCTGAGGTGATGATCCCGCTGATCGGTACGCATAAAGAGCTGGAGATGCTGCGCAAGGTTGTTGAAGATACGGCCAAGGCGGTCTTTGAAGAAAAGGGCGCAGAGCTGCAATATCTCGTCGGCACGATGATCGAGCTGCCGCGCGCCGCACTGACGGCCAATGAAGTGGCGCAAAGCGCGGATTTCTTCAGCTTCGGCACAAATGACCTGACGCAAACAACACTGGGGATGAGCCGTGATGACGCGGCGAACTTCCTGCCCGCCTATGTTGGTCACGGCATATTCGAGCGCGACCCGTTCCAGACGCTGGACGTGGATGGCGTGGGCCGTCTGGTCGAGCTGGCGAGCGTGGGCGGCCGCGCCACCAACCCTGATCTGAAGGTCGGTATTTGCGGCGAGCATGGCGGTGATCCCGACTCGATTGCCTTCTGTGAGAGTATCGGCTTAGACTATGTATCTTGTTCACCCTACCGCGTGCCAATTGCCCGCTTAGCGGCGGCACAAGCAAGCATTCGGGCGGAGGCGCGGGGAAAGCCTGAAGCCTCTAACACGGAGGCCAAAAAGGCGGCCTAAGCTATGAGCAAAAAGAAAACAGATAAAAAAGACGAAGGCGTGACCTTCGATATGTATCACCTGTTCAGCCGCTGGGATTTAGTTCTCGTGCTGGCTTTTATTATTGCCGTGCTTCTGGTGACTTTGTACTTCGTGATGTTCGGCGAGCGCGTCGTTTAAAAAACAGCCATTCTTGCTTTTTAGCTGATAATCGGTTTATCTTTGGTCATAACTTTTTTCAAGGATTTGTTATGGCCGAGCCGGAGCTGACGGATGAGCTAAGCTTTATTTTCAGTATGCAAAGAGCGCATTTGTATCACTTTTCCAATGTGAATCGCGATGAGGCCGCTGCCCTACAAGATAAAGAGAGCGTTCGTGACTCTATAAATGAGTATTATGAACCGATGGCTAGGGAGTTTGTAAGTAATCTCAAAAAGTTTCAAGAAGCGGCCGAGAAGCAAGTCTACACAAAAATTGATTCCGACATTATTAGGTGTTCAGACAAGCTTAAAATGTTTGCTGAAAAAAACGGCATTAAATTAACGTCGATAGGTGCGAGTTTAAAAGTTTTAACGCGCCATACGTTGGATACAAATGAATGGGACGATAGAATTAAACTCTTGTTTGATGTTTAATCATCCTTGCCTCTCGCCAATACTAATCCAATAATTACGGCATTGTTTTTCAATTGACATAGTTTTTACAGTGTGTAGTTTAATTCTATGGAAAAAACAGCAAAAAATGATTTCGATCCTATGCCGAAGATAAACTTACATGGCAGGATGCTTAACGTTCTTGAGCTTCGCCGTATTGTTGGGAATCCTCTGTGTAAGCTGGCGATTTCGCTAAAGCCTGTGCAAGGTGAATGTAAAATCGATAACTATTTGTTAGTTGCATATTTGAAAATAATCATGCTGGCTAATTTCTTTCAGGGAGGGAAGTCTGAAGAGGTTTTTAAAGCCGTGGAGAACATAAATGATGCGAGAGAAGTTGTTTATAAAGACCTGAAAAAGAAAGGTTTTGATTATTTTTCAATTGAGGAGGAAACTTACAAACAAGCTGCTCGTGATTTCTCAGGACGTGAATGTGCCTATTACAAGTTTGTAGGTCTTGTTTGTTCATGGCCTCCCGAAGAAAAACTAAGCTTGGAAAAGCTGCGCGAGGTTGAAGCTAAAATCCCCGATGAAGTTAAAGCGTTTTTATTACCAAGTGCTATAAAAAAATGGGAAGTCGGCGATTTGAGTCAGACTATGTTTTCGCGTGCGGAATGGGCGGAAATGGGCGCATTTAAGCCGCCCCCGTACGGACTGGTTTACGAAGCGCCATCCTTGTAAATATCCCCCCTCACCAATGCCAATCCAATATCGCCGCAGCGTGAGCGCAGCTCCGCTTTCTCCGGCAGGTCATTGATATTCACCATTTGCAGATGTTTTTTGCCTAGACCGCGATAATGCATGCGCGCGGTCAGCTCTTGCCCCACATAACAGCCCTTATCGTAATCAATGGCGCCGATCTGATCCATGCGGGCCTCATCCATGGTGGATTTTTCAGGGATCAAATCGCGGCTGCCGTCGGGGATGCAGAGTTTTATGCGCTGCGTATCCCATGTTTCAAAAGGTTGCTCAGGCAGGTCGGGCTTTTCAAAACTGCGATAGCCCATATTGTTGTGGCGGGGATCTTTTAAAATGGTCATCCCGAGCGCAGTCGAGGGATCTAATATCTCTCCACTCCCTGCGGTCGGTCGAGATGACAGTGAAGTTAGGACGGCATAAACAGGAACGTGTTCTTCGACCGAGATGTGAACATCTGCGCGCAGGCGGTATCTGTTCAAACGCTCATACAGGTCTTGCGCGCGCATTCCGCCCTCACACTCCAGCAGCAAAACCTCGTTCCCCTCGGCGATAAAGAAGTCGTGCAGGAATTTCCCCTGCGGGCTGAGCAGGCAGGCATAAAGCAGCGCGCCGGGTGCGAGTTTTTCAATGTCATTGGTGATCAAACCTTGCAAAAACGCCTTGCGGTCCGTGCCCTCAATCTGGATCAGGCCGCGCTTTTCAAGTCTTGTGTAGAAGGCGTTTTCTGTCATTATGTCTGCCATGAATATTCTGTTTATCACCGCCAGCCGTATTGGGGATGCCGTTTTATCGACAGGCTTGCTCAATCATATAACGCGTGAGCACCCCAATGCCAAGGTGACAATTGTTTGCGGGCCGCTGGCGGCCTCTTTGTTTGAAGGGTATCCACAGCTGGAGCGCGTGATCCCGCTCAAAAAACAAAAACGCAATAAGCACTGGATTGAATTATGGAGACAGGTGGTCGGTACGCGCTGGGATATGGTTGTGGATCTGCGCAACTCTGCCGTTTCGCGCCTGATCCGCGCGAAGGCACGTCATATTTACGGGCGGCATATTGACCGCGGGCTGCATAAAGCTCAGCAAAATGCGGCGGTGATGAAGCTGGATTACACGCCCGATCCGAAGCTCTGGTTCAGCGCGCAGCAGGAACAAGACGCGGCGGCACTTATTCCCGATGGGGATAGAGTTTTGGGCGTCGGGCCGACCGCAAACTGGCTGGCGAAGACCTGGCCGGCGGATCGGTTTATAGAGGTGATCGCGAATATAACCGCGCCGGATGGAATGATGCCCGGTGCGCGTGTGGCTGTATTTGCAGCGCCGGGCGAGGAAGAGACGGCGCGCGCGGTTCTGGCCTCTGTTCCCGTTGAGCGGCAAATTGATGTGATTGCCAAGACCGATCCGGGTACGGCGGCCGCGTGTTTATCGCGCTGTGATTTTTATATCGGCAATGATTCCGGCCTGATGCACTGCGCGGCCGCGGCCGGTACACCGACACTGGGCCTGTTCGGGCCCAGCTATCCGCATATTTATGCGCCTTGGGGCGATCATACAAATTATGCCCGCACGCCCGAAAGTTTTGATGAGTTGATCGATTATCAAGGCTATAGCCCGCGAAGTGCGCCCTGCCTAATGGAGTCGCTCAGCGTTGATATGGTTTTGGAAAAACTGGCGGCGTTTAAACTTTAATCGTTTAATTCGCTGTAGGGGCCGTGTTCACTCGAAGAGGGGTTCCACGGGTCACGCTTTGCGCCGACGCGTGAATTATACTCATAGTCGACATGTGACTTCAGGTAATTTTTGCGCGATTCTTCAGATTGCTTGAAGCCAACGAATTTCACGCGCTCCCATCCCTTGCTCAGCATACAGCCTTCAAAGTCGTGGTAATCGCTATGCTCGGCGTACAAATTCTCATCACGCTCGGGCGTATCCCAGCTTTCTAACTGATACTGATCGGGATCTAGCACGCGGCCATTAATGTCAGCAGGAATTGGGTTTTTAACCGCGCCTAAACGCTCCAGTTCTTTCAGCTCACTCACGCAGCGCGCAATGTCGCGGTTGAGTACTTGTTGTGCCTTTGGCCCTTGCAGCCAGATCGACTCGGCTACATTCGCGCGCGCCCAATACTGCCCCTCATCAAGATCTCTGGGGACAGAGCTGCACGCGCCGAGCAACAGGGCCGCGGCGAAAGAGGATAGAATAAGGGGGCGTGTGATGGACATTCGGATATACCCTGAGAATTCAAGTTTTAGCACTCGAAGGATAACAAGCGCGGCGGGCAGGCTCAATCAGTTTTCTGGTTTTGGCTGCTATCTATCCACCAGCTTTCCAGCACCATCCCGTAAAGCGGTGTGTTTTCAGGGCGCTTGATCGGTTTCCAATAGGCGACATGATCAACGCCGGAATAAAACAGCGGGATCATGTAGTGACCATCGATCAAAGCTTTATCAAGGGTGTGGATTTTATCGACCAGCTCTTCCCGGCTTTTGGCCGAAGCAATGCTGCCTGCCAGAGCATCAATTTCAGGCGTGCAAATACCGGGGAAATTCCAGCGCGCCGGGCTGTTTGCCGCTTCGCATGTCCAATATAGGTTTTGTTCCGTGCCCGGCGATAAGCTGTTGCGCCAAAAGTAAATCGTCATATCGAAATCATAGTCATTCAAGCGGCCGCGATAGGCGGCGGTATCGAGTACGCGAATGCGCGGGAATATGCCCATGCGCTCTAGACTGCGTTTAAAATGCAGGGCGAGTTTTTCATCCTCGGGTGCGTTGAGCAGAATTTCAAATTCGAAGGGCGCGCCGTCTTTTACCCGCTTGCCGTTTTCAACCTCCCAACCCGCCTGTTTCAGCAGCTCATCGGCTTGGCGCATCTTCACGCGCAGATCACTTTCTTCACGTAAAGGCACAGGCGCGGCGAGCTGTGAATTTGGGAAATAGCTCTCAATGCGTTTATATTGCCCGTGGAACAGATTTTTATTCGCCCAGTCATAATCAAACAGCAAGCTGAGCGCTTCTCTCACGCGGATGTCATCAAAGGGCGCGCGGCGGGTGTTGAAGATAAAGCCTTGCGCCTTTTCCGGGCGGCCATGGGCCAGATTTTCGGCAATCACATCGCCATTTTTTAAGGCAGGGAAGTCATAGGCGCTGGCCCATTTGCCCTCATCGAACTCACGGCGCAGACCGATATCGCCGGATTTAAATGCCTCGAACGCTACGCCGTCATCGCGGTAATATTCATAGGTGATGCGATCGATATTGAAATGCCCGGCATTGACCAGCAGGTCTTTGGCCCAGTAATCGGGTACGCGCTCATAGGTAATGGATCGTCCCGGATCAACTGCGGCAATGCGGTAGGGGCCGTTTAGTACAGGGATGTCCAGCGTTGTAGAATCGAATGTGCGCCCCTCCCAATAGGCTTTGGAGAGCACGGGCATCATTGCCACAATCATCACGGTTTCTTGGTCGTATCCTTCTCCGAATGCGAAATGAACGGTGCGTTCGTCACGCTTTTCCACGCTCTTAACCAGCTTGTAAATCTGGCGCATATTCGGGCGGCCTTCGTTTTTTAGCGTCTCGAAAGAGAAGATCACATCATCGGCCGTAACGGGGCTACCGTCATGAAAGCGCGCTTTGGGGTTGATATGGACAGTGATCGCGGAGCGGTCTTCAGGAATTTCAACCCGCTCGGCAATCAAGGGATACATCGTAAAAGGCTCGTCCCAGACGCGGGCCATCAGGCGGTCATAAACCAGATTGAGCCCCTCGGCGGCCTTGCCCTTAATAGAATAGGGGTTGAGCGTATCAAACGTGCCGATCGCGCCCATAGTCATCGCACCGCCCTTTGGCGCGTCGGGATTGGCATAGTCCAGATGCGTTGCGCCTTGGTCGTATTTAGGCTTGCCATGCATAGCCAGCCCGTAATAAGTCTGGTCGGCATAACTGCTTAATGGCAGTATAAAAAGAGCGAAAAATGAAAAGAAAATTCCTAAGCGCATGAGTTCAGTCATAACAGAGCCGCCGGAGCGATCCAATCCTTATTCTGAGAGGATAAAATTAGTCCTTGGGGATATTACGTACCAAGATACCGATTCCATTCTAACAATTATCCCGCAAAACCTTGAATATAAAGGTTCGCTCAATGACTCCATTCGTGAGGCGGCGGGGGAGGACTTGGAAATTTTTCTGCAGGAAAACGTCATCAATCCGCGCCCGAGCGATATTTACGCCATTCCCGGTTTTACTCTTCCTTGCGATCATATTTTCTTTTGCATTATTCCTGTGTGGAGAACTGAATTTGATCGCCGCGATAAATTCTTGCTGTATGCGGCGCGCAAGGCGCTGGAGCTTTCCTTTGATATGGGGCTTCGCTCGGTATCTATTCCGTTTATCGGAGCGGGTAAGAACGGTTTCCCCAAGCAGCGCGCCGCCCGCCTGATTTCTCAAGGCATTCAAGAACGCCTGTATGAAGGGCTGAAAGAGGTGCGCATCGTTTGCCCGGACGCGGATGATTTGGCACTGTTTGAAGGGCGGTTTTAGGCCGCTTTTTTCAGCAGGTCTGCAAGACTCACTAATGGACGTGGCCCGATATGGCTAATCACTTCGGCGGCGGCAATCGCGCCTAGCTTCCCGCAGGCGGCCATATCCATATCTTGGGTAAAACCATACAAGAATCCGGCGGCGAACTGATCGCCCGCGCCTGTGGTGTCGACAACTTTGGCAACTGGCTCGGCAGCAACCACGGTCTCCTGTCCGTTATGCAGGATGAGCGCGCCTTTTTCACCGCGCGTCAGGGCGGCAATTTCAACATGCTGGCTGATCGCGGATTTTGCGTCGTCGAAACTCTCTTGCATGAACAGGGATTTAATCTCTTCCTCATTGGCAAACAGAATATCGACATGGTTTTCAACCAAGCGCAGGAAATCGCTGCGGTGGCGGTCGACACAAAACGGATCGGAGAGGGTTAGCGCAACGCGGTGGCCTGCTTCGTGCGCATATTCTGCGGCGCTGATGAAGGCTTGTTTTGCCTGTTCTTTATCGAAAAGATACCCCTCCAGATAGGTGACCTTGGCGCTGGTAATTAGGTCGCGGTCAACATCGTTCGGGCCAAGCTCGACGCTTGCGCCTAAAAATGTATTCATCGTGCGCTGCGCATCGGGCGTAACAAGGATCATGCAGCGCCCTGTTTGAGAGCCCATCACCAAGGGTTGCGTATCAAACTGTAGCCCTAAAGACTGAATGTCGTTTCTGAATGTCTGGCCCAGCTCATCATCTGCCACCTTGCCGATAAAGCCGCCCTGACCGCCGAAGGACGCAAAACCCGCCATGGTGTTGGCTGCTGATCCGCCGGAGGTTTCTGTTGAATTTGTCATGTCGGAATAAATTTGAACGGCGCGCGCTTCATCAACCAGTGTCATCGCGCCTTTTTCCATGCCGTGTTCTTGGTGTTGTTGCTCCAGATATTCATCGCTGACCTGCGCAATAACATCCACCAGTGCATTTCCAACGGCAACCACGCCCAATCTTGGTTCTGACATATTTCTTCTATTCCTTGTGTGATTCTTCAGTTTGTGGCTATATCTCTAACCTATAGAGAGGTAAAAACCAAGAGCCATGCCTGCAACAGCAACCAAAACAGCGGATAAGCAAAAGCTGATCGAGATCGCCCTGAAAATGGCGGCAGCGCGCGGCTGGGATCAGCTCTCTTTGCGCGATCTGGCGCAGGAGGCGCAGATTGATCTGGCGCAGTTGCATGATTATTTCGAGGATAAGAGCGATATTCTAACCGCGCTGGGGCGGCGCATCGACCGTCAGGTGCTGGAAAATATCGGTGAGCCGGATTTTGAGATGAATGCGCGCGACCGTTTGTTTGATGTGATGATGGAGCGTTTTGATATCCTGAATGAATACCGCGAAGGGTTGGTGGCTATTCTCGGCTCTTTCAAGCTCGATCCGAAACAGGCGGTGATCAGTATGCCCCATTTGTGCCGTTCTATGACATGGATGCTCGAAGCTGCCGGAGTTGAGACAACGGGCCTGCGCGGCGCGCTGAAGGTGACAGGGCTGACGGGCGTGTATCTGAATGTTCTGCGGACCTGGCAAAAAGATGATACGCCCGATATGGGTAAAACGATGGCCGCGCTCGATAAAGATTTAAGCCGGGCCGAGCAGCTTGTGAACATGTTTGGCTTATAATAAGCTTATGTTCGCTTGTATGCGGATTTGATGAAAATCAAAGACATTGCGTGTTTGGCCTTGTAAAGTAAGCCCCAGTGCAATAAGACAAAAAGCAAAATTAATTCGGATCGCGATATATTATGACCATCGATTACAACAGCCATTTCGAAGCCTGTATTGAGGGAATTAAACAAGAAGGCCGCTACCGCTATTTTGCAGCGATTGAGCGCATTGTCGGAAATTTCCCAAAAGCGAATTATTACGCGCCCGATGGTTCGGTTAAAGAGATTACTATTTGGTGCTCAAACGATTATGTCGGCATGGGCCAACACCCCAAAGTGATCGCCGCCGCGAAAGAAGCGCTGGATTCCACAGGAGCGGGCGCGGGCGGTACGCGCAATATCTCCGGCACAACCCGCTATCATGTGGAGCTGGAACAATCCGTTGCCGATCTTCATAATAAAGAGGCCGGTTTGGTCTTTTCGTCCGGCTATGTCGCCAATGAAGGGGCGCTCAGCACGCTGGGTAAGCTGCTTCCCGATTGTGTGTTTATTTCCGATGAAATGAATCATGCCTCGATGATTCACGGCATTAAAAGCTCCAAGCAGGAAAAGATTATCTACCGCCATAACGACATGGAGCATTTGGAAGAAATTCTTAAATCCATTGATCCGAAGCGTCCGAAGATTATCGCCTTTGAATCTGTCTATTCGATGGATGGTGACATCGCGCCAATCAAGGAAACCTGCGATCTGGCGGATAAATACAACGCCATGACCTATCTGGATGAGGTGCATGCGGTGGGCATTTACGGTCCGCGCGGCGGCGGCGTTGCGGAAGAGCGCGGCCTGATGGAGCGCATTGATATTATCGAAGGCACATTTGGTAAGGCGTATGGCTGTATGGGCGGTTTCATCACCGGCAAGCGCGCGGTGATTGACGCGATCCGCTCTTTTGCTTCCGGCTTTATTTTTACCACCAGCCTTCCGCCGTCCGTTTTGGCGGCATCGCGTGCGGCAGTAGAGCATTTGAAAACCTCACAGATCGAGCGTGAGAGAATGCGCCGCAATGTTGCGCTGTTTAAGGGTTTGCTCCGGGATGCGGGTATGCCCTTCATGGAAGGGGAGAGCCATATTGTGCCGCTCGTCGTGGGTGAGCCGAATTGCTGCCGTGAAGTGACCGATATTTTGATGGATGATTACGATATCTATGTGCAGCCGATTAATTACCCAACCGTGCCGCGCGGCACAGAACGCCTGCGCCTGACTGCGACCGCCGCGCATTCTGAGGAAGATATCCGCCATATGGCACAAGTTCTACAAGAGCTGTGGGCCTCTCACCATCTGCTCAGCGCGGTGGCTTAAAGATATAAACTCATGATTGTTTAAATAAAGAACTTTCTATTTTGGAAAGTTTTTGCTATTGTGATTTTGACGTTTCGTAACGTTGTACAAAGCGGTTCCGCTCCCGATACGAGCGGTTTGTTATGCCTGCATTTTGTTGTAGGCTACTTTCCCTTGCGTCGGGAGTGGGCTGAATACAATACCTTCGGGGAATAGGTCCACATGGCTTTGTGCATGTTACGAAACTCCCGGCACCCCTTTGGTGCCCTCAATATCAATGTCATCCCGACTAAGCGCAGCGCATGGAGGGATCTAAGATCCCTCGACTTCGCTCGGGATGACAGTAGAGCAAAAAAGAAGGAGAGATACGCATGTTCAGAACATTGTTCAAACGCCCGCTTTATAAAAGATCACCGCAAAGAGATAAGATTTTAACTGCGATGAGTGACTTGGAAACCGAACTGATTCAGTTTGAAATGGCGGCGGAAAACTTACAGGCGATCATGGGGGAGCATAGCACCGAATATTTGTGCTTTCGTGTGATTGAGCATGCAAAACGCTTGCGGGAAAGATGGAATGTAGCGTGGGAGTTGGTTTAGTTTTAAACCCGAATATTTACATTAGAACCACGACCACCAGGTTGCGGTGTGTTTTCAATGGTTTCTTTGATAACATTGGCAAAGGCCTGATCAGCTTGTGCATTTTGCTTGATCACCGACAGGGCTACATTTTGCTGTAAGATTGCTTGCTGCGCCGCTAATGCTGCGGGAATTGATGTCATAAGTTGGCCTCCTGCTAACTTCTTCTATTATCCTACATGAATCTTAAAAAACAATAAACCCTAGCATTGCTGTTTTGTTGAGTTCTTCACATTGTGCGCGCTGAGCAGCTTTTTAAAGCGGTGATGGACATCAACGGGATGCACACCGGGGCCGGGCGGCAGCTCTCCGCCTTCAATCGGGGCGTGAACGAAATGCGGACCGTTTTTTGTATCCAATTGCTCAATCTCGCCCAAATCAACTGTGCTTTCGAAGCCTGTGTAGGTTTCGGAGATTTTGCTCCAATCAACGCCAAGGGCCGGAACGGGCAGGGAATTCGTGAACTCATATATACCGTTATCCAAAACGACAACGATCAGGTTCGATGGTTTTGCATGCGATATGGTCGCCAGCGATGTCATGTTCATGCCCAGCGCGCCGTCACCGCACGCGGCAATGACCAGCCGGTCTTTGTTCGCCATCGCAACGCCGAGTGCAACGGAAGAGGCCATCCCCATCGGGCCTGAAAGATAGAGGTTCTCATCACGATCGCCTGCGGCTTTCAGCCATAAAGATTGTGAGCCGATATCAGAGACAACCAGCGCATTTTGGCTTTGCGCATAGGCGGACAGGATTTCAAAAGCTTTTGCTTGTTTCATGATGCGGGCCTGTCTGTCAGAGTTACAAAGCTCGGCTCGCCCGCGCCTTCTGATCGTGCCATGGCTTTGGGAATGTCAGTCGCAATCGTTTCCCATGTTGTTTCATGAACGAATAAATTCATGCCGCGCGTAATGGCCTCAAAAGAACGATATTTATTGGGATCGTAACCGTTCGCGTCATTAATGCCGCCGCGATGCGCGATCAGGCATACAAAAGGCGTTTGATATTTTTGACACAGAGTGGTGTAAGCGCCGACGGAATTTAGAAAGCCGGAATTTTGCATGACAACCAGAACGCGCTTGCCGCTCATCGCGATGCCGGCGGCGATGCCGAAGCATTCTTCTTCGCGGGCCGCGGCGATGTAATCAAAACGATCATCATTGCTGAGGCCGTTAATGATCGGCACGATCCAGCCATCGGGAACGCCCGTGGCCATATTGATGTTATGTGCATTCAATGCGTCGAGGATTTTTTCAACCATTCTAAACCTTTGAGGAGATTTTAATTTTCGAGAACACTACACGATATTTTTCAAACAATAAAGAGGGCTTAAGCGCCTGTGGCGTAGTCGTTCATGATTCAAAATTATAGACTTGTTTTTGTTTGTGGGATCATTTATTCACATAAAATATGCTGCAAACGGAACTGAGTAATCCTTCTGAACATTTAAGCGCGCTGGAGAAAGCTGAACGCTTGAATGTGTTTATTGGGCAATCGCTTGCAACACTGGATGACGAAGGCTTAAAAGTTGCTGCACAGAGTTTGGGCATGACAAAAAAAGACGTGAAAAAAGTCACGTCTTGGTTGTACGAGCATTTCCCCGAAACTTACGAAAAAATTTCAGGTAAGCCGCAAGAGAATTTACGCCTCTTGCTTGATGAAAATCTGCCGCATTACCTTGCGCCTCAGTTGCATAAATATGGCTACGTGTCCTCAGTGTATTTGCAAGGCTGGGTTGGAAAGAAAGACTGGTATTTGCACCGTTATGCAGAAATGCATGGTCATTTTAATGCGATTGTTTCTCAGGATAGGGCACGCAAAAGCTCTCGTGATACAATTGAAACCCGTGATTTGACCAATGTTGCTCTTGACCGTTTTTCGGCGTATTTACGCTCTATTCCCAGTCCAAATGGTTATCTGTATGGAGTCGACAAGTTACCTATGATTATACATCTTCCGACAAAACGGCCTTATCGAGATGGTACGGTTGAGACGTTTTCTCGGGAGTTTAATAAAATAAGCGCGCTGATAAAAAGCCATGAATACGCCGTGATACAGGTTACACCGGCCGGGGTTGAGTGTCGGGATGAGATGCGGCTTAAAAATATATGGGATCTTGTCAACAATCCTGAGGTGAGCGAAAACCCTGTTGAGCATAATAAATATTTTGCCAGAGTCTTGAGAAGCTCCGCTAAAATTGCTGGTCAAAAACAACACAGTATTAGAGATATGATGTCTCGTGTAAAACGAGATGCAAAAAATTCTTACATTGCGCTTATTAAGAAAAACCCAAACCCTAGCTGGGAAGAGGTTTTAGATTTAATTGCAAACGTGCACCAGAAAATTGCTCGTGAAAACAAAGAAGATACAGGTGTTATGATTTTGGAAATGGCAATTAAGTCTGTTAAGCGGTTAATGCTGGAAGAGCAGGCATTAGAAGCAAATAAAGCGACGTTATTAAAGCCAGCTCAAAGCTAGCGGTTAGCACGTCCACCGCCCGATTTTAAAAACCTTATGTGTAAGGTCTGGGGGTGTTTGAGTGTCGGGCATTGTATGAACTCCCAAATCATCGTAGATTCATAAACGAATCTAACATAAGCACGTAAGGCTGGTCTCGCAAGATGCGGGGCATTCAGGTCAAGGGTCAGGGCTTTGGGAGCAATACTGTGTCATTGAGCAATAAACAGATCATCATGAACTTCTCGGTTCCACCGAGCAGTGACGACTTTGAGGTGATGGCCGAAGAAGCGCAAGAACTGCTGCCTGAAGAGTTGGCGGAATTTTCAGATGATTTAACGGTTATTGTTGAAGAATTTCCCGATGAAGTGACTGAGCAAGATTTGGATTTGGAAGACCCCTATGAACTGCTCGCGCTATATAAAAGCGGCAAAGAAATCTCTCCCGGTGTTGAGCGTAAAAGCGCGAATGATGACGATGTGCTTGTGCTCTACCGCCGTCCGATCTTGGATATGTGGTGTGAGAGCGGGGATGATCTCGGTGTTTTGATCCGCCATGTTATGATTGAAGAGTTGGGGCGGCATTTTGACTTCTCCGATGATGAAATCAGTGAAATGGCCGAGCGTCACTATCAGGGCATGTTGTAGAAAAATTCCTTATAAATTATGCACCTACGCACAGTCTGTGCTAAAATAATGAGTGAGTTAATGGTAGCGAGTGAGCTGGGGTTTTGAAAAAGGTGCGTTTACCCTTATTTTCAATTTTCATTATGTTTTTCAGTGTTTTATCGCTGAGCGCGTGGGCAGAAGTTTTGCCCGGCACCTCCTGTGATACGCAGGTTTACGATGTGCTGTCCGATCGTGCATGGATGGAAGGGCAGCGCGAGATGGAGGTTGCTGAAAAGCTGATTTTAAAGCCCGACAGCGTTTTGGAATATTCCTGTTTCGCGCAGCGGCGCAATGAATTGCGTCAGTATGGTATGGTCTGGAGTTCCACATCCGCCCTTGATGATGGGGATATCACAAGCATGATGATTGAGCTGACGGCGCTGGCGGCTGCGCAAGCCATATTGCTCGGCGACAGCAGCGGGCTTGAGGGCATTATTGAGAGCGTGGGCGAAGGTCTTCTTGGCGGCATTATTGCCAATGCGGGCGGTGATCCGCTGGAGCTGCTTGTCGATCCGGTCTTACAGAATTATCTGTCGGAAAATTTTTATCACTCGCTTGGCGGCGGTGTTTATGACGGAACGGGCGGAGGCGGCGTTTGCGATTCTATGAATGTGATCTGGAGCTTCCTCAAATGTAATAATTTTGATGAAGACACATTTTTTAAGTTTTCTGATTTGGCTGCAAATGATTACCGCGATCTGCCGATGCAATGCCCGGCGGGAACACGTAATGCGGATTGGGCAAACGCGATTGCCGGGGCCAATCCGCCTGCGGCAACACCGGCAACCAATGGTGGGATGGATGCCATTCAAACCCGCTCTGCGATGCTGGATTTAACATGTCCCGAAGCACCAATTCCACTGGGCGTTCAGGTGACGGGCGGTGCGGCCGGTGATGTGGGATTTGATCATTACACAGATATGGTGTGCTCGGCGCCCGGTTGTTATTACACCCCAACATCCGAGACGACGGGCGTGTGCCGCCGTTCTCCACCGTAAAACTTACTTCAAACTTTTTTCGAGAAACGCACTCATGCGCCGGGTGAAGGCACCTAGGTCTTTCACAGGCTGGCCCTGAATGATGCGCGCTTGATCGAGCAGCAGCCACGCCGCATCCTTAAACGCATCATCGTTGGCCGAAAGGCTCTCCAGCGTTTTGATCAGCGCGTGGTTTTTATTGATCTCCAGAATAGGCTTGGTCTCACCGGCATAATTCTGGTGAATTTTTAAAACGCGCTCCATATGCATATCGACACCGCTTTCCGGCGCGACAAGACAGACGGGGGAGTCGGTCAGGCGTTTTGAAAAACGCACGCTGTCGACCTCGTCTTTTAAGACATCGCCGATCGCGCTGATGAGCGGGCTATTGTTCGCCTCATCTTTTTTCTCTTCATCCTGAGAATCTTCATCATCACCCAGATCGATATCGCCCTTGGTGATGGATTTGAATGTCTTGCCCTTATAGTCGTGAACATTTTGCAGCCAGAAATCATCAATCGTATCGGTGAAGAACAGCACTTCACGTTCGCGCGCTTTAAAGCCCTCAAGCTGCGGAGAGTTTTTCAGCACTTGCGCATCTTCGCCGCTGATATAGTAAATCTCGTCCTGATCATCGCTCATGCGCTCAACATACTCATCAAGGCTAACGAATTTTTCGCCGTCCCCATGCGTGGAAAGGAAGCGGCAGACTTTGAAAATCGCCTCGCGGTGTTCGGGTGCGTCATACAGCCCTTCTTTTAGCGCAGCGCCGAACTGCCCCCAGAAGGCAAGAAAACCCGGCGCATCATCGCGCGCAAGCTTGTCCAGATCGCTCAAGACCCGTTTGGCAACGCTGGAGCGGATTTTATTGAGGATCGGATTATATTGCAGCGTTTCGCGGCTGATATTCAGCGGCAAGTCCTCGCTATCGATTACCCCGCGCACAAAGCGCAGCCATGGATACATCAGCTCGGCCAGATCATCGGTGATGAACACCCGGCGCACATAAAGCCGCACGGAATGTTTGCGCGATGGGTCGTATAAATCCCACGGGCGCAGGGTCGGAATGAACAACAGCGCGGTAAATTGAATAACGCCCTCGGCCTTCCAATGCGATGTGACCAGCGGCTCATCAAATCCGGCCGTTAAGTGTTTATAAAATTCCGTATATTGCTCTTTGGTGATTTCATTTTTCGGGCGCGTCCAAATGGCTGATGCGCTGTTGATCGGCTGGCCTTCGCCCTCTTCGGTTTCCTGCGGCGTGCTGAGGAAGATTTTGACATCGATATGGTCTGAATATTGCTGCACGGTTTGTTTGATTTTTTCATCGAGCAGGAAGTCCGCGCCTTCATCCTTAATATGCAGGGTAATCGCCGTGCCGCGCTCCCCGTCCAGTTTGGCTTCTTCGTCCTTGGTCGGTTTGCGCACCGTGAAACCGCTACGCCCGTCTGACTCCCATGCCCACACGGCCTTGCCGCCGGCTTTGCGGCTAATCACTGTGACCGTGTCGGCAACCATATAGCTGGCGTAAAACCCAACGCCAAATTGCCCGATGAGTTTGAGCTGATCCGCATTGTCTTTGGCCTTGGACATTTTTTCCATCAGCTTGGCCGTGCCGGATTTGGCAATCGTACCCAGATGATCGGCCAGCTCGGCCTTGCTCATCCCCACGCCGTTATCGGTGATGGTCAAGGTGCGCGCATCGCTGTCCTTATAGATATGGATGCGGAAATTGGCGTTATCGCTGATCAGTTCCGGCTTGGCAATCGCGTCATAGCGCAGGCGGTCACACGCATCGGCGGCGTTCGAAATCAGCTCGCGCAGGAAAACATCGTGATTGGTGTACAGCGCATGCGCAACGATATCGAGAAGCCGCGCCACATCCGCGCTGAAATTTTGTTTTTGATCACTCATGAGGGTTTATATGTAACGAATTCGCGCGGATTTCAAGAGGGCTTTACGGACACAGCCATTGCGCGGTCCAAGAACCGTCATCTTGCTTGGTATAAATGAAGCGCTCATGCAGGCGGTCCTTGTTACCAATCCAAAACTCAATCGAGGTCGGAATTAAGCGAAAACCCTTCCAATAGGGCGGGCGGGGAATGTTATCCGCCCCGGCAAACTCTTCGGTATATTTTTGCACGGCGGCTTCTAGTTCCTCGCGATGCTCGAAGGGTGTTGATTGTTTGGATGCCCACGCGCCGATTTGGCGCTCAATCGGGCGGGTTTCGAAATACTGGTCGGACTCTTCGGCGCTGGCCTCTTCGATTTGTCCTTCAATGCGGATTTGTTTGCGTGTTGATTTCCAGTAAAAGCACAGCGCGCCGTGCGGGTTTTCGGCAATTTCACGGCCTTTGCGGCTCTCAGCGTTCGTATGAAATTTGAATCCGCGCTCATCCATTTCTTTGACCAAAACCCAGCGCACGGAGGGCTGTCCGTCTTTGGTGGCGGTGGCCAGCGTGACGGCCTCTGGGTCGTTGGGCTCAAGCGCGGCGGCCTCTTCGTACCAGTTTTGGCACAAAATAGTAGGGTTTTTCCCGTATTTTTCGAATATTTCGCTGCTCATTTTTCCTTATCTAACAGATATTTAAAATTTTTCGAAGGGTAGATATCATGGAACCGTATAACATTTTGAGTCGTATGTGCTACATATATGGCTGAAACAAAGATTCGCAACGACAAGAAAGGCGATAAACATGAAGAATTTTGCACTGGTGGCTATGGTATTGGCTGCATTTTCAATGACAGCGTGTGAGAACATGCAAAACTCCGGCACTAAAGAAAAAGTCGGTACAGCAAGCGGCGCGGTCATTGGCGGTATTTTAGGTTCGAAAGTTGGTGGCGGTTCTGGTCAGCTCTGGGCAACAGGTGCGGGTGTTCTGGTTGGAGCGCTTTTAGGCTCTGAGATTGGTAAATCTCTAGATCGCGCCGACATGCAATATGCGCAGCAAGCCAACACAAGAGCGCACAGTGCACCTATTGGTGAGACTGTAAGCTGGAATAACCCCGAAAGCGGAAACTACGGCAGCATTACACCAACGCGTGATGGTTACAGCTCCGCCGGCCGCTATTGCCGTGAATATCAGCAAACCATCGTTGTCGGTGGCCGGGAAGAGCAAGCTTACGGCACAGCCTGTCAGCAGCCTGACGGTAGCTGGGAGATTATCGACTAGCGGAAACTGCGATCGATTTGAATTTTTGAAGCCGCGGGCGGGGTCTCCTCATCCGCGGTTTCTTTTTCGGGCGTTTCTATTGTCTCAGGCTTAACGGCCTTTGGACGGGCATTATCCAGCGCCTGTGCAATTGTTCTCATGCTTTCATTTTCTGTGCATAGTGCTTGCACGCTCTGCGGCGTAACACTCTGACCCGCGCGGCGTTGATGCAGGATTATGCTGCTGAGCTTGACCAGATTGATCCATTCGGTTTCACGCAGGGCTTTTTGGAAGCGTAGCGTCGCCATCTCCTCAAGATCGTCTCCTGTTTTGTGCAAATCTTTATAGGCCATCAACGCATCGAGCAACGCATGCGCGCACCAGCCTGTTACATGCCCTTCCATCAGCGCCTGATTTTGCTCCAGCGCTTTTTTCATCAAAGCCTCTGCCGGGTCTTTCGCCTCAATAATTTTTTTGAACTGCAATTCAGCCTTCTTGATATGCAGGCGTTCATTCACCTCTTGATCGGCAAACGGATTATGGCCCTCCATTGCGCCCAACGGCGCCGGGTGCATATTGAGCATTTCCGAAACCAGATAAGCCATAGAGCGCACATACGGATCTTCGCTGGTGAAGATCGCAGCGCTCAGGATTTTGTTTTTATTATAGCCCATCCACGCCATTTCCTGCGCGCGGTTGGCAAAATCGCGCCATTGCTGGATGGCCGCATCATCGAAGGTATGGCCGATTTCTGTGGCCATCTCTGCCGCCAGCGTCAGGGGTTTTGTTTCGCGCAGCGGAGAATCGAGTAAATCTTCATAGACAATCTGCGCTGCGTCTTCGGTAATCGGGAAGGGGAAAAGCTCAGCCTCATGTCCCGGAATTTTCTTTAAAGTCTCGCGGCAGCGCTGGCGGGCGATGGCTGTGATATGCCCGTCCTGCCCGGTCAGGTTTTCTATGATGGCGGCGAAGGCATCACCCAGCATGTTGCGGTAGGCAATGCGCGCCGGATCTTGGCTTGTGTGCAGAATGATCTCTTCGCTGCGCGCCGCATCCAGCCCCTCACGCATCCTCAAAGCATGCCAGACCTGCACATAGCACCAGCGCCGCACGCTCTCGGGGTCTTGAAAATCTTCGGCATTGACCAGCAAAACGGCCAGCAGGCTTTGTTGTTTGAAGGGCGGCCATAGTTGTTTTGTAAGCGCGCTTCCAAGCGCAAAGAATTTGGAGCGTCCTTCGTGGGCCTCAGCAGTTTTTTCGAGCGCGTCTAAAAGGCCCACACCGCACGGATGCTTATGAAACTCATGTGCTTTGGCCTTAATCGCTTGCTGGATTTGTCCGGATTCATAAACCACGCAGACAAAGCTCATCGCTTTGTACTCGTTTTCGACCTCGCGGCGAACGACATTACAAATATGATCAACAGCAGGGATATCTAGGGCCACGGGCGCTCAATTCAGTTTTTAAAAAAGTCCGACACCCTATAGTAGCAAAAACTGAGCGCCCGCCAAGCCTGATTACGGCGCTGCAATGCAATAAGAGGCTGGACGCGCGGCCTGAAATGTGTAGGATATTCAGGACTTTTAACACAGCCCTGAAGAGTAAGAGACATGGACAATAAGAATGAGTTTCTAAAAGGAAAACGCGGACTTGTAATGGGGGTCGCCAATGACCGCTCGATTGCGTGGGGTATTTCTGAAATGGCCGCCGCCAGTGGGGCAGAGCTGGCTTTTACCTATCAGGGCGAGGCCTTGGAGAAGCGGGTAAAGCCCCTTGCAGAAAAGGTGGGCGCGAAGATTGTTGTTCCCTGCGATGTGACTGATGAGGCCAGCATCGATGCGACCTTTAAGGCGATTGAAGAAGAGTGGGGCCAGCTGGACTTCGTGGTTCACGCGATTGCCTTTTCCGATAAGAACGAACTCGACGGGCTGTATCTCGATACAACCCGCGCGAATTTTACACGCACCATGGATATCTCCGTTTATTCCTTCACCGCCGTGGCGCAGCGCGCAGCCCCGCTGATGACAGACGGTGGGAGCTTGATCACGCTGACCTATTATGGAGCAGAACAGGTGATGCCGCATTACAACGTGATGGGCGTGGCCAAGGCGGCGCTGGAGTGCTCTGTACGCTATCTCGCGGCTGATTTAGGGCCGAAAAATATCCGTGTGAATGCCATTTCCGCCGGGCCGATCAAGACATTAGCCGCCAGCGGGATCGGCGATTTCCGCCATATCCTGAAATGGAATGAATTGAATGCGCCGCTGAAGCGCAACGTGACGACCGAAGATGTTGGCCGCGCAGGGTTGTTCTTGCTCTCCGAGCTGGGCAGCGGTGTAACGGGCGAAGTAATGCATGTTGATGCGGGTTATCACACTGTTGGAATGCTCAGCGTGGATGCGGTGGCCGAGACAGCGGAATTGCTCGCCAGCATGGCGCCAAAAGGCAATAAAGACGAAGAGGCCGCCTAGGTTTTCACTCATGTGTATTTCCCGCGAAAGCGGGGATCTTTTTCGATTATGTACTATGTTTACTTTTTGACGAATAAGAACAAAACAGTCCTTTACACAGGGTTTACAGGGAACTTGATTGAGCGGATCGCTCAGCATAAATCCCAAGAAGTTGAAGGGTTTACAAAGAAATATAATCTCGACAGGCTTGTTTATTACGAGCAGTTTGAAAATGTGCAGGATGCTAAAGCTAGAGAAAAAGCTGTCAAGAAGTGGAATAGACAGTGGAAAGAAGATTTGATTAATGCCTCCAATCCAGAATGGAATGAAGTGCTTGTAATGTAAAGACCCCCGTTTTCACGGGGGAAACAGGAAGGTTGGTACAATGTGATCTGGTTCAAAGACTACGACGTTGAAGATTTGAAAAAGGTGCGCTGTGCGGGCATGTCCACGCATATCGGCATCGAATTTCTTGAGCGCGGTGACGATTTTCTCAAAGCTCGCATGCCGGTGGATGAGCGCACAACCCAGCCCTTTGGCATTCTTCATGGCGGCGCGAGCTGCGTTCTTTCTGAGAGCTTAGGCAGTGTCGCGGCCTGGATGACGATTGACCCGGATCAATACCGCGCGGTGGGGCTGGAGATTAACTGCAATCACATCCGCGCTGTCACTGAAGGAAATGTAATTGGTGTGTGCCAGCCCCTGCATGTTGGCCGCCGCACGCAAGTCTGGCAGACCGATATCACGGAGGAATCGACGGGTAAACGCGTTGCTGTCTCCCGCCTAACAGTCGCCATTATCGATCAGGGAACGCTGTCCACGCAAAAAGAAGCTGTTCTTCTGGGCGAATAAGCGTTAAATCTATTTCTTATGTCTGGTAATCGTTTCGGCACATTATTCCAATATACGAGCTTTGGTGAGAGCCACGGCCCGGCAATTGGCTGTGTGGTTGATGGCGTGCCCCCGCGTATCAAGCTGTCCGAGGCCGATATTCAAGCCTTTCTCGATAAGCGCAAACCCGGTCAAAATAAATTCACCACGCAACGCAAGGAGCCCGATCAGGTGCAAATCCTCTCCGGCGTGTTTGAGGGGCAAACGACCGGCACGCCGATTGGCTTGTTAATCCACAACAAAGACGCGAAATCTAAGGATTACAGCGATATCAAAGATAAATTCCGCCCCGGCCATGCGGATTTCACCTATCAGGAAAAATACGGCATTCGTGATTATCGCGGAGGAGGGCGCAGCTCTGCCCGTGAAACGGCTATGCGTGTCGCCGCCGGAGCGATTGCCCGCAAGGTGCTGGAAACCCAGATCGGTAAAAAGGTTAAAATCCGCGCCGCGGTGGTGCAGGTCGGCACACAAGTGATTGATTACAACAACTGGAAATGGGCCGAAATTGAGAAAAACCCGTTCTTCTGCCCCGATGCGAAGGCGGCCAAAGAGTGGGAGCAATATCTCGATAAGGTCCGTAAAAGCGGCTCAAGCGCAGGCGCGATTATTGAGGTGCATGCTAGCGGCCTGCCTGCGGGCCTCGGCGCGCCGGTCTATGATAAGCTGGATGCCGATCTCGCCAAGGCGATGATGAGCATTAACGCGGTCAAGGGCGTGGAGATTGGCGCAGGGTTCGACGCGGTCATGTTTGGCGGCGCGGAAAACGCCGATGAAATCCGCAAGGGCAAAAAGTTTTTATCAAACAATGCGGGCGGCATTCTGGGCGGTATTTCCACTGGGCAGGATATCGTTGTGCGCGTTGGGTTTAAACCGACCAGCTCGATCCTTACGCCTGTAAAAACCATCACCAAGGGCGGCAAGGAAACCGATATCGTGACCAAGGGCCGTCATGACCCGTGCGTTGGTATTCGCGGCGCGCCGGTGGTGGAGGCGATGATGGCCTGCGTTCTGGCCGACCACTGGCTGCGGCACAAGGCGCAGTGTCTTTAGATTTTATGGTTTGATAATAGGCGCAGTCTGTAGGGAGCTTTTATGAACTGTGTCTCTTACGTGGGTCCATTCATAGCCGTCATTAGCCTTGAAGGATTCCTCGTCTTCTTTTTCGAGAAATTTAATCACCAGACTTTTTTGGCTTTTGCTCGCAGGGCGGTGAATATAGGCATATTCAACGAGCCCGGTGAAGGCGACATTTCCTTCGCATGTCAGGGTAACATGATCCAGCTTGTTCTCATCAAGACAGCTGCTGGCGAACATCATATAAGCGCCAGCCGCCATCGGCGTAAAGCCTTTAGTTATACGCATTTCCGTGGTCTCCGTTTATCGTAAATGGCCCCCAATTTATACGATATTTGGCGCAGATTTGTCAAAATTGAGAAGGGGTAAATTCGGGCTTTTGCGCGCTTTGTGTTCCTGCTACAAACATAGGCATGAAACGGAATTACAGACAGCGCCGACCGATTTTTTCTTCGCCTGTGCCGAAGGATGTGAAAAGCCCCAAAATCAAATGGAAAATTCTGCCGATTTTCTGGATGGGGCTGAAACGCACGGCGATGCTGCTGGGCTTTATGATGCTCCTGTCCATGTTGGTGTCGCTTTTTGTGAGCTATTCGGTGCTTAAGGGCTCTGCGCCGCAAGTGCTTCCCAAGCAGATGGTTTTGTTTTTTGATTTGGCTGAGGGCATTATCGAAGTGCCCGAAGCGCCGCATATCACAGATCCGTTTGGCGGCGGGGGTGTGACGGTTCACAATATTGTTGAGGCGCTGGATAAGGCCGCCGTTGATCCGCGCGTGAAGGGCGTTTATGCGCGTCTGTCGGGTGGCTCGATTGCGCTGTCGCATATTCAGGAAATCCGCGCGGCGCTGGCGCGCTTTCGGGCCTCGGGCAAATTTTCCTACATCTATTCGCCTTCTTATGGTGGCGAAGGCGGCGGCTTTGGCGGTTATTACCTCGCCTCGGCGTTTGAGCAGGTCTGGATGCAGCCGATGGGCGTAGTCTCTATCCCCGGTATCAACGCCGAAGTGCCGTTTGCGCGCGGCTTGCTTGATGAAATTGGCGTAGAGCCGCAATTCTTTCAGCGCAAGGAATATAAGAGCGCCTATGAGAGCTTTACCAATACCGAAATGTCGCAAGCCAGTGAAGAGGCGACCAAGGCCCTGATTGAGGATTTGCGCGCCGAGATTGTCGGCGATATCGCCACCGGGCGCGATATGCGCACCAGCGCGGTGGAGCAGCTGGTTGATAAAGCCCTGTTTACCGCCGATGCGGCCGTGCAGGCTGGATTGATCGACCGCAGCGATTATGCCGATGTGCTGGTCGATGACATTAAGGAGCGCGTTACCGGCGATGCGCAATATGAGGATGATCTGTTCGTCACGCTGGAGCGCTATCTTTCCGATGCGAAGCCCAAACACAAAGCCCCGAGCCTTATCGAGGATAATTTGTTGCCCGCCAAACTGCGTGTAGCAATTGTGAATGTTGTGGGCGCGATTGTCTCCAGCGCTGCAGGTGCGGGTGGTAGCATGGCCGCGGCGGATGAGATCGCCCCGGCCATTTGGGAGGCGGCGGAGGACGATGCTATTCAGGCGATTATTTTGCGCATCGACAGTCCCGGCGGATCGCCCACAGCTTCTGAGACGATTTTGCGCGCCCTGCAACGCGCGCAGGATAAGGGCAAGCCCGTGATTGTCTCTATGGGGCCGACGGCGGCCTCTGGCGGATATTGGATTGCAACCTCGGCGGATCAGATTTTCGCGATGCCCGCCACGCTGACAGGCTCGATCGGGGTTGTCGGCGGTAAGGTCTCGCTTCGTGAGCTTTGGAATATGATCGGCGTGAATTGGGAAGCGGTGCGTTGGGGCGAGAATGCCAGCCTGTGGTCTATGAATAAACCTTTCTCGGACAGCGAGGCCGCGCAGATCAATGCCATGCTGGATCAGGTTTATGAGGGCTTTACGCAGCGCGTGGCCAAGGGGCGGAATATGAGCCCGGCGCAGGTGGAGGCGCTCGCCCGCGGGCGTGTGTGGAGCGGGAAGAGCGCGCAGCGCATTGGCTTGGTGGATAAGCTCGGCGGCTTGAAGGATGCGAAGGATTACACGGCTGAGCTGCTCGGCGTGGAGAGTGCGCGCAATCTGGAGTTCATCACCTTGCCCGAACCGCTCACGCCGCTGGAGATGTTTGTCGAGCTGCTGGCCGATCAGGGAAGCGTGATGGAAGCGCTGCGCCTGCAAGGCTCGATCGCGCAAAGCCTCAAGCCTGCGCTGGAGCAAATTGGCGTTTATCAATCGCAAAATCCAGCAATAACATACGAGCCGTTGCGTATTAGATAGTGGGATGGGGCGGAATTTTGAAGTGACTCAGTACCGCCAAGCGCCATTTTTCTTATGCGCTTTTCTTCTTTTTTATCTTTGGCTTAGGCACTTCTTCTGAAGTATTACCTTTGCCTGGTGCATCCCTGAACAAATCCTTCAGGCGGTCATGCATATCGGTGTAGCTCATAATGATGTGATCGGGGCTGAGGTTCTTCTCCAGCACCGCGGTGGCCGCATTCAACCCATAGGCCACGGGCACGACCTTGGCCGGAAGATGCTCATTGGCCGCCAGCGCCGCCTTCACATCCTTGTGCCGGTCACCAATATGCCAGATGACATCGCCCTTGCTAACCTGCGCGCCCATTTGATTGAGCGCGAGCAGCAACCCCTCCGGATTTGGCTTGGATTTGCTGACATCCTCGCGGAAAATTGTCGCGCCGAAATACCCCTCCAGATCGAATTTCTTCAAAATATCATCGCCATAACCCTTGCCCAGCCCATTACTGGCCAGCGCCATCGGCACGCCCTGTTTTTTCAGGAAGTCCAGCACGGTATAAATTCCGGGGCAGGGCTCGACAATCTGGTCGACCTCTTTACGGCGGAAGGTGTGAATGGCGCGGTGCACGAACAGGCGCGGCTTGCGGCGGTTCAGGAAGTCCTCATCATCGGGGATGATCGGCCCTTGCGCCCCGCGGCGAAACAGCCAGCGAAAGAAGCGCGAGATCAGATAGCCGAAATCATCCAGCTTCTCCAGAATATGCAGTAACATCAAATTGATGTGACGAACGGTGGTTCCGTCCATGTCAAAAATCACAATCGTCGGGCGCTCTAAAGTCATAGTTTTGTTGAACCATGTTTAGGGGATGATGTCGAGGCTGTAATCCCGTCTATAAACGCTTTTTGCAGGCGTAAAACCCGGCGCAGCAGCCGCATCTCGCGCGTATGCATCCCGCTTGTGGTGGCGTTTGCGCGGGCGCGCGCCTTGCCCGCATCGGTTTTCGGGCCGCAGGTCTTGGTCCATGGCTTGGTTTTGCGGATATTTGCGGCCTGCTTTGCGCGTCTTTGTGGTGTCCAAGCCCTTCTTTTTCTTGAGATTTTAGAGTTACTCATTTCGTTTTTCAATTTTGTGGGGGTGGGGAAGGGGCGGCAGGCCCAAATGCTTCATATAGTCAATCGCCGCGCCGGCCTTCACCGTGTCGGCACATTGCTTTTGTATGCGCAGCGCCAGCAGCAGCGCCGCCTCGTCGAAATAGCCGCGCTTCAGATCGGTTTGCAGGCTTTTGCGCATCACCGCATAGAGCAGCTGGTCGAGCAGGGCGGCCTGACGCGTCAGCAGATCATCCGCGCCGGACGCGCTCTGGCTCAGCGTTTCTAGCAGATCGGCGCACAGCGCCAGCATCTCCTCTTGCTTTTCCTCAGCGGTTTTCGGGGCGGCAGGCCATGCAGGCGGGGTGGTGTTTTGGTGGCGCGTGTCTGTATCATAGGTCATACAAAATATTAGGATTTATTTCCTATTTTGTCAATGTGGGTATTTTTACGAGCGCATAAGTGAGTGCGGTGGGATGGGAGCATACTAATTAGTTAAACTGAACACATGGTTTTTTAATTTACTTCATAGTGTAGGTGTTTTTTTTAGGTGGGCTAGTATGTTTGTTTGAATTCCACTTGACAAAATATGAATTTATTCCTATAACATCAAGCAGAGTGGAGATATTTATATATTTTTTCAAAAAAATTTTTTCAAAAAATATATAAATCTAGAAGTGAAAAATACAAATGCATATGTGTAAATATTTGACTTATATTAATTTGTAGTGTTTTATACCCCACATATTCCAGAGTATTTGTTTTATGGTATTTGTCAGAATCCTGTGCATTCGGGGCGCTTTTCGTGCTATAATAACATTGGAGAATCGAAGTGATGACAGATTTACAAAAAGAAATTCAAACGTATAAGAAACTTCTACCTGAACTCTTAGGGGAAGAGGGTAAGTATGTTGTTATTGTGGGTGAAGAACTTATTGGTACTTATGCCGCCTATGAAGATGCTCTTAAAGAAGGCTACGAAGTAGCAAAACTTGAACCATTCTTGGTCAAAAAAATCTCTGGGACAGAAACTATATCTTATTTTTCCAGGGATATTGATCAGGCATGCCACACTGCATAATCCCCATTACAATCCAAGGGCCAATTTTTCAGGTCCACATTGCCGTGAGCACGCAACGTAGAAAAGCTCTTGTTGAAGCAGGTCAGCCTGTTCCTGATCCTGTTCCAGCTAATTTGCTTGTTGACACAGGCGCTACATCCACATGTATCGATGAAGAAATTATAAATAAATTAGCTATAGGGCCAACAGGAAATACGCTTGTTAATACGCCGTCAACTGGAAGCACTCCACATCAAATGAATACCTATGATATAGCTATGATTATACAAGGTGATGGAACACCATTTGTAATGCCGGCGCTGCCTGTTGTTGAATGTAATTTTGAAGCACAAGGAATTGACGGCTTGCTGGGCAGGGACGTTTTGTCTAGATGTCATATGACATACGGTGGCAATTCCAAGATAATGCTCTTAACATTTGTCTAGATAACTAAGCGTTGGTAGTTACAAAAATATCCCGCGCAACTAACCCTGCCTCTTCATATTGCTCGTCGGGTTTGGCTTGGTCTTGGAAGCGGTCGGGCAGGTGCATGGTTTTGATTTTGGCGACGCCGAGCAAATCTTCGCGGGCGAGGAATTCGAGCACGAAGCTGCCGAAGCCGCCGATGCTGCCTTCCTCGATCGTTATCAGCATGTCATGATTTTCAACCAGCGCGCGGATGAGCGCTTCGTCGAGCGGCTTGGCAAAGCGCGCATCGGCGACGGTGACGGTTTTGCCCTGTTCGCCCAGCATCTTTCCGGCCTCGATGCATTCTTGCAGGCGCGTACCGTAGGAGAGGATGGCGATGTCGCCAGAGATGTCATCCCGAGCGAAGTCGAGGGATCTGATATTTTGGTTGGTCTGATAAGATTCCTCCGCTCCTTGCGGTCGGTCGGAATGACAATGTGTGTTGTAAACAATGCGGCCCTTACCGATCTCTAGAATCTCCGGCTCTTGCGGAATATCTACGCCTGTGCCTTCACCGCGCGGGTATCTAAAGGCGATTGGCCCGTCATTATAGGCAGCGGCGGTGGCGACCATGTGGGTCAGCTCCGCCTCGTCGCTTGCGGCCATCAGCACCATACCCGGCAGGCAGCCGAGATAGGCGGTATCGAACGCGCCGGCGTGGGTTTGCCCGTCCGCGCCCACCAGCCCGGCGCGGTCAATCGCAAAGCGCACAGGCAGGTTTTGCAGCGCGACATCATGCACGACCTGGTCGTAGGCGCGTTGCAGGAAGGTGGAGTAAATCGCGCAAAACGGCTTGAAGCCTTCGGCGGCGAGCCCAGCGGCGAAGGTCACGCCGTGCTGCTCGGCAATGCCGACATCAAAGGTGCGCGCGGGGAATTTGTCGCCGAATTTATCCAGACCCGTGCCCGACGGCATGGCGGCGGTGATGGCAACGATTTTGTCGTCTTTATCGGCTTGGCGGATCAGCTCGGCCGCGAACACATTGGTGTAGCTGGGCGCGCCGGGTTTGGCCTTGTGCTGGTCGCCCGTGACCACGTCGAATTTCTTCACGCCGTGCATTTTATCGGCGGAGTTTTCAGCCGGAAGGTAGCCCTTGCCCTTTTGCGTCAGTGCGTGGATGAGGATTGGGCCGTGATCATGACTGCTCTTGATATTGCGCAGGATGGGCAGCAGGTGGTCGAGATTATGGCCGTCCACGGGGCCGATATAATAAAAGCCCATCTCTTCAAACAAACTGCCGCCGCCGATTGCAACGCGGGCGCCTTCTTCGGCGCGTTTGGCCGCATGGCGCAGCGGGCTCGGGAGGAATTCCGTGATTTTCTTACCCGCCTCACGCGCGCCTTTATAGGCCTTGGAGCTGACGATCTTGGTCAGGTGGCGGCTGAGCGCGCCCACGGGCGGGGCGATCGACATTTCATTGTCGTTCAGGATGACGATGAGCCGCGATTTCATCGAGCCTGCGTTGTTCATGGCCTCATACGCCATGCCCGCGCTCATCGCGCCGTCGCCGATCACGGCAATCACGTGGTTGCCCCCGCCTTCGCGGGGGTGACGGGCGAGGGTTAGGTCGCGCGCAACAGCCATGCCGAGCCCGGCAGAGATCGACGTACTGGAGTGTGCAGCGCCGAACGGGTCGTATTCGGACTCTGAGCGCTTGGTGAAGCCGGACAGGCCGTCTTTTTGGCGCAGCGTATGCATGCGGTTCTTGCGCCCGGTCAGAATTTTATGCGGATAGGCTTGGTGGCCGACATCCCAGATCAGTTTGTCATCGGGCGTATCAAACACGGCGTGCAGGGCGACGGTGAGCTCGACCACGCCCAGCCCCGCGCCCAAATGCCCACCTGTTTGAGCAACGCTCTCGATCATGTGGCGGCGCACATCCTCGGCCAGAGTCTTAAGCTCGGCATCGCTCAAGGATTTCATATCGGCAGGCGTATCGACGCGATCCAAAATGGAATGCGCGTGCTCTATCGTGTCTTGCTGGAGTTTCTCTTCTGCCATAATCCCGCTGTTGTACAAGTTTTTGCGCATAAAAGGCAAAGATTTTCTGGCTTTTTCACGGTTTTTTCTTTATTACGGAAATCATGTCACAGGGGTTGGTTGGGATTTTTGGAAAAACGGTTTCCGGAGTGCGCTCCGGGTTTAATTATGCTGCGCGAAAAACGCAGCCCGCGCGCGATGCTCTTGACCGCACGCTGGTGGGCGCGCCGCCGGTCATTTCCTGGCCGTATAAAAAATTCCGTCACGCCTATGAGCAATCAACAGGCAGCACAAAAGCTCTGTTTTTTGGCGGTGCGGTTTTAGGTGGTTTTGCACTGGTAGAGATGGGTGCCGATATCGTGAATGTTAGCCCTGAAGCAAGTATCAAATTATGGCTGGCTGCCAAGGCAATGGACGTGGCTGCTATCGGGAAATTCTTTGTCTATGACGTTCATAAACCGCGTGTTGATCCGCAAATTACCAACCCGATGAAAATTACGGCGCAGTGTTTGAAGTTGAGTTTTGAGGATGTGAGCCACAAAACCAAAGAGCTGTGGCAGAATAGCTCTCCCATAACCAAAGTTGGCGGCGGGGCAACGGCTCTATGGACGGTTTTTACTGTGGCGAGTTATTTCAGTGAGGCCGGCGTAGACTTTAAGTATGTGTTACTCAATGCGGCGGGCATTATTTCAACGGTTGTTTCATATAATTTTGATCAAAAATTCGGCGGGCACGACCACGATGAAGAGTTGCCAAAACGACAGCTTTAAAATTTATTGACATAACACACAATTGTGGTGTGCTTAGTTGCCATGAAAATCAAAGAACGACTTAAAAATATTTTCGAAACCGCGTCCAAGCGGACTTATGTGTATGGCGGCTTGGCCATTTCTTCCGGTTTAGGTGCGGCGAGCGCATATATTATCAATGGTGATATGGACCTGAGAAAGGCCGTTGTTTTTGCGGGTATTTCCTCATTATGCACGGCTTTTTCATACGCGGTGGATAGGGCGAATAAGCAGGCTGACGACGAAATGAATGCGGCTTTCGATTTTATTGATCAAGGAATAAAAGATTTAAATCAAGATATCTCTAAAATGGACCGAAATCTTAATCAGCGTATTAATTCTCTCTCGCAGGAGGACTATGCAGAGGGAGAGATCATTGATATCGACCACGAAGATGTGACCGAACAGCACAACAGACTTAATCCCTAAATCTCAAACCCGCGGGTTTCGATACCCCCGGACGGCACCGCGAAAGCGCTGATGAATTTAACGCCATTTGTATAAGCGGCGTTCAAAGGGTTTGAAATGACCTGCCGGTTTGCGTCTTGGTTTGTACAACAATTATGCCCCACTTTATGAGAGAAGCCGCAATTATCCTGCCGGACATAGTGGAAGTCTTCAGCGGATTGAAAGAGCAGGCACAGATAGTGCTTCGGCGGCAAGCCCGCGCTGGGGTTTAATCTTACAAAACCGTCATTTTCTGTGTTCTCAACAAGCTTAAAGGTAGAAAGCGGTGTCTTTGCGTCAGGGATTTGTGCTCCCGGATATCCCAGTGCGCCGGGCATCACTCTTTTACAATTTGCCGCGTAATCATAACAATTGGTGCTGAAAGTTACGTTGGTAAGAATGGGCTGCAAAACCTCTTTGAAGTCTCTAAAACGTTCCGCGCGGATATTAAATTTTTGAGCAAGCGTTTGATCGTTTTGTTGCAAAACATCCTTTACCAAAAAACTTATTAGCCAAGGCTTAAGTTCATTTCTGATGGCTAAAAAAATACCGGGAAATTGGGCTAGTGCCTTTTTTAGAGACTCAAAGCTGCCGTCATTCCATGTGTCCGGCTCGAACGGTGGGGCGTCCGGGTTTGGCGTATTGATGAGCGCCGTTAAATCCTTGATCTGTCGCGATGTGTAAAACATTCATTCTTATTATAGAATGAATTTATTTATGTCAATTAAATCACGATGTTTCTAGGCACGTCTTGCCAGCACATATTCTGCCAGTTCTTTGAGCATCGTGGCGCGGCCTTCGAAGATTTTGAGGTGTGATACGGCCTGCGCAACTAGCATTTCGGCGCGGGCGCGGGCGGCTTCTTTCCCCATCGTGGAGACGAAGGTGGCTTTGCCGGCCTCTTCATCCTTGCCGGTATCTTTGCCCGTATCCTGCGGATCGGCCTCAACATCAAGAATATCGTCGGTGACTTGGAAAGCCAGCCCCAAATCATGTGCGTAGCTGCGCAGGGCGCGGCGGTGCGGCTCGCTGCCTTTACCCAGAATAGCGCCGGATTCACAAGCGAAGCTCATCAGCGCGCCGGTTTTCATGCGTTGCAGGCGTGAGATTTCACCCACATCAAAATCAACATCATCGCGCTCGGCAATCAGGTCGAGCATTTGCCCGCCGACCATACCGTGCCCGCCCGCGGCCATTGCCAGCTCGCGGATTAGTTCACAGCGCACGCGCGGATCTTCGTGTGTTTCGCGCTCGCCCAAAACCTGAAAAGCCAGTGTGAGTAGGGCATCGCCAGCCAGAATGGCGGTCGCCTCACCAAATTGTTTATGCACGGTCGGCTTGCCACGACGCAAAGACGCATCATCCATCGCCGGAAGGTCGTCATGGATCAGGGAATAACAATGCACAAATTCAATTGCGGCCGCGACGCGGCGCGCGCGGGAACTATCGACATTAAACAAGAAAGCGGATTGCATCGCCAAAAATGGGCGCAAACGCTTACCACCGCCGAGCGTACCATGGCGCATCGCTTCGTATAGAGGGGCTTCGGCGAGATCAGTCTCGGGCAGCATGCGCTCAATCGTGCGATTGACGGCATCGGCCATGTCATCCATGGCATCCTGTAGCTGGGGGGAGGCGTCTCTTGGGCTTGGCATTGAATGGGTCCTCTATTCTTCCGGGTCTAGGGGCTCAGTTTTGACAGAGCCGTCTTGTTGAACGGTAATTTTTTCAATTTTGGCCTGCGCATCGCGCAGCTTGCTTTCGCAATGTTTTTTCAGGGCTGTGCCGCGCTCATACATCTCAATGGATTTTTCCAGAGGCGCTTTGCCGGTTTCCAGGTCACGCACGATGGTTTCCAGTTCCGTCAGGGCATCTTCAAAGCTGAGTTTCTCTAGTGGCTGCGCGGGCATATATTCGTCGTCATTTCTGTTTTTTGAGCCCCGCAGTGTAAGCCACAGCGGGCGCGGGGGCAAGCCTATTATTGAACAGAAATAATTGACATAATTTAAATGATTTGGTAGAACTGCGCCATGTCTTTCAAAAGCTTTTTAACAGATTTGGTTCAACCGCGCCCGGAGTATGAAGATCTGGTCCTGATTTTTATGCTGGCCGGGCATTACGATAAAGAGAAAAAGCTGAGCCCACTTGGCCTCGAGCAGGTGAGTGAAGTCGGCGCACGCTTGGCGAACACCTATACGATCGACAAAATTATAGCATCCGGCGATCCGGCGGCAATGCACTCTGCGCAGATTGTGGCTGAATTTCTAAAAGAAAAAGAGGCGCAAGGGCCGTTCGAGATTGAGCGCGATGATGCTCTGAATATTCAAGGGCACAATAGCCCTGTTTTTCTGCGCAAGAGTTTGCCCAATGTCGGGCAGGCATTCAGGACAGTTTTGTGTGTCACACATTACGATACGGCGCTTGAAAATATTAAAAGATTTTCAGGTATCGATGTGCCCGTTTATACAAAGCAAGCCGTATATCCCGGCAACGCGATCGTAAGCCGCTTTAACGCGCCAAAATGGTCGAAGGCCAATTTCAATACGTTTGACTTTTCCCGCGGGTTATTGCTGGTCAAGCCGGAGAATGGCCTTTAAGCACTGGCTCTAAGTATCAGTTAAACCAACCCCAGACGTTGTTCCAACGCGCCGCAGAGCATTTGCCCGAGCGTGATGTGCATTTCCTGAATGCGGGCGGTGGTGTTTGAAGGGACAATCAAGAGAACGTCACATAGCTCCGCCATTTGTCCGCCATCCTTCCCGGACAAGCCGATAGTCTTTAAACCTTTACTACGCGCGGTTTTGAGCGCTTCGAGCACATTCGCGCTGTTGCCGGAGGTGGAAATGCCAATGGCGATATCGCCGTCCTTGCCCAGCGCATCGACCTGACGGGCGAAAATTTGATCAAAGCCCATATCGTTGCCCCCGGCGGTGATGGCGGAGGTGTCGGTGGTGAGCGCAATTGCGGCAATCGGCGCGCGGTCTTTGACGTAGCGCACGGACAGCTCGGTCGCAAGATGTTGCGCGTCGGCCGCGCTGCCGCCATTGCCGAAGAAAAGGATTTTGCCGCCATTTTCGATGGAAGCCGCGCATAGATCGAGCATGGCTTCAAATTCACCCTTAAGCTTGGCGAAAGTTTTCTCGGCCACGTCGACATGCTCCGCGCCTTCATTGATCCAGAACTCGTTTAAATCGAAGCCCATGGTTATTGCGCGCCCGTATTTTGCAGGGAGACCGGCTGGTTCGCGCTGGCGGCGGCGGCCTTTTGCGCAGCTTCTTCCATCAGCTTTTGCTGCTCAAGAATGCCGCGGTTATAGTCCAGCTGCGCTTTATCAAGCTGGAAGCCGACCAGAATTTTATGGCGCTTGCCGTCTTCGGGATCGGACAGCGGGATAACCTGACGCAATGTTTCCTGATAATTCTCAACCAGCGGGCTGGTGGAAAAATCCATTGAGGCGGAGAAAATTTCCTTGGCCAGAATTTTACCCGAGGGTGAAGTGATCGCAACAAAGAACGGGTAGTTATGTGCGCTTTGTCCGCTGCCGGCCGGGCCGCTCATGCCGCGGAAGGTCAGGGTCATATCCACAGTCATGCTGCGTTCGTTCGAGGTGCAGGTGGCTTCGATGCCTGTCATGTGCGCACGGCTGATCAGTTGGTTTTCATCAGTTACTTGGTCGCCCGCGAATTTGCTGTAGCCGGACAGCTCGGTCACGATTTCGGTCTGCGGGCAATTGCCCTGAATAATGAACTCCTCGGCCATGCTTTGCTGTGCGCCCATGGTGGGCATGCTACTGCTGACGCTGTCGACCATATCGTCGATGGTTGAACAGGCGGCCAAAGCCAAAACGCACGCAGACAGAGAAATAAATTTCATCGGCTTCATTGTTCAGTTCCTTGCAAAGTCAATAAGGTCGAAAAAATACTACGCGTTGCCCCCGTAAATCGCAAGGTTGTAGATTTTTAAACCGCGCAGCGCTATAAAGCTCGCATGAAACCTGATCTCACCATCGTTCTTGCAACCCCGCGCGGATTTTGCGCCGGGGTGGACCGCGCCATCCAGATTGTGGAAGTGGCGCTGGAGAAATATGGCGCGCCGGTCTATGTGCGCCATGAGATTGTGCATAACAAGTTTGTCGTGAATTCGCTCAAGGACAAGGGCGCGGTGTTTGTGAAGGAGCTGGATGAAATTCCGGCCGATAAGCCCGGCGATCAGCGCCCGGTGATTTTCTCCGCCCATGGCGTTCCCAAGGCCGTGCCGGAGAATGCCGAGAAGCGCAACATGTTCTATGTCGATGCGACATGCCCGCTGGTGAGTAAGGTCCACCGCGAGGCCGAGCGCTATTATAAGGATGGGCGACAGATCATCCTGATCGGTCATGCAGGACACCCGGAAGTGATCGGCACGATGGGGCAATTGCCTGCGGGCGCGGTGCTGTTGGTGGAGAGTATTGAAGACGTTGCGGCTCTTCGAACAGCGCCTTTCCCGCGCAAGCGGGAATCTGTTGATCAAGGGCAAACGGGTCCCCGCCTGCGCGGGGACTGCGGCGTTATTCTTGACGAAGAACGCCTTGCCTATTGCACGCAAACGACGCTGAGCGTGGATGACACGGCGGATATTGTTGCGGTGCTGGAGGCAAAATTCCCCAATATTCGCGGCCCGCATAAGGAGGATATTTGTTATGCGACCACCAACCGTCAGGGGGCAGTTAAAGCGGTTGCGCCTAAGAGTGATGTGTTTTTTGTACTCGGCGCGCCCAATTCATCCAATTCCAACCGTCTGGTGGAGGTGGCAAAGGAATATGGTTGCCCGAACGCGATGTTGGTGCAACGCGCGGCGGAAATTGACTGGAACTGGCTTGGAGAGGCGAAAACGCTAGGCCTCAGTGCCGGTGCGTCAGCGCCCGAAATTCTGGTTGATGAGGTGATTGAGGCCGCCCGCGCGCATTACAATGTTTCAATCGAAGAAGTCGCCATCACCGAAGAAAATGTGCACTTCAAACTGCCACGGGTTTTGGCAGCCGGTTAGTCGTTGTGCACATTTGACCAATCGCTCTTGCGGCCTAGTTTTATATAAGCAATAGTGTAATCTATTGAAAACACTGCAAGGTCTTATGAAACTCAGCAAAAGCGAATTTTTCGATCAGCCTGAAAAGTCGATTTCCCTGATCGGCATGTCGGGGGTGGGTAAGAGCCATACTGCCTCGCAGCTTGAGAAATGGGGCTGGTTCAATTATTCCTGCGATTACCTGATTGCGACGAAATATCTGGCCGATAAGGTCGAGGGCGCGGTGAGTGCGGATGATATTGTGAATCTCTCCGAATTTGTCGGGCAGGTTGGTGACGAGGCGCGCGGCGGGGTCGGGCTGGAGGAATTCCAGCGCCGCCAGAACATGTATTATGACGCGGAGGTCGCGGTGCTCAGCGATTTGTCGGACGCTTTTGATCAGGCGCGCGCGGACGGGTTTACCAAGCTTATTAATGATTCCTCGGGGAGTTTGTGCGAGGTGCGCGATGCCAGCGTGCTGGAGGCCGTGGGACAAAAGACTTTGTTTGTCTATCTGGAGGTTGACCCGAAGGACCATGCTTCGATTTTAGGGCGGGCGATTGCCTATCCAAAGCCGCTGTATTTCCCGCCTGATTTCTTTATGCAGCGCCTGAATGAATTTCAGGAAGAATACGGGCTGGGCGGCGTGGAGGAGATTGATCCGCTGCGCTTCCTCAGCTGGGTTTTTCCGCATCTGTTTACGACGCGCCTGCCGAAATATGAACGCCTATCGCATAAATACGGTGTGACGATTTCGGCCAAGGAGTTCCGCACGCTCAAGGATGAGAACGAGTTCCTGCAAATTATCGGGGATGCTCTCGATGAGTAAGGTGATCGAGGTTTATACAGATGGAGCTTGTAGCGGAAACCCCGGGCGTTTTGCGCCCGAAGCAGCGAAGCTGCGTGGGCGCGTAGGCGCACGCGACTTCGTCGCTTCGCGCCGAATGACTCGGCCCGGGATGCTTTTAATGGAAGTTTTTGTTCGTGTCTAAGATTATTGAAGTTTATACAGATGGAGCTTGTAGCGGAAACCCCGGGCCGGGCGGATGGGGCGCGATTTTGCGCTGGAACGGCCATGAAAAGGAGCTTTCGGGCGGGGAAGCAGAGACCACCAATAACCGTATGGAAATGATGGCGGTGATTAAGGCGTTGGAGGCGATTACCAAGAAAGGCGCGGCGGTGCATATTCACACTGACAGCAAATATGTGATGCAGGGCGTGGACGAATGGCTGGAGGGCTGGAAGGCGCGCGGGTGGAAAACCGCAGGCAAAAAGCCGGTCAAAAATCAGGATTTATGGGAGCGAATCGATTCCTTAATAAAGGCGCATGAGGTCCAGTTTTTCTGGGTGAAAGGCCATGCAGGCCACCCGGAGAATGAGCGCGCGGATCAGCTGGCTGTCTCAGCGATTCCAAAGGGTTAGGCGGGTTATTCACATCGAAAATGGCGCTTAAGGGGTGTGTTAAGAAACCATTAACCATCTCAAACGTAGGCTTGAAGTGTAGAAACCAAAAGCCGGGAGGCCATCATGACCAACCACACAACATTCATCGAAGACGAGACTAGAGTAGCCCTACCCTTACCTCCGAAAGACGCTCTGAATTCTGCGGCAGATATGGATGTGTATGCACGGTTCATGCGTCACCTGCGTCATGTCCCCAACAGCCGTGAAGAGATTAAAATCCTCTCCGCCATACAATTCACGGCCGACATGATGGATTATACCGACGCCGTGGTTGCGAGAATTTTAGTGGATCTCGGGCTTCGTGCCCCGCGGATGGCGTTCCCGGCAGCGTTTCTCAAATTCGCCGATCAGAGTTTAATGCGCGAGCGCCATGATGTGGGCGGGCCGACAAAAGCCCTGCTGGAGCTGCGCCAGCATTGGACGGCCATCGGAGAATCTCCGTTCTCCAGCATCATGGGCGAATACAGCCTGATTAGAGACAGCGTTTATATCTAATTGTTATAGCTGCTTGTCGCGCGGTGGTCGATTTCATTATTTTGACCCTGACCACGGTTCAGCGCACCGCCACTGCGGGTGGGTGAGATAATGCCGCTGATCAGCGCATCAAAGGTCGACGTTGCAAATTCCGAAGATGAAACAGGACTGTAAATCCCGCGAGAGCCGGCCATCACGCTGCGCCAGATTTGCGCGGGATAGCTGCCGCCTGTGACGGCCTTCATCGGCGTGTTGTCGTCATTACCGATCCACACGGTTGTCACAAGTTCGTTGCTGAAGCCGGAGAACCAGGCATCGCGGCTGTCTTGCGATGTTCCGGTTTTGCCCGCGACAGGGAAGTTCACAGCCGCGCCGCGCCCGGTTCCGTATTTGATTACGCTGCTCATCATAAAGGTCAGCTTGTCGATATATTCGCTGCTGACCACGCGGCGGGTTTTGCGGCGGTAGGGGCGCTGGTAATACAGCTCGCCTTCTTCATTGGTGATTTTGGTAATGCCGTAGGGGTAAACCGCCAGCCCACCATTGGCGATGACGGCATAGGCGGTTGCAAGTTCGAGCGGGGAAATACTGCTGGTGCCCAGCGCAAGACTCAGGTCGCGTTGTAGCGGGGAGATAATGCCGAGGCGGCGCGCCGTGCCGATGACCGAGCCGACACCGACATCTTTGGTTAACTGTAGTGATACGGTGTTAAGAGAGTTGAGCAGCGCCTCTTCAAGCGTGACCTCACCGAGATACTTGCCGCCAAAATTCTTGGGGCGGTAGCGGCCGCTGGTGATCGGCTCATCAACAATTAGGCTGTTGGGCTCCCAACCATTTTCAAGGGCCGTTAGATAGATGATAGGCTTGAAGGAGGAGCCCGGCTGGCGCAGGGCTTGGGTGACGCGGTTAAACTGGCTTTGGCGGTAATCATAGCCGCCGACCAGCGCCAATACGGTGCCGTCCGGGCGCATTACGACAACAGCACCTTGGGAGAAGGCTTTTTCTTCGCCGTATTTATCGATGGCATCGCTCAGCGCGTTATCGGCCAATGTTTGAATGGCCGGGTTCATGGTCGTGCGCACGATGATATCTTCGTTTGGCGTGCCGATCAGTTCATCCAAACCATCGACAATCCAGTCGGTGTAATAACGGGCGTTGTTGCGGTTCTTGCGGCTTTGCGGCGGGGGCGGCGGAATGCTTTGCAAATGGTCGGCTTGTTCCTGATCGACATAGCCCGCATCAACCATGGCCCCAATCACAACATCGGCGCGCTGTCTTGAGAGCTCGGGATTGCTTAAAGGGGAATAGCGCGAGGGCGCTTTGAGCAGTCCGGCCAGCGTCGCCGCTTCGCGCAGGTCAATGTCTTTGAGATCCTTATCAAAATACAGCATGGCGGCCGCATCCGCGCCATATGCGCCCGAGCCCATATAAACCCGGTTTAAGTAGGCGGTGATAATCTCATCCTTGCTGAGTTCACGCTCCAGCCACAAAGCCAGCATGGCTTCTTGAATTTTGCGTTTGATTGTGCGCTCCCGCGATAGGAACAAGTTCTTGGCCAATTGCTGCGTGATGGTCGAGCCGCCCTGCGCAAAGCGCATTTCGCGCGCATTCACAAACATTGCGCGGGTAAAGCCCAAGAGATCGATACCGAAATGGTTGTAAAAACGGCGGTCTTCAATCGCAATCACGGCATAGATCAGATTGGGAGGAATATCCTCGAACTCAACGCTGTTGCCGTGAATTTCGCCGTAGCGGGTAATAACAGAACCATCGGCGGCCTCCACCGTTATGGAGGTTTTGCGCTCGAACGTGGCTTGGCTGGTGATGTCCGGCAGCTCGGCGGCATACCAAGCGAAAAGAGCCATAAGGAATAAGCCACCCCATAGCGCGGCGACAAACCCCCATTTAATCAGGCCCTTAAACAGAGACGGCTTTTGCGCGCGTTTACTGGTTTTGCGCGCAGGGGATTTGCGTTTCGATGTTGTTTTCTTCTTTTTTGCCATGGAATTTAAACCTTAAGAACAATCAAGCCAGAAGCGTTTACGCGCGGGAAATTGCTCCGTCTTTGGTGTTTCATCTTGATATTGTCCGCCGCAAAATTCAATCACCTTGATCGCCGGGGTGTTTTTCGGATCAACCGTAATCAGCGCGCGGTCAATGCCCAGATAAGAAACAAACGGCATGCCCTTTTGCAAGAGCTTGTTACCAAAGCCTTTGCCGCGCATGGATGGGCGGATAACGAAGCTGACATGGCCGCCCCATTTTTCCAGATGCCAGTTCAGGCGGTGGCGGATGATAAAGGAGCCAATAAATTCGCGGTCTTTGACCATCCAGAGCGCGGTTTCAGGCACGGGCTCGGCCCAGTCGCTGAAGGGTTTGTGCAAATGACGGCGCCCGCCATTGAGGTCCTCAACAAAGGCGGGGAAGTTGGCTTTGATGTCATCAAGCTTGATAAACTCATAACGGCCTTCGGCGTGGAATTCCTCCAGAGCCTCAAGATAGCTCTGTTTAAATTCAATCGCGGGCTTTACCAATTTCGAAGCAGACATTTTGTCATCTCGTAATTCTTGTTAGGGGGTTGTTTTTATATGATTTTGAATCCGAATGCAAAGCCTAGAACAGCAGCAGGGCTGCCAGTCCTAAAAAGGCGAAAAAGCCGACAACGTCTGTGATGGTGGTCAGGAACACGGTGGAGGAGACGGCCGGGTCTCCGCCAAGGCGGTTGATCAAAATCGGGATCGAAGCGCCGAAAAACCCGGCGACAAACAAATTGAGCACCATCGCAATGCCGATAATCATGCCCAGCATCGCGCTTTGAAACCACAGATAAGTTACGATCGCCGTAATCACGGCAAAGGCCAGCCCGTTAATTGTGCCCACGAACGCCTCTTTCCAGATGACGCGCCATGTGTTGGTGTCGGACAGCTCACGCGTGGCGAGCGCGCGCACGGCCACGGTCAGGGTTTGTGTTCCCGCATTCCCGCCCATGGAGGCGACAATGGGCATCAGAACGGCCAGCGCCACGATTTGTTCGATTGTTGCGTCGAAGAATGAAATGGTGATAGAGGCCAAAATCGCGGTCAGCAAATTGACAAACAGCCAGCGGAAGCGCGTGCCCGTGGTTGACCAGACGGCGCGGTAAAGGTCGCCCGTATCCACACCGGCCATTTTCAAAATGTCTTCCTGCGCTTCTTCGTCAATAACGTCGATGATGTCGTCAATCGTGATCACGCCAATCAGGCGGCCGTTCTCGTCAATAACGGGGGCGGAGGCCGTGTCGTCGCGGCGGATAATGTGCGCCACCTCTTCCTGGTCCATCGTGGCCGGAATAGGGTGGGTTTCATCAAGCTTAACCTCGCTCAGCTTGGTTGCGCGGTCGGCCCGCACAAGGCGGTTGAGCGGGATTTGCCCTGTTAAATGATAGGCCGGATCAATCACGAAAATATCGAAAAAGTCTTCGGGCAGGTCTTCGGCTGCGCTGCGTAGATAGTCGATGGCTTTACCGGCGGTCCAAAATTCGGGCACGGCGACCACTTCGCGCTGCATCAGACGGCCCGCACTGTCTTCGGGGAAGCTCAAGCCTTCTTCTACGGCGCGGCGGATTTTCGCCGAGAGTTTTTTCATGATGGCGTGCTGTTGATCTTCAGCAAGATCGATAATCAGCTCGAGCGCGTCATCGGATTCCAGCGCCGAAATAATCGCCGCCACTTCGCTGGGCGCCATGTCGGAGAGCGTGGCACGTCGCAGATCAGTTCCCAACTCGGCGAACACAACCGGGTTGATGGCCTCACTGTACATTGAGAGCAATTCTTTGCGGTCTTCGGCAGTGATTTTACTCAGCAATTCGGCGGCGTCGCCATTGCTGAGATCGTCGAGAAAACCGTGAACCGTGTCGGAATCTTGCGCGTGAACAGCCGCAACGATCTCTTTGATGCGATCGTCGGTCAGGAGGAAGGAGATTTCCTCAGCGTTTGAGGGCGCATTTTCTATGATTTCTTCTGACATTTCGGCCTCACAAAGGTTTCGTGCAGATGCGCGCCCTGAAAAGACCACAAAAAGGGGGGTAAGATCAAGCGGGTATATGAATTCGAGAAGAAAAATAGCGAGAGTTTAGAGTGTTTTTTATTTGACATATTGCATATTTTATATTAAAACATTGCCATTAAAAGGCAAATACAATGGTTAAAAGTGTAAAAAACACGAAATCAAAGCTCGAAAAAAACGTCAAAAAGGATGTTAGCCGCATCAAGAAGTTTTTGACGAAGCACTATAATGATTGTTCTGCGGAAGACTGGGAATTGTCTGCCCATGAAATAGCCAATGTAAGTTATTACAGGACAGTCAGAAGCTATCTTTTCAAAAATTCAGAATCCGGCGTTATGGTCGAGGTTTATAAGACGGGCTATCAGGAAGATGCCCAGAACAGATTTGCAGAAAAAGAGCATAATTTTTATGACTTTGTTCCCAAAAGCCCGACCAAAAATTTAGGCAGCGATCACTACTTCTTTTATGAGAGATAGCCGCTATTGAACGTGGCGCAGGATGTTGTGGGTGTTATCATCCGCCATTTCCTCTTCAAACACCTGTGCGCCGACGGTTGCCAGCGCGGTCATGTTGATCATGCCGCGGGTTGTCACGGACGGTGTGGTGATGAAGCACGGACGCGCAACCCCCAGCAAGAGCGGGCCGATAGAAATGCCGTCTGCCAGAATGCGCATCATATTAAAGCTGATATTGGCGGATTCTATATTAGGCATGACAAACAGGTTGGCTTCACCGCTCAGGCGTGAATTGGGCATCACGCTCTCGCGCAATTTCTCGGACAGGGCCAGATCGGCGCTCATCTCGCCATCGATTTCCAGTTCAGGATCGCGGCGGCGCAAATCACAGAAAGAGTCGCGCATTTTTTGGGCGGATTCACAATCAGTGTCACCAAAATTGGAATGCGACAGGAGAGCGACCTTCGGTTTAATCCCGAAACGGCGCACCTTTTCCGCCGCCATCAATGTCATCTCGGAAAGTTGTGAGACGCTGGGGTTCGGGTTTACTTGCGTATCGCAGAAGAAATATGTGCCTTTTGAGAGCAACAGGATGCTGAGCGCGGCCGGGGTTTCAACGCCCGGCTTCAGGCCGACAATATCAATAATGTCTTCCATATGTTCACGGTATTGGCCGGTTGTTCCGGCAATCACCGCATCAGCCTCGTTTTTATAAACCAGCAGCGTGCCGATCACGGTGGTGTTTGTGCGCACAATATCGCGGGCCTTGGCTTGGGTTACGCCGCGGCGCTCCATGATTTTGTGATAGGTTTCCCAATAATCGCGGTAGCGCGGATCATCCTCAGGATCGATCAGCTGCAAGTCTTGGCCGACCTTCATACGCAGGCCGAGATGCTTGATGCGTCTTTCGACCACTTTTTTACGCCCGATGAGGATCGGCTTGGCAAGATTTTCATCAACAGCGGTTTGAACAGCTTGCAAGACGCGGTCTTCCTCGCCCTCGCAATAGACAACGCGCTTCGGATTTTCTTCTGCGCGCTTGAAGATCGGGTTCATCACCAGCTGTGAGCGGATGAAGAATTGGCGCAGTTTCATCTCATAAGCATCGAAATCGGTAATCGGGCGCGTTGCAACGCCGCTTTTCATTGCAGCCTTGGCCACGGCAATCGGCAGATCAACAATCAGGCGTGGATCAAACGGCTTGGGGATCAGATAATCCGGGCCGAAAGTTAGATTTTCATCGCGGTAAACTTTGGCGACTTCGGCGGAGACTTCTTTGCGCGCGAGCATGGCAATGGCTTCGACGCAGGCCAGTTTCATTTCCTCGTTAATTTTGGTCGCGCCGACATCAAGCGCGCCGCGGAAAAGGAACGGGAAGCACAAAACATTGTTCACCTGGTTCGGATAATCAGAGCGGCCCGTACAGATGATCGCATCGGGTTTAGCCGCCTTGGCGTCCTCGGGCATGATTTCCGGGGTCGGGTTGGCCAGCGTCATAATCAGCGGCTTTTTGCCCATGGATTTGATCATATCCTTATCCACCGCGCCGGGGCCGGACAGGCCGAGGAAGATATCGGCACCCTTGATGGCTTGGCGGATTTCGCGGTGCTTGGTATCAGCCGCGAACATCTCTTTTTGCGGGTCCATGCTTTCGTTGCGGCCTTTATAGACCACGCCCTTGCGGTCGCAAATGATGATGTTTTCGCGTCGAAGGCCCGCCTCAACCAGCAGGGTCAGGCATGAAATAGCAGACGCGCCCGCGCCCGAGCACACCAATTTCAGTTTCTTGATGTCGCGGCCCGACCATTCCAGCCAGTTTTTAAAGGCGGCGGTTACGATGATGGCTGTTCCGTGTTGGTCATCATGGAAGACGGGAATATTCATGCGCTCTTTCAGGCGGCGCTCAATCTCGAAACATTCGGGGGCCTTGATATCTTCGAGGTTAATGCCTCCGTATGTTGGCTCTAGCGAGGCGATGATATCGACGAATTTCTGGATGTATTCTTCACGCTCGTAATCCCCGCTAAGGTCCATTTGCGTGTTCATATCGACTTCAACGTCAACGGAATCGATATTGGCGAATTTCTTAAAAAGGACGGATTTCCCTTCCATCACCGGCTTGGCGGCCAGCGCACCGATATTGCCCAGCCCCAAAACGGCGGTGCCTTCGGTGATAACGGCGACCAGATTGCCGCGCGCGGTATAGTCATAGGATTTCAGAGGATCTTTGGCGATTTCCTCACACGGTACGGCCACACCGGGTGAATACGCCAGAGCAAGGTCGGTTTGCGTCGCCAGCGGCTTGGTCGGCTTGATCGCGATCTTGCCGGGGCGACCGTTTTGCGTGTGGTAATCCAGCGCCTGTTGGCGGAAGGCATCGTCTTTTTTCTTGCTCATCGTCACTTCCTTTTATTTTTGCAGTGCGTTGCCGCGCTCCTTATGTAGTCGTTCTACACTGCGTCGCTTGCGCCTGCTGCAAAAATAAAATCAAGCGACTTTTGTACTCATAAATGGTGCGGCCGAGAGGACTTGAACCTCCACGGGATTTACTCCCACAGCGACCTCAACGCTGCGCGTCTACCATTCCGCCACGGCCGCAAACTTCATCTGTTTTCTTTTGAATGCGTTGCTTCGTCACTTGCGTATGATGTATACGCGGCGTTCCTTGCGCCTGTTCAAAAGAAAACATCTTTCGTTTGTGGTTGCCTTCCTAATGAGGTCATGGAAAACAACCCGCAAAGGGATAGCAGATGCCGCCGCGTGAGGCAACAGGCTTCATATGCCGCAATGCACAGAAAAAACGGGTTTGAATTGTGTTTTGTGCTGCGCGTAGCTATATAGCTGTCTTATGGATTGGAAAATTTCAGAGGAATTGGTAGAGTATGAGGACGCGCTGGCCGCGATGGATGCGCGCGTGGCGGCGATTCATGCGGGGGCGCAGGACGATCTGGTCTGGTTGCTGGAACATCCGCCGCTTTATACCGCCGGGACGAGCGCAAAAGCGCCCGATTTGCTCGATGCGCGTTTTCCCGTGTTCGAGGCCGGGCGGGGCGGAGAATATACCTATCACGGGCCGGGCCAGCGCATTGCCTATGTGATGATGGATTTAAAGCGCCGGCAAAAGCGCCCGGATGTGAAGGCGTATGTGTGCGGGCTGGAAAACTGGATTATCGAGGCGCTTAAGAGTTTTGGTATTCAGGGCGAGCGCCGCGAGGGGCGCATCGGAATTTGGGTTGAAACGGACGGGACAGAAAAGAAAATCGCCGCGATAGGTGTGCGGGTGCGTCACTGGATAACGCTACATGGTGTATCGATAAATGTAAGCCCGGACCTTTCACATTTCGAAGGTATAATTCCCTGTGGAATCAAAGAATTCGGCGTGACTTCTCTTAAAGAGCTTTTAGGTCGCGACGTGCCGATGGCCGAATTGGACGCTGCACTTAAAGATGCTTTTGGCAAGATATTTTATTGACATAAGATAAATTTTGTGGCATTTAAACATCATATTTAGCCATAAATTTTTTGAACGGTCATGAGAACATATACGCCATATCAGGGCAGCTATATAGAGCTTACAAATATTTTTCGCTTGGGCGCGGCTGAGCTGTTTGACGGTGTCACAGCAAGCAACCTTGGTCGTGGCGTTCTTGTTCCGTCTGAAGAGAAGGTTTCTCTTACCCCAACTGATATCATAGCGCTGTCAGATGATTTCTTTTTTGCCGCGCATGCCAAGTTAAAACCGTTGTCTTTGAAAATGAACAATTTAGGGGACGTTGAAGCTGATCCTTTTATCTACCAAGCGCGCCGCATAAAAAATGCAATCAAGATAAAGGCGCCATCGGGCATGCGGTATCTGGATGATAGCTACGCGGAAAAGGCCGTCTGGGCAAAGGGCTTAAGAGGGCTTTCTAACTATCTATCAAAGAAAGAGAAGATATTGCCTGCGGGTTCTTTGTTAATGAAGGCTTATTCTGGCGATAGAAGCATCATGAAAAAAGGGACTTGGTTTGCTTTAACGCCGACAGAGCAACGGTATGTAAACTTTATGCGGTTGGGGGCTGTGCGTCATGAGTTCGGTCTACGCTCGACTTTGCATAGTATTGAGCATGGGGGCGCTCATTTCGTGCCCAGCACTATGAAGGAAAACATCAGGCAGCGCCTTGAGATATTAAGTAATTGGGATGAATGCTCACCAATGACGGACGCCCATCTAAAGGATATTGATTTCCTTGATGCTCTGTATCGTAAAGAACAGGTTGAGCGCCGTAAAAATGCCCCGCCTGTTGACGGTGTTGCTCATCTTAAGAATGTTGTTTAATCCGCCGCCAGTTCGCGCAGGTTGGAGCGGGCGTAATCGGCGCAGAATTTTATGAGCGTTTCGATATCGGCCTTAAAGCCCTTGTATTTTTTCGTATCTTTTTTGTTTGTGGCTTCGTCCATGAACAGTGCCTTATTGATTTCCAGCTGAATGGAGTGACGGCCAGCGGTTGGCATGGAATAGCGCTCCACCAGTTCCACGCCTTTAAACGGGTCATTCAGCGCCACGGCGTAGCCTAAATCTTCCAAATGCTCTTTCACGGCGCGGGTAAAATCCGGCCCGGCGGTGGTGCCGTCGCGGTTGCCGATAACAAAGTCGGGTGTTTGCGGCTCGTTCCCGACAAAGCCGATGGCGCGTTTGGTGCGCGCGCTGGTTGAGGGCATGGAGTGGCAATTCACATGCCAGACTTGCCCGTAATTGTAATGCGCTTCGTTCATCAATTCGGCCAGCGTTTTGTGATAGGGGATGTAATATTTTTTTACCCGCTCCATAACTTCTTCGGGGGAAAGCTTGCGATCATAAACCGGCACGCCGGGCTTGATCAGGCGGCGCAGCAGGCCGATCCCGGCGGCGGAGCGCGGTGTGGGCTTGATCTCGCCAAAGGGCCATTCGCCCTCGATCAGCATCGGGTCGACATCATCGGGCGCGCGGTTGAGATCAATATAGCTGCGCGAGACTTTTGCGATCAGCAAGGTTGCGCCGTGGTCCGGCGCGCTTTCAAAAAGATCATCAACGAATTTGTCTTCCGTGCGCTCCAGATCGTCTTCTGTGCAGGCATAGCCGAAATCATCCGGGTGGATAGTGCCGCTATGCGGTGAATCAAAGATCAGCGGCAGCGGATTTTCCGGCGCAAAAATTTCGAAGATTTTATCCATTGAGTTCTTGTTATCCCTTGATGAGCGGCGTAATACCTAATAGCTATATAGGGCAAATAAGAGTTAAAGGTCAAAACATGTTTGATATTCGTGCCATACGCGAAAACCCCGAAGATTTTGATAAAGGCTGGGCCCGCCGTGGGCTGGAGGCGCAAACGCCAGCGATTTTAAAGCTGGATGAGGAGCGCCGCGCCGTGCAAACGCAGTTGCAGGAGCTTCAGGCCAAGCGCAATGAAGAATCCCAAAAGATTGGCGAGATCAAAAAATCCGGTGGCGATGCGCAAGAGCAGATGGACGCCGTTGCGCGTATGAAAGATGAGATGGTCGCGCTGGAGGAGCGCGAGCGCACGTTGGCGGAAAGTTTGAACCAGCATTTGGCGGGATTGCCTAATATTTTGAATGCGCAGGTCCCTGACGGCGAAGATGAGAGCGGCAATGTTGAAGTGCGTAAATGGGGTGAGATTAAGCATAAAAGCGGCCCTGACCATGGTGAGATTGGTGAAGCACTGGGGCAGATGGATTTTGAAACGGCGGCCAAAATGTCCGGCGCGCGCTTTACACTGCTGAGCGGTGGTTTGGCACGCATGGAGCGGGCGCTGGCGCAATTCTTCCTTGATACGCATACGGGGCAGCACGGCTTTACGGAAGTGTCTCCACCGCTGCTGGTGCGTGATAATGCGCTGTTCGGGACGGGGCAGTTGCCGAAATTTGCGGAGGATTTGTTTCGTTCTAAAGAAACCGATCACTGGCTGATCCCTACATCAGAGGTGCCGCTGACGAATATTGTCGCCGACAGCATTCTGGAAGAGGATGAGTTGAATAAGCGCTTCACCGCGTTCACGCCATGTTTCCGCTCCGAAGCCGGAAGCGCGGGTAAGGATACGCGCGGGATGCTGCGTCAGCATCAATTTTATAAGGTGGAGCTGGTGAGCATTACCACGCCCGAGGAAAGCCAAAACGAGCATGAATATATGACTCAGTGCGCGGAAAAAGTTCTGCAATTGCTGGAGCTGCCGTATCGCACCGTGGTGCTGTGTAGCGGTGACACGGGCTTTGGCGCGACCAAGACCTATGACATTGAAGTGTGGCTGCCGGGGCAGGAGACCTATCGCGAGATTTCCAGCGTGTCCAATTGCGGTGATTTTCAAGCGCGCCGTATGAAAGCGCGTTTCAAGCGTAAAGGTGAGAAGAACACTGAATTCGTTCACACGCTGAACGGTTCAGGCGTTGCCGTGGGCCGCGCACTGATCGCGGTGATTGAGAATTACTACGACCCTGCCGATGGCGGCGTATTTGTGCCGGAGGTGCTCAAACCCTATATGGGCGGAATTGAAAAAATCACAAAATCATGAACACGCAGGACATTAATAAACGTATCCGGCTGATTATGGAGTTGCGCAAAAAGGGCATCACCGATGCGTCTGTTCTGGGCGCGATGGAGCGTGTGCCGCGCGATTATTTCGTGCCCGACGCGGTGAAGGATCAGGCGTGGGATGATATGGCCCTGCCGATCGGGCGCGGGCAAACGATTTCGCAGCCGCTGGTCGTGGCGACGATGACGCAGGCGCTCAAACTCTCCGATCAGGATAAAGTGCTGGAGATTGGTACAGGCTGCGGATACCAGACGGCGGTGCTGGCGCATCTATGCCGCCGGGTTTATACGATTGAGCGCCATAAGCCGCTGCAAAAGGCGGCGCAGCAGCGTCTGGAAGATTTGAAGTTGCGCAATGTCACGGCGTTGGCCGGGGATGGGATGAAGGGCTGGCCGACCATGCACGGTATTGACCAAGCGCCCTTTGATAAGATTATTGTCACAGCGGCTGCGCGCGAAAAGCCGCCGCAAAAACTGCTCGACCAGCTCAAGATCGGCGGGATGATGATTATCCCTGTTGGTGGTGAGGACGGGCAGGTGCTAAAGCTTTATAAAAAAGATGCGGTGGAAACGACCGCCGTGAAGGATGTTATGCCTGTAAGATTTGTACCACTCCTTCCCGACATCGCCCCTGATGATGAAGCGGCCTAATTTCCCGCATAATGGGCTGCAAATTCAGTTTTTTTGCGCGTTCCGTTTCTCAAATATGTCTGAATATTCTGCGATACGGTTCTCGAAAAACTAAATTTTCGCCTCATTCTTCGGGAAATCTATTGCCGCTTCACTGGTGCATTTAATTTACACGGTGTAAACTTGTGTCATGAAAAAGCTAATCCTGCTTTGTGCGTCAGCCTTAATGATTTCCAGTTGTAATTTGGTCGGGAGCCAGAGCCCCGCGCCAGCGACGCATTTCGGCACGAAGGAAGGGCCGGGCGCGACGGGCGTGCACACGGTTTTGCCGGGCGATACGTTGTGGAGTATCTCGCAGCGCTATAACATCGCACTGCAAGACATCGCGGTGACGAACAATTTGCAGGCGCCCTTTAATCTGGAGGACGGGCAGCGCCTGCGCTTGCCGCCGCCGCAGGAATACCGCGTGCGCCTGCACGACTCGCTCTATACGATTTCGCGAATTTTTGGTGTAAGCACGACCAGCATCGCGCAGCAGAATAATCTGAGCGCGCCGTATGAATTGCATGTCGGGCAGGTTTTGAAACTGCCTTCGGTTACGCGCAAAACCTCAAGCGCGGTTGGCGGCGCGATTGCGAGAGCCGCGCCGCAGAGCACGACGGCGGATATTGTTACTCCCGGCCAGAAGCCTACCTATAGCCAGCCGCAAGAGGCGGAAGATCGCATGGCCCGCACCGCGCCCGTGAAGAAAACCAAGATCACGGCGCAAACGCCCAAGCGTTCATCCAGCAAGTTCCGCAAGCCCGTCGATGGCAGTATTATTTCCTCTTACGGCCCGAAGAAAAACGGCCTGCATAATGATGGGATTAATATCAAAGCGCCCAAGGGTGCGCCCGTGCGTGCGGCGGATAACGGCGTGATTGTTTATGCAGGGAACGAGCTGAAGGGCTCGGGGAATTTGATCTTGATCCGTCATGATAACCGCTGGATGACCGCGTATGCCCATATGGACCAAATGATGGCGCAGCGCGGGCAGGTCGTGCGCGCGGGCCAGACAATCGGCACGGTCGGCTCAACCGGTTCGGTTGACAGTCCGCAACTGCATTTTGAGGTGCGGCGCGGGACGGAAGCTTTGAATCCGGCCAGGTATATGGATTAACGGCATTCTTCGATAAATGGGCTTTCAAGATTATCCAGAACGCTTTGTGTTCTCTTTAATGTGCGGCTCTTGTTTTTGGCGCGCAGGTGTTTATAGTCGCTTTCGTTAATTCAAGAATCAAAGTTTAAGGAGCATTTAAATGCTGATATCAAAAGCCTATGCGCAGGCCGTGGAGATCGGGGAAGAGGTTATGGTTCAGGGCGGTGATACCGTTATGGCGCCCAGCCCGATGCAGTCTTTCGCGTATAATATGGGGCTGGTGCTGGTGCTGGTTGTGCTGTTTTACATCCTGCTGATCCGTCCTCAGCAAAAGCGTTTCCGCGAGCATAGTGAAATGCTGAGCGGTTTGAAAAAGGGCGATAGGGTTGTCACCGGCGGCGGTCTTGTCGGCACGATTGAAAAAATCGAAGAGGGCAATTCCGAAGTGGTTGTGAATTTGGGCAATGGCCTGAAAGTGACCGCCGTGCGTAATACGTTGCAGGGTATGAGTTCGCCGCTGATGAAAGAGCAACCCGCCAAGAAGAAGTAATCATCTATGCTGAATATCGCACCGTGGAAATTTTTCCTGATTATTGCCGTTTCGGCTCTGGGCTTTTTGTATAGTCTGCCGAATGTTGTCGGACCTGTGGCCTATGGCTGGATGAATGATCATCTGCCGGGCTGGGCGCCGACCAAGACGGTGAATTTGGGGCTGGATTTGCGCGGCGGTGCGCACTTGCTCTATGCGGTGGATGTTGATGTGGTGTTCAAAGAGCGCGCGGACAGCCTGTTGAATGATTTGCGCGGCGAGTTGCGCAAAGAAAAAATTGGCTATACGCGCATCGGAACCATTCCCCAAGGGGTAAGGGTTACGCTGCGTGACGGCTTACAAGCCGCCGATGTGCGCAAGATTTTGCGCAAGGCCAATCCGCATCTTGAAATTCTTAGCAGCCAGAATGACACGCTGATTGAGGCGACCTTGAACGAGGAGGGGCAAAAGCAAATCTTCGATCAGACGCTCTCGCAGTCGATTGAGATTGTTCGCCGTCGTATTGATGAGGTGGGAACAACCGAGCCGATTATTGCGCGCCAAGGTGATTCCCGCATCTTGATCCAAGCGCCGGGTGCGGATGCCGAGCAGCTGAAGGGTTTGATTGGAACAACGGCGAAACTGAATTTCCACATGGTTAAGGATGCGGGCGCAGCGGGCGGAAAGACATTTCCGTTCCAAGAAGACCCCAGCCAGAAGCTGACGGTTGATCGCCGTGCCTTGATCACCGGAGATATGCTGACCAATGCGCAGCCTGCCTTCGATCAGGGTGGCCGCCCTGTGATTAGCTTCCAGATGAATAACAGCGGCGGACGCCGTTTTTGTGATGTGACGCGCAACAATGTGAACAAGCCGTTTGCGATTGTGCTGGATAACGAGATTTTGAGCGCGCCTGTGATCCGTGAGCCGATTTGTGGCGGTGCGGGCCAGATTTCCGGCGGCTTCACGGTGGAAGAGGCAAATAACCTCGCATTGTTGTTGCGTGCAGGTGCGTTGCCAGCACCGATGCATGTGCTGGAGGAGCGCACGGTCGGTCCGTCACTCGGTGCGGACTCGGTGGCGGCGGGTAAGATTGCCAGCTTGATCGGTCTAGCTGCTGTGCTGGTGTTTATGTTTTTGGCCTACAGCCTGTTTGGAATTTTTGCCGATCTGGCGCTGCTGGTAAATGTGGCGCTGATTTTTGCGATTTTATCGGGCTTGCAAGCGACGCTGACGTTGCCCGGTATTGCGGGTATTGTACTGACCATCGGGATGGCGGTTGATGCGAACGTGCTGGTGTTTGACCGCATTCGCGAAGAGCTTCGGGCCGGGCGCAGCGCCATGGCCTCGATCGATGCCGGGTATTCGCAGGCGATGCGCACGATTGTGGATTCGAACCTGACCACGCTAATCGCGGCGATTATTCTGTTCTCGTTTGGCACCGGGCCGATTAAGGGTTTTGCGGTGACGCTGGGGATCGGGATTGTGACATCGTTCTTTACAGCGATTATGGTGACGCGTTTGCTGGTTGTGCTCTGGCTGCGTAAAACAAAACCCACAGACGCACTGCCGATATAAAAGGGAAGATGAGATGAAGGGCATACGCTTTATTCCAGACGATACGAATATTAATTTCATCGGCATGCGCTTTGTGGCGTATATCGCTTCGGGCATTTTGATGATCGCGTCCATCGGCCTGACGGCGGTAAACGGTCTGAATTTCGGTGTGGATTTCACCGGCGGAACGGTGTTGGAGATCAAGACGCCGGAATTGCCGGACTTGGCGCAGCTTCGCCGCTCTTTAAATGATTTGGGTTTGGGCTCGATTTCTATTCAGGAATTTGGTGAGCCGGATGATTTGATGATCCGCATGCCCGAACAAGAGGGCGGGATCGAGGTGCAGAAAGCCGCCATCGATAAGGTGAAGGCGGCGCTGGATGATACTTATATTAGCGGTGAGGTTGATTACCGTCGCACCGAATTTGTTGGTCCGCAAGTGGGGAGCGAGCTGAAGCGTCAAGGCATGTATGCGGTGCTGTTTTCGATGTTGGGCATGTTGGCCTATATCTGGTTCCGCTTTGAGTGGCAGTTCGGCGTGGCGGCGGTGATTGCGCTGCTTCATGATGCGATTGCGACCATTGGCCTATTTGCTTTTACCCAGCTGGAGTTCAATTTGGCGACTGTGGCGGCGATTTTGACGATTGCCGGCTATTCGATCAACGATACGGTGGTTGTATTTGACCGGGTGCGTGAAAATTTGCGTAAATATAAGAAAAAACCGCTGCCAGAGCTGCTCAATGACTCGATCAATCAAATGCTGACCAGAACAATAATGACCTCGCTAACCACGCTTATCGCTTTGATTGCGTTATATATTTTTGGTGGTGAGGTTCTGCGCGGCTTTGTCTATGCGTTGATTTTCGGGATTGTCGTGGGGACGTATTCCTCGAACTTTGTGGCCTCGCCAATCTTGCTCTATCTCAACGTGCGGCGCTCTGAAAAATCACAATAAAGAATTGAAACGACACAAAATTTAGCTTTTGGCTATAAAGTCGTGTTACAATACTATTGTAAGTAAAAGTTTATTTAAACGAACGTAAGAGCAATGGTATCGGCATTAGGAAGTATTCTTAGTGCGGCTCAGAAGAGCCAGCTGACAGCCATTCAATCGACCGCGCGGTTGATTGACGATGTGCAGTTGCGTCTGGCTTCGGGTCTTGAAGTCAACAAAGCCCTTGATGATCCGCAAAATTTCTTCTCTGCGCGCGCGCTTGAATTTCGGGCGAGCGACCTCAGTCGTCGTCTGGACGGTATTCGCCAGAACATCCGCGCCATTCAGGAAACCCAGAGCGGAATTGATGCGACGCTGGAGACTCTTGATCTGGCAGAATCCTATTTAGTTGATATAGAGAAACAATACCAAGCCGGAGAGATCGAGCTGGTGCCGCTGGGTGATCCGACCAATGTGACGCAGTTCGAGCCTGCGTCCGGTGATTTTATCAATTATGCCGGATCACAAGATAGCGGCGGTCCCGTGAGTGTCACCAATGGCGGTGATGATTTTACGCTTGCGGGTAATCTGTGGAAACGCGTGGCTTTTAATTACACGGTCACGGCTGACACTGTTCTAGAGTTTGAATATGCCAGCACGATAATACCTGAAATTTCAGCCATTGGTTTTGAAACAGACAGTACTTTTAATAATGATAGTAACCGCTTCTTTCTTAATGGCACGCAATTTACAGGGGTCACTTATGCCGCTCCAGTTGCAACCTATCAATATAGTGGCGGCGGCGCGTATCAGAGCTATTCGATTGCTGTGGGCACGTATTTCACAGGCACATTTACGCATTTGGCCTTTATCAATGATGATGATTCCGGCCCGACGGGGAATGCTCTGTTCCGCAATGTGACACTGCGTGAAGGGCCGATTGACAATTCATTGGTCGCTCCGCCGGAGTTGCAGGAGGGGTATGAGCTGATTTTGGACCAGATGGATAGTTTTGTCATTGATGCAAATTACCGCGGTATTAATTTGCTGAACAATGAAAATATGGAGACGGTCTTTAATGAAGAGGGAACGAGCACGCTGGTGACGGAAGGGATTGATGCCACCTCAAACGGGCTTGGGCTGGTGCGTGATGATTTCAACTCGGTGGAGGCCGTGCAGGCCAAGATTGAGCAGGTGCGCGATGCCCGCACGTATTTGCGCAATTACACCAGCACAATTGCATCGGACCTGAACATCATCCAGACACGTGATATTTTTGTGCGTGAGGCGATTAATACGCTGCTCAGCGGCAGCGATGATCTGGTGGTGGCCGACCAGAATGAAAAGGGCGCGGAGTTTCTCGCGCTCCAGACCCGCCAGAGCGTACAGTTCGTGACATTGGCGCTGGGGGCACAGTCTGAAGGCTTTATCGCTGATCTTCTTTAATCGTGCGCGCTTATCTGTTATGGATGAAGCATGGATGTAACACCACTTATTCGCAAAGACCAACAAGTCATTCAAAGCTATGCCGGTGGCCGTTTCCGGGTCAGCGGGCAGGTGTATGAGGTGGCCGTGATTGTCACGCCTGGTGAAACGTTGCGCTGGGACAAGGCGGCGCAGAGCGTGAAGGAGTTAACCGAGGACGATTTTGCGCAGATGATTGAGCGCGCGGAAGAGATTGATGTGGTGTTGCTCGGCTGCGGCGCATCGATGACGTTCCTCGATCCGAAACTCAAAAAGGCCCTCTCGGAAAAGGGCCTCTCGGTTGATATCATGGATACGGGCGCAGCGTGCAGAACTTACAACGTTCTGATGGCCGAAGGCCGCCGCGTGGTAGCGGCGTTGTTTCCGGTTTAAAGGTCTGCAAATAAAATTTTTCTGCGCTTCCGATGCTCGTGTACATTTAAGTACACTGCGCGTCGGTTCTCGAAAATTTTCATTTTCGCCGCTTTATACGGGAAACAGATATAAATTAAGCCGCGAGTTTGAGTGGGCCTTTTTCGAACAGCTCGGCGACATATTCCCAATTCACCAGATTATCAACGAACGCCTCCAGATATTTCGGGCGGGCGTTGCGGTAATCAATATAATAGGAATGCTCCCACACATCACAGCCCAGCAGCGCGGTTTTACCGCTGGTCAGCGGGTTATCGGCGTTGGCGGTCTTCATAACCTCCAGCTTGCCGTTTGCATCCATGACCAGCCACGCCCAGCCGGAGCCGAATTGCGTTGCGCCGGCCTCAAGAAATTTTCCGCGGAAATCATCATAGCTGCCGAAGCTGTCATTGATCGCGGCTTCCAGATTGCCGGGCAGGGCGCCGCCGCCATTTGGTTTCATCCAGTTCCAGAAATGCTTGTGGTTCCAATGCTGTCCGGCGTTGTTGAATAGGCCCTGATTGCCTTGCTTGTGCGCGTTGATGACAACCTCTTCCAATGTGTCGCCCATATGATCCAGCCCGGCGAGAATTTCATTGCCCTTGGTCACATACGCGTTGTGGTGCTTGTCATGGTGAAATTCCAATGTCTCGGCGGACATATAGGGATCAAGCGCGTCATAAGCGTAGGGCAGATCAGGCAATTCAAAGGTCATCGGTATCTCCTCATTTTTAAATTCTGAACATTAACCTAAAGTGTTTGCTCTTTTATTCAAGGGTGAAATTTGGTTTATAGGCGAGATGAGCTTCAAACTTTCATATTGCGGGCAGCAGGTGCGCGCGCATGATCTGGATCGGTTTTTCCTGTCAATGTTTGCGCCGCCGCAGTGCCGGGAGGCGTTGTGGGCGCTTTTTGCCTTTAACTATGAAATTGCCAAAACCCGCGAGGTGGTGAGCGAGACGCAGCTGGGCCTGATCCGTCTGCAATGGTGGCGCGATGCGATTGCGGTTGTGTATGAAAGCGGAGATATACCAGAGCATGAGGTGGTGCAGCCGCTGGCCGCGGCGATTGCGGCCTATGATCTACCGCGCGAGCCTTTTGATAAGCTGATTTATGCGCGGGAATTTGATTTGGAGGATGTGCGGCCCACCACGCTGGAGGGCTTGCTGAATTATGCCGATTTCACAACCACGCCGCTGATGAGCCTCGCGGTGCGCATTTGTGGCGGTGAGCCGGACGCCGAGCCCGTGCATCCGATTGCGCTGAATTATGCGCTCAGCGGTTTGTTGCGATCTGTGCCTACGCATGCGCAGCAGCGGCGCTGTTTTTTGCCGGAAGATTTGATGAATGAGCACGGGATGTATCTCAACCAGCTCTATGACGGGAAGCCGCAGGCGGGGATGCCCAAGGTTGTAGAAGCGCTGACCGATAAAATTGTGCCGGGCGTGAGGGCGGAGACGCCGTTTTTGAAGGCGGCGCAGGCGCTCAGCATGGTTTATAAGCGTCAAATCAAGGGGTTAGGTTATGATGTTTTTAATCCGAAGATGCGCCTCCAGCCTGCGTTTAAGGCTTTGCGGGTGCTGATGGCGGTAAAAACCAGCTAAGTTTTCTTGTCTAAAATTGAAAAATCTAGTATTATAGAAAGTGGGTTTTTTCTATTGGGTTCAATTGGTTAACGTTTGGTGCGTTGGCCGCACTATCAGGGTGAAAACATGGTTGATTCAACAAAAGGCATTGGCCCGGTTCAAAACTTGCCGTCGAATAACAAGACGCAAGATAGACGCGCAGCTGAGCGCACCGAAGATACAGGCCGCCGCGCGCCGGTGGATGAGGTTGAGATTTCGCAAGAGGCGCTGGATGTGTCATCGGCCAGCGAAACGGCGCAATTTCTGCGCGAACAGCTCCAGCAGGATGAAAGCCAGACCTTAAGCAACGGCAGTAATTTCGACGGACTGATTTAAGGATTTGGACGCGGCGCGTTTTTGGGTAGGGGAATTCTGTCTATGCCCTCTTTTTTTGCAATATTTCCGATTCTGAATATGTGCTTTTTGTAGTCTTTAATTTCAGCAATACTGTTGAAATTCATCGCAAATTCATCCGCGATATATTCTTTGAGCTCTGCGAGTGTATTGTCGCGCGTATGAATAGACCAGATCCCTTCTTTTAAGCCATTGGCGTAAAAGCCCGATATTTTTCCCCACCTAAAGAGAAAAGTCCAAGCGCCATCCCTTTTGCCGTTTTTAAAGTTACCGGCCGAGCGTTTTTTGTGTCCGTCATTATCTCTGCCAACGGCGTAATATGGTCCGTTTTGTTCGCCGTGATTGTATTGAGTTTGTTTGGTTAGCATACCGCCCTTGGCTTGCATCCACAGACCGTGAGGGCGGCCAAATTGATCATATGACTTATGCTCAGCGAGTTGTCCGCATTTTTGGGCCCACTCCAATTCGATTTTGTGTGGATTGGGCGCTTGCTCCATAATTTGCTTGTAGACCTGTAGACTGTCGAGGGACATTTCATAGGTGCTGAGGTGAAGCAGGCTTTTGTCTTCGTACTCAACGACAATACCGACAGCTTTGGTGAATTGTTTACCCAGTTTTACTTCATAGTGCATGAGTAAAAGCTAATAGGATATTTTCGCTTATGTCAATTTTTGAATCGACCATTCCCCAAAAATTCTAAAACCTGTGCCATGACGCGTTTGTCGAACATCATAAAGGTGTGGTTGACCGGCAGGGTGATGTGGTCCGCTTGGCCGTCAATATGCGTGCGGGCAACAGGCACAATGCCGTCATGCGGGCCGACGCGGGCGCTGGGCATAGCAATGAGGGCAAGCGGGTTGATGGATTTATTCCCGGCAATGATGCCAAGCGGGTAGGTGACGGCCTCGTCGATATGATCATACTGCGTGACAAGCTGCGCGCCCGCCGGGCCAAAAACGGCGCGGTAGGGCTTGGCGAGGATTTTATGCTGCGTGAGGTAGTCGGCAAAGTCGCTGCCCGTATTGGGCGGGGAGAGCATCACCACCTTGCCGAGATTTTTCGGATTGTGTGTCGCGATATAATAGCGCGCGATCAGGCCGCCCATCGAATGTGTGACAAAATTCAGCGTCTTATCGGGGCTGTAGAGCGGGCTGGCGGTGATTTTCTCGTGCACATAGTCGGTGAGGTCTTCGAGGCTGCGCTTGCGCGAAGGGTAGAGGATATTCAGCGTGTCGTAGCCGTGCTTTTCAAGAAATTTAGACAGCGGCAGCATGTCGAGTTTGTTGCGTAAGATGCCGTGGAGGAGGATGACGAGGTCGTTGGCCATTTACGCCGCCTTTTTCAGAGCGCCGAGCCAGCCTTCCAGATCGCGCAGCGCGCGGGAGGTGTAGGCCTTTTTGCGGTCCTGGCCTTTGAGCTTGGCGCGCTTGGTCTTGCCCTGTTTGTTTATGTACTCCACCGTGGCTTCTTCTTTGGTGAGGGGCGGGAAGAGGCCGAAATTAATGTTCATGGGCTGGAATGTATCGGCGTTGGCTCCGCCCGTAATGTGGTTTAGCAGCGAGCCTAGCGCCGTGGTTACGGGCGGGGTTTCGAAGCTGCGCCCCAGACGCTCAGCCGCGGCCATGCGGCCCGCGATCAGGCCGACAGCGGCGCTTTCGACATAGCCTTCGCAGCCCGTGATTTGCCCGGCGAAACGAATGCGCGGCAGAGCCTTTAGGCGTAGCTGGCTATCAAGCAATTTCGGGGAATTGATAAAGGTGTTGCGGTGCAGGCCGCCAAGGCGGGCGAAAACGGCGTCCTCCAGCCCCGGAATGGTTTTGAACACGCGGGTCTGTTCACCCCATTTCATTTTGGTTTGAAAGCCGACCATGTTGTAGAGCGTGCCGAGCGCATTATCCTGACGCAGCTGCACCACCGCATAGGGTTTTTCATCTGGATTATGTGGATTTGTAAGGCCGACAGGCTTCATTGGACCGAAACGTAGTGTTTCGATTCCGCGCGCTGCCATGATTTCAATCGGCATGCATCCCTCGAAATACGGGGTGTCTTCTTCTTGCTCGGCGAGGGTCGGGCTGCCTGATGGCAATTCCCATTCCTTGAACAGGCCGTATTCGGCGTTCGTCAGTTCTTCGATGAAGGTTTCATATTGCTCCTTCGTCATCGGGCAGTTGATGTAATCTTTTCCAGATCCGGCGGGGCCTTCCTTATCGTAGCGTGATTGAAACCACGCGATGTCCATATTGATGCTCTCGGTATGAACAATAGGCGCGATGGCGTCGAAGAAGGCCAGTTCGCCTTCCCCGGTAAGATCGGCGATCGCCTCGGCCAGTTTGGAAGAGGTGAGCGGACCGGTGGCGATGATAACGTTGTCCCAATCTTCCGGCGGAAGGCCATCCACTTCGCCGCGCTCAATGGTGATTAGGGGGTGTTCGCTCAGCGCCTTGGTCACGCCGCCTGAGAAAATATCGCGGTCTACAGCCAGCGCGCCGCCCGCGGGCACGGCAGCCTTGCCGCCCTCGCGCATAATTAGGGAGTTTAAGCGCCGCATTTCCTCGTGAATGAGGCCGACGGCATTATGTTCGTGATCGTCTGATCGGAAAGAGTTCGAGCACACCAGCTCCGCGCAGCCATCGGTGTTATGTGCGGGGGTTTTAACCTGCGGGCGCATTTCATGCAGGACGACAGGAACGCCCATCTCCGCTATTTGCCAGGCGGCTTCTGATCCTGCGAGGCCTGCGCCAATGATGTGTATTGGTTTCATCGTCATGGCGCAGGTTTTAGCAGATTTAGGCAGAGCTGCAAAGCTTTTGCGGTCTTACTTTTTCTTCTTAGGCTTGACTTTTGCTTTGGCCTTTTTCTTTTTCGCCGGTGCTTTTTTAGGCGAGAGACTTTTTTCAGCAGCCTCAAGCGCTTTCGTGCGGTTGTCAAAGTTGTTCTTGTCTTTGAACAACGCGCTGCCGCTCAGACCCTTCAGCGTATCGGCAACTTTTTTATTCATGCCGACTGTGTAGACATCCAGTCCGGAATATTGAGCATCGGAAATCACGCTCTCGATTGCCTTGGCCGCGGAGACGTCAACATGCGGTACGCCGACAAAATCGAGGATAATCGCACTGGTGTCACCTTTGGATTTCGCGCGAGCGCGGTGAGCCAGATCAGCCGCTGCGCCGAAGCTAAGCGGGCCCGAGAGATTGAAGTATGTGATTTTGCCCTGCGCGGCATCCAAGATTTTTTTCTCAGCCGCGTTGAGGATTTGAGGTTTTGTCGCCTCGAAATCCTTCATTTGTTCATCGGCCATTTGTTTTACGAAGGCGAGCGCGGCGAGAACCACACCGACAATCACAGCCGTAATCAGATCGGCAAATACTGTCAGGCCAAGGACGAGGATCATCAAAATCAGATCCCAGCGCGGGCCTTTATGGGCGCGTTTGAGATATTGAAAATCGATAATGTCATAGCCGACCTTAACCAGAATGCCAGCCAGAACCGCATGCGGAATGTGCGCGGCATAAGGGCCGAGCGCCAGCACAACGCTGAGCAATAGCAAGCCGTGCGTCATACCAGAGATTTTGGTTTTACCGCCGCTTTTGATATTGACCATTGTGCGCATGGTCGCGCCTGCGCCAGGGATGGCGCCAAACAGACCGGCAATAGCGTTCCCCACGCCCTGACCAAAAAGTTCTTTATTTGAATCATGGCGCGTGCGGGTGACGTTATCGGCCACAAGAGAGGTCAGAAGGCTGTCGATTGCGCCGAGAATGGCGAGCACGAAGGCGGCCTCCACGACGATCAAAAGCGTGTCTTCTGAGAATTTAGGGATAACAAATTCCGGCAAGCCTGTCGGGATGTCGCCCAAAATCGGCACCGCCGTGGGCAGGTATAGCGACAGGAGCGTGCCAATGATAAGCGCGCCCAGCGCGCCGGGTATGAATTTGGACAGTGCCTTAGGCCAGAAAAACACCATAGCCAGTGTAAGAGCGCCCAGGCCGAACGCGTAGGTGTTCGGATCTGCAATTGCGCCGGGGATGGCCTCCAGCGCGCTGATCGTGCCGCCGCCATCAGGCGCGTGACCGAACAGGCGCGAGAGTTGCAGCAGGATAATAATCACGCCGATACCGCTCATAAAACCTGAAATAACCGGGTAGGGAACGAGTTTGATGTATTGGCCGAGCTTCATGAAGCTGAAACCAATCTGTATCAGACCGGCCAGCACGACCGAAGCGAAAATAAGCTCAAGGCTGCCGGACATTGAGGCAAATAGACCAGCAAACACCACGACCATGGGTCCGGTCGGGCCTGTGACCTGAGCACCTGTTCCGCCAAAAAGCGAGGCAAAAAAGCCGGTAATAATTGCGCCATATAGACCGGCAATCGGACCGGCGCCGGAAGCCTCACCAAAGGCGAGGGCGAGTGGAAGAGCAACAACACCAGCGGTAATCCCGCCCAGTATGTCACCGCGTAGGTTCGAAAAATCAAAAAATTTCATATCTAGTCCCTTAAGGTTTTTAAGTGGTTTGAGGTTGCAGTTTAGTGATTGCAGCCTGCTTTTTCAGACAGCTCCGCCGCGACCAGCGCGACTTGTTTGGCGTAGCGCTCTTCAACCGGGAGGAATTTTTTCTGGTCCTCATCATAAGAGTCCACTTCACCAGTTTTGATATTGTAGACCCAGCCGTGAATATCGAGCTTGCCCGCGGCCAGATGAGCGGCCACATAAGGGTGGGTTTTCAGGTGTTGAATTTGCAGCAGCACATTTTCATGCACCAGTAAATTCATCTTGTCTTCGTCGTTTAGGTCTTTGCCCGTTTCATTAACAATCTGTACGGCCGCGCGCGCGTAGCTGAGCCAGTCATCAACGTGTGGCAGAGCCTTTACAGAGTCAGGGTTTAGCGCCCCGGCCATCGCGCCGCAGCGTGTATGTCCGCAAATGACGATATGTTTTACATTTAAAACCGCTACTGCATACTCGATGGAGGCGGTCATGCCGCCGGTGTATTTGGAGTGCGGCGGCACGATATTGCCGGCATTGCGGCAAATAAACAGCTCTCCAGGCTCGGTTTGGGTGATTAAGTTGGGGTCAATCCGGCTGTCTGAACAAGTGATGAATAATGTGCCAGGCTCCTGACCTGTATCCAATTCACCAAACAGCTTCTTTTTTTCGGGAAAAATTTCGTTTTGGAACTTTACAACTCCGGCGGCAATGTATGGCATGTCGTCCTCATGATAGTTAAAACAAATTTTTCAAATACATAGTCCTTATAAAAGTATTATCAATATATCTCTCAAAAAGGGTTGGAATTTTAGTTTTTGCTCACAGGTTTAGAGCGTGTGAATATGATTTGTATGTGGATAATTTTGTTTGGCTTGTATTTCTGTCCGTGTCGTTGCCTTGCTGTCCTTTATTGAATTTGTTGTTGTCCGCCGCGTCTGCAAACAACATGGTCACGCCAACTGTAACGTATATGCCGCCCGCTAGGGTGTTTTCATAGCTTTGGATTATGCCGCGTGCAATCATAACTGTGCCTGGCATTTTGTTCCGATGTTTTTTGAAAGCGGTATTAAGCTTGGAATTTTTGAAGGATACGGTTGTTTTTTGTTTAACGTTTCTATAGTAATTGAACGCTCTCAACAGGTACATTCCGCTTATAAGACCGGCCGCCATTGCATCTGCAGGTTTATCGCTTAGCACGCCTCCTATGGCTTGAGGTGTATTTGTGAGTGCTGACACTATGTTTGATTTAACTTGATTTTTATTTCTGTCTTTGCGCGAAGAGAAGCCTAAAAGCTTTATTTGCCAGACGTTTCGAATGATATTTGCGATACCTGTCGCAGACTTTCCTATGCCCTGTAAAAAACCTTGTTCTTGCAATATTTTTTCACCAGAGGAGAATAAATCTCCACCTGCGACACCAAGCAAAACATGTGTTAATATGTCGAGTGTTTTTTTGTGCTTTTGTAGCTGTAATTTCATTTTCTAACGCAGTAATTTTTCGGTTCATCTATAATTAGTTTTTCATGTTATGTCAATCTTAAGCTGTGGATGCGATTTTTATGATTAGAGATGGTTTTTTATATAGCGTTGAAAAACTCAAAATGTTTCACTGCATTCGCAGCTAATTGGGGGGGGGATAATCATGAGTAGTCCAATATCGCAGAGTGAATTTTATATGTGGCGCACCTTATTCGCGATGGTGCATGCGGATAACGTGGTGACCGATGAAGAGGTGCATTTCATGGCCGAAGCGCTGGAGGATGTGGCGTTTTCAGATGAGCAGCGCGCGGTGCTGGAAGAAGATATTAAAACGCCGCAAGACATTATGGACATGTTCAAACACATCACCGATCAGAGGGATCAGGCGAAATTCTTTAAATTCGCGCGTGATCTGGTCTGGGTGGATGGTGATTACGGGCAGGAAGAGCAAGATATGATGCTCAAGCTGATCCGCGAGCATACCGAGCATGTGAATGTCGACGATCTGGTCGGTGAGATCGATATGGAGTTTGAAGAGGATGAAGTTGCGCCCAGCCCGGCGCCGCAGCGCTCAAAGGGGTGCTCAATCGTTCGTAAGTTCCTGCATCTGTTTTCCGGGGATTAAATTTTATATTGCCATTGTTTTTACGGATGATTAGTCTGCGGCGGTAATAAAAACAGCCTATCTGGCCTTGAGGAGTGAAAAGCATGACCTTTGTGGTCACCGATGTTTGTATCAAATGTAAATATACCGACTGTGTCGAGGTTTGCCCCGTAGATTGTTTCTATGAGGGTGAGAATATGCTCGTCATCAACCCGGATGAATGTATCGATTGCGGCGTGTGTGAGCCGGAATGCCCGATTGAGGCGATTTTGCCCGACACGGATGAGCGCGCGGATAAATGGTTAGAGGTGAATAAGCAATATTCCGAAGGTCTGTGGCCCAATATCACCACGCAAAAACCCCCGATGCCCGAAGCCGAAGAAATGAAAAACGTGGAAGGCAAGTTCGAGAAGTTCTTCAGCCCCGAACCCGGTGAAGGGGATTAAGCCTCTAAAGGTTGTGGTGTCTCGATAACGGTTACGCCGTTTTTATCAAATCCTAAAGAGCTTAGATCAAATGGTTTTCCGTCCTTTGGCTTTGGAGGAGGGCCGGATTTGCGCTCTCCATCATCTAAACGGTCATCGTCATTATTGTCTTTTCTTTTTAAGATCTTTGGGTTGCAGGCGGCAAAGGTCATAACGCACGTCATGTAGCCCGCGATGGCACTGTCTCTTAAAATTTTTTCATTGGTATTGCTGGCATAGACAGCGGTAGGGATGGCGGAAAAAGCAATACCAAGAACGATTTGGTTAAAGAGTTTCTTCAAGGCTTTCTCCGTTTACGCAGTTTTGTTACGAAAAAAATTAGCAAGCGCGGCGGAGGATGTAAATGCTTAATGGCATTCACAATCGTTACAGCCGCCGCTTTTGAAGGGCTTTGGGGGTGATTGCTTTTTGTTCTTTTTCGACCAGGGTAGTGATTTGGGAATAGCGCCGTTAATTACTCTCAGTGCTAGAAATCCGCACATAAGGCCGAGTGTTGCTTTTTGAAATTCAGGAGTTGAGTTGTAATGCTGGCTGACAAAGCCAACGGTAAAAGACAAACCCACACCGGCGACTGCGAAATAGTTGAAGGCTTTTCGAATATCGATTTTATTTTTTGTCAGCGACATCCAGCTTTTCCTGCAGGGACGAGGAGCTCGTCGTGTACTCAAATTTTAACTTGGCATCCGGGTAAATATAGCGGAAAGCTTGGCGCGACATCAGCGCGGCCTCGTGGAAGCCGGACAGGATGAGCTTCAGCTTGCCGGGGTAATAGTTGATATCGCCTACGGCGAAGATGCCGGGCGTGGAGGTTTCGAATTTCTCCGTATCCACCGGGATCAGATTTTCGTGCAGGTTCAGCCCGAAATTGGCGATCGGGCCGAGCTTCATGGTCAGGCCGAAGAAGGGCAGCAGGCAATCGCATTCAATTTCCTTGCGTGTGACCTCTTTGGTTTCGGGGTCTTTGTTTTCTACGATGACGGAGGTGAGCTGGCCGTTCTCGCCCTTTAGTTCTTTCACCTGACCCATCACGAAGTCCAACTCACCCGCCTGTTCCTTGGCCAGCATTTTATTGACGCTGTCCAGATGCGCGCGGAATTCTTTGCGGCGGTGAACGAGGGTTACGTGCTCGGCCAATGGTTGAAGGTTCAATGTCCAGTCCAGCGCGGAATCTCCGCCGCCGACGATAACCAGTTTCTTGCCCTTGAATTTATCCATCTGGCGCACGGCGTAGAATACGGATGTATCTTCATACTCTTCAATGCCCGGAATGGGGGGCTTCTTCGGCATGAAGCTGCCGCCGCCCGCCGCGATGATAATGACCTTGGCTTCGAGCACTTTGCCCATATCGGTGGTCAGGCGCCACGCACCCGTTTCCGATCCGTCATCGATTTTCTCGAGCTTTTCCGCCATTTGCTGGAAATGAAACTCAGGGTGGAAGGGCGCGATTTGCTCCATCAAACGGTCGGTCAGCTCTTGCCCGGAAATCTCGGGATAGGCGGGGATGTCGTAAATCGGCTTCTCAGGATACAGCTCCGCGCACTGGCCGCCGGGGCGGTCCAGAATGTCGACGAAATGACACTTCATGTCGAGCAGGCCCAGCTCGAACGCGCAGAACAACCCGCACGGCCCCGCGCCAACAACTACAACGTCAGTTTTGATTATTTCACTCATGCGGGTTTTTTTATAGAAGGGGTAGCGGTTTGTAAAGCGGTTGGGCTGAGTGATTTTGATTAACCAAAAGAAAGCCCCGACTTGTGCTCAATGATTTTTATACCAGCTTTAGGGAGGCGTTGATTGTCGTCTTTGGATAAGCGGATTTTTACATCCGGCTGCCCGCCATATTTCGCTTTGCCGGGAACACGGTCGATGGTCAGGCAGACTTTGTTGAAATCGCGTTTGCTCGTATTTTCTTCTGTGATCCACCAGCCTGCGTTACGTAACTTTGACTGGACCTCACCAGACGTTATTTTTGAATATTTACTCATAACTGTTTATTTTACAGAAGATCTTTCAATCTGTAAAGCACATCAAGGGCATCACGCGGGGATAGTTGATCGGGATCGATGTCTTCGATGGCGGTTTGCAGTTCGGATTTTTGCGGCGCGGCCTGTGTAGGCTTGCTGGAAAAGAGCGGCAGATCATCGGCCAGACGCGCCAGAGCGCCGGATTGTTCACCCGATTGCAGGAGCGCGAGGACTTCTTCAGCTCTAGCGATTACGGCGGGCGGCAGGCCAGCCAGTTTCCCGACATGAATGCCGTAGGAACGGTCCGCCGCGCCTTCGCCGACGCTATGCATGAAGATGATGTCACCCTTCCATTCCTTCACTTGCAGGGAATAGCAGGCGAGATTTTCCAGCTTTGCGGTGAGGGAGGTCAGCTCGTGATAATGGGTGGCGAACAGCGCGCGGCATTTATTGACCTCGTGCAGATTTTCCACGCACGCCCATGCGATGGACAGGCCGTCAAAGGTGGCGGTGCCGCGGCCAATCTCATCAAGGATGACGAGGGATTTTTCGGTGGCCTGATTAAGGATGGCGGCGGTTTCCACCATTTCCACCATGAAGGTCGAGTGCCCGCGCGCCAGATCGTCGGATGCGCCGACGCGGGAGAAAACGCGGTCGATGATGCCGATATGCGCGGATGCGGCGGGGACGAATGATCCGGTCTGGGCGAGGATGGCGATGAGCGCATTTTGGCGCAGGAAGGTCGATTTACCCGCCATGTTCGGGCCGGTGAGCAGCCACAAATTCTGCCCCGTATTCAAATTACAGTCATTGGGAACGAAGGCTTCGCTGGCTTTTTTGAGCGCGGCCTCCACAACGGGGTGGCGGCCGCCTGCGATTTCAAAGCTTTGAGATTTATCGAGCTGCGGGCGGGCGTAATCATTGCTCACGGCCAGCTCTGCGAGGCCGGCAAACATATCCAGCGCGGCCAGAGCCTTGGCCTGCGTGCCGATTTCGGCAGACAGGGCCGTACATTCGCCGACCAGCTCGTCAAAAATTTCCAGCTCCAGCGCGAGGGCTTTTTCCCCGGCGGAGGTGATATCACGCTCCAGCTCGGCTAGCTCGGGCGTTGTGAAGCGCACGGCGTTGGCCATGGTCTGTCGGTGGACGTAAGGGTTTGTGTCTTTATCTTTGAGCGCCATCATCGTATCGGCATGTTTGGCCGTGACCTCAATGAAATAGCCGAGCACGTTGTTGTATTTAATCTTAAGGCTGTCGATTTTTGTGTCGGTCTGATAGCGCGCTTGCAGACCCGCAATCAGGCGGCGCGCATCATCACGCAGGGTTTTCAGCTCATCGAGCTTTTTGTGGAAGTTGGGCGCGACAAACCCGCCGTCACGCGCCATGGCGGGCGGTTCAATAATCAGGGCTTGGCCGATTTTATCCAAAAAGGCGGCGAGCGTGTTGTCGGTTTTTAGATCGGCAATGAGATCGGCGAGGACCGCTTTGGCGCTCTCATTCATTTGCAGGGCGGAGCGGATGATCTCGGCTTGTTTGAGCCCATCGCGCAGGGCGGCCAGATCACGCGGACCGCCGCGCCCAACAGTCAGGCGGGCCAGCGCGCGCTCCATGTCCGGCGTGGCTTTGAGCATCTCACGCAGATCGGTGCGCAGAGTTGTTTCGTTTGTGAAGGCTTCGACCTTATCGAGGCGCGCATTGATCGCGGCAATATCGGTTAGCGGGGCAGAGAGGGCGGATTGCAGTGTGCGCGCACCTGCGCCCGTGATGGTGCGGTCGATGGTAGCGAGCAGGGAGCCTTTGCGCTCGCCGGACAGCGTGCGGGTGAGCTCCAGATTTTTGCGGGTGGCGGCATCGATTTCGAGCGCCGCGCCGGTGCTGATTTGCTGGGGCTTGGTGATGTGCGGGATTTTGCCGACCTGCGTGCGTTCAATATAATCCAGCAGCGCGCCAGCGGCGGCGACTTCGGCGCGGGAGAAGCCGCCAAAGGATTCCAGTGTGCCGACACCGAAGATTGTCTCCAGCCGTTTGCGGGCGTTTTCGCTATCGAACAGGGAATTGGGCTGGAGGGTGAGCAGGCTTTGATTGTCGAACAAATCGGCGAGCTTCTCGGAGGTTAAAACCTCTTTGGCCTGAATGCGCTCAATCGCGGCCAGCACATCGTTTTTATGGATGGCCTGAACCTTAAAATCGCCGGTGGAAAATTCCAGCCACGCCAGACCATATTGCCCGCCAATCTCGGTCAGCGCGCTGATGTAATTATTCTCGCGCGCATCAAGAAGACTGTCCTCGGTCAGCGTGCCTTGGGTAATCACGCGCACAACCTCGCGGTTTACAAGGGCTTTGGAGACGGGTTTTCCTTCTTCTTTTGCGCGGTCTCTGGCTTCGTCGGGGCTTTCAGTTTGTTCGCAGATGGCGACTTTAAAACCAGCTTTGATGAGTTTTGCCAAATACGGCTCGCAGGAATGAAACGGCACGCCGCACATCGGGATGTCATCGCCATTATTCTTGCCGCGCTTTGTGAGCGTGATGTCGAGCGTTTCAGAGGCGGCGATGGCATCGTCAAAAAACAGCTCGTAAAAATCGCCCATGCGGTAGAAGAGCAGGCAACCCGGATGCTGCGCCTTGACCGTGTGATATTGCGCCATCATCGGCGTGTGGCCGTCGGCGAGATAATCCTCAACAGTTTTCAACGCAGTTGCTTGTGCTGGCATGCTTCATTTGTACGACACAGCCGCCGCGATGGGAAGGGCCGCGAATAAGTTGTTCAGAGATTATGTGATGTTGTTGTCTTGAGCATAATATCCTTGAATTCTTTTAGCCGCAGTTTGTTCAAGAATGTGTTCCGGGAATTTATAACTAGCCTTTGCAAGTCTTTTTTTTCTTTCTTTAGTTTCACTTTTGAGCTGCTTAAGCGTGTCAGCGTTGACTCTGGCGAATTTTATATTGTCCTCAATTTTCGTATTAGGATTCTCGGTTTCAGCTATAGCTCCCTCGGTATTCTTGATCTCAATTTCAGAGCCCTTCTTTATTTGCTTGCGAAACTCTTCTTTAATAACGGTTAAACCTTCCTTCAATTGAGCTTTTGTGGGCACAATTTTTTTAACGGCTTCGATTGTAGAGCTTATAATTGTTTCGGTTTCTAAAGCTTTTGTTTCTGGTTCCTCTACTGTTTCTTCGGCTTTTTCTTGAGTAATATCTTCGGGGGAGGTGACATGATATTTAAATGAATGAAGCATACGTATATCATTTATGTCTTCTATGTATTCTTTTACAAAGCCTAACGTAACAGCATCGACTTTTCTGTTTTCTAAAACTTTTTTTTGTCTTTCTGTTGTTATAGGCCGATCTTTTATTGATGGAGTCATATCTAGGAATTCTTTAGGTACTAAATTAATTCTATTGAAAGGAATGAGGGCCTCCAGCAAGTGATTAATATTTTCGTTTGTTATTGTTTTTTTATTGATTGTGCCCTTTATTGTTTTTTTAAAAACGCCAAGAGCTTTCCCTATCTCTTTTGCTTGTTCGAAGGTGATCCCTTTATTCCCTGTTTCTGTTGCTAATAAAAATCTGTTGGGCGGCAATTGGGTTTTTATATCTGAGGTTCTAAGGGGTTCACCCAGTAGCAGCTGTAACTTGTCTATGAGATTAGACAAGTGGTCCTTTTCACCTTTTGCGCTTTCATTAAAATTTATCACTCAGTGTCCGCGGTCTTTTTACTTTTTAAATCATAAACCGAATAAAAAATAAAAGAATACTGGCGAAAACACAAGTTTTTTATGGAAAAATTGATTTTGGTGTGTGTCATTGTGCAGTGAAGCATCTTAATTGTTTGTGTTTTCCGTATTTTTTGGAGTAAATTTGCGATTATTGCCTATGTTATGGAGGTCTGCGTATGGGTGGTGAATGGTTAACGGGTAAGGTTGTTTCCTTGAAAGACGCTGTGCAATTCCCGAAATTGCCCGATCTGGGTGTTTTGTTTAATAACGAAGTTTTACGGTTTGCAGACACGCCGGGCGCAAACAATGCCACGCAGTTGGTCGGTGATGAGGTGAGCTTTGCAATGGATGATCAGGGCTTGCGCGTCGTGAGTGTTCTCAATCAGCGCGATTGGTAGAGTTTAGCCCGCTGTCCCGGTAGAGCCGAAGCCGCCTGCGCCGCGCTCGCTTTCTTCCAGATCTTCAGAAATTTCCCATTCCACCTGCTCGTGACGGGCAATGACCATTTGTGCAACGCGCATACCGCGCTCAATCGTCACGCTTTCCTGACCCAGATTAATCAAAATCACGCCGATTTCACCGCGGTAATCCGCATCAATTGTGCCGGGGGTGTTCAGGACGGTAATCCCTTGTTTAAGCGCAAGGCCAGAGCGCGGGCGCACCTGCGCCTCGTATCCGGCGGGCAGGGCGATAGACAGCCCTGTTGGTATCAATGCGCGCTGGCCCGGCGCAAGCTCCACAGGTTCGCTCAGCGCCGCGGTTAAATCCATACCGGCCGATTGCACGGTTTCATAAGCGGGAATTTTCAAGTCACTGGCGTGATCCAGAACTTTCAGGGCGACGGGGAGTTTATTCGGCGGCGTGCTTGTGCTCATGATCTGTGAAGTATCCTGTTATCTGGGCGGTTAACTTGCGGGCAATCTCGGTTTTCGAGGTCAGGCCCCAATCATCCTGTCCGTTTGCGCTTACCAGATATACATGATTCTCATCTGCGCCAAAGGTTTTTCCATCCGTGCCGACATCATTGGCGAGAATCCAATCGCAGCCTTTGCGCGTCCGTTTTGCGGCGGCATTTTCGAGCAAATTCTCAGTCTCGGCGGCAAAGCCGATGACCATCTGCGGGCGGTTTTTATGGTTGCTCAGGGTTTTGAGGATGTCGGGATTTTGCTTGAGCGCGATTGTGGGCGCGCTCTCATCCTCACGTTTTTTAAGCTTTTGCGTACTGGCTTGTTCTGGCGCCCAATCGGCGACAGCGGCGGCGCATACCGCGATGTCGGCAGGTAGAGCGTTTTCACAGGCGCTGAGCATCTGCGCGGCGGTTTGGACCTTTATAAGATTTACACCTGCGGGCGCGCTTTGGTTCACCGGGCCGGAGATGAGGGTGACGTGCGCACCAGCCTGCGCCAGCGCGGCGGCAATGGCGTGGCCCTGCTTGCCGGATGATCGATTACCGATAAAACGCACAGGATCGAGCGGCTCATGCGTCGGGCCGCTGGTGACCAGCGCGGTGAGCCCCTTTAGCGGGCGCTTAAAAAAAAAGTCTGAAATGGCCTCGAAGATGGCTTCTGGCTCGCTCATGCGGCCCATACCATGCTCTCCGCAGGCCATGTCGCCCTCATCGGGGCCGACGCTTAAAACGCCGCGATCCTTCAGGGTGGCCAGATTGGCCTGCGTGGCCGGGTGATCCCACATTTTGTGGTTCATCGCCGGGGCGATTAAGACGGGTTTGTCGGAGGCGAGCAGGGTAGTAGTGGCTAGATCGGGCGTGAGGCCCTGCGCCATTTGCGCGATGATATTGGCGCTGGCCGGGGCGACAACAATCAAGTCGGCTTCACGGCTGAGGCGGATGTGGCCCATCTCTGTTTCGTCTTTCAGAGACCAGAGATCGTCATAGACATTCTCTTCACTGAGCGCGGCAATGCTTAAAGGGGTGACGAACTGCGCGCCGCCCTTGGTCAGGATGCAACGCACATGACCGCCGGATTTACGGATCAGGCGGATAAGCTCGAGCGATTTATAGGCCGCAATGCCGCCGGAGATAATGAGCAATATCGATTTGTCTTTTAAGCTCGTCATGTCGCCATCATATATAGCAAAAACCCCGCCTTGACCAGAGGTTCGGGCGGGGTTTTGTGTGTGTGCAGGCTCTTCATGAGAGCCCTGCTCAAATCTTAGTGAGAAGCGCCTTCCATGTCGTGTGCTTCGTCAGCGGCTTCACCCATCGCGTCAGCGGCGTCGTCAGCAGCGTCAGTTGCCCCGTCCATTGCCTCGTCGGCTGCGCCTGCGGCAGGCTCAGTCGCGTCTTCAACAGCGTCAGCGGCATCGTGCGCCATGTCTTTTGCGCCTTCATAAGCCTCTTCAGCGGCTTCTTTAGTCGCTTCCATGGCATCGCCGGCAGCTTCAGCAGTTGCGTCAGCAGCATCGCCCATAGCATCGGCAGCATCATCAGCCATTTCGCCAGCAGCTTCCATTGCGTCTGCAGAAGCTTCTGTGATTGATGTTGAAATGCCTTCAGCGGCTTCGCCCAGTGTACCGATTGTTGATTCACCAGCGGCAGGCTCCATTGTTGCGAATGTTGCGCCGTCTTCTGTCATGTTGCTCTGGATCGCGAGAATAGCAATAACGCCCGCAGCCAAAACGAAACCTGAGTAAACGATTGATTTAGTAAAATTGCTCATACGAGTAATCCTCTCCAATATTTGATAGTACCCACATATTATGTCGCCGTTATTGACGAATATTATGTAACATAGTTTTACAAGATAGGGGCAGTAAAGCGCGTAATCGTATGATTTGTCAATATAAAAGCGTAAAGCTCTGTAAATATTGTAAAATTTTAATTATGTTAAATTTTATAACCTTTGTGAATCGCAACGATTCCGGCAGAAAGGTTTGAAAACACTGCCTTTTTCAGGCCCGCTTTTTCCATGCGCGCGCACAAATCTTCCTGCGTCGGCATCTTGCGAATGCTCTCAATCAGATATTCATAGCTGTCTGCGTCATTGGCGACCAATTTGCCCATTTGCGGAATAAATGCTTTAGAATACACATCATAAGCCTTTGATAAAAATGGGTCTTTGACGTGTGAGAATTCAAGGCAGAAGAACCACCCGCCGGGTTTGAGCACGCGCGCGGCCTCAGCCAGGGCCGTATCGATACGGGTAACATTGCGCAGACCAAACGCGATTGTATACACATCAAAATGATTGTCCGGGAAGGGCAGGGATTCGGCATTGCCGGTCACCCATTCAAAACCGTCTAACCAGCCCTTATCAATGGCGCGGTCTCGCCCGACGGTCAGCATCTGCTCGTTCAGATCAAAGATGGTGATGTCGGCATTCGCTCCGGCGCGTTTCTTAATGCGGAAGGCAATATCGCCCGTGCCGCCCGCCACATCGAGATATTTGAGATCGGCGCGCGGGCGGATATCGCGGACAAAACGGTCCTTCCACAGGCGGTGCACGCCGCCGGACATCAGATCATTCATAAGGTCGTATTTGTCGGCGACGGAATCAAACACCCCGCGTACAAGACCCGTTTTTTCATCGGGCGTGACGGTTTTTTGACCAAATTGCGTGGATTCAGGGTTTTGCATACTGTTCTCACTATTAAAACGGTGCTAGTACATAGCATATGAAACTCGCAAAAGCTATGGCGACGGTGGCGGGTCTGACGGGCTTGTCGCGTATTGCCGGATTTATCAGAGATATTATGACCGCGGCCATTTTGGGCGCAGGGCCGATTGCCGATGCGTTTATTGTCGCGCTGAAGCTGCCCAATCTTTTTCGCCGTATAACGGCGGAAGGGGCGTTTAGCGTTTCCTTCGTGCCGGTCTATTCGGAAATGCTGGAGAAAGACGGGCGCGGGCGCGCCGATGCGTTTGCGGGCAATATGTTTATGGTGATGCTGGGCCTGCTTTCGGGCTTTGTGTTGTTGGCGATGTGGGCGACGCCGTGGCTGATGTACGGGATTGCGCCGGGTTTTAGCGATGACCCGCTGCGCTATTACACCGCCGTGGAACTGACGCGCATCACCTTCCCCTATCTGGTGTTTATGTCGCTGACCGCGCTGCTGGGCGGGGTTTTGAATGCGCTGAACCGTTTTGCGCCCTTTGCCTTTGCGCCTGTGTTGTTCAATGTTGCGTTGATTGCCGCGCTGCTGATGAGTGATATGTTTGAAACCGCGGGGCATGCGATGGCTTGGGGCGTTTTGGCCGCGGGTGTGTTACAGCTGATCTGGCTGCTGGCGAGCGCGTGGCGCGCGGGTTTCCGGGTGAAGATTGCGCTGCCGCGCTTTGATGCGGATGTGAAAAAGATTTTCAAGCTGATGGGGCCGGGCGTTGTCGGCGCGGGCGTGGTGCAGCTCAATTTGTTCGCCGACATGATTATCGGTTCGTTCATGGGTACGGGCGCGATTTCGTATCTGTATTATGCGGACCGTTTAAACCAGCTGCCGCTGGGGATGATCGGGATTGCGGTGGGCACGGCGCTGCTGCCGATGCTCTCTAAAGCTGTGGCGGGGGCGCGCAAGCAAGAGGCATCAGACCTGTTTAACCGCGCGATGGAATATTGTTTTCTGCTGGGCCTGCCGGCCTCCTTCGCGCTGGCGGTGTTTGCAACGCCGATTATCGGCACGTTGTTTGAGCGCGGCGCGTTCGAGGCATTGGCCACGCATGAGACTTCTTCGGTTCTGATGGCCTATACGCTGGGCCTGAGCGCGCATATTGCGATCAAGGTTTTCTCGACGGTGCATTGGGCGCATGGCGATACCAAAACCCCGGTGAAAATCGCAATTGCCGGAACGCTTTTTAACATCGCGCTGAGCCTTGTGCTGATCCAGTTTATCGGCGTGGCGGGGATTGCGCTGGCGACCTCGGTTGCGGGGTGGCTGCAATTCACGCTGCATTGGCGGGTGATGAAGGCGCGCGAGGGCTTTGGCTTTGATGACCGTTTCAAGGGCGCGTTTGTGAAAATTCTGACCGCGAGCGGGATCATGATCGGCGTGACCTATGGCATGGTTTGGGGGCTGGAGCAGGCCACCATCGAGATGCATAAAATTCCGCATTTGATCCTGATTGTGCTGACAGGCAGCGTGATTTATGGGTTGAGCGCGCTGGGCTTAGGGCTTATAACCCTTGACGATGTAAAATCGCTCATTAAGGGCTGCAAATAAAGCTTTTTTCCGCGTCCGCTTCTCGTGTATGTCTATATACACTGCGAGGCGGATGCTCAAAAAACTTCATTTTCGCCTCATACTGAACGATTTTGTTTTAAAAGAATAAAGAGAGCGTAGATGTCTAAACGAATTTTATCCTGCATGCAGCCGACCAGCCATCTCCATTTGGGGAATTATTTGGGCGCGCTTCGTAATTGGGTAAATTTGCAGGACGAACCCGGCAGTGAGTGTCTCTACGGCGTGGTGGATTTGCACGCGATCACCCAGCCCTATGAGCGTGACGGACTGGCGCAGGCAACGCGCGAGATTGCCGCGGCCTATATTGCCGGTGGGATTGATCCAGCCAAAAGCGCGATTTTTGTGCAGTCCGCCGTGCCCGCGCATAGCGAGCTGATGTGGCTGCTGGCCACGATGGCGCAGATGGGCAAGCTGGAGCGCATGACGCAGTTTAAGGATAAGGCCGGAAAGAATGCCGAGCGCGCGGGGCTAGGCCTGTTTTCCTACCCGGTTTTGATGGCGGCGGATATTTTGCTCTATAAGGCCACGCACGTGCCCGTCGGCGATGATCAGAAACAGCATCTGGAGCTGAGCCGTGAGCTGGCCAGCACCTTTAACACGCGCTTTGGTGTTGAGCATTTTGTGCAGCCAGAGCCGTATATTATGGGCTTGGCCACAAGGGTGATGAGCCTGGCGGATGGCACGAAGAAGATGAGCAAGTCCGACCCGTCCGAGAAGAGCCGGATTAACCTGACCGATGATGCGGACACAATCCGCAAGAAAATCAAAAAAGCGCAAACCGATGCGGAACCGCTGCCTGCAAATGTTGAGGGGCTGGAGGGGCGCGCGGGTGCGGATAATCTGGTGACGATTTATGCGGCGCTGGCTGCGGTATCAAAGGCGGATGTTCTGAAAGGGCGCGAAGGTCAGGGCTGGGGCGATTTCAAAACCGAGCTGGCCGATCTGGCGGTCGCGCATCTGGAGCCGATTACAAGCCGCATGCGTGAATTGCTGGCCGACCCCGCGCAGATTGATGCGGTCTTGCGCGCGGGTAATGAAAAAGCCAATGCGATCGCCGAAAAAACCCTGTCCGAGACCCGCGACATTATGGGGTTCTGGGGATAAATTTTTCAGCTTCCTTTTGACTTTGTTCAAATCTTGTTCTTAAGCTTGATCTTTCGAAATGATCATGCGGGGGCTTCATGGATCTTTTGGTTTTCTTTCAAGCGCAGGCGCGCGGCGGCGGGCTTAGAATGGGCGAGCTTAAAGAGGCGTTCGCGCTGCAGGCGACAGCTGAGGCTGCCGAGAAAACAAGGCTTGTTCTGAAAGGCTGGATGAAGGATTACACGGTTGATCTGGATATCCCGCTGGCCGCGTTTCAAAACCTGCGCCAGCAAAAATTCGCCAATGCCCGCATTTTGAATATTGCCAATCAAGAGACCAAGGCCTATGTCGAGCAGCTGCATCGTTATGATGTATCTCCCTCTAAGTGGCCGCACCGCGACGGGTATGACCTTCCGATCAGCTTTATTTTTAATTCGAAAACGCTGGGTGAGGGCGGGCCTGCTTCACAAGAATTAACAGGACAAATTACGGCGGCCGAACCGTTTGTGATGCGCCATGCGGGATCTGACGGCCGTGTTCAATACGGCGTGCGGCTTTTTGATGAAACTGTCGAGCATGCACACTCAGGCGAATGGCAACAGGGTGATATGCATGAGATTGCAAAGGTCTTTAACAATATGCTGAAACATGGCGGCGCTTTGGATGTCAGAACCGTGAAGCCGCTTGAGATGGCGCAGCCCAGTAGTCCGCAAATTCCTGCGGCGTAAGGCATAAAAAATCTTTACATAAGTAAAAAGCCTGTGTTAAACCACAAGCCTTAACTGCGTTTGAAGAGATTTTTATGACAGCCAATTGCCGCGTAAAATTTAATCCACTTGTGTCTAAGGACGGCCTTCCTTTATCGCTGGATCAGGTTTTGAAATCGGTTGTTAACCCAAAGGCATCTTTGAAAAATGCGCCCGCCGTTAGACAATTTTATTTTGACGGTACGGATGTTTACTTGCTTGCCTTTCTTGAAACTGGCGGGCCTGTTTTTACTGTCAAATCTATTCGTTCGGTTGTCTCAAACCATAAAATATTGTCGGATTATGCTTACAAAAAAATTAGCGGCGATGAGGTGAAGCGTTTTAGAAAAACTTATCCTGAAATGAAGTTCTTTGAGATTGAGAGAGCTGTTCAGAACGAATTTAATGTCTACCGAGACACAAGGGTGGTTAATAATTTGGAAATTAAAGATAATTATCGAAGTTCGGATTTTAGCCTTGATACTCAAGTGCCTTTTTTCAAAACGGTTGTTGAGCTTGATAAGTCCGATAAACCTTTTGTTTTTCTAGATATTCCTCTACCTGCTATTCTTCATGCAATCAGAATGAGGGTGAAATCTGATCAGGCACAAGCCATTTCGGCTGGAGAAGATTCTGACGGGATTGTAGCTGTTCTTCCGTTTGATTTTAGCCCCGAAGGTGTTGCTGCTCTGCAGGACAGATTTCAAAAGCGTATTGGAGAATTTTCTCAGTATGACCCCTTGCACATTGTTGCTGCCTTTGCGCCCTCTCCCAAACCCAAGGGATAATTTCAAGATATTGTCTTAAAGCTGGTGTGATTCGGGAAAATCTGGCATACTGAAACTTGGATTTGGTTCTGAAATTCAATCGTAACGGTGTGGTATGAAAGTCTTTTTACGATCAGCTCTGATCGGTCTTCTTTTTCTAGGGATTACAGGCGCAAGCGCGCAGGCCCATGAGTTTTTCTGGCAGGATGCGAAGAGCAAAGCCTCGCTGAGCTATCCCGACACATGGCGCATGATCCATCATCAAAAGCCCGATGAGGTTTTGAGCATTGTCGCGCCCGATGACGGGTCGATGCCGATGTGCCGCCTGCGCGTGCGGGAGGACCTGCGCAATGTGATTTACCCGCGCCGCTATGCCGCCAATGTGCAGCATATCGATTTCAGCCGCGATTTTTGGGATGCGTATGCGGGGGAATTCCTTAATGCCAATGTAGATAAGGTGCAGGATAATAGCGGGTTGGGCCGCGGCTACGGCAGTTATGCCCATATCAGCTATATCCCCGATGCCTTGCCCGCGATGCAGCGCCGGGCGCTGGCTTTCGTGTCATTGTATCGGGATAAGGCTTATATTTTCGAGTGCTCGTCCGAGAGATCGGCGTTCGAGACATGGTATCCGACCTTCCGCCATATCGCCGACAGCATTGATTTCCGCAAGGAAATCCACGAGCTGCCCGGCGGGGATTACCGATACTTCCCCGGTGATGGCGTGTTGCGCATCCATAACGAGCCGGGAAAAGTCGCCGTTTATTAATTTGCTTTCTAAAGACCTGCAAACGCAGCCTTTCTGCGCTTCCGATACTCACATAGGTCAAACTATGCTGCGTTTCGGTTCTCGAAAGACTGCGTTTTCGCTCGCTTTATAAAGCAAATGTCTGTGTGTTTTTTGGGTTTTCTATCGACAGGGCGGGGCTGCCTGCGCTAGGGTTTTTAGCGGTAAAAACAACACCATAGTTACAAGGTTTTATGCAGGTTTACCTTCCCATTGCCGAGATGGCGATTTCCGCCGAGTCCATTTTCATGGTCAGCGCATTTGTGGGGTTTCTATCAGGATTGTTCGGGATTGGCGGCGGGTTTTTGACCACGCCGTTTTTGATTTTTACAGGCGTGCCGCCCGCCATCGCGGTGGGGACGCAGCCCTGCCAGATTGTCGCGAACGGTACATCGGGCGTGTTGGGGCATTTGCGCAAAGGGCACGTCGATTTCAAAATGGGCGGCTTTATGCTGATGGGCTCTACGGCCGGGTCGGTGATCGGTATCTCCATCTTTAAGTTGCTGCAATATCTGGGGCAGATCGATTTCGTGATCTCTGTTTTGTATGTGGTGCTGCTCAGCTCTATCGGGACATTGATGCTGGCCGAGAGTGCGTTTTCGATGTTTTTCAAAAAGAAAAATATGCGCAGCGAATTTAACACCAACAAGATTTCAAATTTTAAGGCGGCGCTGCCGTTCAAGACGCGCTTTAGCCGCTCCAACCTTTATATCAGCGCGGTTTTGCCCGTCGGGGTTGGGTTTATCGGCGGTATTTTGGCTTCGATTTTGGGGATTGGCGGGGGATTTTTGCTGGTTCCGGCGATGATTTACATTATCGGCATGCCCACATTGGTGGTGGCGGGGACCTCGCTGTTCCAGATTATTTTTACGACATCGATCTCGACCATGCTGCATGCGGTGACGAACAATACCGTGGACGCGCTGCTGGCGGCGATTTTGATTGCTGGCGGCGTGATTGGCGCGCAGGTTGGCGTGCTGTTTACAGGTAAGATCAGGCCGCTGCATGCGCGGATTATGCTGGCGCTGCTGATTATTATTGTGAGCATCCAGCTCTCTGGGAATTTGTTTATCGCGCCGGAAGAAATTTTCTCAACAGTTGTGAGAGGGGGGCATTGATGCGGATTTTACTGATCATCGCTGTTTTGATTGTACTACCTCTGAGCGCTGTGCGCGCGGCGGATGATGTGATTGCGGTCGATCTGGCGGTTGATCATGTTGACATCACGACGGGCTTTACGGGATCGTATCTTTCGCTATTCGGTGTGCAGGATGAGCCGGGCGATATTGCAATCACGATTAAAGGTCCGGCGCGTGAGATGGTCGTCCGGCGCAAGGAAAATGTGTTCGGGATTTGGATGAACCGCACCAATATGGTGTTTGAGTCCGTTCCGGCCTTTTATGACTACGCGCTGAGTACGGATGAGGCAAAAATAGGCCCGGACGCGTTGCGCCGCGAGTATACAATCGGGGTTGAGACCCTGAAATTTCGTCCGCGCGACGAAGGCGAGGACGCGGCGCTGGTGCAGGAATTCCAAAATGCGCTGATCAGGAACGAGCAGGCGCAAGGGCTGTTCCCGACGGAGCCGGAGCCAATCACCTATATTGATGATAAATTCTTCCGCACCACGATTTATATTCCGTCCAACGTGCCCACGGGGCTGTATACGATCGAAACATATTTGATCCGCGGCGGACGGGTTGTTGATATGCGCGAGACCGAGGTCAAGGTGGCGCAAGTTGGCAAAAGCGCGGCGATTAACAGCTTTTCCAAATCGTGGTCGTTTATCTATGGATTAATGTGTGTGGCGTTTGCGATGGGTGTGGGCTGGTTTTCCAATGCGCTTCGCCGTAAACTAAGCTGATTGAGGAATAAATAGAATGAGCAAGGCCAAGAATAAAAGCAACGCCGCTTCGCAGCCAGTTTATCTGCTGGTGGTGGATAGCTCGGAAGAGTTTCAGGTTGCGCTGGTCTATGCGGCGAAGTTGGCGCAGGCTAATGGCGCGCGGCTGGCTTTGTTGCATGCGCTGGATAAGGAAGGCTTCTTTCAGCAATGGGGCGGCGTGCAAGAGCGTTTGCACGAAGAATACCGTCAGGAGGCGGAAGGCGAGCTTTTGAAGGCGGCCATGGTGATCAATGAACGTTCTTCAACCATGCCTGCGCTGTATTTGAAAGAGGCAGGCAATTTAGCCGAAACCATTCTGGAGACCATTGATAACGACCCGAATATCTCAAAGCTTATTCTGGGCGGCGCGGCGCATTCCAGCTCGCCGGGACCGCTGGTGTCTTACTTTGCGGGAAAGGGGCTGAACAAGCTGAGTGTGCCCTTAACGATTGTGCCGGGGAATATGCCTGAGGGCCGGATCGACGAAATCCTCTAACGTATGTCATTCCGGCGGCGTTTCTTCAGAAACGCTCAAACAGCCGGAATCCAGAAAGAAGAATTTGCATTCGCAAATTCACATATGGATCCCGTTCGTTAATGCATGCTTCGCATGCCAACGGGATGACGGGGGAGGGTTGATTTTGCGGCGCATCTGGCTTAGATGAATAGCCCAGCAAGGAGACAATCATGTTCATTCAAACCGAAGCCACGCCGAACCCGGCGACCGTAAAATTTCTGCCCGGTAAGGCGGTGTCCCCGAAAGGCGTTTTTGATTTCAAAGGCGCGGATGAGGCGGGTAAATCCCCATTGGCGCAACGTTTATTTACCTTGCAGGGCGTTAGCGGTGTTTTTCTGGGTGCGGATTTTGTCTCGGTCAGTAAGGCGGATGATACGGACTGGTCTATGCTTAAGCCTATGGTTTTGGCCGCATTGATGGAGCATTTCTCCACCGGCCAGCCGGTTGTGCTGGAGGGCGCAGGCGATGATAGTGGCGAGGTGCAGGAGGATGACGACCCGATCGTCGTGCAAATTAAGCAATTGATTGAGGAGCGCGTGCGCCCCGCCGTGATGATGGATGGCGGCGATATCGTGTTCGACAGTTTTGATGACGGCGTTGTGTATTTGCAAATGCGTGGCGCGTGTGCGGGTTGCCCCAGCTCAACCATGACCCTGAAGTCAGGGATTGAAAATATGCTCAAGCATTTTGTGCCCGAAGTTAAGGAAGTGCGTCCGGTTGGGATGTAAGAATCTCTTCATCCACCAGAGTCGGGCTCTCGGCATTTTCACGCAAGACTAAGAGCATCCCCAGCCAACGCCAACGATCATCGCCCGCAGGAATGGTGCAATTCACGCGCGTGCGTTCCTCGGACAGGGCTTCGTGCAGGCGCAGCTCTATGCGGTTTTCACCAAGCTTTTCGATGGTGGGTGCGTTTTGCTCGGAAATGAAACAGGATAGATTGCCAAGGTTCTCTGCCAAAGCAGGGGTGACCGTAAAACCGATGGCGGGCATCGTGTTTTCCAAAAACGGATCCTGCGGTTCAATCTCGGTGGCGGGCAGGGGCAGGGCGTTCATCACAAGTTCAAAGCGGTCCAGATTGCCGTAGCGCTCGGTCATGGAAAAGCGCGGCAGGGCATACATATCGGCTCCGGCATAGATGCTGCCCGAATGCAGGCCGAAGGCGGCGGTAAAACCCTGATCCTTGATGAGCGTTTTGTAGCGCGCGGAATATTCTCCGAACGGATAAGAAAAGATTTTGGGCTCAATGGCCAGTTCCTCGCGCGTGCGTGTGCGGGCCTTGTTAATTTGGCGCAAGATTTCGCTGTCATCTTCGGCGGACAGGCGGGTGTACGAAGCCGGAAGCAGGCCGAAGCTGACAAGCGGGTTTTCACTGAGCGCCTTGAGCTCTTTCCAGTTCAGATGCTGCCCGGCATCGGTGTCGGCATTATCGCTGGCGAAAAACACGGTGAAGGGAATGTCTGCCTCTAGCAGCGGTTTCATCGCATTCTCATAGGCGGATTTAAACGCGCCGGAAAAGGTGATCGCCAGCGTGTGTTCGGGCAGAGGGGTTTGCGCACTCACGGCGGTGAGGATTTCGGGCAAGGGCATGACATTGATGCGCTCGCTCTTGAATTCCTCGAGATGCTCATGGAATTGATCAAGGCGCAGATTTGTCGCGGCGTAGGCATCCTCTCCGATACGGCTGTAGGAGAGCACAACCGCCGAAGATTCATCAACGGGCAGGCCGGCGGCAAAGCCGGGCCGGATCAAGGCGGTGAGCGCGAGCAGCAGCGCCAGACAAATCTGCATAAAACTGTGTCTCATGAGTGGGAAAATTAAAGCAGAGACCCGCCTGAAAAACCAATGTTATTTTACATGTGCACTGTATTTTCTTGTTTTCGGCGGGTGCGCTTTATATAAACGGCCCTATGGCAAAGACATTCAGCACAATTTTAGCCCTGGATACCGCGATGAGCGGGTGCAGCGCATGCGTGTTCGACGCACAAAGCGGGCAGGCGTTCGTGCGCAGTGAGGATATGCCGCGCGGGCAGGCCCAGCATTTAATTCCGATGGTCGAGGATGTGATGGGGCAGGCCGGCTGCGGGTATGAGGCGCTGGAGGCTATCGTGACCACCAACGGGCCGGGCGCGTTTACGGGCCTGCGTATTGGATTATCGAGCGCTAAAGCCTTCGCGCAGGCGCTGGCCATCCCTGTGTTTGGGATTACGACGCTGCAGGCGCTGGCGCTGGCTTATGCGCCGGATGCGGGGGGCGAGTTTTGCGTTCTGGTGGAGACGCGCCGCGAGGAATTTTACGCGCAGCGCTTTGGGGCGGATGGCGCAGCGCTGGAGGATGCGCGGTTGGCGCGGGCGGAGGAAATTGCGCCCGACGGCGTGGTGTTTATCGGTGATGGCGCGGCGCGCTTTAAGGGCTTGAACGCTGCGGCGGAGACTATTGAAGGCTTTGAGCTGCCTGACCCGGAAGTGATGGCGCGCAGCTTGGCCACCAATCCGGCTTTGTTTAGTGAAAATCCGGCGGCGCTATATTTGCGCGGCGCGGATGTGAGCGCATCCAAACGATCGCAAAGACGTATTGCTTGAAAGACGGGCGCGCTTCCGGCAGGATATAAAAGCAAATAAAAAGGAAGTAATGATGAGTGATGCGGTAAATAAAGAAGAGCTTTTAGCCTTAACAACCGAAATTGTTTCGGCTTATGTTTCGAATAATACTGTGAATACGAATGATCTTACCGGCTTGATCGAGCAGGTTTACAAGGCGCTTTCGGGTGTCGACGGGCAGGGCAGCATGCTGGCCGACCGACCGCAGCCTGCGGTTCCGATCAAGCGCTCGGTCATGGACGATCACATCATTTGTCTGGAAGACGGCAAAAAGCTGAAGATGCTGAAACGTCATTTGAAGACCGCCTATAACATGACCCCGGAAGAATATCGCGAGCGCTGGGGCTTGCCCGCCGATTATCCGATGGTCGCGCCGAGCTATGCGCAAAAGCGTAGTAAGTTGGCGAAAGAAATTGGCCTTGGAACTAAGGGACGTTAATCAGCTCAACTCTTCGCCGCGGTTTTTGGCGGCGAGGATGGCTTTGGTCAGGATATCCTGAAATTCTCCATTCATTAAAACATCAAGTGCGGCGGCGGTTGTTCCGCCGGGGCTGGTGACGTTTTCGCGCAAAGTTGCGGCCGGGGTATCGGCTTGGTCTGCGGCCAGCGCAGCGGAGCCGATGACAGTTTGACGCGCGAGCGTTGTGGCGAGCGGGGCGGGCAAGCCGGCTTCTAGCGCCGCTTGTTCTAACGCTTCAATGAAATAAAATATATAGGCCGGGCCGCTGCCCGAGACGGCGGTGACGGCATTGAGCAGGGATTCATCCTCCACCCATTCAAACAATCCAGCCGCGCCGAGCAGATCGGCGGCGAGGTTTTTTTGATCTTCAGTGACGGCGGCGTTGGCGATGGCAACGCTCATCCCCTGACCGATGGCGGCGGGGGTGTTGGGCATGGCGCGCACGATCGGTTGATCGGGGCTTAGATAGCTCTCGAAATTGGCCAGCGATTGCCCTGCGGCGATAGACAAAACCAGCGCGGATGAGGGCAGGAAGGGTTTGAGGCCGATACACACATCGGACATGATTTGCGGCTTTACGGCGAGAATGACGGCGGCGCAATCCTTGATATAAGCGGCGAGCTCTTCGGCGCTGTGTTTGTGAAGCACCTTGTTTTCCAGCGCATCGGAGAGCTGGCCGGGTTCAACCACGCCGAATTCAAGATCAGGGAAGCGTTCCAGCCAGCCCGATAACAGTGCGCTGCCCATCTTGCCGCAGCCAATTAAAGAAATTTTCGTGCTCATGGGGGTAGCTTACGCTTCGCCGGAGGTTTCCATCAAGGCCAAAGACATAATTTGGTCGTTGGCGACTTTGGATTCGCATAAGAAATGGAACATAGAGTAAGAGCGTTCACATTGCGCCAGTGAGATATCGACGAGGTCTTCGATGTGGTCGTGAATGTCGGACAGGTTGAGACCGCGCATCAGGCAAGTGTGGCGGAAGCTGGGGCATTTTGTGTCTTGCGGGATATCAAAATGGCCCATCCATAGGCCCTCATTAATGTGCATCAACACCTTGGCGGCGCTGACCATGTTGATATCGCTGATATTCATATCGTACTGACAGCAAAATTGCAGGGCTTCGAGATCTTTTTGCCAGATGAAGAACAGACGGTAGTCGCAATGCTTGCCTGAGACGCTGACCATCAGCTCTTCATCGCTCAGGCGGCTGAACACCCAGTTGTTCGAATCCAGAACATCCTCAACATTATCAAGAGGGTTGGTTTGGGATTCGCTGGTGTGGGTTTCTAATCTCATCTACTTTTTCAGTGTTTTTTCTAAAGCCGTTAATCTCTCATTTTGAGCCTCAAGCTCTTCGCGGGTTTTGGCCAGCATCGCTTCGAGTTTGTCGACATCTTCGCGCGGAACCAAATCCATGCGCGCGGCGAAATCTTCAAGATAGCTTCGGACCTCGTCGCGGATTTGTTGTTGTAAACCGCTGAGCACGTTGACCGCGCCGCCCGCCATGCGTGCCACGTCGTCCAGAATTTTTTCGCGTCCTGACATGATTTGCGCCGCTCTCTTGTTGCTCACATAAGGCGTGGTTGTAACACGGTGATAAAAGCAGGTTCAATGCGCGCGAGTCAGTTTTCCCCCGGAATCCACGGTGATTTTGCGCGGCTGCGCGTTTGGCCTGTGGACAACATCCCGCAGTCATGGTTTAACCGTTTTAAATACACAACTGAAAAGCCTGAAAAATATGAGCCTTACATTTCCCGCTATTGACCCTGTTGCCCTTTGGATTGGTCCGCTTCCTTTGCGCTGGTACGCGCTGGCCTATGTTGCAGGGTTTTTGTTGGGGTGGCGTTATGCGTTGTATTTAAGCGGTTTAGATGAAAAACATAATCCAACGCGCGAGCAGGTGGATGACTTTTTACCCTGGGCGATTCTTGGCGTTATTCTTGGCGGGCGCATCGGCTACGCGCTGTTTTACCAGTTTGATTTATATCTTTCGAATCCGCTGGAGGTGCTCAAAGTTTGGCATGGCGGTATGGCGTTTCATGGCGGCGCGCTGGGTGTGATTTTGGCCCTGATTATTTATCCGCTGGTAAAGAAATTTAATCCCTTCCGGCTGGCCGATATTGTTTGTGCCTGTGTGCCGATTGGGTTGTTTTTCGGGCGCATTGCGAATTTCATCAATGGCGAACTGTTTGGCCGCGTCAGTGATGTGCCCTGGGCGATGGTGTTTCCGCGCGGCGGGCCGGAGGCGCGCCATCCGAGCCAGCTGTATGAGGCGGCGCTGGAGGGGGCTTTACTGTTCCTGATTTTATTTGTGCTGATCCGTATCAAAGCGGTGCGCGATCGCCCCGGCATTGTCTCGGGCGCATTCCTGGCTGGATATGGGTGCTTCCGCGCGATTGTCGAGCTGTTCCGTGAGCCCGATGCGCAAATCGGATTCTTGTTTGATGTCTTTTCCATGGGGCAATTGCTCAGCGCGCCGATGATAATTGCGGGCGTTTGTCTGGCGGTGGCCGGCTATCTCGGATACACGGAAAAGCGTGCATGAGTGCGCCGCTTCGCAAATTCCTGATTGAACAAATTCGCCGCGACGGGCCGATGCATATGGGTCATTTTATCAGCCATGTGCTGTGCCATCCCGAATATGGCTATTACACGCGCAAAGACCCGCTCGGTACGCTGGGGGATTTTACGACGGCGCCGGAAATCTCGCAGATGTTCGGCGAGCTGTGTGGGGCATGGGCGGCGGACACGTGGATAAAAATGGGCAGCCCGGAGCATTTTATTTTGCTGGAAGGTGGGCCGGGGCGCGGAACGTTGATGGCCGATGCGCTGCGCGCGACCAAGGGTGTGCCTGGATTTCACGAGGCGCTGGAGCTGCATTTTTTGGAGAACAGCCCGACGCTGCGCAAACTTCAAAAAAAGGCGACCAAGGATTTTGATCCGCGCTGGCATGATAGGCTGGAGAGTGTGCCTCAGGACCGCCCGATCATCATGATCGCCAATGAATTGCTGGATGCGCTGCCGATCCGCCAGTTGGATAAAACGCCGGATGGCTGGGCCGAGCGTACGGTGGTGCTGGCCGCGCCGGAAAAGCAGGAAGAGAGCCATGGCGGGCTGCAGGGCGTTTTGGAACATGCCATGCCCAATGTTTTTTCTGAGGAAGATGAAGCGTTGTTTGCCTATAGCCTGCGCCCGACTCCCAAGGAGCTGGAGCGTCTGATCCCCGAAGCGTATAAGGATGCGCCTGTGGGCGCGGTGTATGAGTTCAGCGCCATTCGTGATGATTTTACGGCTGAGGTTTGTGAGCGTTTAAAAGCGCAGGGCGGGGCGGCGTTGCTGATTGATTACGGGCATGAACATCCAGAGCCAAAAGACACAGTGCGCGCGATTTATAATCACCGCTATATTGATGTGTTATCGCAGGTCGGGGATGCGGATTTATCGGCCAATGTGAATTTCGGGCGCGTGGCGGAAATTGCGCGCGTGCGCGGCGTGCATGCTTTCGGCCCGACGGGGCAGGGCGCGTTTTTAGAGGCGCTGGGCATTCACATGCGCGCCGACGCGCTGAAGGCCAAGGCGAGTGAAAAGCAGGCCAAAGATATTGATGAGGGTATGGATCGTTTGATTAATCCGGAGCGTATGGGTGTTGATTTTCAGGTGATCGCGTTAACATCGGATGAGAAAATCGGGTCGGCAGGGTTTTAGATCATGAATATTTACATATGCGAAAAGTTTCCAAGCGCGCGGGTCAGTCACGGCTTCTTTGGTCGTCAGGGCGGGGTGAGCGAAGGCATTTATGAAAGCCTGAATTGCGGGCAGGGATCGGGTGATGACCCGGCGCATGTCGAGGAAAACCGCGCCCGCGTGGCGGCGAAGCTGGGGGTGGGGCGCGCGCGCCTGCTCTCGCTCTATCAAATTCACAGCGATGTGTGTTTGCGCGTTACTGAAGGTTGGGAGGAGCGCCCGGAGGCCGATGCGCATGTGACGGACAGACCGGGTTTGGCGCTGAGCATTCTAACAGCCGATTGTGCGCCGGTTTTATTTTACGGCGAGAAGGATGATGGTGCGCCGGTGATTGGCGCGGCGCATGCGGGTTGGCGCGGCGCATTTGGCGGGGTTCTGGAGAGTACTGTTGGCGCGATGAAAGATTTGGGCGCCAAGCCGGCCAGTATCCGCGCGGCGATTGGCCCGTGCATTGCCAAGGCGAGCTATGAGGTGGATGACGGGTTTGTTCAAAGATTCATTGAGACAGATGAGGCGAATGAGCATTTCTTCGGCGCGGCGGCGCGCGCAGGCCATGCGATGTTCGATCTGGCCGGATATGCCGCGGCGCGACTTGCGCGGGCGGGGGTTAAAAATGTCTCGATTTTGGACCTTGATACCTGCGCCGATGAAGCGGCGTTTTTCAGCTACCGCCGAAAGACTCACAGAAACGAGCCGGACTATGGCCGCCAGATATCTGCGATTGTGATCAACTCTTAAGGATATTCGTAAATTAAGCGGTTGATTTTTATTTTACTTTTTACTTATAGTGCACCGCAAGAGAGCATGCATCTGTGAACATGTTTGAAATTTGGGTAAAAGCATAATGAAACTGATTGCTGGGAATTCCAACAGAGCGCTTGCCGAAGCCGTTTCGGCCTATCTTAACGTCCCCCTGACACAAGCCAATGTGAAACGCTTCGCCGATATGGAAGTGTTCGTCGAGATCATGGAAAATGTTCGCGGCGAGGATTGTTTCTTTATCCAGTCCACATCTTACCCGGCCAATGACCATTTGATGGAATTGTTGATTGCGATTGATGCGCTGAAGCGCGGATCGGCGCGCCGGATTACCGCGGTGATCCCGTATTTCGGATATGCCCGTCAAGACCGCAAGACGGGTGGGCGCACACCGATTTCCGCGCGTCTGGTGGCAAACCTGATCGAGGCAGCGGGTGTTGACCGCGTGCTGACGATGGAGCTGCATGCCGGGCAGATTCAAGGGTTTTTCAATATCCCCGTGGATAATTTGATTTCTGCGCCGGTCTTCGTGCCGCAGATGAAAGAAAAGTTTAACGGCGAGGAGCTTTGTGTTGTTTCCCCTGATGTCGGCGGCGTGGTGCGTGCAAGAGCGCTGGCCAAGCGTTTGAATGCCGATCTGGCGATTATTGACAAGCGCCGTGAAAAGGCGGGCGTCTCTGAGGTCATGAACGTGATCGGGGATGTGAAGAAGAAGGTCTGCATTCTGGTCGACGATATCGTCGATTCCGGCGGGACACTGTGTAATGCGGCCGGCGCGCTGAAGGATAAGGGCGCGAAGGAAGTTCACGCCTATGTCGTGCACGGGGTTCTGTCCGGCGGTGCGGTGGCGCGCGTAGCGTCTTCACCGCTGGAAAGTCTGGTTGTGACTGACTCTATTGCGCCGACCGAAGCGGTGCGCGTCGCGCATAATATTGAAGTTCTCAGCGTGGCAAGCCTGATGGGCGAGGCCGTGCGCCGCACGTCTGAAGAGCGCTCAATCTCAGCATTGTTTAGATAGGGATTTACTCGAAAGGGTAAAGCAGATCCATGCAGGCCAGTCGGCCTTCGGGAATTTCATCCAGTTTTTCTGCCAGCATTTCGACCATAATCTCATCTTGATAAATTTTCTCTCCATGTTTACTAAGAATGGGAAGATATCGTTTGATGTTAGGATCGATGTATTCGCGAACATCCCATTTCTGATCGGGAAGGGACTTGAAGACTTCATAGCAAAAGAGCATGTCAGAAATTTTCTCAACCGAGAGCCCTTGTTCCTTCAAAGCGCTGACGGCATTGAAAAAACGGTTAACCGTTTGCTTCGCATTTTCGTATTCGGGATGGCTCATGATAAGCAAAATAGAAATATTTTTATTTTATGTCAATAACTTTAAAAAGGCTCTATTTCGCTAGAGCTTGTCGAGCGCGCAGATTTCCAGATTGTATTTCAGCGATTGCGCCGTAAATCTTGGGTTTTCGTATAAGTCCTCGAGGAAGAGAAGGCGGCAATCCTCGGCAGAGAGGTTATTATTCATCATAAAATAATACGACTTACGCAGCGTTTGTAAGAAAAGCGCGATGATGTCCGGGCGTTTGTCCTGATAATATTTTGTCGCCAGCGCGTTGTCAGCTTGGACCTCGGTATAGGTGACATAGAATTCGGCAATTTCCTTTGGCGAGAAGAGATGATCTTCAACCGCATTACAAAATTCATCCGTGAGCCAGCGTATATCGTCTGTGGCTTTTTTGCCGCTCTGCTTATGAACAACTTGCATAATTCACACCCTTTAGAAAATTTTGGGGGACAATAGCAAGGCTTTTTGTTTATGTCAATTAATTTGGACTATTATTTTCTTGAAAAATCCGGCCGATTTTGCTTTAAAGGCGCAGCCCGTTAGGGCAATGCCGGTTGTGGCGTCGCGCTTAATCCCCCTGGAGTTTGTGCAAAAGGCGCCAAAAATCGGTTTAAATATATGAAATGAAAAGGAATTTTAACATGTCTAACCATTACGCTTTTAAAGCGGCAAAAAGAGACGGGGCAGGTAAGGGGACCGCTCGTGCACTACGCCGCGAGGGTCGCGTTCCCGCTGTGATTTACGGCGATAACAAAGAGCCTTTGAATATCTCTATCCCCGCGAACGACATTAACGTCGAATATAACAAGGGCCGCATGCGTATCACGCTTTGTGATATGAATGTAGACGGCGAAACACATCTTGTTCTGGCGCGCGATATTCAGCTCCACCCCGTAACGGATATCGTTTTGCATGCAGACTTCCTGCGCGTGACGGATAAGACAAAAATCGCGGTTGCGGTTCCTGTACAGCTTATCAATGAAGATAAGTGTCCGGGTATACGTAATGGCGGTGTTCTGGATATGGTTCGTTTCCGTGTTGAGCTGTATTGTTCTGCGATGAATATTCCTGAATTTATCGAAGTAGATATGGAAGGCAAAGAAATCGGCGATACAGCCAAGATTAGCGATGCAAAACTGCCTGAGGGCGTGAAGCCTGTGATTGAGGGTCGTAACTTTGCGATTGCCAACATTGCAGCGCCGAAAGCCATCGAAGAGCCTGTCGTCGAAGCCGAGGAAGGCACAGAAGGCGAAGCCGCTGAAGGGGAAGCAGCCGAGGGCGGTGACGCTCCGGCAGAAGGCGGCGAAGAGGCCAAAGAAGAGGGCGGCGAATAAGTCGTTATTCTTTGCTAAAGAATTTAAAAGAGGGGTACAACGCCCCTCTTTTTGTATTTAAAGTGATGTAATGTTTTCGTTTTTTAAAAAGAGTGATCCAACGATGTGGCTGTTTGTAGGGCTTGGTAATCCCGGCGATAAATATGCGAAGAACCGCCATAATGTGGGTTTTATGGCGGTGGACGGTATTGCCGGGGAATATGCCTTCTCGCCATTTCGTAGCAAATTTCAGGGCTTGTTGTCTGAAGGCACGATTGAGGGGCAAAAGGTTGCGGTTTTAAAGCCACAGACTTATATGAACGAATCCGGGCGCTCCATCGCCGCAGCGGCGAAGTTTTTTAAAATAGCGCCGGAGCGCGTGGTTGTGTTTTATGACGAGCTGGATATTGAGCCGGGCAAGCTGAAAGTGCGCCAAGGCGGCGGCGCGGCGGGGCACAACGGCATTAAATCAGCTATGGCGCATTTGCCGTCCCCTGATTTTTGGCGCGTGCGGATCGGCATTGGCCATCCGGGGGATAAAAACCGCGTATCGGGCTATGTGCTGAGTGATTTTGCCAAAGCCGATCAGGAGTGGCTGGAGCGTATGTTGCCGGGGATTGCGAAATTTTGTGGCTTGCTTGTGAATGAAAATAGTGATGATTTTATGACCCGCATCGCGGAAGAGATGAAATAGAGGACAAAAGATAATGGGATTTAATTGCGGAATTGTTGGCTTGCCGAACGTTGGGAAATCAACCCTGTTTAATGCGCTAACCGCGACCGCCGCGGCGCAGGCAGAGAATTTTCCATTCTGTACGATTGAGCCGAATATTGGCCGCGTGGCTGTGCCGGATGAGCGTTTGGATAAATTGGCGGCGGCGGCAGGCAGCGCGAATATTATTCCATCACAGTTGGAGTTTGTTGATATTGCGGGCCTCGTGAAGGGTGCATCGCAAGGCGAGGGGTTGGGCAACCAGTTCCTGGCCAATATCCGCGAGACGGATGCGATTATCTATATGCTGCGCTGCTTTGATGATCCGGACATCGTGCATGTGGAAGGCTCGGTCGATCCGATCCGCGACAGTGAAACGATTGAGACAGAGCTGCTGATCGCCGATCTGGAGAGCTTGGAAAAACAAATTGCCAATATTGAGCGCAAAGCCAAGAGCGATAAGGCAGCCGCAGGGCAGCTCGGCCTGATGCAGCGTGTGAAGGCGTTGCTGGATGAAGGTAAGCCTGCGCGCATGGCCGAGGTGAAGGATGATGAGCGCAAGGTGTTTAAGACCTTCGGCCTGCTGACCTCCAAGCCTGTTTTGTATGTTTGTAATGTCTCCGAAGAGGATGCGCAGAGCGGTAACGAATGGAGCGCATCGGTAGAGAAAATGGCGCAGGATAAAGGCGCGGAGTGCGTGATTGTCTGCGCCGCGATTGAATCGGAAATTGCGCAGCTCTCCGACAAAGCGGAGCGCATGGAATTTCTGGAGTCTTTGGGACTGGCCGAGCCGGGTTTGAACAAGATTATCCGCGCAGGCAATAAGCTGCTTAACCTGCAAACCTATTTCACGGCGGGTCCGAAAGAGGCGCGGGCCTGGACCATTCCTGTGGGCGCGAAAGCACCAAAGGCCGCAGGCGTTATCCATGGTGATTTCGAGAAAGGCTTTATCAAGGCCGAGGTGATTGCCTTTGATGATTACATTGCCTGCAATGGCGAAAACGGTGCGAAAGAAGCCGGAAAAATGCGCCAAGAGGGTAAGGAATATGTCGTGCAGGACGGCGATGTCATCCTGTTCCGCTTTAACGTTTAAGAACTTTGTTTATGAAGGTTTTGAGGTGCTCAGCGTCACGCCGGCTTCGGGCGTGAGGACGTCTTCGCGCACATTTGGGTTGTTCGTGATTTCAGCAATCGCATCTTTACCGGCCTTGCGTTTTTCATCCACCGCGCCGACTTTGGCATCACTGGACGGGCCTTTCATGTCTTTCAGCTCTTGCTCAAGGAGTTTGAAGGCTCTGCGCTCTTGTATGATTTGGTAAGGCACACTGCCTTTTTCCACCATGGAATAATAGGCGACCCGCCCGTCGGAATGCGTATATTCATGCACGCCCTTGCCGGGTTTATCCATTTCATAGATATCGCCCATGGCGAGCAGATGCGGAATTGAGCCTTCATTAATGTCTTGTATGGTTGGCTCATCCAGCTCTGCCACCGCGCCTTTGAGCGCGAGATCAACATCCACCGCGTGGCCGAGCGTGTCGGCGTTGCCGTTTCTGCATTTTGCAATCATCTCATCGAGCTTGTCTGGATCAATGCCTTCTTCAGACGCCTTACGCAGGAGAATTTCTTTGGCTTCCTTGGCAACAAAATTATCGGATAGCGTTTTCCCGGTATGGCCAAACAACGCGCCGTCAACGCCCTTGCCGAGGCTGGCGTAAACTTCTTGCTGGAAATAGGCGCGGCCCGCTTTTCGGCCGTCACTTTCCGGGAAGGCCACATATTCGTAGTTATAGCCGCCATCAGGAATGCCATTGGCATTCTGGCTGACGCGGTTGAATTTGAAGGAAGCGTTTGCATCGTTACGGATGCTCTGAACTTTTTTGGAAATCATCTCCTGCTGGCGCGGGGAGAGCATGTCAAAGCCCTCATAAATCAACAGTAGATCGCAAATTTTTTCATGTAGGCCGAGGCGCTGTTCTTTTATCTTCTCGAGATCGTTTTGGGTTAATTCGGGATGGGAGGTTTTAATCTCGTTGAGATACTCTTCCTCGTTTTCATCGTTGAGAGCCTCTTCCAAAATATAAAGGGCTTCATAAATATCGGGATTGAAGGGATCTTTTTCGAGCGCGTCAGTCAGGCCCGATAGATCGACGCCGCAAACCTCCAGAACAGCGCGGTCTTGGTCTAGCTCCACCCCGTTTTGCAATTTGTATTTCAGGCCGGGTTTTAGAATGTCTTCGGCATGTTCGCTGATCCCCACAAGCTGCGCGATAAAGGCGGACTCAAGTTCGGGCGGTGTTTTGCCCTTCGGCAGGAGCGTCACATCAGCCTTTTGCAAGAACGGCTTTTGCATTTTTCCCGCATAGTCATTGAGGCGGTTTTTAAGGATGAAGAGCGCTTCAACTTCGTTTTTACGCTCAAAATCCATTTTCATGTAGGCGTCTTCGCCTGTGATGGCAACAATAGGTTCGCGCATGAGTAATTCGGGAGGGATATTGCCCTCACGCACATGCAGGACCGCATCAAGCATTTCCTGCGGCAGGCTTTGCTTCACCGCATTCATGGTGTTGAAATAATCCAGCCCCGTAATCTCTTTGAATTTTGTTTTGGCATCATCGGACAGATGGGATAGTCCGGCGAGGAGCATGACCGGATGCTCAGGCTCCATAAAGTACGCCTTGCCGCCCAGAAACGCCATGTTGGGCGCATCTTCGGCGGTAAGTTTTTTCAGCTCCTCCAGCTTGGCATCAAAGACAGCCAGATAGGGCAGGTCGTAATCGCGCGGCTGCCCCTGCGCGGCGGGTGTTAAGTCGGAAACGATTTTCAAGACCTGATCGCGGCTCATACCGCTCAGAGTTTCAAAGTCTTCCTGTGCGCTTTCGGGCAGTTCCATCAGCGCGGCAACAAAAAGCGGGGAGTCAAACCCTTCGGAAATATCATCGCCATTTTGCAGGAAGGGAATGTCGGCGCTGTAGTTGGTTAAGAATGTGCACAGCTCGTCCTTACGCGCCTGCAGAGCCCGGAAAGGAATAATGGCCTCATTGACCAGCTTAATCGCGGTGAGGTTTTTATGCAGGGCTTTGAAGGCTTTGATATTGCTGTCGGTTTTATCCTGCGCGTCTTTGGCGGCATCCTTAAACAGCGCGTCGAATTTGCTTTGGTTTTGGTCGTAGAAGCTTAGGAAGGAATTGATGGCTGCGGCTTTTTTGCCGGGCCAGTACTCGCCGAGGCCTTTAAAGTCTTTAGCGTTTACGCGCTCTTTGCTCAGGCCGTCATCCTGATCCAGCTCGTCAATGTCTTTGAGTTGTGTGAGGCCGAGAACGAGGTCTTTGTGGCCGAGTTCTTTTGCTTTTTCGAGCCAGAATTTGGCTTGGTCGGTAATGCGCGGCCCTTCATATTTCGCGCCCAGAAAATCGCCGTGATCGGCTGAGATCAGTACGTTCATGAAACGGTTATGGGTGAAATGGAAATCGGCGCTTAAATTGGTTGCATCCGCATCGCTGAGGGCATTCTCAGTGCCTGAGGGTTTATCCTCATCATCCCAAAACCAGCCCTGATCTTCGAAAAGTTTTGCGCTCTCAAGCGTGTCTTTATAGGCAACAAGCTGCGCTTCAGCTTGCTTTGATCGCTTTATGATTTCGGAATCGCCGACCATCTATTACACCCTTGTAAACACTCACACTTTTTATTGTTATTCTTATTTCTTTGAGATTAGGGTACAGCTTTTTGAGTCAAAAGTCAAATTTTTCAACTTTATCAGTATGTTAACGATTTGTTAACTTTTCGCTTGTGTTTGTTATTTTGAATTATGTATTGTGAATCATCATGAAAATGCGTTCTGGACTTGTTGAGTTTTTTGGTGCCGTAGCGATTATCGGGTTCGCATACTATTCGATGCATGATTTTAGCGGTAAAAAAGACGCTCAAACAAACACCATCCCCCAAGACACAACTGAACAAAAACAGATGAAGGTTTCGTCGGATTCGCTCACGATGGATGAGAACTTCGACACTTCACGAATTTGGAATGGGCACTATTACATCGGTGAGTGGAGCGAGAATAAGAAAAAGCCCCATGGAAAAGGCGCGCTGTACACTATAAGCGGTGGTAAGGTTTATGAAGGTGATTGGATATATGGCCGACAAACAGGTGTAGGAACGTTCTATAATCCTGACGGGTCTGTAAAGAAAGAAGGCTATTTCTACAAAGGTGAATATGTACCGCCGCAGGATTTAAGAGACACCATCGTTTGTCCTGTCATTGAGCCTAAAGAGCTTTAATTTTCAAAATATTAGTGTTTCCGCACACAAGCTTCATAGGCCTCATGCAGCTGCTTGGTTAGTGGGCCGGGGGTGAAGGTGAGATCGTCAATTTTGCCGACAGGTGTAATCTCAGCCGCCGTGCCGGTGAGGAAAATTTCATCAAAGCCGCCGACTTCTTCGGGCTTAATGCGGCGTTCCTGAACCTCTATGCCCATATCTTTGGCGATTTGAATTACAGTTTGGCGGGTCAGGCCGTTCAAGAAACGGTCCGCAATCGGGGTGTGCAGCGCGCCATCCTTAATCAGGAAGATATTCGCCCCGGAGCTCTCGGCCACATAGCCTTCAAAATCATGCATGAAAGCATCGGTAAAGCCCTTCTGCTGGGCCTCATATTTGGCCATCGTGCCGAGGACATAAAGCCCGGCGCACTTGCTTTCAATCGGTGCGGTTTGGGGGGCGGGCTTGCGGTATTGCGAGGTCATCAGCGAGATGCCGACCTTGCGCACCTCAGGATCGAAATAGCTGCCCCATTCCCACGCGGCGGCGGCAACATGGGTTTTTGAGCCCGTAACATCAATGCCCATTTGCTCGGGCCCGCGCCATGCGGCCATCCGGATATAGGCGTTTTCAAGGCCGTTGGCTTCAAGAAGTTCGCGTTTGATCTGCTCAAGCTGCTCAATACTGTAGGGCACCGGCATATGAATAACCTCGGCCGAGCGTAGCAGGCGCTTGGAATGATCAACCGAGCGGAAAATATGGCCGTCATAGGCGCGCTCGCCCTCAAAGACTTGCGTGCCGTAATGCAACCCGTGGGTCAGAAAGTGGACTTTGGCCTCGCGCCAGGGGAGCATCTCCCCATCCATCCAGATGAAACCGTCTCTATCGTCAAAGGGAATCTTCGCCATTGTCTTTGTCCTTTATTAGTTCATTGTTTGGGTTTTAACCCATCGCTAACATTAGGAATAAGACCGCAGAAGTTCAATAACTATAAGAAATATCTTGGCTTCCCTTATTTTTTACTTAAAAGTTGACATAACAAATAAAAGGAAGGTAGGATCGCTGCAATATTTTAGAACGAAGTAAACTGCGTTAAAAAAGGAACATAAGTATGGATGAGGAACAAGAAACAACAGCCAAAAGGCGCTTGAAAGGCGAATTTCAAAATGCCCAAGAAAATGTTGTGGGCGTGATTGCCTCCAGCCCGACTGTTAAAAGTTTTGAGCCTGATAATGCCTTTATCCGCGCCGGAACAGTCCAGCTTAACAAAATCAGCCAGTATCTGGCCGATCTTCCTGATACGGCCACGGCCACATTGCTGGTTTCCCCACAAGACTTGGCCAATATTGATGGCGGCGGTCTTGGCACATGGGTTAATTCCGTTAAGAGAACTGGTGAGATTAAAGGCTATCACGGCCTGGACGGCATGGAGGTTTATGATCGTCCGCATTGGGCGCCCGATGTGTCTTTAGAAGAGGATATCACCAGAAAAATCAAAATATTGTTAGACTTTGCACAATCTTCCGGCAAAGAGGTCACGACAGGTCTGTTTATGCCGATGAAACAGCTTCTTCATGGCCGTGAGATTGGTTCAGGTGATGTAACTGTAGACACCAATCTCTGCTCAAAGAGAAAAGAGATTGGCAAGCAAGGCTATAAATTTATCACGAAAGATGGCTCTGACAACGCCAGTTGTTATTGGTCGGCCAATGAGGACCCAGTCAACTCGTCCATCGTGTACAATGTTTGCCTCACGGACGGTGTCGATGATTGGGTCCACAAGGACGGCCTCAAGCTGTTCTCGATTCCGGTCGCATTGGCGTTTCAACCCCCTGCCTGACGCAGGGGCAGGCTGCAGGTTGTTAGTCATTTAGGTATTTAATTATTTAAAGGTTGCGTTAAACGCGGCCTTTATTTTTGACGGACCTTTTTTGCACATCTTTACCAAGCGGGATTTTATCTCTACTCTTGCTTTTAAACGCAGGAAGAGAGTGATGGACATTCAACAGTTTTCAGCGCGCCCGCATATATTGGTAGTGGATGATGATGAGCGTATTCGCGATCTCGTCTCGCGCTATCTGTGGGAGAATGAATTTGTCGTGATGGAGGCCGCGGATGCGTCTGCCGCGCGTGATATGCTGGCGCGCTACAGCTTTGATGCGTTGGTGGTGGATGTGATGATGCCCGGCGAAACGGGGCTGGAATTCACCAAGGGGCTGAAGGGCGATGTGCCGGTGTTGCTGCTGACCGCGCTGGGGGAGGCGCAGGACCGTATTACCGGGCTGGAGGCGGGCGCGGATGATTACCTGCCCAAGCCGTTTGAGCCGCGCGAGCTGGTTTTGCGTTTGAATGCGATTTTGCGCCGCACCGCCAAGCCGCAAGAAGCGCTGCGGCCCTTTAAGATCGGCGCGTGGCGCTTTGATCCCGAAATGAATGAATTTCGCAACGGCGATGCGGTTTTGGCGCTGACCGATATGGAGAAAAGCCTTGTGCGCGCGCTGGCGGGCCGGGCGGGGGAGCCGGTAAGCCGCGAGGCGCTGGCGGAGATTTGCGGGATTGATGCGGGTGAGCGCACGATCGATGTGCAGGTGACGCGTTTGCGCCGCAAGATTGAAGAGGACACGCGTAATCCGCGCTATCTCCAGACGGTGCGCGGTAAGGGCTATATGCTGCGGGTGGAGGATTTATGAGCGTTTATTCCCAAGACCCGAAAACAGGGCTATCGATCAAAACATTTCTGCCGCGGACATTGTTTGGCCGCTCACTGATGATTTTGATTACGCCGGTGCTGCTGATCCAGATTGTCACCAGTTATATCTTTTTCGACCGGCATTGGAGCAAGATGACCACGCGGCTGGCCTATGCCGCCGCCGGAGAGATTGCGGCGATCACGCGTATGACGGAGGAGCAAGGTGCGGACGATCCGGCGGCGTTGCAGGAATTTTACGGCTATATGGCGCGCAATCTGGATTTGCAGGCAGACTATGCGCCGGGCAAAACGTTGGGGGAGGAGCAAAAGATCGGCCGCGCCGATCCGTGGTCTTCGGAAGTCGCGCAGACACTGCGCGCAGAGTTGCAGGAAAAGTTGCGCCAGCCTTTCTTACTGGACATTGATTTCGATGAAAAATGGATTCATGTCGCGGTGCAGCTGGAAGAGGGTGTTTTAAATGTGACCTTTCCGGGGCGACGCCTCTTTAGTTCCTCGGGCTATATCTTTCTGCTGTGGATGTTTGGGATTTCGTTGATCTTGCTTATTGTGGCGATTTTATTCATGCGCAACCAGATCCGCCCGATCCGCAAATTGGCGATTGCGGCAGAGCGCTTTGGTAAGGGACGCGATGTGATTGCCTTTCGTCCCTCGGGCGCGCGTGAAGTTCGTCAGGCCTCACAAGCTTTTCTTGATATGCACACGCGCATCCGCCGCCAGATTGATCAGCGCACGGCCATGTTGGCCGGGGTTTCTCATGATTTGCGCACGCCGCTGACGCGCCTGAAGCTGCAACTGGAAATGCTGGGTGATAGTCCGGATGTTGATGCGATGAAAACCGATATTCAGGCGATGGAGCGCATGATTGAGGGCTATATTGAATTTGTACGCGGCGAAGGGGATGAAGCGCCGCGCTATACGGATATGAATGCACTACTGGAAGACGTTGTTGCGGCGGCGCGCAGGCAGGGTGTTGAGGTGCAGATGCAGGCGGGCGAGGCGATGAATATCATGGTGCGCCCGCTGGCGATGGAGCGCTGCCTGAGCAATTTGGTCGGCAATGCCGGGAAATATGCGCGGCACGTCTGGCTCAGCGCGGCGATGGATGAAAAGAAGCTCTCCATTACGATTGATGATGACGGCCCCGGAATTCCCGAAGATCATTTTGAGGATGTTTTCCGCCCGTTCTATCGTGTTGATAGCTCGCGCAATACGGCCACGGGCGGCGTTGGGTTAGGGATGCCGATCGCCAGAGAGGTTGTGCATAGCCATGGCGGTAAAATCTGGTTGGAGAAAAGCGAGCGCGGCGGCTTGCGCGTCCGCATTACGATCCCACTCTAGAAAAACCTAAAATTTACAAAGTTTTAAGAGCTTTCCTGCATTGTGATGAAGGGGTGGGTATGAGCCTTATTCTTTCGGCTGCGTTTCTGCGGTATACTATTTCTGATTAAAGGCGAGCATGTCAGAACAAAAAACAAATATGCATGAAGAGTTCAGAGCGCAGACGAGCGGGCGTGGCCGGGCGCGCGGGCAGGTTTTGTTTTATCAGTTCCTGATTTTGATTACGGGTGCGGTTTTGACCGTTTGGGCGTTTGTGAGTATCAACACCTATATTCAAAGCCTCAAGAGCGATGAATATAACCGCATGAGCCTGGAAATTGCCGATGAGATTTCAGACCATTTCAGCGAACAGCTCAGCCGTTTGGTCAACACATCGTCTTTTCTTTCGATTGAAAACACCGCCTTCCGCCAGACCGCCATTCAAAAGGCGCGCCGCGCACTTGGTGGCAGTGAAGGGCTGGAGCAAGTTGTCTGGGTTTTCAAAGGTCCGGACGGGCGATGGGTTTCCGAAATTTTATACGCCAAGCTTGATGGGCGGCGTTATGGCTTGAATATGGACCGCGATTTTTTTGCGGATATTGAGCGCAAGAATATGATGCAGGCGGCGAAGAATGCTGTGTTGCTGGACGTGTCTTTCACCGTGCAAAGCGGACCGCCGACGGGGGAGGATCATATTATGCGCGGCGTTCCTTTTGTGATTTCGGTACCGCTGGAGCGCCCCTCGCAAAATGGATTGCTGATGGCCGTGATCTCTCCGCATTTCATTTTTGATCAAAACTGGCAGCAGGCGCATGGTTTATCGGCATTTCTGTCTATCCGCGATATGGCCTCGGGTCAGTCGATTTTTGCACTGGATAAAACGCAAGGCACGGAGCGCGCGCTTCAGGGAAAAACCTTTGTCTATGAATTTCCTGTAATTGACCGTAATTGGGAAGTGTCGATGAAATTCTTCCGTCTGGCGCATGAGCGCTTTATGGGGATTTTGCCACTATGCGTTCTGGTGTTGGGTTGTTTGACCACGGCGCTGGCTGCGGCCTTTACGCGCATCTATAACCAGCATGAAGAGCGCATGGAAGATGTCTCGCAACTGCTGGAGCGTAAATCTGTGCAGCTGGATAACGAGATTGCCGAGCGTAAACGCATTGGCGCGGTGCTGGAGCGATCTGAGCACGAGCATCGCTCGATCGTTGATGCGGTGACGGATATTATTTTTGAAACAGATGCAAATGGGCGAATTGTGTTCTTGAATGAACGTTGGCGGGCAGTAACAGGTTTTGATCCGCAGCAATCTAAGGGAATGGATTTGTTCAGTATGCTCGATTCCAATGACCAAGAGCGCCTGCGGCAAGATTTTCAGGAGATGCTTCAGGGGACGAGTAACGGTTTCCGATCTTTTACGCGTTTGCGCACGGCCGATGGAAAATTCAGGGCTGTCGAGTTGGCGGTTTCGATGACCCGCAAGGATGAAAACCGCGAAACCCGTGTGGTGGGAACCTTTACCGATGTGGAGGAGCGCCGCCGCGCTGAACGTGCGCTCAGCGAAGCGGAAAAGAAATACCGCGCGATTGTTGAAAACGCCGCAGGGGGTATCTTCCAGATTACGCCGGAGGGGTTGTATTTGAGTGCCAACCCGGCGCTGGCAAGGATTTTGGGATATGAGAGCGCGGAAGAGCTGCTGCGCACAGTGAAGAATGCCAATGAACAGGTCTATGCCTCGCAGCGCGAGCGTCAGATGTTTTTGAAAGAGCTGGAAAAGCACGGCTATATGCACAATTACGAAACCCGCGTGGTGTGCAAAGACGGGGAGATTTTATGGATCAACGAAAACGCCCGTGCCGTGCGCGATGAGAATATGCACACGCTGTATTACGAGGGCAGTATGTCCGATATTACCGAGCGTAAAGAGGCGGATATCAAACTGCGCGAGGCGAAAATACATTCCGATATGGCCAACCGCGCCAAGTCTGAATTTTTGGCCAATATGAGCCATGAATTGCGCACGCCGCTGAATTCCATCATCGGTTTTTCCGAGATTATTAAGGATGAGGCGTTCGGTAAGATCGAGCCTGAATCCTATTTAGAATATGCGAGAGATATCCACAGCAGCGGCGCGCATCTTCTGGATATCATCAATGAAATTCTCGATATTTCAAAAATTGAAACCGGGGAGCGCCAGCTCAATGAAAGTCTCGTCGACCTCAATGAGATTGTGCTGGGCTGTCTGGAGCTTGTGAAAAATAAGGTTGAGGTGAATAAGCTGCATGTCACGACGGAGTTGCAGGACATTCCCGATGTTATCGCCGAAGAGTTGGCGATGAAGCAGGTGATTTTGAACCTGCTTTCGAATGCGGTGAAATTTACGCCCAAGGGCGGGCGGATCAGTATTACCTCAGCGCAAGATGCGGGCGGTCGCCTGAGCGTGTCGATCACGGATACAGGGATCGGCTTGAATGAAGATGAGATTCAAAAAGCGCTCTCGCCCTTTGGTCAGCTGCAAAATGAGCTGAGCCGTGATAATTCAGGCACAGGACTGGGTCTGACGCTGGCCGATGAATTGGTCAAGATGCATGGCGGCGAGCTGGAGATGATTTCACAAAAAGGCATCGGAACAACGGTAACGGTCATTATGCCTGCCACGCGTGTTTCGAAGAAAAAGAAGAGCCGTCCGGCAACGCCTGTAAAAAAGTCTGAGAGTGAAGATCAGGAAAGCGCCTAGAAATAACGGTGCGTTAAGCGTGCTTGCGCCGCTTTAGGCTCCATCTCAAGAACAGTTTTACAAACATCATAAGAAAATCCGGCCCGTGCCATCGATGCCAGCGCTTTTTCGGGCGGGGTTTCTTTATCGCGCGTAAACGGACCGAGGCGTTTTTTGCGGGCGAAATTCAGCGCTGCGGTTAATTCCGCATCAGCGGAAGAGCCTGCGCTGTCGTCATCATAGGCGGTAAGTGTGCGCTCGATCATGTCATCGCTAAGGCCTTTTTGTTTGAGCTTGGCGATAATCGCGCGGCGGGATTTACCGCTGCGGCGCAGGGAGGTGACGACCCCGCGCGTATAGGCGCTATCATCCAAAAGGCCGGAGGAGGCAAATTGTTCAACCAGCGCATCGACCATTTGCGCGCAGTCTTCATAATTTTGATCTTTGTGATAATGGCAGGATTTTTTAACTTTGCGCATCATAACTTCGCGGAAATGCGCGCTGCTGGCGGCGAAGCGTTGGAGATAATACAGTCCCGCATTGTGCAAATAGGTTGGGGTGATTTTTTTGGGCGGGCGGGGCGTGCGCTTTTTTTGCTTTGGGGCGGATGTGTTTTGTGTCTTGATATTCATGACGCAGCTTCTATGTTAGTGAGCCTGCGGTAAACGCAGCGTTTAACCGATCATACGCAAGTGGAGCCTTGATGTCATCCCAAACAACCGACGGCCCTCAGCCCAGAGTTATAAAAGGTCTGAATTATGTGGGCCTGAAGACCCTGATCAAGAAAGAGATTTCTCGGTTCATGGCGGTCTATGTGCAAACGCTGGCCGCGCCGGTGATCACCACCTTGCTGTATTACACGATTTTTGCGCTGGCCTTTGGTGGGTTGACGCGCCATGTCGGGAATGTACCGTTTCTGGAGTTTCTCGCGCCCGGTCTGATTATGATGACCATGGTGCAAAACGCCTTTGCCAATACATCATCCTCAATCATTATTTCGAAAGTGCAGGGCACGTTTATTGACTTGCTGATGCCGCCGCTCTCTGAGATTGAATTGTTGATCGGATTTGTTGCGGGCGGTGTGGTGCGCGGCGTTGCGGTGGGTGTGATTACATGGCTGGCGATGGTTTTGTTCCTGCCGGTGAAAATTCACGCGCTGTGGATGGTGCTAGCCTTTGGGTTTCTCGGTGTGTATATGCTGAGCGCCCTCGGGGTTATTGGTGGCTTGTGGTCGGATAAGTTCGATCATATGTCGGCAGTGACGAATTTTATCATCACGCCGCTGACCTTCCTGTCGGGAACGTTCTATTCCATCGAAAGCCTGCCGAAGATGTGGCACGCGCTGGCGCTGTATAATCCGTTTTTCTACATGATTGATGGTTTCCGGGCCGGATTTATCGGCCAGATGGATGGAGATTTGAGCATCGGGCTGATCAGCCTGAGCGTCGTGAACATCCTTCTGACGATTGTGATCTATATCATGCTGCGCACCGGCTATAAGATCAAGTCCTAGAAGCACTTGTTTTTCTTGTGTTATAATAAAAAGATAAGAAACTTTATTTAGTTAAGAGGCGGCTTTGGGGTCAGATTTAGATAAAACAGCAGCGGATGATAATGTGATTCAGCCCTTTCAGCTGGAATCCTCAAACTTAAGGGGGCGCGTTGTGCGCGTCGGCAGTGTGATCAACGAGGTTTTGGAGCCGCATGGTTATCCTAACCCGATTGCACATTTGGTTGCCGAAGCGATGACGGTGACGTTGTTGCTGTCTTCCATGCTGAAATATGAAGGGATTTTCACCCTGCAGGCGCAGGGCGATGGCCCGGTCAGCACGCTGGTGGCGGATGTGACCACGGGCGGTGAGGTGCGCGGCTGCGCGACCTTTGATGCGGAGCGCCTTCAGCATTCGCGTGAGCAGCTCTCAGCGCTCAAGGCGGAGGAAAGCTCGCGCAACCATCTCGCGCAATATCTGGGCAAGGGCTATCTGGCTTTTACCGTTGATCAGGGTAAGCACACGGACCGCTATCAGGGGATTGTCGAGCTTAAAGGTTCCTCGATTGTGGATTGCGTGCAGCACTATTTTAACCAGTCCGAACAGATCGGCAGCGGGATTAAAATGGCTGCTGGAAAGCGCGGCGAGCTGTGGCGCGCGGGTGCGATTATGCTTCAGCATATGCCTGAGGATGAAAAGAACCCCGAGGCGGGTGCGGGCAATATGAATGAAGATGATTGGCGCAGGTCTATGATCTTGCTGGATACGTGCACGGAAGATGAATTGCTCGATCCGGCCTTGCATTCCAATGAGCTGCTGACGCGCCTGTTCCATGAAGAGGGCGTGCGCGTGTTTGAGCCGATTGCCGTGACAAAGGGCTGCCGCTGTAATGTCGATAAGGTGCGCACGATTGTCACAAAGTTGCCGCCCGAGGATATTGAGCATATTGCGGTGAATGGCAAGATTGAGATGCATTGCGAATTTTGCAGCAAGGATTTTGTTTTTGATTTAAATGATATTCGCGCTACAGTAGAGACCAAAACGACGTAAGATTTGGTTATATCCATGCGCAAAAATTTTCTCATGATCGGCTTGTGTTCCGTAACACTTTTGAGCGCGGGCTGTGCGATGGAGCGTAATCCGGAGGGGCAGCCTTTGCCGGCGATCACGTTTGCGCATCTTCAAAAAATTCCGATTAATGTTGGTATGCTCCAGACGATGAGCGAGGCGCAGGGAATTTCCGAAGCCTTTATCGTGTCTCCACAACAGGCTATGCATGAATATATCCAGTCGCGCTTTGTCGCGATGGGCGTAACGGGTAAGTTGCAGGCGATTATTGAGCGCGCGGATGTGAAACATTCTTATGAAGCAGCCACCAGCAAGGTGGGGTCATATCTCGAAGTTGGCGGGCTGGATGTTTATGATATGAGCATCAAAATCCGTCTTGAGCATGTGGGTGCGGACAATCAAGTTAAGCAAAGCGCGGTTCTGAATGCGGAGCGTTTGGTGAAAGTATCCGAGCATGCCTCAATCGCTGATCGTGAGCGCCGCCAGTTCCAGGCGGCCGAAGCGATGTTCCATGATATTGACGAGCAAGTCCGCAAGATCGTTTTAGACGATATGCGCCTTGGTGTTCATTAAGCCCCGTTATTTCTGCCAGAAATATTTGGAGAACAACACCAGCACGGTGAAGATCTCGAGCCGTCCGAGCAGCATCAGCATGCTGAGTACCCATTTGGCGCTGTCGGGCAGCGGGGCGAAGGTTCCTGTCGGGCCGATAATATCACCAAAGCCGGGGCCGACATTGGAGATTGCTGTGGCCGTTCCGGACAGCGCTGTTGTGAAATCTAATCCGATGTAAGACAGAATTGTTACGCCAGCGCCCAAAATCAGCACATACATAAAGAAAAATCCCATCACGGAGAGTGTGACGTCTTCGGGGATTGGGCGGCCGTTATATTTGGGGGTGAACACGCCGTTGGGGTAGATCAGTTTTTTGATCTGCACCTTCACCACATCAAAAAGCACTTGCGAGCGGAAAATCTTGATCCCGCCGGAGGTTGAGCCCGCACACGCGCCGACGAAAGTGAGCATGAAAAACATGCTGAAGGCAAAGCCGCCCCACAGGCTGTAATCGTCGCTGACAAAGCCGGTGGTGGTGATAATTGAAACCACGTTAAACAGCGCATGTTCAATGGCGGTAAAAAGCGAGATATCACGCTGAAACGAGGAGTGCAGCACCAGCGCGAAGGTGGTAAAGGCTACTACACCCAAAAACCACCGCACCTGCGTGTCTTGAAAAATTTGAGAGATATTGCCACGCATCGCACGGATGTACAGCACGAAAGGCAGGCCGCCCAAAATCATAAAAACAATGCCGATAAACTCAATCAGCGCGGAATTAAAATAAGCGAAAGAACTATCAGCGGTTGAAAACCCTCCGGTGGACAGGGTGGTCATGGCGTGTACGATCCCTTCGAAAAAGGTCATATCCGCCATCATGTAAAACATAGCGCATAGAGCGGTTAAGCCGATGTAGACCCCGCCGATAGAGCGTGCCAAGTGTGCTGCCTTTGGCAGGGCTTTCTCGCTTTCGGAAGATTCCGTGCGGAAGAGCTTCATCCCGCCAACCTTGAGCATTGGCAAAATGGACATCGCCATCACGATAAACCCGATTCCGCCGAGCCATTGCAGCATCGCCCGCCAGAGCAAGATGCCGCGCGGCGTGTGTTGCAGGTCTGTAATCACAGTCGAACCTGTGGTGGTGATCCCGGACATGGACTCAAAGAAGGAGTCGGCAAAGCTCATTTGCAGGCGCGACATAAAGAAGGGAAGTGCGCCAAACGCGGCAATTGCCAGCCAGCTCAGCGTTGTGAGCAAGAAAGCCTGACGTGTGTTGATCGTAACATTCGGGTGATGGTTGCTGAGGATTAGCGAGCCGCCAAAGAAAGCGGTCATAACGATGCAGAGTAAGAAAACTTTCCAATCTGTATCGCCATCGTAAAGGTCGGCGAGCATGGGGATGACCATACCGGCGGCAAGAATGCATAGCAGGATACCGATCACATACATAACAGGTCTAAAATCCATCTCGTCGCTTCCTTTTATTTTTGCAGTGCATTACTGCGGAAATTAAAAAAGCCGAAGCGTTTTTACGGCGCTCCGGCTTTTAAGTCTATTGTATAACAACCTTAGTTGAAAGAGATGTTCACGCGGCGGTTGGCCGGCTCACGAACATTGTCCGGTGTTTCCACCAACAGTTCGCTCTCACCTTTTGCATCAACGCTGATCATGCTTGGGTTAACGCCGCGCTCTACCAGAGCGTCACGCACCGCATTCGCGCGTTTGAAGGCCAGGCGCTGGTTGTAATCTGTCGCGCCGGATGTATCCGTGTGACCCACAACTGTTACGCTTTCTGGCGGGTTGTTGGCAATTTCATCCGCAACGGCATCCAAAACGTTCAGAGCGCCTGAACCCAGATCTGCTTTATCCCAGTCGAAGAAGACCAGATAAACAGCATTCTCAGGGGCCATCGGGGCATTCGGATCAACATCGAAGGCCATAGGCTCAGCTACTGGAGCTGAAACAACCGCTGGCGCTTGCAGGCCGGATTCAAGCTGAGCCATCAGCTCCATGAATTCGGCTTTACAGGCTGGCGCTGCATCTTCTTTCCAAGATTCTTCTTGTTGCTCAATCCAGCAGTCGAATTTGGCTTGCGTCTTTGCGGCTAGCTCAGGAGAGGTTTCACGAGCGCCCAGATCGTAAGCCACGATCAAACGGCCACGGGCTGCGCTGAGTTCTGCGATATGCGTGTCGCTGAGGTTCCAGTCGCCGACAGGTTCAGGCAGAACCGCTTCGCCGGAGGCCGCTGCCAGACCCTTGCGGGCGAAGTGCAGGGCATCTGGATAGTCAAACATTTGTTTCAATTCTGAATTTGAATAATCACGGTATTCGCTGGCCAGAGCCGTTGTGAACGGGCTTCCGACGGCTTGGGCTTCGTTAAGCGCTTCCACTTCGCTAAAGCTGGTGAAAACGGTACAGCCGCCAAGAGCGATCATGGCCGTGATTAGAAAGAGATTGCGCAGCATATTCATCAAAAGTGCTCCCTCAAAAAGCGTGTTGAATTTTTGTTTAATATAAAGGTTTTAATGCTGAACCCTGCCAAAGTAAAGGACAGAGAATCATTTTCTTGGCTTTCTTTGGGATAAGCATATTTTATGGCAGTTGTGGCGGGCTTGCTGCTCATTCACCGGACGGTTTTCAACATTCTAATTCTTTGAAAGAGCATATTTTTTGATTTTCTCTTTTCATTTTATGCATATAAGCCTTGACTTTGCGCTCCAAACATACAATTTTCACGCAGCTTTTTAGCGATAAGGGTGTGGTCTTTAATAAAAAACACGAAAGACCGATAACGAGTTCCCGAAAAGGGATGCCCACGGGTCAATTGCCTTACATAGATGGAGTAGAGAAGAATGAACAAACCACTCATTGGTGAAAAGATTGCTGTGCTTGTTTCGAACGGTTTCAACGAGCAGGATTTTATCCAGATGCAACGTCTGGTGCAGGATTTGGGCGGAACCATCCGTATTATCAGTATGAATAACGGACTGACCAGCAGCTGGAGTGGATCTGATTGGGGGTTGAATTTTGCCGCTGACAAAATGCTCAACGAAGCGCTGGCGGCCGATTTCTCAATGCTGGTTGTTCCCGGCGGGCAAAGAAGTGTTGAGAAGCTCAAGCTGACCGCACACACGCGCCGTTTTATTAATGGTTTTCTGGATTCAGGTAAGCCGGTTGTGGTCTTGGCCGAAGCGCTGGAGTTGTTGGAGTACGCCGAGAAGCTGGCCGGTAGAACCGTTGCGGGCATGGATGAAAAAAAGGACATGGCCGAGCAAGCGGGCGCGCAGTGGGCGACAGGCTCTTATGCGATTGATGCTAATTTGCTGAGTGCTGGTGCGCTCAGTGAAGACAGCACTGACATTCTTGCAGCGATTAAAGAATTTTTGGTTGCAGACACCGCTATGGTTGAGGCAGCTTAAAGGCTGTAAACAAGCACGAGGATTTTTATGCGCGCAGAAACCCAAAGCATTGTTGATGAGATTGAAAGCTCTTTGGCTTTGCTGAGGAGGCATCTTTGACTGGGGCAAGGCCCTTAAACGTCTGGAAGAGTTGAACGCGCTGAGCGAGGACCCCGATCTGTGGTCCGATTCCCAAAAAGCCCAGAAAATCATGAAAGAGCGCAACACGCTGGATGGTCAGATTCAGAGTGTGCGCGAGATTGAGCAAAGGCTTGAGGATAACGTCACGCTGATTGCCCTTGGTGAAGAAGAGGGCGATGAAGCGGTTGTAAAGGACGCTGAATCTGCGCTGGAAGCCCTGCGGGTTCAGGTCGAGCGCCGCCAGCTTGAGAGCTTGCTGTCCGGCGAAGCGGATGAGAATGATGCCTTCCTTCAGGTCAATGCCGGGGCGGGCGGCACGGAATCGCAGGACTGGGCGCAGATGTTGATGCGCATGTATACGCGCTGGGCCGAACAGCACGGGCACAAGGTCAGCCTTCTTGAAAAGAGCGACGGGGAAGAGGCGGGCATTAAATCCGTCACGCTGCGTGTTGAGGGGCATCAGGCGTATGGCTGGCTGAAAAGTGAAAACGGTGTGCACCGTTTGGTAAGGATTTCGCCTTTCGATTCGAATGCGCGCCGCCACACAAGTTTTGCCTCGGTCGCGGTCTCACCCGTGATTGATGATTCCATTGAGATTGAAATCGAAGATAAAGATTTACGAATCGATACGTATCGTTCTCAAGGTGCGGGCGGACAGCATGTCAATACGACGGATTCTGCGGTGCGTATAACGCACATCCCGACCGGGATTGTTGCCGCCAGTCAGAGCGGGCGATCCCAGCATCAAAACCGGGATGAGGCGATGGCGCTGCTGAAAGCGAAGCTGTATGAGGCCGAATTGCAAAAGCGGGAAGAGGCGCAGGCGGCCGCCCATGGTGAAAAAACCGATATTGGCTGGGGGCATCAAATTCGCTCTTACGTTTTACATCCCTATCAGATGGTCAAGGATTTGCGCACGAATGTTGAAACCACCAATTCGCAAGGGGTTCTGGACGGCGATCTGGATATGTTTCTGGAGGCCGCGCTGGCGCACAAGCTTAACCTGTCTGGGGATGAGCATTCATAAGGCCATTGCAACCGCCGGGCCGGGGCATTACTCTTTGATGAGTCGTTATTTTGAGACTCGTGGATAAGGGGTTTGAACACTATGTCAGCACATAATTTCACAATGCGTAAACGCCTGTTTTATGTTTCGTCCGTGGCGGCCATTGCCGTCTTTGCGGCGCTGCCGGCCTTCGCGCAGCTTAAAATCGACCCTTATCCGAGCGGCGCAACCGCGCGCACACAAGCCAAGGCTGTGCCGATGGATATCGTCGATCTGCCTGCACCGCAAGTTCAGCCGCAAACAGTTCAAAGCCCAGAAGAGGCCGCGCTGGAGGAGCTTGAAGGGCTGACCAGTACCTATTCAAAAGCCATGCGCAATGAAATGTCCGGGCCGCTGGATTATGCGCCGCCCCCGCCTGTGGGACGTATTTCGGCGGAAGATTTTGTTGCTGATGATATTCCTGATGATGTAGCGCAAGGGTTAGTGCCGCTGGAGGATGATCCGGAAGCTTACAAGATGCTGCGTCCTGATCTGGCTCTGAAAGCCAAGGATGAGATGGAGGCGAAACGATCCGCGCAGGCGGCTATGATGCCTGCCGCCCCGTCTGCCCGCGCGCCGGGCATGCAACCCGTTTATGAAGCTGGTTATGGCGCTGCGGCCTACAGCGCTCCTGCGCCGATGCCAATGGCGCGCACAGCAGAAAACCTGAATATTGAAGATTTGAAAGCGGGTGCGATGCCCAAATCCGGGCGCTATGTCATGGGTGCATCTTCGCCGGAAGATATGAGCGCTCGGGCCATGCCGCAACAGCCTGCGCCGCTTTATGCGACTACGAGCCGCCAGACCCCGGCGGATCGTCTATACACAAAACCCGGAATGGTGTCCGAGCCTATGATCGATGAAGCCGCTATAACCGGGGTTATGCCCGCCACAGATGTAGCGATGCCAAACGCCGTTGCTGTTGGAGAAAGACCGCCCGCCCCAGTTGCCGCGCCGATGATTCCGGCAAGCGGTAGTGAATATTGGAACACATTTGCAGGCGCAAATTTGCGCGAGACGTTGAGTATCTGGTCGCAAAAGGCGGGCGTGGAATTTTTATGGCCCGACCGCGATTATGAATTTGAAGTGCAGGCAACGCTGGCCGAGCAGACGACATATGAGGCGGCCGTGCAGGCGGTGCTTGAGCAATATGAGAATGGCCGCGTTCGCCCTGTCGGCAGCTTGCATGTTGATCCACAAACCGGTAAGCGGACCTTGTTGATCCAGATTTTGGATACGCGTTAAGCGCCGCTTTTACAAAATTCGAGAGCCTGTGCACAGTTTTATCCCCAACGGTTTTGGGATAAACCCCGCCTGAATTTTTGTTTTTCTCAAATGGCCTTGTATCATTCCCGTAAGATTCTTTTCGAATCGGCACGTCTTCTGTGCCACTTAACCTGGAATAAATATGCGCATCAAAACGGTCTTGGCCGCTACGGTATTTGTATCAAGTCTTGCCAGCTTGCCACTGGCATCGACGGCCTATGCGCAAAAAGGTGAGTTGTATCAGCCCTCTTCGGATTGGGCGATCACCAAGATTGACGCGGCGGCGCAGGGCGATGGGTATTGCGCGCTCGCGCGGCGTTTTCAGCAAAACACAATTTTGACAATCGCGCGTAATGCGGGCGAGGAAACCTCCATTGCCTTTGATTTCCAGCGCCCGAAAATGCGCGTCGGTCAAATTCTGGAGATCGTTCTTGATCCGGGTGCGGGGCAGCAGCGCTCTTTCAATATCACCACGAATTCATCCAGCGCGCTGGTGGCGCGTCTTGGTCGTGACGAACCGTTTTTCAATGCGCTTGAGAAAACGGGATATCTGCGCGCGGAGATTGGAAACCAGTCTTATCACTTTAATCTGGCCGATATTGATATCGGGCAATCTGATTTAAGAGCCTGCGTCGCGGCGATGACCCAGCCGGCCGCCGGGGGCGGAGCGATAACGCCGTATGCGCCGCCCGCGACAAAGAGCGATTATATTCCAATGGCCGTGTCTGCGGATGTGCGGGCACTGGAGGGGGAGAACGAGCGCCTGCGTTTGGCGCTGGCCGATATGAAGGCGGATGAATATAAGAGCGGCGCAAAATATAATCAGAAGGCATCGGCGGATATAGAGCGTCTGCAAAAAGAAAATGAGCGGATGCGCAAGTCTTTGGAGTTGGTGCAAAGCGGTGCGGATGCCACAGCGGATTTAAGAGCCGAGATTGATGCGCTGAAGGCACAGAATCAGAAGCTGAAGGTGCTGGCCGATGAAGCGGGTAGTCAAGATGCACGCGCGCTGGTGACAACGCTGACCGAAGAGAATAGACGTCTGCAGGATGAGTTGAGCAAAACCGCATCATCTGTAACCCCGCAGGAGACGCAGGAATTTGTTGCGTCTTTGGAGATTGAGAATGCGGCGCTGCGTGAGACGTTGGAGCGCGAACGCAAGGCGTATGCACAAAAAACAATCCTTCCAGAAGGTGAGCTTGCAAGCCTGCAAACCGAGATAGATGTCTTGAAAGAGCAGAATGCGCAGCTGCGCGGGCAGGCCGATCTGGCGCGCAATGAGGTGAAGTCTTCTTATGAAGGTCGCTTGAAAGAGCAGCAAGCGATTAATAAGAAATTACAAGAGGCGATTGATAATCAAGGGATTGATGCGCAGCTGGTCGATGATATGCGCGCGCAGCTTAGCCAGATTAAAACCGAGAACAGCCTCCTGCAGCGCACAGCCGCGCAGGCGCAGGCGCAAGCCATTCGCGATAAAAATGCCGAGATTGCGGATTTAAGAGAGCAGCTACGCCAAGCCTATAACGATGCCAGCAGTGTTGAAACACCCAATCTTCAAGCAAAGTTTGACCAAGCAATTAAAGAGCGCGATACGTTCGAGGCGACCGCCCAAGCGCAGCGCGAAGAAATTGCGTTCCTGAAGGGCGGTGGTGGATTTGGCACGTCGGCGGATAGTTCGATCTTGCAGGCAAAAATCGATGCGTTGAGCGCGGAGAATGACACTCTGCGCGCGGAGATGAGCATCGCGCTGAATAATATTGAGACCGCTGCGGGAGCCGGCGCTGATATCGCCGTGTTGGAGCAGGAGAACGCAAGCCTAAGGGCGCGCGTGGATGAACTTACATACAAAGCGGACGGGCTTCAGGTTGCGAAGGCCGAGCTGGCGCAGCTTGAGGCGCAAAATGCGATTTTGACCGAGCAACTAACCCGCGCCAGCACAGGCAGTGCCGATCTGACGCGCCAGTTGGAAGACGCGCTGGCCGATAATCAGATTTTGCAAACGCAGATCAACCGTCAGGGCAGTGATCTGGGTGAGCTGAATGAATTGGCGGCAAAGATTGAGGCGCTCGAAGAACAAAACGGGTCGCTGCAAACGCAGCTTAGCGAAGAGTTGGCTGCGAAAGACAAAGAACTTGCGGAAAAAGACGGCGCGTTGGCACAGGCGCAGCGCACGATTGAAGAGCTGCAAAGCGAGAATGGCAAGCTGAATGAGCGCCTCGCGATGATGGACACCATTCAAAGCGATCCGGCGCTGGAAGAAAAGGTCGCGATTTTAGAGGTCGAGAATAACAAGCTGGTCGCGGCGTTGGAGCAAGCATTGGATGAGGCCTCGACCTACCGCACGGCGCTGGCGGAATACGAAACGAATGAATTCCAAATGGCCGATGCGAGCGCCGAGATGGAAGGCTTGCGTGCGGAAAACGCGGTCTTGCGGGAGCGGCTTGAGAATGATGAAGGGCCGGATCACCGTTTGGTGCGCGCCGATGCGCCGATTGGCACGTCGCAGGCGCGGATGATTTTGGCCTCGGCGCAGGCGCAGGACGTTATAGATGAGCCGGCGCTTCTTGAAGAAAAAGTGGCTTCGGTCGGGTTCTCTTACGTGCCCGTGCCCGATGTGAAACCGCATGTTATACCCGTTGCGGAGAAGACGGGCGGGTTGACCCCTGGCGGCGCTTTGCAAGTTGCGCAAGCCGCGGAGCTGAATGCGATTGAAGCCGCGGCCGGAGAGGAAGAGCCTCCTGTAGAAGCGTTGTTGGACGCGCCTGCAAAGATTGAGGAGCACGTAGAAGAGCTTGCAGAGCCTGCCGAAGAAGAGATTGCGGAACCCCCCGAGGCACCGCATGAGGATGAATTGCAGGCCCGTATTAAGCGCGAGCTGCAAGAGCAAATGGATGAAGCGAATGAATCGGCCGAAACGCAAGTGCTGGGTCCGTCGCCGGAGGATATTTTGGCCGCGCAGGAACAGGCGCCAGCTACTCCAGCGCCGCAGCCGCAAATAAAGGTCGCGCCCGCGCCCGCTCAGAAACCTGTTAGGGTCGCGGAGCCGTTGGCACAAGATCCTGTTCTGCCTGTCGAACAGACAGTCGGCTTGAGTGAAGCGCAAAAGCAGGAAATGTTGCTGCAGCAATCCATCGAGCAGGGTGGGCAGCCGGTGATTGCAAGGCGCAGCGAAGATCCTTATGAGCCGTTTAAGGCGATTGAAGAACCGCAGGAGCAAGCCGTAATTGCACGTGAAGAGATTTCACAGCCCGTCATTGAGCCTGTGGTTGAAGAGGTAATAATGGCCGCGCCGCAAGAAGGATTAAAGGCGCAAGATATGGCCGCCGCGCCGTCTGTGAATGAAATGGCCGAGCCCGCAATTGTGGGTGCGCCCTCCAGCTTGCAACAAGAAAGTGTGAAGCCCGTAACTGTAAACGGCGCGTTCCATCCGGCCTTTACGGTTGATAGCTTGCTGTCGCGTGCGAGTATCCCGGTCGGTACGGTCAAGCTGGTTGAAAAAGCCTCCGGCCCGGAAGTGATTGTGCATCAATGGCAGGCGGAGAATATTTACGGCTCGGCGGAGCAAAAGCCGCTGCGCAGTGAGGCCGATTTCGAAGGCTATGTCCGTGAGTATCTGGAAAAAACCCAGAGCCGCTGTACGGGCGATTTTGCTGTCGTGCCCGATGATACCGCGCAATATGGCGAAACCCGCGTCGACAGCTATGAGGTTGCGTGCGTGGGCGGCGGTGTGAATTCTTCCGCGTCGCTGCTGTTCTTTAATAAGGGTGGCACATTCACCGTGGTCGCACACGAGGCGCCGACAGAGTATATGGACGGCGCGATGGCACTGCGCGATCGTTTGATGCGCGCGGTTAACTAAAAACCAACTTAGCGAGAATTAATCGTCTTTTGAGCCGTTTTGCGCGCCGGGAACGCCGAAGGATGTGAACATCTTCATGGTGCGCTCAAACATCTCCATATTCTGGCGGTTCAGCTCTTCCAAAGAAGAGGGCATGCCGGGGATGCTGCCCTGCATGTTCATGCCTTCAAAAGACTTGTTGATCTGGGCGCGCACGCGCTCCTGATTTTCAACGAACATGTTCAGGGTTGTCTCAAGATAATTCGGCACGACTTGCTGCACGCTGTCGCCGTAGAAGCTGATCAGGTTGCGCAGGAAGCTTATCGGCAGCAGATTGTCCTCGCCCTTGCTTTCTTGGTCCAAAATAATCTGTGTTAGAACGGAGCGGGTAATATCTTCACCGCTCTTAGCATCTTTCACGACAAAGTCATGGCCCTCTTTGACCATTTCGCACAAATCCTCGAGGGTGACATAACTGCTACGGCCTGTATCGTAAAGACGGCGGTTCGCATATTTTTTGATAATTGTGGGCTCGCCCTGTTTGTTTTTTGCTTTTGTCATTGTTGCACCTGTTCATACAAATTGCTGCGTTGCGATGATTGCTATTTATTGCATAATTTTAAGCGCTTGAAAAGCTTTCTTCTGGAGATAGTGGAGCGCGCCCTATATAGTGCAGCAAAAAGCAGGGAGATTTATCATGCGACGAGGGCTTAACCCTCTGCCTGTTTATATCGGGATGGCGGCCGCAGCATGGCCGGGCGTTATGCCGTCTGATTTTTCGGATATGTCGGATATTCCTAAAGACCTGCCGCAAGAACTTAAAGATATGCTGCGCGGGATACAGCTTTATTATCAATGCGAGTTTGATAGCAACAGATTGCCGCTGGATGAGGTTTGGCGTGCGGGCACGGTCAGTGTGAATGCTGCGCGCGGATGCACATATAAAGACGGGCAGCCCGTGATGCTGCTCATCCCCTCTATGATCAATAAATCGCATATCCTCGATCTGATGGAGGGGCGCTCCATGTTGCGCTGGATGACGCAGCAAGGCATCAATGCGTATCTGCTTGATTGGGGCGCGGTGAATGAGGATGAAGGGCAGGTGAGTTTGGACGATTCAATTCTTAACCGCCTCGTCCCCGCGCTGGAATTTTTGCACAAAAAACATGGGCGCAAAGTGCATGCGATGGGCTATTGCATGGGCGGGACAATTTTGACAGGCGCAGCGAAAAAAGCCGAAGAGCATTTGGCTTCCCTGATTGCGCTGGCCGCGCCGTGGGATTTTCATGCGGGATCACAAGCGCTGCTCAACCGCATTAAATTCTGGGCGCCGAGCGCGCTGCCGATGATCGAGGAAAAGGGGCATTTGACGGTTGAGTGGATACAAACGCTTTTTGCTTCGCTCGACCCCAAAGCCACGGCCAAGAAATTTGCCGCCTTTACCAAGGTGGAGGAAGGCAGCGATCAAGCGCGGCTGTTTGTCGCGGTGGAGGATTGGCTCAATGACGGGGTGTGTTTGCCGCCCGCAATCGCCTATAGCTGCATTCGCGATTGGTTTTTTAACAACCACCCGTATCGGGGGGAATGGCACATTGACAGATTGATCGTTCACCCGGAGGAGCTGAGCCTGCCTGCGCTGGTGATTGCATCGCGCAAGGACAGGCTGGTGGAGTATGAGAGCGCCGCGGCGCTGGGCGAGGCGATGGCAAAAGCAACCATCATCAACCCGGATTGCGGGCACATTGGTATGATCGCCGGAAACCACTCTGTTGAGCGGGTTTGGCAGCCCATGGCCGCGTGGATAAAAGAGCAAGCCGAATAGAGCTTGAAAAGCTATAGGCGCTTGATATTGTGCAAGCAGCCACAAAATTTGAACGTGAAAGGACGATTTCTATGAGCACCGAAGACCCGATTGTAATTGTTTCCGCAAAACGCACCGCCATTGGCAATTTAGGCGGCACGCTGAGCGCTGTTCCGGCTGCGGAGCTGGGTACGATTGTGATTGCGCAAACGCTGGCCGATGCGGGCGTGAAAGCCGACGAGGTGGATGAGGTGATTATGGGACAGGTGCTGACGGCGGCCAACGGGCAAAACCCCGCGCGTCAGGCGGCGATTGGGGCGGGTATTCCGAAAGAGCGCACGGCCTATACAATCAATCAGGTGTGCGGATCGGGCCTGCGCACCGTGGCGCTGGGCATGCAGGCGATTTTGTGCGGCGATGCGGATATCGTGGTTGCGGGCGGGCAGGAGAATATGAGCCTCTCTCCGCATTCAATTCACATGCGCGATGGTGTGAAATTCGGTAATGCACAAATGACGGACACAATGATCCATGACGGGCTGTGGGATATTTTCAATGACTACCATATGGGCATCACGGCGGAAAATATCGCCGAGAAATATCAGCTCACCCGCGATGATCAGGACGCGTTTTCCGCAAGCTCTCAGAACAAGGCGGAAAAAGCGATTGCTGATGGAAAGTTTAAGGCCGAGATCGTGCCTGTGACGGTAAAGACCCGCAAGAGCGAGATTGTCTTTGATCAGGATGAATTTCCGCGCGCAGGCGTGACGGCGGAGAGCTTGGGTGGTTTGCGCCCAGCCTTTAAAAAGGACGGCACGGTTACAGCCGGAAATGCATCGGGCATTAATGACGGCGCGGCGGCGACCGTTCTAATGCGCGCAAGTGAGGCGAAGAAGCGCGGCCTGAAACCGCTGGCGAAAATCACCAGCTGGGCCACCGCCGGGGTTGAGCCGGAGGTGATGGGCACAGGGCCGATTCCGGCCTCTAAGAAGGCTTTGGAGAAGGCCGGGTGGAGCGTATCGGATTTGGATCTCGTAGAATCGAACGAGGCTTTCGCGGCGCAGGCCTGCTGCGTGATGAAAGAGCTGGGTCTGGATGCGGAGAAAACGAATGTGAATGGCGGCGCGATTGCGCTGGGCCATCCAATTGGGGCATCCGGCACGCGCGTGCTGGTGACGCTGCTGCATGAGATGAGCCGCCGCGATGCGAAGAAGGGTTTGGCCACGCTGTGTATTGGTGGCGGGATGGGCATCGCCATGTGCGTTGAAAGAGATGAGTCTGCTGAGTGGAAGAAAATCGCTTAACTTTATAAAGGCAAGGAGAACAAAGAATGAGCGTAGCAATTGTAACCGGCGGGACACGCGGGATCGGTCTTGAGATATCCAAAGCTCTGGCCGCGGACGGTCATACAGTGGCCGCAATTTATCACGGCAATGACAAGGCCGCCAAAGCATTTAAAGAAGAAACCGGGCAGGAGGCCTTTAAGGCCGATGTTGCGGATTTCGCCGATTGTCAAAAAGTGGCGGAGAAGATTATCAAGAAGCTCGGCGCTGTCACTATTTTAGTGAATAACGCAGGGATTACGCGCGACGGCATGCTGCACAAGATGGAGCCGGAGGATTGGCACAGCGTGATCGAGACGAACCTGACCTCTTGCTACAATATGTCCCGCGCGGTGATGAAGAATATGCGCGATGAAGGCTATGGCCGCGTGATTAATATCAGCTCGATTAACGGGCAAAAGGGCCAGATGGGCCAGTGTAATTACGCCGCGGCGAAGGCGGGCATGCTGGGCTTTACCAAGGCGCTGGCGCTGGAAAGTGCGCGCAAGGGTATTACCGTGAATGCGGTATGTCCGGGCTATATCAAAACCGATATGACGGAATCTATGGATAGCGCGGTGCTGGAAAGCATTGTGAAGCAAATTCCTGCTGGGCGCATGGGTAAGCCCGGAGAGATCGCCGCGATTGTATCGTTTCTGGCCTCGGACAAGGCCGGCTTTATTAACGGTGCAACAATTTCAGCAAATGGTGGTCAATATATGAACTAAAGTATATACTCTTTGTTCATTATGGCTTCGCACGACACGATCATATTAGAAAGACGTTTTATTCCTGAGGGGACGCTGGTTATGCGCCAGGGCGATCCGGGCAATTGCGCCTATCTTATTCAATCAGGCACGGTTTCGGTTTATACCGAAAAAGACGGCAAGAAGGTCGAACATGCGCGTCTGGGCGCGGGCGAGATTTTCGGTGAAATGGCGCTGGTGTTTGATGAGCCGCGCAGCGCGTCGGTCAAGGCGGTTAAAGATACGAGCCTGATTATCCTGACGCGCGAAGCCTTTAAACAAAAGCTGAATAAGACCGACCCGACGATCAAGGCGATTGTTGGAATGCTGATCAAACGTGTCGGCAAGGCGAATGAAAAGCTGGCTGCTAAGAACTAAATCTCTTTATGTTTGAGGGATTTGCGCCCTTGTTTTTCACCTCGATTTCCCTATATAAATGAGCAATTCCTTCTGACCGCTTTTTGAGGAGAGCTCTCTCGTGAAACGTATAATCATCGCTGTTCCTGTTGTAATTTTGACCTTGCTGGCCGTTTTGATTGTCGCGCCGAGCTTCATTGACTGGAGCGTTTATAAGGCGAGGGCGCAAAGCCAGATTAAAGCCATCACAGGCTATGATGTGGAGCTGAACGGGAAGCTGAATTTTGCGTTTATCCCAACGCCGCATGCGACAATTGAGAATGTGGTTGTGAAGGCACCGCAAGGTTCAAGCAAGGAGAATTTGGCACAGCTGGAGCGTTTGCAGGCGAGCGTGGCGTTGCTCCCGCTTTTTTCCGGTGATGTGAAAATCAGCGCCGTTGAGCTGGTGAAGCCGCAAATCGCGCTGGAGGTGATGCGCGATGATAAACCCAACTGGATGACGCCTGAGTTAGAGGCGATGATGGGCGCAAAAAAGGCGGAAGAGAGGCCTTCCGGTAATGCACAGGCGATCTCGCTTGATCGTCTAAGTATTGAAGATGGCCAGTTCTTTTACACCAAGGGCGGTAAAACGACGGAGCTGAGCAATATTGATCTGGATGTGAAGGCCGATACACTGCAAGGGCCGTTTGAGGTTTCCGGCGCGATGGGTTTTGGCGGGCAGCCGCTGACCTTTGAGGCAAAGGTTGGTGAGATGGAGCAGGGCGCGCAGTCTGTCAGCTTGAGCGCGCAGGGCGATTATAACGGCATTAAGATGAATTATGCGGGCGCGGTTGAATTTGGTGAGGCACCGGGCTTGCAGGGCGAAACCAAAATCCAGATTGCATCACTGGCGCAAACAGCCAAGAATTTCGGCGCGAAGGATACACCGCTGAGTGGTGAGAGCGCCAGCCTTGCCGGACTTTTGACGGCCACGCCGGAAAAGCTGACATTTAAGAATGCCGCACTGAAAGTTGGGCAATATAATTTTGCGGCCGATTTCTCAACCCAGCTCTCCCCACTTTATATCGGCGGAACGTTTAGGGCGGCGGATACGGTTAATTTGGACACAATTATGCCCCCGAAAAAGGGCGCGCAAGGCAGTGGCGATATTACCGCGCTGACCAAGATTTTGCCTGAAACCCTGTCTTTTCCGATGCCTTTTGGCGCGGATATCACCTTCACCATGCCCGGCATGATCTATAACAATCAGGTGTATAACGGCGTGAGCGTGGCGCTGGCGAAAAAGGATAAAAGCATTCAGGTAAAAATTGCGGCCAACCAAATTCCCGGCAAAGGGAAGTTTGATGCGGCGGTGGATTTAACATTTGCCGAGAAATCAATTTCACAAAAAACCGGTGGCGAGATTTATTCCAGCCCGTCCATGGCCTTTAATATGACGGCGGAAACGCCCGATCTGCCCTTTACTTTGCAGGCGGTGAGCGGAAAACCCGCTTCTTTGGCGTTTAAGTCACTGGCGCTGGTGGCGAAGGGCTATCTCAAGCCCGGCAAGATTGAGGTGAATGATGCGAATATCACGCTCGACGGTAAGCCGTATAACGTATCCGGCGCGCTGGCGGGTCAAAGCCTGCTGGTCAATGCGAATGTTTTTGGCGGGTCTGTGATCCTGAAAGGTGATCTCACGAAAGACGCAAAGCTGAGTAATACGGCGCTTCAGGTGACGCATCCGAACCTTGCAAAAGGGTTGCAGGAGCTCTCCGGCGCGAAGACGCAAAACGATATGCTCGCTCAGAAGCTGGATTTTTACACCAAGCTGGATCAGGAGGGTACAAAATACAAGCTCTCCGACATGAAGGCGACCTTGGGACAAACGGGCATTACAGGCGCATTGAGTTATGACGGCGGCGGATCAAAACCCTCTGTCACCGGGGATTTAAAGTTGGGTGATCTTGTATTGCAATCCAAAGGCGGGTCATCTGCGGGTGCATCAACAGGAGGTGCAAAAACCTCTGATCGTTGGTCAAAAGCGCCGATTGATACGGCGTGGATGAATTTGGCCAATGTTGATCTGGCGATTGCCGCGAATTCGATAAAGTACGAAACATGGGATTTAAGCCAGCCTAAGCTGCAATTCACGCTTCAGGACGGTGTTTTGAATATTAAGGATCTCAGTTCAGGCCTGTATCAGGGCAGCGTAGCGCTCAGCGGCACGGCGCGCCCGATCAGTGGCGGGGGCTTGGGTGTGGAGCTGAAGACGTCCATGACATCGATCCAGATGGAGCCGCTGGTGAAGTCGTTGTTTAACAACCGCATTATCAAGGGTAAGGGCAGTATCAGCAGCGAAACCAGCATTCAAGCGAGCGGCGCTTCGCATGCTGCGTTGATTAACAGCCTCAGCGGGCAGGGCACGGCGACAGGCTCGGCCATCGTGATTGAAGGGATTGATATCAACCGCTTCGCCCGCGCGCTGTCGGAAGAATCTAAGCCCGGTGACTCGCTTTTGCATTTGTGGAAGGGTACGGCCACGGGCGGCAGCACGGCCTTTGATACGCTTGATGGCGCTTTTACCATTCAAAACGGCGTGGTGACGTTGAGCAAGATGGATCTGGATGGCGCGCGCGGCGCAATTGCCACAAAAGGAACGATCAACTTGCCTGCTTGGACCATTCAAACCGCGCATACAATGAGCGTGAAGGACCGCGACGATGTCCCTGATTTTACAATCAATATTAGCGGGTCGCTGGACAATCCCGGCCAGACCTTCGCACAAGGCGCGATTCAGGATTACCTTCAGCGTAAGCTGAGCCGGAAACTGGAAAAGGTGCTGAATGAAGAGCTTTCGAAGAAGCTGGACGGTTCGCCGCTGGGCGGCGCTCTAGGCGGTTTCTTGGGGCAGCCTCAGCAGCAGCAACAAGCGCCCGCCAATGACAATACTCAGCAGCAGCCCGCTCAAGAGCAGCCACAACAGCAGCAGCAAACACCTTCAACGCCTGAAGAAGCGTTCCAAGGAATCCTAAAAGGTCTTATGCAGTAGGGTTTTTCAGGTGATTAAGAACGTAGAGCCGGATCGCACTAGATAGATTCTTGTTTGTGCCGCGGGTGCGGTCGATCTCTGTAATCATTTTATTGAGCGACAGCCCGCGCTGCTCCGCTATCGCCTTTACTTCCGCCCAGAACTCTTCTTCTAGCGAGATGCTGGTTTGATGGCCGAGGATGTTAATTGATCTTTTTTTCATCGTTCAAATATTAGCAGATGGTGGGTATCTTGTATAACAGGTTGGTCTATACCCAAATTTTCAGAGTGGATAGCGTTCCATCCATGTTTTTCAAATCGTTTGATCCATCCTTCGGGCGTTTCATACGTTCCCGGTACAGGAACGTCAAACTTTGGATCATGAAGCAACCGATTGTAAAAATAGTCATTCATAAAAGACCTTAGCCTGTCTTTTTCAATATCATCAGGCGTTGCCCCGACGGGTACGGTTTCAACAACAACCAGCCTGTCAGATACAATCCTGCTCAGTTCGCTCAGGCATTTTTCATTATTGATCTCGTGGTGGAGCACATTTGTTACAAGAGCGGCCTTGAAAAACTGATGTGCGAATTTTGTACGGCCGCCATCAAACTGATCGATCTTCACCGTAATGTTGGGGGCTTTATATGCGCGAACATCAATCCCTTGAATATCCAGTCCGCTATTAGCCATGAGCTGTGTTACCTGACCGTCACCCGCGCCAAAATCGATGATTTTTCCTTTTATATCTGAGAGGTGCTGGTAGGTTTGTTCAAATATTTTTTCAGCGCGGCCTGTCAGCATGTGATCAATGACATCCGTTACGGGAATGGGGTTTTTTGCAGAGCAGGGGGCTGCATTGAGCATGGTATAGATGGAGATTTCCGCTATGTTTAGCTCTTCTATGTCTTCCAGAAGGGCCATGATGTGAGAGGTTAGATTTTGGGCTTCCTTTTCCGGCATGCCCATATATCCAAATGTATGAGAGAAATCGGCGAAGACGGCTTCGCGCGTAAAGTCATCTTTGAGCGCGGCGGAAATATAGCTCTGCATTCTTTTTGTTAAACTCAGCATACCTAGCCTCTTTAAAGGCAGATCGTAGGGATATTGTGTAAATATGTCAAATTTTACAGATTAATCGCGCGGTTTAGTCATGCTGACCGGGTCGATCCACTCATCGAATTGCTCAGCTGTGAGCAGCTCCAGCGCCACGCCCGCTTCTTTGAGCGATGTGCCGTCAGCGTAGGCTTTCTTGGCGATTTTTGCCGCATTGTCATAGCCGATATGGCGGTTGAGTGCGGTGACCAGCATTAGGGAATTTTCCATCAGCTGCGTGATGCGCTTTTCATTGGCCTCAATCCCGACCACGCAATTGTCGGTAAAGCTGCGGCAGCCATCGGCCAGCAGGCGCACCGATTGCAGCAAATTGTAAATCATCACCGGCTTGAAGACGTTAAGCTCAAAATGTCCGTTAGAGCCGCTGACCGTGATGGCAACATGATTGCCCATCACTTGCGCACAGACCATGGTCAGAGCCTCACACTGCGTCGGGTTGACCTTGCCGGGCATAATCGAAGAGCCGGGCTCGTTCGCGGGCAGGATGATCTCGCCAATACCAGAGCGCGGGCCGGAGCCGAGCAAACGCAGATCGTTGGCAATTTTCATCAAGCTGGCGGCCAGAACATTCAGTGCACCAGAGGCATCGACAACCGCATCATGCGCGGCCAAGGCCTCGAATTTATTCTCGGCTGTGGTAAAGGGCAGGCCGGTGAGCTCCGCCACTTTTGCGGCGAATTTGGCATCAAAGCCCTTCTTGGAGTTGATCCCCGTGCCGACAGCCGTGCCGCCCTGCGCCAGCGGATAAAGCCATTGCAGCGCGGTTTTGACGCGCTTAATCCCGTAAGCAACCTGCGCCACATAGCCGGAGAATTCCTGACCCAGCGTCAGCGGCGTTGCATCTTGCAGGTGCGTGCGGCCGTTCTTGACGATTGTGTCGAAGGCTTTGGCCTTTTTATCCAGCGCGTCATGCAGATTTTCCAAAGCCGGAAGCAGGCGGTTATGCATCTCTTCCACCGCCGCAATATGCATCACGGTGGGGAAGGTATCGTTCGAAGATTGGCCCATATTCACATGGTCATTCGGGTGAACCGGGTCTTTTGACCCAATTTCGCCGCCCATCAGCTCAATCGCGCGGTTGGAAATCACTTCATTGGCATTCATGTTTGTCTGCGTGCCTGAGCCGGTTTGCCACACAGCGAGGGGAAATTGATCCGCCAATGACCCGTTTATGACCTCATCGGCCGCTTTTGCGATCATTTCACCCAGTTTTGCATCGAGATCACCAATGTCGACATTGGTCAGTGCGGCAGCCTTCTTTTGAATGCCAAGGGCGCGCACGAGCGGGCCAGGCATTTTCTCTTCCCCGATATCGAAATTTTGCAAAGAGCGCTGGGTCTGTGCGCCCCAATATTTATCGGCAGGCACGGCTATCTCGCCAATGGAATCTTTCTCAATGCGGGTGTTTTCGGCGGCGACAGCGGTTTTGCTCATGATGTTTTGTCCTTTAAAATTGTAACGTGGCCCATCTTGCGGCCCGGACGGACCTCGTCTTTGCCGTAGAGATGGATGTGCGCATTTTCGTGCGCTTCATACTGCGCGATATTTGTAACCTCATCGCCGATTAAATTCAACATGGTTGCGTCACTATGGCGCGCGGGCGGTGCGGCGTCCATGCCGCAGACGGTGCGCACATGGTTCTCAAACTGGCTCACGGCGCAGGCATCAATGGTCCAGTGGCCGGAATTGTGGGTTCTGGGCGCGATTTCATTGGCTAAAATGCGTCCGTCTTTGGTCACAAACATCTCCAGTGCCAAAACGCCGACCAGATTTACGGCGGTGGCAAGGTTTGCGGCGGCCTCAATGGCTTTGTCTGCAAGCGCGGCCGGAATATCCGCCGGGACGGTTGTTTGGGACAGAATGTGATTGGCATGGTCATTCAGGCAGGGCCCGTAAAATTCCATGTGCCCATTTTGGTCGCGGGCGACAATAACGGAAATTTCACAATCAAAATCAATGACCTCTTCGATGATTACAATGTCAGATTTTAATGAGTCCCAGGCGTTTTGAATATCGCTTTCGGAGCGGATAAAGGCTTGCCCCTTTCCATCATAACCGAAACGTGTCGTTTTTATGATACATCTATTGGTATTCCAGTCTTTTAGCGTTTCTTCTATATCCGATACGCTACGCGCCGGAGACCAGTTTGCAGTGGGGATTCCGTGCTCATTGAGGAATGATTTTTCGACCAGACGGTCCTGCGCAATTTCCAGCAATGTATCATCTGGATAAACTGGTTTAAGAGTCTGTAAGAACCGCACTGTTTTTACTGGAATATTCTCAAATTCATAAGAAATAACGTCGACTTTATCGGCAAAAGCGCGCAGCGCGTCCTCATCATCATAATTCGCCAGCACCGTTTCATCGGCAACCTGAGAGGCGGGGGAATTATCCTCCGGGGTGAAGATTACGGTGCGAATGCCGAGCTTTTGTGCTGCTTGCGCGCTCATACGGCCCAACTGGCCACCGCCAAGTATTCCTAAAGTCTTAGACATGGGAAGAGGTTTTATCAGTCGTGCGGCGTTTCGGCAACGCTGTTTGTTTGATCTTGGCGAAGTTTTTCAACGGCTTGGCCAATTTTCTCGTCATAAGCCCCGATAATTGAGGCGGCGAGAATGCCGGCATTCTTTGCGCCCGCCTTGCCAATCGCCAATGTGCCCACGGGCACGCCGCCGGGCATTTGCGCAATTGAAAGCAGGGAATCCATACCCTTGAGCGCCTTACTTTTCACAGGAACGCCCAAAACAGGCAGCGGTGTGAGGCTGGCGACCATGCCGGGCAAATGCGCCGCGCCGCCGGCCCCGGCGATAATCACCTTCAGGCCGCGCTCTTTCGCGCTCTTGGCGTATTCAAACATGCGCTCTGGCGTTCTGTGGGCGGACACAATTTTAACTTCGTGTGGAATTTCAAGGCTGTGCAGGATGTCGTGCGCCTCTTGCATCGTCTCCCAATCAGACTGGGAGCCCATGATGATGCCAACTAAAGGATTGTTGTCTGCATGTGTCATGCGGGCTTTATACGGGAAAAGAGGGGATTAAGCAATAATATCGTCGATCAGGTCGCTTTTGATCTTTTCAATCATGTCTTTCAGCCAGAGCTTTTTCTTCTTCAAAGTCTGGATTTCAAACAGATTTACGGGTTGATCACTGGCCATGATGCGGTCTATCATCGCATCAAGCGCTTTGTGCTCGCTTTGATATTCGGCCAGCTTTTCGGCGAGTTCTTCCTGATCTTCCATGTGAGAAAAGTCGTACAATGTTTATTTTGCCTTTAAAAATAAATAATACCATATACAGCTTTGTTTGATAAAGTAAAAATGAAAATTGTGAACAGGATGTTTCGAAAGCACGTTATCAACTTCAAAATTTCTCCATAACCCATTGAAAGGCAATATAAATGTCTAAAAATATAGCAATTCTAACCAGTGGCGGCGATTGTGCGGGCTTAAACGCGGTGATGAGCGCGATTGTCAAGCGTGCGGATGCGCTGGGTTGGGGCGTGATTGGCATTGAAAACGGCACGGCCGGCCTGCTGGAGGAGCCTTATGCCGTGCGCACGCTGAGCCCGGCGGATTTTGACGGGTTTGTGATGCGCCGCGGCGGTACGATTTTAGGCACAACCAATTCAAAAAACCCGTTCAAATACCCGATGCCCGACGGCAGCGTCAAAGACCGCTCTGATGAATTGATTGCCGCGATCAAGGATTTGGGCATTGATGCGGTGATCGGGATTGGCGGGGATGGGTCCTTCGCGATTTTGAACAAGCTGGCCACGCAAGGCAATCTGCCCTTTATCGGTGTGCCCAAGACGATTGATAATGATTTGAGCCTGACTGACCTGTCTGTGGGCTTTGATACGGCCGTAGAGGTGGCGACCGAGGCGCTGGACCGTCTGCAACCCACCGCGGCCAGCCATGACCGCGTGATGATTCTGGAGGTTATGGGGCGTGACGCGGGGCATATCGCACTGGCTGCGGGGATTGCCGGGGGCGTGGATGTAATTTTGATCCCGGAAATCCCCTACACGATTGAGAATATCGCCAAGAAAATTCAGCAGGTGAAGGATTCGGGACGCAACTTCGCGCTGGTTATTGTGTCCGAAGCGGTGAAAACGGCTGCCGGTGAAAAGGTTGAGGTGGCCGATGGCCGCTATGGCGGTGTCGGCGCGTATTTGGCGCCGAAAATTGCCGAAGCCACAGGGTTTGAGACGCGCGTGACCGTACTGGGCCACGTGCAGCGCGGCGGATCACCGACATGGAATGACCGCCTGTTGGCCCAGGCCTTTGGCGTGCGCGCGGTTGATCTGGTCAATGAAGGGAAATTCGGGCGCATGGTGGCCTGGCAAAACCGCGCGGTTGTGGATGTGGCGATTGAAGATGCGATTAAGGAATGCCGCATCGTGCGCACGCACGGCACGCAGGTCCACACCGCACGATCCGTCGGGATTTCATTCGGGGATTAGGGGTCTAAAGACACATACTTGGATAAATCATTCGTATTGCGCGAATACGTGTTGGCATACTTAATTCTGCGTCTCTCTAGGCGCGCTTCCTGCGCCTTTGTCGGGGCGAAATATTCAATGCCTTCGACAAACAGCCTTAATTTATCTGCCATAAATCTTTTTTCATTATCGCTAAAGAGCAGAGGGTTTGTGCTTTCTGATATCTTCTCGAGGGCATCTAAGGCTGCCAAATATTCCAAGTAAATAAAATCAGAGCTGGTCTCGAAATATTGAGGTAAGTTTGCGCCGATGGCCTTGTAAATATTTTTGTCTATGTCGGGATAAGGCTTTAAATCCGGCCAGAATTTTGAATTGGAAATCATATCCATTTTTTCAAGGTAATATGCCGTGTCATGAACAGGGTCGTAAGGGCCAATATTGAAGGAACGATAGGCAATAACAGTCTTACCGGAATCAGGGTTACATTTTTCTTTCAAAGCCTTGAGAGCGCTGTAATCCGCGCCAATCTCTCCCGACAGAACGAGTTTTATAAAGTTTAGGCTGTCTATTTTGATGTTATTTCGAGGATTTTCAGAGAGATATGTTTCGGAATCTTGATATTTACTCTCATTGCCGTGGGAAATTTCGTGCAGGAAAATCCAGTAATAGATATTTTTGAGGTCTTCGTCTGAGATTTCTATGTGATCTTCAGGGATGCCTGTACCCTTACTAATCCACGATAAAATTTTATCCTGCGGGATTAAAATAACCTGTTTTTCCTCGGTATTATCCTCGCGCCTTATAGAGGCCTCATCAGAAAATACTTCTAAAAAACCTTCTTTGTATTTTTTCCATCTGTCTTTCCAGTCTTTATCACTGGTTCTGGCGTACTTCGCGCCAGCATAATGAGCGCTATATAAGCCGTTATTGTCGTAAATTTTTATATTGTCCAAATTAAGACCCTCCGCGAGTTCAGGAGGAATGTCGTTGTTTTTCATGTATTCTTCGGGGGAAGAGGAGGTGAGATTAGGCGGAAAAAAGGTGAACATAAAAGCCAGCGCACCGACAGCATCGATCTTACGCAGTCTAAAGCAGTTTCGTATCCAGCTCTTTTTTAAAACACTCATTTACGCATCTCTTAATTCCCAATTACCATATTGGCTTGGCGGTTTGCAACTTCGTCAGTGTTTTTAAAAGCTGTTTTTTGGGGTTAAATCTATTGCCAGAGGGCCGCGAAGCACTATAAGCTTATGGTTCTATTTTTGGGTTTCAAATCACAGGGTTAATCATGCTTTACGTACAACAATCACTCGGGCCGGATGAAGAGCTGGTCCATGTCGGCAGCTTTCATTGGATGTACACGGTGCAGGCTTTTATGGCGATTGTCTGGGGATTGGTAGGCAGTATTATCGTGGTTGCGGGTGCGGTTGTGATGTACAAGCAAATGGGGAAATTTCCACCGCAAATCAACTGGTTAGATGCTATTCGCTATATCCATCCGGGTCTGCGGATTTTCGCATTTTTGGTGTTTGTTATGGGCCTGCTCAGCTTCGCACAGATGATGGTGATTAAGGCGACCACGGAGATTGCCGTGACCAATACCCGCATTGTGTACAAGCGCGGCCTGATTGCCCGCCAAGTGGGTGAGATCAGCATTGATCGCATTGAAGGCGTAAATGTATTACAATCAATATTAGGACGTATTTTTGATTATGGGCGTCTGGCAGTGCGCGGGATGGGGATTGGCGAAGTGGTTTTGCCGCCGATTGAAAATCCGCTGCTGTTCCGGCAGTCGATTGAGAAGGCGAGGTCACTATGAGTTCAGGTTTGGAAAATCACGAAGATTTCATTAAAGAGCGTTTGGTTGAGGGCGAGAAGGTCGTTGCCCGCGCGGTTATTCATCCGGCCATTTTCTGGCAGGCGGGCGCGGTTCTGGTTGTTGGAATTTTATTTGGCCTGATGGTCGCAAAGCAGCTGGGAATCTTGCTGATTGTTGTGGCCGGGTTGATGGCCATGTATGCGCAGGCACGGCGCATGGTTTATATGCTGGTGCTGACCGATAAGCGGGTGCTGGTGCGTTATGGCTTGTTGCAGATGGACGTGGTGGATATCCGCTTTGATAAAATTGAGTCGGTCGAGTTGGAGCGCATGCCGCCGGGCATGGCTTTTGGCTATTCCAATGTGGTCGTGATGGGGACGGGGAACCGCTATATCGTGATCCCTTATGTGGCGAACGGCCCGCAAATCCGCAAAGCCTATAATGAGATGGTTTTGAACGACGAGGATTAAGCGGGTGAAACCTAAATCAAAGACAAAAGCCGGTTGAATTGCCGGCTTTTTTATTGTTAGGTCTTAAGCCTGATTTTAAGAGGACTTCCGCACCATGTATAACGATAAGCGCGCGCATCCGAAGGCAAAAGGCAAGCAGGGTTGGGACAAAACCAAACTGGTGAGCCGTCATGTGACCGAAGGTCCGGCCAAGGCCGCGGCGCGGGCGATGTTGCGGGCGATGGATTTAACCGATGAAGATATTCATGCGCCGCTGGTCGGGGTTGCGACCTGCTGGAACGAGGCTGCGCCGTGTAATATTGCGCTCTCGCGTCAGGCGCAAAGCGTCAAAAAAGGGGTCGATGGCGCCGGTGCAACGCCCCGCGAATTCACAACCATTACCGTGACGGACGGCATAGCCATGGGGCATGAGGGGATGCGATCATCCCTTGTCTCACGCGAGGTCATTGCGGATTCGGTTGAACTGACAATGCGCGGTCATTGTTATGATGCGCTCGTTGGTTTGGCGGGCTGCGATAAGTCATTGCCGGGGATGATGATGGCGATGATCCGCCTGAATGTGCCATCGGTCTTTATGTATGGCGGCACGATCTTGCCGGGTCAATTCCGTGGCCAGGATGTTGATATTGTCAGCGTTTTCGAAGGGATCGGCAAGCATTCCACAGGCGAGTTTTCCGATGCGGATTTGAAAGAGCTGGAGAGCGTTGCATGCCCGTGCGCAGGGGCGTGCGGCGGTCAGTTTACGGCCAATACGATGGCTTGTGTGTCTGAAGCGATTGGTCTGGCGCTGCCCAATTCAGCCGGCGCACCTGCGGTGTATGAAAGCCGTGATGAGTATGCGGCGGCTTCGGGTGAGGCGGTGGTGAATTTAATCCGCTCCGGCGGGCCATTGCCGCGCGATATTGTAACCCGCAAAAGTTTAGAGAATGCGGCGGCCGTGGTGGCGGCCACGGGCGGGTCAACCAATGCGGCGCTGCACCTGCCCGCGATGGCGCATGAGGCGGGGATTAAGTTTGATCTATTCGATGTGGCGGAAGTGTTCAAGCGCACGCCCTATATCGCGAATTTGCGTCCCGGCGGAAAATATGTCGCCAAGGATTTGTATGAGATTGGCGGTGTGGGCGTGGTGCTGAAGGAATTGCTCGATCACGGTTTTATTCATGGTGATTGTATTACGGTCACGGGTAAGACGCTGGCTGAAAATCTGGAGGGCGTAACACTGCCCGGTGATCAGGATGTTGTGTTCCCGGTGAAAAACCCCCTGCATCCGAGCGGGGGCGTGGTTGGTTTGCGCGGGAATTTGGCCGAGGAAGGCGCGATTGTGAAAATAGCCGGGATGAGTGAGCTGACCTTCGAAGGTCCGGCGCGCGTGTTTGAAAGCGAAGATGAGGCATTTGAGGCCGTACAAAAGCGCGACTACAGCGAAGGCGATGTGATTGTTATCCGCAATGAAGGGCCGAAGGGCGGGCCGGGTATGCGTGAGATGCTCTCCACCACCGCAGCGCTGTATGGGCAGGGCATGGGCGGCAAGGTTGCGCTGATTACCGATGGCCGTTTTTCCGGCGGGACGCGCGGTTTTTGTATTGGCCATGTCAGCCCTGAAGCGGCGATAGGCGGACCGATTGGCTTGCTGCAAGATGGTGATATCATTCGGATTGATGCCGAGAATGGCACGCTCAGCGTTGATTTGAGCGATGAAGAGCTGGCCGCGCGCAGGGCCAAATGGCAACCACGCAAAACCAACTATAATAGCGGCGCCATACAAAAATATGCGCAGCTGGTGGGTTCGGCTAGAGACGGGGCGGTGACGCATCCGGGTGCGAAAGGCGAAACCCACACCTTCGTTGATCTTTAAGAGTGTTCAAAAAAAATCAAATTTTATACGTTCATAAGCTTCTTTTAATCGAAGATGTGTTATGGTTGTTTATGTGGGTTAAAACGTAAAAAACAAACGCCTAATCGTGCTCGGATCATATAACGCTCAAACATATATAAAACCGTATAAAACAGCGCTGCGCCTTGCTTTGGTGGCGGCGTGCTTGTCTTTTGCGGGCGGGATAAGTCCGGCTGGAGCGCAGATTTATGATCTGGCGCTGGACGGGGCGGGCGAAGTGCCCTCCAGCTCTAACATCCAAAACTCGCTGGAGGCAGCCGTGCGCAGCGGCAAGGTTGGTGGCAATGCACTGCTCGATAAGGCCGCGTTGCAGGAATTTTACACCGCGCGCAACTTTGAGCCCTATTGGATGAGTAATACCGGCCCCTACAGCCGGGCGCATGAATTGATTACAGTGTTGGAAGGTGCGTGGACACACGGCCTGAACCCTGAGACGTATCATGCATCCGACCTGCGCGCCCTTGTGAAGGGCACAAGCTTTACGCAAAAAGATGAGCTTGAATTGATGCTTAGTGATGGGTTTATCCGCTATGCCCGTGATTTATCCGGCATGCGGGTTGATCCGGCAGGACTGGAGACAGATCCGGGAAGCTGGCGCAAGCGGATTAGTGCGCCTCAAGCGCTGGCGTATCTGACAAAAGACAAAACCATGGGCGCGATTATGCGCCAGATTGAACCGCAGGGGCAGACCTATAAGACCCTGCAAAAGGAGTTAATCCGCCTGAGTGGCGAGCCGGACGAAGAGTATAATGATGTGCTGCCGATCCGTCTTGAGGGGCTTTTGCGTCCTGGGCAGCGCAGCAAGGCCGTGCCCGCGATGCGTAAACGCCTTGGCGTTTCACATGACGGGTCAAATGAACTGGTTTACGATGACCGCCTGATGGCCGCCGTTATTCGGTTTCAGCGTGAAAATGATTTGGTGGATGATGGCGTTATCGGTTCAAGCACGCTGGAGCTGATGAATCGCACAAACCAGACACGCGCCGCGCAAATTGTTGCCAATCTAGAGCGTTTGCGCTGGGTTGAGAATGAGCGCCCGGACAGGTTCGTAGTGGTGAATATTCCCGCCGCGACGCTGTGGGCGATTGATGACGGGCGGGTCGATTTTGAAATGCCGGTGATTGTCGGTAAGCCCGTGCGCCCGACCCAATCTTTTATCACCAAAATTGAAGGCGTGCGCTTTAACCCCGATTGGACAATTCCGCCGACCATTAAGCGCTTTGATATTTTGCCCAAGCTGACCGAAGATCCGGGATATCTGCATAAGAAGGGAATTCAGCTCATCCGTGGGCATGGTGACAATGCGATGACGCTTGATCCATTCGCGGTGGAATGGAGCGGGATTTCTTCTGCGGAGCTGAATAGCCTTCGTATGGTGCAAGTGCCCGGCGAGACGAACCCGCTGGGCCGCGTTCGGATTTTGATGCCCAATATTTACAATATTTATCTGCATGACACCAATCACCCGGAATATTTTGACGAGCCTGCGCGCGCCGTCTCATCGGGTTGTATCCGTATGAAAGAGCCGGAAAAAATGGCCGATTTTGTGCTGGAGAAAGAGCCGAGTTGGAGGCGCTCCACCATGCAGGCGATTTTTGACAGCCGCCAGAAAACTGATATTCCCGTGTCCGCTAAAATGCCTGTATATGTGCTGTACTACACGGCTTGGACGGATTCAAAAGGGCGGGTTGTTTACGGCGCCGATATTTATAATCAAGATTCAAAGTTGCTGGAGAAGCTCTCCAATATTGACGGATTTTACATTCCGCGGCATAATGAAAATAGTAAGGCCAATTCTGGCCGCTCCCGGCGCATCGCCGTTAATCAGTAAGTTTTAAATTAAACCAATTTACGGGGTTGAAATAATCATTGCCGATGTATATACATCGTAGTCGGTTTATCAGGTGGTAATGATACAACGTTTGATCTAAAAAAACACAATCCAAAATACGAACTAAAAATAGAGTAAAAGGACAGAGGTAATGTCGAATATACTTGATGATTTGAAAAATGTGGAAACCGCGAAAGACCTTATGGGCGGCGAGTTGCAGCAAATTGATCGTCGTGATTTATTGAAATTGGGCCTGCTGGGTGCACTGGGTTCAGTTGTGCCTTTGTTGCCGGCCAAGAGTGCGCTGGCCGCGAGTGACAGCACATGGCGCGTATCCTTTCATCAGCAGCACACTGGTGAGAATTTTGACGGCGTTTACCGTGTGGGTGACCGCTATTTGCCTGAGGCGTTCGAGCGTATGAACTACGTTCTGCGCGATTTCAGAACCCGCGAAGTGTTCCCGATGGATCCGCGCGTGATTGATATTATCAGCATCATCCAGTCCAAGATTGGCACAGGCCGCCCCTTGGAAATTCTTTCCGGCTACCGCAGCCCGAAGACCAATGCGATGTTGCGCAGTGCGAGTACGGGCGTGGCCAAGAACTCATTCCATATGTACGGTCAAGCGCTTGATATTCGCATGCCGGGCTATAACACCCGCAGTTTGCGCAATACAGCGCGCTCCTTGCGTGCGGGCGGCGTTGGGTATTATCCGAAGAGCAACTTTGTTCACGTAGACACTGGAACTATCCGTAGTTGGTAGGCTATAAAGGCTCATCTTAAAGTAAATTGTTAACTTTACGGATGGGCTTTTATGATTCTTATTGCGCTTGGCGCGAACCTTCCCAGTCAATTTGGACCGCCTGAAGAAACGATTCAGGCTGCTTACACCGCACTTGCGCGCCGCGGGATTGCCGTGCGTGCGCGCTCTTCGGTTTGGCTTAGTGCGCCTGTGCCCGTTTCTAACCAGCCTTGGTACAGAAATGCGGTTGCGCAGGTCGAGACCGCGCTTGATATTCCGGCGCTCTTGGATGTTTTAAAAGAGATTGAAGCGGAATTTGGCCGTGAGAGCCGTGAGCGCAACGCTGCGCGGCCGCTGGATTTGGATATTATTGCCTATAATGATGATGTGCTTGAGAGTGCGGATATAAGTGTTCCGCACCCCAGAGCGCATGAGCGTGCCTTCGTGCTTTTGCCGCTGCAAGAGGTGTGTGCGGGCTGGATTCACCCGGTTTTGGCGCACTCTGTTGAGGATTTAATAGCCGCATTGCCGCCGGGGCAGGATATTCGCAAGCAGGGCTGCGTGGTTGAAGGTGAGGCGGCCGAATGACACATGAACCGGGTCTGATTTCGGCTTTGAATGCCGGTGAAACACGCATTATGGGGGTGGTCAATGTGACCCCCGATAGCTTCTCTGATGGCGGCAATTTTTTTAACCCTGACAAGGCTATAGAGCACGGGCTTCAGCTTTTACAGGAAGGTGCGCATGTTTTGGACATTGGTGGGGAGAGCTCAAGGCCAGGCGCACAAACAGTTGATGCAGAAGAGGAAATAGCGCGCGTTGTTCCTGTGATTGAAGGGTTGCGTGAAAAAGCGCCTTTTATCTCGATCGACACCAGAAATGCCAAAACCATGGAAGCAGCGCTTAAGGCTGGCGCGAATATAATCAATGATATCAGTGCCCTTACGCATGATTCCAGAAGCATCGATGTAGCGGCACAGGCCAATGTGCCCGTTATTTTGATGCATATGGCAGGAACGCCGCAAAATATGCAGAAAAATCCTAGTTATAACAATGTTATAGAAGATGTTTTTGAGTTTTTTAAACGCCGGATTGAGCACTGTGAAACGCACCGTTTGAAAAGTCAAAACCTGGTTCTTGACCCGGGAATAGGGTTCGGAAAAACGCTCGAGCATAACTTGCTAATCCTCAGAAATATAAAAGAATTTTCTGCTTTAGGATGCCCGATATTGCTCGGAACCTCGCGTAAAAGCTTTATTGGAAAAATTGATGGTGAGCAAGATGCAAATAAGCGTCTTGGCGGGTCACTCTCATCTGTTATTTGGGGGCTGTCACAGGGTGTGAAATTCTTTCGCGTACATGACGTACGGGAAACTGTGCAGGCAATTAAAGTTTATGAGGCGATTTTGGAGGCCGAATCCAAATCGTAAATATTCGATTCTGTGCGGATTAAATTTTGCGTTTCGGAACATAATTTGTAATCAAAAATATTCCAGGGAAGATTTTGTTTTTGCGGATTGGGAACAAATTCGTATAAATGCGCATTCTGAAACCGGCCGGGTGTCGGAACGCCGTGAATTTCACCGAAGGCGCGCATAACCCCGCCATGGCAAACAATCAAAATCGGGTCATTAAACTGCTCTATAGCCCTTGATTTTCCTCGCCTGACCCTTTCAAAGAAGTCATTTTGATCCTCTCCACCTTTTATGGACGGCCAATCGTTAAATAGAGCGTGGCATTCCGCATAAGGAACGCCTTCCATTTCTCCGGCGTGTATTTCAGCCAGATCAGGATCTTCGTAGAGTTTAACGTTGAGCGATTTATTGATAATTAGGGCGGTATCACGCGCACGAGAGAGATGGCTGTGGAATATGGCCGCAGGCTTTTTTGTCAGTTTTTTGACGACTTTCTGAGCCTCTAAGGCTTGCTGGCGGCCGCGTTCTGTGAGGGGGGAGTCTATACTGCCAGCCATGATTTGGGCAGCATTGGCCTCGGTCTCGCCGTGGCGGATCATGTAAAAATGTTTGAGCGGAATAGGGCTCATAACACCACCACAGGCGCGTTCATCTTCTTCAGAACTGAAATAATACTCTGCGCCGCGAGCATGGAGCTTTTCGGATTGGCCGGGTCGGGCGTGTTTTCAACGCGCCCCCTGATGGTGCTAAATTCGCCGGAAACCGTTATTTCATGGGTGTTCCCGCCAATCTCAGGATCGGCCCAAATTTCAACTTGCGTGCGTTCAGGTCCAATTCCGGCCAGGCTGAGCGTCGCGGCGACATTAATATTGGCGGGGAAGGCTCTGGAGGCTTCAATCGCATTGCCTTTAAAGAGGCATTCTTTGGTTTTTATGGCGGCCAGATCGATATTATTCTCAACTATATACGGTGCGCCATCATAGCCCATCGGTTTTTTCGTTGTCGCAATTAAGGCGCGTTCGATACCCATTTGCTTCAGCGCTGACACGCCGTCTAATCCGCTGAGCGCGCCGGATGGAACGATTATTCGGCTCGTAACGCTATCTTTTTGCGCCAGTATTTCGGGGTAGAGTAAAAGCGCGCTAGAGCTGATCAGAATAGCGTCTTTTTCATGCGCGAAAATATGGGGGGTGAGTTGCGGCACGATGTGTGGCGGCAGGGCCTCAATAATCAAATCGCAGCTTTTACAGAGCTGCTCAAAATCAAAATAGGGTATGTCAAATTCGGTGGGTGGGTTTACATCACTGGCGGCGTGCAAATGATACCCATCTATACCGTCCACGAGCGCGCGGGCGACAGCCCTGCCAATCGCGCCCATGCCAGCAATTCCAACACTTATACTCATGCTGCACCCCTTTGTGATGAGAGCGCGTACAGGTCATTGAGGGTTTTGTCGGCAATATCAATGACGCCGGATTCACGGGCGGCCTGTAAATGCTGCGCCGAGCGCGCGCCGGGCAGCGTTATGGTTTCATATTCGGGGCGCAGCGGCGTCTCAATGACCTCTTCAAAAGCCTTGCTGATAGCAAATTTGTAATTTTCATGACCCATATATGACGGGTCAATCGCCAAAATGAATAAGCCGTCATTATCGTACAAATTTTGCTTGATCGCTTTAGCCCCGATCAATGGCCCGGCGAGCAATTCTACCATCAGGCCGAGGGCAAAGCCTTTATACTCTTCCATCGGCAGGATTGCGCCGTCATAGGCATCTTTCGGGTTTGTTGAGGGATTTCCGGCGCTATCGATCATTTTGCCTTCAGGCACGCGCTCACCCTTGTCATTCATCACCATGATTTTACCGTAGGCAATTGCGCCTGTGCCGAAATCGGCAATCATCTCGGTGTTGTCGGCGGGAATAGCAATGCCAACCGGGTTTGTACCGACGCGCCGCTCCCGCCCGCCCGGCGGGGCAACCATAGCCACAGAATTACAGCCCATAATCGCAATTAGGCCTGCCGCGGCCAAACGGCGCAAATAATAGGCCATAGAGCCGGAAGAGGCGATGTAATCACGCACGCCCACCATCACAAGCCCGTGGGTTTTTGCCCGCTCAATCGCCAGATCAACGGCGGCCATACCGGCCACGGGAGCCAGCTGGCGCTTGGCGTTTAAAACCGCCATATTGCCTTTGTCGGTTTCAATTTCGGGGTTTTGTGACGGCACGCCGTATTTCTGAAGCGCTTTGGCAGCTTCGACCACGCGCACCATCCCGTGGGAAGCCTTGCCGGAAAGCTCATTCTCCAGATAATGATCCACCGTGATGCGCGCATCACTTTCACGCACGCCCGCGCTCAGTAGAACGTCTAAGCATAACGCTTCCAGCTCTGTAATAGATATTGTGGTCATTTTCTCTCTTTTGCCGCGCCGCTCTGGTTTTCTGCGTGCAAGGCGCATAGTGTAATACATATGGAGCATTGGCAAGATCAAGCAATAATATTAGGTATGCGCCGCCATGGTGAGAATGGGGCGGTTGTCTCGCTGTTGACCCAGCATCATGGGCGTCAGGCGGGTTATGTGCGCGGTGCGCAAGGCTCGCGCCTGCGCGGAACGCTGGAGGTTGGCAATCAGGTTGATGCCATCTGGCGGGCGCGCACTTCGGATGATTTGGGGTCTCTGACGCTTGAGCTGGACCGCTCTCCGGCCGCCCATATCATGCAAGATCCGCTGAAGCTTGCGGCGCTGCAATCGGCCTGCGCGCTGTGTGATACGGCGCTGCCCGAACGTGAGGGGCATGCGGGGCTGTTTCACGGGATGAATGCGCTGCTCGATGCGCTGCAAAGCGAGGTTTGGGGCGCGGCGTATGTGATGTGGGAGATCGCGCTGCTCAAAGAGCTGGGCTTCGCGCTGGATTTAAGTCGCTGCGCCGGGGGCGGGGATGAGGAAGCGCTGGCCTATGTCTCGCCGAAAACGGGCCGGGCGGTGAGCGCGGCGGCGGGCGCGCCCTATAAAGAAAAGCTGTTGCCGTTGCCGAATTTCTTAAAACCGGCGGCGGGCGGCAGTGATGAAGGGGATGTTTTAACCGGATTAAAGATGACCGGGTATTTTATCGAGCACTGGGTTTATGCACATCATAGCGCCGGCCCCCCCGAAGCCCGCTTGCGTTTTGAGGATCGTTTTTCATCCATGCTTAATAGTTTGTCAGAAGAATTGACAGTAGGGGCAATATAAGTTATACATAACCAAACAATTTTTTGGATTATGTAATTAGTGCCACGTAAGTATAGTTTTGAACATTATTTGGAAGGGTCTGACAGCCAGAAGTTTCTTCTGGCTCGCCCGATTTATGGTGAAAACGAACTAACAGAAGAAGAAATAGAAAAAAGGCGATACCGCATAATTAGTATTCATGCCGGGCTCAATTGGCCCAGATGGCATTTTGAAAGAAGTGTAAATCTTAAAGGTGCGGAGTTTGAAAAGCTTGCTAACGAAATGTTTGCGTCTTTGAACAAGCACTCTACCGGCAAGTGGCTTTGGGTAGAAGAGGAAGAATGGCGCGGTGAATTGAGATTAAGAATCCATATAGAGCGCGAAAGTGATCAAAAATATTTTAATAAATTGTGGGGTAAGTATTTCGAATACAAGAAGGATGTTAGTAGTCTTTTTGGTGATTTTAGGCATGGTTTGGCTGTGATTTATGGGGCCTTAAAAGCGGAATATGGCCTTAGTGAATGGCTGATGGTGTATTGCGGATTAAAACTCACCTTTAATGACGTGAATGCGCTATCTTGCGAGGTTCGATGCGAGATTCCTGAAATTGAAGAGGCGCTTTATCACGATTGGATTAAGGATGAGAGAGTTGTTTCGCGTTTCGATCGTAAAACCAACTCGTTTTTCCTAAAATTTAAGGATGCCGAATCTGTTAAAGAATTCGAAAAGTGGGAACTGGATCATTTCGCTTTCAAAAAAGATCATTTTGATAAAACTAGAAAGAAATACATTGAAGGGGGCGGGCGCTGGGGAATGCCTGATAATAATATATGCAGAGTTGTGTCCAGGTATCCGGCATCAACGCAGAAGTTAACCGAAAAATGGTTTAGCGTAGTAAGTCCCTCAATTACTGAGGATGGGAGCAGCACTGTTTGGCATTTTGAAGCCGCTTACGAAGAAGACTACTACAAACAAGCTCCGATTCCTGAAGATTTTTTGAAATATTTATCTGGTGAGATTGAATTGTCAGATGTGAATTTACCCTACGATAATACGAGACCAGATAGAGGGTATCCAGATTTTCACACCCCATAGCTTTAATTAATAGACCTGTTTAAAACTCTAAAAAACCCTTGGTGTTGTTGGGGTTCTTGGTGTTAAAACCAAGGACATGGCCGAAGAATTAGAACACCAAATCATAGATCAGCAATTCGGAGAGATTTTGTCGGACAAATATTTGTCCTATGCGCTCTCGACGATTATGAGTCGTTCGCTGCCCGATGTGCGCGACGGGATGAAGCCTGTGCACCGCCGGTTGATGTATGCGATGTATCAGCTGAAGCTGAATCCCAACCTGCAGCCGAAAAAATCGGCGCGCGTGGTTGGTGATGTGATCGGTAAGTATCACCCGCACGGCGATACGGCTGTGTACGATGCGATGGTGCGTTTGGCGCAGGATTTCGCGCAGCGCTATCCGCTGGTCGACGGGCAGGGGAATTTCGGCAATATTGACGGCGATAACGCGGCGGCCATGCGTTATACGGAAGCGCGCCTGACCGACGTGGCCATGATGCTGCTGGACGGGATCGAGGAAAACGCGGTTGATTTCCGCCCGACTTATGACGGGTCGGAAAAAGAGCCGATCGTTCTGCCCGGCGGTTTTCCGAACTTGCTGGCCAATGGCTCAAGCGGGATTGCCGTGGGTATGGCGACCTCTATCCCGCCGCATAATGTCGATGAGCTGTGCGAAGCCATGGAGTTGATGCTCGAGAATAAAGACGCCACGGTTAAAGATCTGGTCAAGATCGTGAAGGGCCCGGATTTCCCAACGGGCGGCACGCTGGTTGAAAACCCCAAGGATGTGCTGGAGGCTTATGAAACAGGCCGCGGATCATTCCGCACCCGCGCGAAGTGGGAGGTCGAGGATTTGGGCCGCGGTGTGTACCAGATTGTGGTCACGGAAATTCCCTATCAGGTGCAAAAATCCAAGCTGATTGAGAAGATTGCCGAGCTGATCACCACCAAAAAGCTGCCGATGCTCGAAGATGTGCGCGATGAAAGCGCGGAGGATATCCGCCTGATCCTTGTGCCCAAGAGCAAGAATATCGAAGCCGAGTTGTTGATGGAGGCGTTGTTCCGCAATACCGATCTGGAGTCGCGTTTTAGCCTCAATATGAACGTGCTGGATAATGGTCTTGTGCCGCGTGTGATGAATCTCAAAGAGGTTCTTCAGGCCTGGCTGAACCATCAGAAAGAGGTTCTGGTGCGCCGCTCGCAATTCCGCTTAGAGAAGGTTCTTCACCGCCTGGAGGTGCTGGAAGGCTATCTGGTTGTCTACCTCAATATTGATGAGGTGATCCGCATTATACGCTTCGAGGATGACCCGAAGGCGGAGCTGGCGAAAAAATTCAAACTCTCCGAGGTGCAGGTTGAGGCGATTTTGAACCTGCGTTTGCGCCGCTTGCACAAGCTTGAGGAAATGGAAATCAAGACCGAGCACGAAGGTCTTACGCAGGAAAAAGAAGAGCTGGAGAAGCTGATCGCCTCTACGCCGCGTCAATGGACCCGCATTAAGAAGCAGATAAAGGAAATCCGCAATTTGTTCGGGCAGGATACGGAGTTGGGGGCGCGCCGCACGAAAATCGGCAAGGCGGTGGCTTTGGTTGATTTGGATGATTTGGAAGAGGCGATGATCGAGAAAGAGCCGATTACGGTGATTTGCTCGAAAATGGGCTGGGTGCGCGCGATGAAGGGCCACGGCCACGATCCTAAAGACTTTAAGTACAAGGATGGCGACCGCGGCGGTTTTGTGATTGAGGCGCAGACCACCGATAAAATCCTGATCTTTGCAACCAACGGGCGTTTTTACACGCTGGGCGGGGATAAGCTGCCCTCTGGCCGGGGCTTTGGCGAGCCGGTGCGCATCATGGTCGATCTGCCCAATGATGCGGATATCGTCGATGTGATGGTGTTTGAGCCTGAGAAGAAGGTTCTGGTCGCCGCGACATCCGGCCATGGCTTTATTGTGAAGTCGGATGATCTGGTGGCGCAGACCAAGAACGGCAAGCAAATCCTGAATGTCTCCGGCAAGGCGGAGGCGCGTTTGTGTAAGGCGGTTGCGGTGGATCATGATCATATCGCGACCATTGGTAAGAACCGCAAGATGCTGGTGTTTGCATTGGAAGAGTTGCCGGAGATGAGTCGCGGTAAGGGGATTACGCTGCAGAAGTTCAAAGATGGCGGGCTGGCCGATGCCAAGACGTTCAAGATGGAGCAGGGGCTCGAGTATAAATATGGTGCGGGCATGACCAAGGTGGATGATATTTCGCCGTGGATCGGTAAACGCGCGCAGGCCGGACGTCTGCCGCCCAATGGTTTCCCCAAGAGCAATACATTTGATTAGCGGATGAAAAACGTTCTTTCTGATTTGGCATCGAGAATAACCCAAGACGGCGGACGGCAATATGTCGAAACACCGCCCAAGAAAAATCCGATATTTAACTCAGCGGCTTTTCAGGGATTTTGCTCTCTTGAAGAGCAGTTAGACCTTGAGGAGTATCAAGAGCGCGGCGCCGCAGAAAACAAAAATCTAATTCATGCCCCAAGTGCACAACACAGAGTTATGATCGATTGGTCCGAGCAGGGCTGGACTATGATGCACTGGTAATTTCTAAGGAAACTCAACCTGTCCGGGGGTTCGGCGGAAGGTGCCGATAGGTGGCCCGCCTTGGCCGGCGTTGCTATCACCGCCATCATCAGATGCGTTGTCTTCGAAATCATCGGCAAAGCCTTGTTCTTCAGCTAGCTTCTTCGCCTCTTTTTCAAAATTCGGGTTGGTGAGCTCTTCTTTGAGTAGCACGATTGAGATGCGGCGGTTTTGCGCATTGTTTGGATCTTCGGGAAGAAGATGTTCGGTGTCGGCCTTGCCGACCACGTTGTTGATGCGCTCTGCCGGAATGCCGGATTCTTTGAGGACGCGGCGGCTAGAGTTTGCACGATCCGCAGACAGCTCCCAGTTGGTGTAGGTTGCACCCGAGCCGTAGGGCACGCTGTCTGTATGACCGCGAATAGAAAGCTCGTTAGGAAGTTTTTTTGTAATCTCCCCGACTTTGGTGAGCAACTTGCGGGTTTTTTCAAACATACGCGCCGAGCCGCTGGGAAACATGGGCTCCCCGTCCTGATCAACAATCTGGATGCGCAAGCCCTCGGGCGTCATATCAATTATAAGGTTCTTAGAAAGCGCTGCGAGTTCGGGGTCATCCTGAATGGCTTGCTTGATGGCGTCTTCGGTCTTTTTAAACTCTTCTTCTTCTTTTTTGCGGAGAATGTCTTTGGCTTTGTCCAGAGCCATTTCTTCTTTGCCTTTGCGCGCGCTTTTAGTTTGCTGTGTGGATTTTTGCGCCGCGCGGCCTGTGGGCTCGGGATTGGTGATTTGCTGAACCTCGGTGGCCATCGCACCTTCGGGACTCATGCTTAAGCCCCCCATAACGCCGCCCGCGCCGCTCTCGCGCTGAGAGACCTGAACGGCTGTCGGGTCGAAGAACCCGGCAATCGCCTCGAGCTGTTCATCCGTGCTCACATTCAAAAGCCAGAGCAGGAGGAAGAACGCCATCATCGCGGTCACGAAGTCGGCATAAGCCACCTTCCACGCGCCGCCGTGATGGGCGTGTGTCTCGACGACTTCGATGATTACCGGTTGTTCGTTTTTCATTCTCAGCGCCTATGATGGGCTTGGAAGTTCATTCAGTTTTTCTTCAAGCTCCTGGAAGGTTGGCTGTACGTCGTGGGGCAGAAACTTGCGCCCAAATTCTACAGCCACTTGCGGCGCAGCGCCGCCCAGGAACGCGACAATACAAACCTTCATACATTTAAAATACATGACTTTGGTTTCGGCTTTACCGGCCATGGCACTGGCAATTGGTGATACGAACGCGTAAGATAGCCACACCCCAAGGAATGTTCCCACAAGTGCGCCACCGATTAGCTTGCCGAGAACTTCGGGCGGCTCGTTAATGGAGGCCATAGTCTTGATAACCCCAAGCACCGCCGCCACAATACCAAGGGCGGGAATACCGTCGGCCATGTGCTGCACGGCGTGTCCGGGGTGGCCTTCATGGTGTTCGATGGTGTGAATTTCTTCACTCATCAGCGCGCCGATTTCACCCGGCTTATCATTGCCCAGCGAGATAATGCGCAGATAGTCGCACAAGAAGATCAGCGCGTGGTGGTCACCTTTGAAGGTTGGAAATTGTCCGAACAGATCACTCTCATCTGGATTTTCAATATGGTTCTCAAGAGCCAGCCAACCTTTGGTGCGGGCCAGTTTGAAGACGGTGAAAAGCATGCTGAACAGCTCAATGTAATCATCTTTGCTAAAAGCTGCGGGCTTGGTTAGTGCGCCGAGATAACCGATCGTGGATTTAATTGTATCGCCTGATTCCGCGATCACAAAAGCAGCCACGGCACAACCGAAGATGATCACGAATTCGCCAGGCATCGCGCCAAGCACGAGCATTAGCAAGTGCGTGAACTTCGTGAAATCGAAGTGCATGGCAATCAGCAGGCCACCAAACGTACAAACAAAAACGAGGACAATACCGACGAGCTTCATAGGCGAGAAGAAATCCTTTCTTGTGGCGCTATAACGAATAGGCGGTCAAAACCACCTTTTAATTCTGTGCTGTTTTAGACTTTATATCAAGTCTACGCGGAATTTTTTAAAGGCTTATTAAGAAGCTTTAGACAATCGTATGCGCCGTAGGTGAAGATACCGTTAGCACCCGCGCGTTTGAAGGAGAGCAAGGTTTCCATCAAAGCGGTGTCATAATCCAGCCAACCATTTTCGCTGGCGGCCTTGAGCATCGCGAATTCGCCGCTGACGTGATAGGCGAATACGGGAATATTGAAAGCCTCTTTTACGGTCTTAATAATGTCGAGATAGGGCAGACCGGGTTTGACCATGACCATATCCGCACCCTCAGCGATGTCCAGCGCAACTTCACGCAGGGATTCGCCGCTGCGGGCCGGGTCCATTTGGTAGGTTTTTTTATCACCTTTCAAAAAGCCGCCGGAATTTACGGCATCACGAAACGGTCCGTAAAAACAGGAGGCATATTTAACGGCGTAAGAGAGGATCATGGTGTTCTCAAAGCCCTGAGATTCGAGCATTTGACGGATTTTTCCAATGCGCCCATCCATCATGTCGGAGGGGGCAATCACATCCGCGCCTGCTTGTGCTTGTACGAAGGATTGCTTGACCAGCGCCTCCACCGTTTCGTCATTGAGAATGCGTCCGTCATCAACAATGCCGTCATGGCCGTGGGTGGTGTAGGGGTCCAGCGCAACATCGGTGATGATTCCCAGACCGGGGAAAGCGGCCTTGATGTCGGCCACGGCGCGGCAGATCAGATTGTCGGGATTAAAGGCTTCTTCGCCGCCAATGGTTTTTTTCTCAACCGGCACGACCGGGAAAACGGCCGCGGCCTTCAGGCCCAGATCAATTGCGGGTTTTAGGGCTTCGATGGTCAGGTCGATGGAGCGGCGCGCCACGCCGGGCATAGAGGTTACATCTTCGCTCGCATTTTGACCTTCGGTAATGAAGAGCGGCAGGATGACATCATTTGCGGTGACGTTATATTCAGCCACCATTTCGCGGATCCAACCCGCAGAGCGCAGGCGGCGCAGGCGCGTGGCCGGATATCCCGGCAGGGGAAAGCCCTCAAGAATGTCTTGCTCTTGCGCGGTTTGGCTTTTATTCTCTGGTTTGGCGGTCATCGTCTTAAATTTCTTTGAACCTTCTGCGTGCCTGAAAATAAAGTAAAAAGCGGCAAAAAAGCAATATGAATCAATATAATTCAGCAAAAGGCAGTCATGATGACGTTGTCACAGAAATTAGCGGCCAGCTGGGAATCATCACATTAAACCGTCCAGAGGCGCTGAATGCGCTAACGCTGGATATGATCCGTACCATCACCGCGACCCTGAAAGTGTGGGAGCGCAATGAGAAGGTGCGCCATGTTATGTTCGTCGGTGCGGGCGAGCGGGCCTTTTGCGCGGGCGGTGATTTAAAGACCTGTTACAAGGTCGGAATGGAATACCGCCGTGGGCATACAAATCTGAAGGTCCCCTGTTTATTTTTCGCCGAAGAGTATCAGTTCAACAAGTATTTATGGAATTACTCTAAACCGCTGATCAGCTTTATGAATGGCATTACCATGGGGGGTGGCTATGGCGTAGCCGGAAACAGCAAGCATCGCGTTGTCACCGATAAGACCGTCTTTGCCATGCCGGAAGTCGCGATCGGGTTCTTCCCGGATGTCGGCAGCATGTATCATTTGCCGCGTTTTAAGGGGCAGATTGGGCGCTATCTTGCGCTGACCGGAAACACAATCGAGGCGGACGATGCGCATTATGCCGGGGTGGGGGAATATTACATTCCCAGCACGAAAAAGGTGGAGTTGATACAGGCGCTTTCCAATACGGGTTCGGTTGCGGAAACGCTGCGCTCTTTCTCGTTTGACCCGGATAGCGATGCGCCGATGGACGGGCATGCCGATAAAATCGCGAGTATTTTTGCCCATGATAAGGTGGAGGATATCTTGAGCGCGCTGGAGGCTGATGGTTCGGCTTGGGCGGCGGATATTTATGAAACTATGACGGCGGAGCGTTCCCCGGCTAGTATTTATGTCACAGCAGAATATTTTAGGCGCACACAGCATAAAAGCGTTGATGAGGTTCTGGATATGGACTTCCATCTGGCGCAGATTTTTGTTCAGCGCCCGGATCTTTATGAAGGCATTCGCCGCGCCGTTTTGGATAAACAATATAAACCGGCATGGGATCCGGCGCGCTTAAAAGATATTACAGATGAGCATGTTAACGATTATTTTAGACCTGCGGCGTATGATTTAAAGGACATGTAAGGTTTTCCGCGTTCTCAAATAAAACCTTTAATTCCTAGAATTTCTCTATTATGATTCTCTCAAAGATAACCTGGAGTTTTTATCGTGACACCGACACCATATTATGAAGCCATTCAGTTGATTGAACGTCTGCACAGACATTTTCTGGACGTTCTGAAGGTCGAGCTGGATAAGAAGGCCATTCAGGATATTAACAACGTGCAAAGCATGATTTTGTACAATATCGGCGATGATGAACTGACCGTCGGTGAATTGACCATTCGCGGCTATTATCTGGGATCAAACGTATCTTATAACGTGAAAAAGATGGTTGAGAACGGCTATCTGGAGCAAGAGCGCTCCGTGCATGATAAACGCTCAATCCGCGTGAAGCTTTCTGATAAGGGGATGGAGCTCAAAAACATGATCTCCGAGATGTTCACACGCCACGAAGGCAAAATTCAGGGTACAGAGCTGACCGGTGAAGCGCTGGGCAGTATGAACAACACGCTGAAAAAACTTGAGCGTTTTTGGGCTTCCCAAACCAACTATCCCGGCGGATTTTAAGAACTTCCATATTTGAATTTTGAACGTCGTTAAATTTCGGCTCGTGTATGTTGAATACACGTCGCCTCATTTGCCTTGTTATAGAATAAATCTCTTCAACTAACCGAAAGTAGAATGCTGTAGCACTGTGATTTGGCCGATACCAGACATTTCGTGCGTTGTTTCTGTTTGTATCTTTGTAATATTGCCGTCACTATTTGTGTGAAGATCGGATAAGTGCATGGCCAAGTGTTTTGCAAAATTTAATCTTTCTTGTTGATGTCTTGGTGAGTTAGGGACATGAATTTTTGCAAACTCTTTATCAAAAGCTTTTACAGCTTCATTTAGGTGAAAATTTACGGCATCAACCTGATGAGCCCGGAGGGCGACGATGTTTTCAGCGTGGAATTCAAAATTTTCTCTCATTTTTCCCTCTAATCATGTGGATCAATGAAAATACACTAACAAAAAATTAATGTTATGTCAAATATTTTTTACCCAAATGCCTGATGGCCGGTGATGGCGCGACCCAAGATGAGCGCGTGGATATCGTGTGTGCCCTCATAGGTGTTTACTGATTCCAGATTACACATGTGGCGCATCACGTGATATTCATCAGCAATGCCGTTACCACCGTGCATATCGCGGGCCATACGGGCAATCTCCAGCGCTTTGCCGCAGTTATTGCGTTTAAGAAGCGAGATGGCTTCGGGCGCGGCGCGGTCTTCATCGCGCAAACGTCCCAAACGGTGACAGGCCGCAAGGCCCAGTGTGATTTCGGTTTGCATATCGGCGAGTTTTTTCTGGATCAGCTGCTGCGCCGCTAGTGGTTTGCCGAAAATTTTGCGGTCCATAACGTATAGGCGTGCGCGGTGCCAGCAATCTTCAGCCGCGCCCATAACGCCCCAGGCAATACCAAAGCGCGCCGAATTCAAACACATCAATGGCGCTTTCAGGCTGTTCGCCTCAGGTAGACGATTTTCTTCGGGGCAGAAGACTTCATCCATCGCGATGCCGCCCGTGGGGGACGCGCGCAGCGACAGTTTGCCTTCAATCTTCGGACCTTCGAGGCCCTTCATGCCTTTATCAAGAATAAAGCCGCCAATGCGTCCATCATCTTCGCCGCCCTTAATTTCGGCCCAAACAACAAAAACATCGGCGATGGGGGAGTTTGAAATCCATTGCTTCGCGCCGGAGAGGGAATAGCCGCCATCAACTTTTTTAGCTTTGGTGCGCATGTCGGATGGGTTTGAACCACCATCAGGTTCGGTTAAGCCAAAGCAGCCGACAAATTCGCCGGACGCCAATTTTGGCAGATATTTTTCTTTCTGCGCGTCTGAACCAAAGGTGTAGATCGGATACATCACCAGAGAGGATTGCACCGAGTAGCAAGAGCGGTAAGCGCTATCGACGCGTTCCAACTCGCGCGCGATCAGCCCGGCGGCGGTATAGGTTGCCCCCGCGCAGCCGTAGCCTTCCAGCATAGGGCCGAGCAAGCCAAGCTCGCCCATCTCGCGCATGATGTTGCGGTCAAAATGTTCGGTGTTAAACGCCTCAATCACGCGCGGCAGCAATTTATCCTGCGCATAGTCGCGCGCGGTTTGCATGATCATGCGCTCTTCATCGGTGAGCAGCTCGTCAAGGAGTAGGGGGTCTTCCCAGCTAAATTCAGCTATTGTGTGCATCTTGTTTCTCTTGCTTGAAATGCTTTTTTCTTTCGATCAGGATGAGTGCCATGAAAAACGATCTTTTGCAAGGGCGGGAAATTATTATCGAGTTTCACCCGGTGGGTAATCTGGTGAAGGTTTCGGCCATGGATACGGCCAGCCTAACCGAGGTTTCTATTCAAGGGCCCGCCAGCGCGGGCGAGGAAATGCTCAAGCGCAATGCGCTTAAGCGGCTGGAATATGTATTGAAGAAGAAGGGGGTTGTGGGCGGCTAGAGGCTGTTATCCATGCCTTGCTTACCGCCAGGATTGGAAATAGGTCTGCTTTTTATTTCTTCGCCACGAATGTATTTCCATGTTCCAGAGTTGGGGTGTGGGCCCCAATGTGTTTTCAAATGGCTGTCGTCTTTTTCTTCAGATTTCTCAGGCGTTGACATCTTGTTTCTCCGTTACATAAAACTCAGGAACAAATATAATATTATGTTAAGTGAATTGTCAATCTAATCTTTAAAGTAAGGATTGATCGCTTCGGCTTTAGCTACTATATATTGTGTCTCTTAAAGATCAAGGACACGATCAGATGACTAAACTTGCGATTGCGTGCGATCACGGCGGATACGCGCTGAAGGAAAAAATCAAACAGGAATTCTCAGGGCTCGACTGGCTGGATCTGGGTACGGATTCGGATGAATCGGTTGATTATCCTGCATTTGGCAAGGCGATGGGCGAGGCGATCACAAACGGCGATGCCCCGCGCGGGATTGTTATTTGCGGATCGGGGATTGGAATTTCCATTGCGGCCAACCGTTTTCCGGCCGTGCGCGCGGCTTTGTGCACCTCGGTTGAGATGGCCGAGCTTTCGCGCCAGCACAATAACGCCAATGTTTTGGCGCTGGGTGCGCGCATTACGGATGAAGAGACAGCTATGGCCTGCGTGCGGGCCTTTTTAGCAACTGAATTTGAAGGTGGCCGCCACGAGCGCCGCGTTAGCCAATTATAGGAAGGATTAAAAATCATGAGCCAAGCAGCAAAACAAGAGGAGCAAATGAGCGGATTTTTTACAGACCATTTAAAGGATACGGATAAGGATGTGTTTGAGGCGATGGCCAATGAGCTTGAGCGCCAGCAAACGCAGATTGAGTTGATTGCCTCGGAAAATATTGTGTCCAAGGCCGTGCTGGAGGCGCAAGGCTCTGTCCTGACCAACAAATATGCGGAAGGCTATCCGGGGCGCCGTTACTATGGCGGCTGTGAATTTGTCGATGTGGTGGAAGATATTGCGCGCGACCGTGCGAAGCAGCTCTTCGGTGCAAAATATGCCAATGTGCAGCCCAATTCCGGTTCACAGGCCAACCAGGGTGTGATGCAGGCGCTGCTGCAGCCCGGTGATACTATTTTGGGGATGAGCCTTGCAGCGGGCGGTCACTTGACCCACGGCGCGGCGCCGAACCAGTCCGGCAAATGGTTCAATGCGATCCAGTATGGTGTGCGCGAGAGCGATGCGCTGATCGATTATGACGAGGTTGAGGCTTTGGCGAAGGAGCATAAGCCGAAGATGATTATCGCGGGTGCGTCTGCTTATCCACGCGTGATTGATTTCAAACGTTTCCGTGAAATTGCCGATGCGGTTGGTGCGTATCTGTTTGTGGATATGGCGCATTATGCGGGCCTCATTGCGGGCGGTGTTTACCCTAGCCCGATGCCGCACGCCCATGTTGTGACGACCACAACGCACAAGACCTTGCGTGGACCGCGCGGCGGGATGATCCTGACCAATGATCTGGATATTTTTAAGAAGCTGAATTCGGCGATCTTCCCCGGCATTCAAGGCGGTCCGTTGATGCATGTTATCGCCGGTAAAGCGGTGGCTTATGGAGAAGCCTTAAAGCCGGACTTTAAGATTTACGCGAAGAATGTGCTGGATAATGCGCGCATTCTGGCCGATACGCTGGTGCAGGGCGGTTTGGATATCGTTTCCGGCGGCACGGACTCTCATATCGTGCTGGTCGATTTGCGTCCGAAAGGCGTGACCGGGAATATCACCGAGGAATCGCTGGAGCGTGCGGGCATGACCTGTAACAAAAACGCTGTGCCGTTCGATCCTGAGCCACCGATGGTGACCTCCGGCGTTCGTTTGGGCACACCGGCAGCAACCAGCCGTGGTTTTGGTCCTGCGGAATGGAAGCTGGTGGGTGAGTATATCATTGAGGTTCTGGATGGTCTGGCCGCCAATGGCCCCGAAGGCAATGCCGAGGTTGAGCAGACCGTCAAAGCGAAGGTAGAAGAGCTCTGCGCCCGCTTCCCGATTTATCCGAACGAGTAATGGGGTAATGTTGGAAGAAGAGTTTTCAATATTGGATGGTTTGTTTAGTACTCTTTCAGGAGTTGTCTTTTTAGGCCTTTTTATTTTGTTTTATTTTCTTCCTGCGTGGATAGCGCGTGAGAAGGATCACATGAACAAAAAACGTATTTTTTGGTCAAATTTATTTTTAGGGATGACTGGCGGCGGTTGGTTTGTATGTCTGATTTGGTCGCTTAGCCCTAGTGAATAGAAAGATAAAACATGCGCTGCCCGTTTTGTGGACATGAAGAAACGCAAGTAAAGGACTCCCGTCCGACGGAGGATAATTCCGCTATTCGCCGCCGCCGGGCCTGCCCGGAATGCGAGGAGCGCTTCACGACCTTTGAGCGCGTGCAGATGCGCGAGATTACGGTTGTGAAAAGCGGTGAGCGTAAACAGCCCTTTGATCCCGATAAGATTATCAAATCGATGCAGATCGCGCTGCGTAAGCGCCCGGTCGAGCTGGCCGAGATTGAAAAGGCGGCAATGGAAATCGTCCGCCAGCTGGAATCGATGGGCGAGGCGGAAATTCGCTCCTTCAAGATTGGTCAGCTGGTGATGAACGCGCTGATGGATCTCGATCTGGTCGGGTATATCCGCTATGCCTCGGTTTATAAGGATTTCCGCGATCCCGATGACTTCAACGACTTCCTGAATAAAGTGCAAGAGCTTCAGAAAAAGGCGTCATAGTCATGACCGCCAATTCCGACATTCATTATATGCGCCATGCTTTGGCCGTTGCCCGTCGTGGTTTGGGCCGGATGGGCTCTGTTCGGCCGTCGGTCGGCTGTGTGCTGGTTAAAGACGGGCGTGTAAGGGCGGCCGCGCGCACGGGCGATGGCGGTGCGCCGCATGCGGAAAGCGCGGCTCTGGCGGCGGCGGGCGAGGATGCGCAGGACACAACAGCCTATGTCACATTAGAGCCATGTGCGCATCACGGGCGCACCCCTCCTTGCGCAAAAGCGTTGGTGGATGCGGGAATTGCGCGCTGCGTGATTGGAGCGCTTGACCCGTTTGAGAAGGTCAATGGCAAGGGTGTAGAGATGTTAAGAGCCGGCGGGGTCGCGGTTGACCTGGGTGTTCTGGAAGAGGAATGCCGCGCCGCCAATCAGGGGTTCTTTTTGGCGGTGCGCGAGAATAGACCGTTCGTGACGCTGAAATGTGCGGTATCTGCGGATGGAAAAATCGCCGCCGCGCCGGGTGAGCGTACGCAGATTACGGGAGAATTGGCGCATCGGTATTTGCATCATTTGCGGAGCTTTTATGACGCAATCTTGGTCGGTAAAACGACCATGGAGGTTGATCAGCCGCAACTGACAACGCGTATTGAGGGCTATGTGCATGAGGCGCAAAGGATCGTTCTTGACCGGCCTGTGCAGGAGATGCTGGAGGATTTGGCGGCGCGGGGCATAACGCGTTTATTGGTTGAAGGCGGCGCAAAAACGCATACATCATTTCTGGAAAGCGGGCTGTATGACGAGGTGATTTTGTTGAAATCGCCGAAGGTCTTGGGCGAGGGCGGCGTCGATGCGGCTGATTTTTCGAATTTAAAAGGGCTGAAGTCGCAAAAAACGAGGGCTCTGGGCGAAGATTTACTGGCAATTTATGGCTGCAGCGCCTAAAGTCCCGCTCACGAAGGAATAAAGGCGAAATGTTTACAGGCATTATTCAAAATATCGGCACGGTGAAATCTATTGCGAAAGACGGCGATTGGCGCATTGTGATTGAAACGGGGCTGGATTTATCCGCCACGCCGATCGGTGCGTCGATTTGCTGTTCTGGTTGTTGCCTGACGGTGGTGGAGAAGGGCGCGGATTGGTTCGCCGTGGATGTGTCGGGTGAGAGCCTCTCGAAGACCATTATCGGGTCTTGGGCGGAAGGCGCGCGCATCAATATCGAACCGTCATTGAAGCTGGGTGATGAGCTGGGTGGGCATATTGTTTCGGGGCATGTGGACGGGTTGGCGGAGCTGGTGTCCGTCGAGGAAGAGGGCGATTCATACCGTTTGAAATTACGCGCGCCGCAAGAGCTGGCGAAATTCATTGCACCCAAAGGTTCGGTGACGCTGGACGGGATTTCCCTGACGGTGAATGAAGTTGAGGGCGATGTGTTCGGTGTGAATATTATTCCACACACTTGGGAAAATACGACGCTGTCTGACCTCAAACCGGGCGCGCGGCTGAATATAGAGATTGATATGCTGGCGCGCTATGTGGCGCGTCAATTAGAGGTGGCGGCATGAGTACAGTAAGCAAACAGCAGATAAAAGACGCGCGCTTGCACGAAGACGATCAGGCGGCGCTGTCCAGCATCGAGGAAATTATCGCTGATGTGAAGGCCGGAAAGCCGGTGATTATTGTCGATGATGAAGACCGCGAGAATGAGGGCGATTTCATTGTCGCGGCGGAAATGGCGAGCGCCGAGAATATCAACATCATGGCGCGGGACGGGCGCGGGCTGATCTGTCTGCCGATGGAGCGGACGATGGTGGAGCGCCTGGGGCTGGAGCTGATGGGGCGCGGGAATAATTCACGCCACAAAACGGCCTTTACGGTGTCGATTGAGGCGAAGGAGGGCGTGACCACAGGGATTAGCGCCGCCGACCGCGCGCAGACAATTAAAGTGGCGATTGACCCGCAAAGCACCGAAAGTGATATCGCAACGCCGGGGCATGTGTTTCCGTTGATGGCGCGCGATGGCGGTGTGCTGGTGCGCGCGGGGCACACCGAGGCCGCGGTTGATTTAGCGAGGCTAGCGGGCTTTAGCGGCGCGGGCGTTATTTGCGAAATTATGAATGATGATGGCACGATGGCGCGCCTGCCTGACCTGATCGCCTTTGCGCAAAAGCATGGCTACAAGATCGGAACGATTGCGGATTTGATTGCGCATCGCCGCCGCACAGAAAGCTTAATCGAAAAGATATATGAAGATGAATTTTCAAGCCGTTACGGTGGAGAGTTCAAGTTTTACCTCTACAAAAATACGCTGCATTATGCCGAGCATATCGTGCTGGTGAAGGGGGATGTACGTTCGGCCAAAGACCCGGTTTTGGTGCGTATGCATGCGGTGAATATCTTTCAAGATGTTTTGGGCGGCGCGGACGATTCGATCTTGCATAAATCGATGGAAATTATTGGGCAGGAAGAGTGCGGCGTGATCGTGATTTTGCGCCCAAGCGACCCGGCCAGCCTATCGCGGCGCTTAACCAAAGCTGGAGAGCCTGCACAAAGCGGCGGCGAGTTGCGCGATTATGGGATTGGCGCGCAGATTTTGCAGGATCTGGGCATTCAAAACATGGTTTTGCTCAGTAATAGTCCGAAAACGGTTGCGGGGTTGGAGGGCTATGGCCTATATATCACCGGGCACAGACCTATTAATTAGAAGAAATCATGTCAAAAGCACCGCACATCCTTATTGTTGAGTCCTCTTTTTATGCCGACATTGCCGCGCATCTGCGTGCGGGCGCTGTTGCGGCGTTGGAGCGTGCGGGCGCGAGTCATGAGATTATCCAAGTGCCCGGCGCACTTGAAATTCCGGCAGCGATTAAAATTGCGTCCAAAGCAGGAAAATATGACGGCTATGTCGCGCTGGGCTGCGTTATTCGCGGGGAAACGTCCCATTACGATATTGTTGCGGGAGAGAGCGCCCGCGCGATCATGGATTTAACGGTGCACAACGAACTGGCGATCGGGAACGGCATTTTAACCTGCGAAACCAAGGCGCAGGCGATTGTGCGCGCCGATCCGGCGCAAAAAAACAAGGGCCAAAGCGCTGTGGGCGCGGCTCTGACATTAATAGAACTCAAGGCGGGACGGTAAAATGAGTAAGGCGGCGGCGGAAAAAAAGCATAAACCTTCGCAGAAAGCCAAGGCGCTTTCGGCCCGTTTATGCGCAGTGCAGGCGCTGTATCAGGCGACTCACACCAATGATTCTATAGACAAAATTTATCAGCAATTTATTGAGGATGCGCCCGATCGGGAAATAGACGGTGAAAAACTGGTTGAACCCGATGGTGCTTTGCTCAAAAAGGTGCTGTTTGGCGTTCAAGAGCGAAAAAGCGATATTATTCAAGTGGTTGAGAGTAATTTGAAGCCACAAACCGATGGCGCGAAGCCGAAAATGGACATTTTGCTGCAATCGATCCTGCTCTGTGCGGGGTATGAGCTGCTTGTCCATCAAGACATTGATTCTCCTATAATAATTAACGATTATTTGAATGTTACCCACGCTTTTTACGAGAAGGGCGAGGTGTCTTTGGTCAATGGTGTTTTGGATGCCGCCGCCCGTGCCTTCAGGGATTAAGCCTCTGATTTTCTAACGCATTTAGATAAAATTTTATCATAAACAAACGCCGCCTTAACTTTTCCATATTAGAATTAAATGAATAGGGTTCATAATCTAAGTAGTTAGGGTTTACTTATGCGTATGTTAATTATTGCTCTCGTGGCAGTTCTTGTCCTTGGCGGTGGGGCCGCTGGGGCATATTTTTATTTCACACAGGAAGCGGAAGCTTCATCCGGCGCGGATGAGCACGAGCAAAAGCTGCAAGAGGCTAAGCACGATGAAGGCGGCCATGGCGGCGGCTCTTTTGAGTTTGTTGAGCTTGGGCCTCTGGTTCTTCCGATCGTTGATAATAACGGCGTTTCACAAACCATCAGCATGGTTGTGGCGCTTGAGGTTGCTGATTCTGCGGCCGCCAGCAAAGTCGAAAAATATGAGCCAAAGCTGAAAGATGCGTTCATTCAGGACATGTACGGCGTTCTTAACCGCCATGCGGCCCTGAAGGGCGGCGTCATTCAGGTTGGTGAAATCAAACAAAGGCTCAATAAAATATCGGATAGAGTTATGGGCGATGAAGATACTGTGCAAGACGTGCTCTTGCAGGTGGTTCAGCAACGCCCGATATAGAAATATCGAGTTATGATGTGAACCCTCTACATTACATCTGAACTGCCCGGGCTTTGTCCCGGGCATTTTTTTATGAAAATCTGTTTATAAAAAAGCGTTTCGGGCTGGATTCCTCCCTGTAATTTTGCCAGTGTTACGTGCTGTGATATTTCTCTAGGGTATTTCACAGCCTTAATTCGCTTAACATTTTTCAAAAAGAAAATAATGAGGAAGACTAAATGACACCTATTTATCTAACAATCGCGTGTTGCGGCCTGTTAGCGCTGGTATACAGCATGGCAGCATCACGGCAGATTCTCTCTATGAGTGCGGGTAATAAACGCATGCAGGAGATTGCTGGTGCGATTCAGGAAGGCGCAAAAGCCTATCTGGACCGTCAGTACAAAACCATTGCGCTGGTTGGCGTAGCGGTTGCAATTTTGCTTCACGTTCTGCTGGGCCCTCACGTTGCTATTGGTTTCGTGCTTGGTGCGGTTCTGTCTGGTTTGGCCGGATATAACGGCATGCTGGTTTCTGTGAAGTCCAACGTTCGTACAACACAAGCGGCGACAAAGAACATGGCTTCTGCCATGAATGTTGCCTTCAAAGCCGGCGCAATTACCGGCATGCTGGTTGTTGGTCTCGGACTGCTGGGCGTTGCGGGTTACTATGTCGCGCTTCAGCACTATTTCGGTATGCCTGAAGCGGTTGGCACAGAGCGCCTCGAAATCTTGCGTCAAATTCTCGAAGGTCTTGTTGGTCTTGGTTTTGGTGCATCTTTGATTTCGATCTTCGCGCGTTTGGGCGGCGGTATCTTTACCAAAGGCGCCGACGTTGGTGCGGACCTTGTTGGTAAGGTTGAGGCGGGTATCCCTGAGGATGACCCACGCAACGCGGCTGTGATTGCCGATAACGTGGGTGACAATGTTGGTGACTGCGCCGGAATGGCAGCCGACTTGTTCGAAACCTATGCTGTTACTGTTGTGGCAACCATGCTGATCGCTTACAGCGCCTTTGACCCAACTGCCGTTGAGCAGATGATGATTCTGCCGCTTCTGATCGGTGGTTTGTGTATTCTGGGTTCTGTTGCCGGTACATTCTTCGTGCGTCTTGGCAAGAGCAAGAACATCATGGGTGCTCTTTACAAAGGCTTCATCGCTAGCGCCGTGTTCTCGGCTCTTTTGATCGCGATTGTGATTGGTAATATGGGCGTGGATCAGGCTATTCCGCTGGCCAATGGCGGCGTTGTAACACCCGAAGCTTTGTTCTGGTGTATTATGACCGGCCTTGGCGTGACAGGCTTAATTGTTTGGGTGACAGAATATTACACCTCGACAAATTACCGTCCTGTGCGCGTGATTGCCAAAGCCTCTGAAACCGGTCACGGTACAAACGTGATCCAAGGTCTGGCGATTTCTCTGGAATCAACAGCTCTGCCGGTTCTGATCATCTGTGGCGGTATCTGGCTCGCGCATGATTTTGCCGGTCTGTACGGTATCGCGATGGCGGCAACTTCTATGTTGTCACTGGCTGGTATGGTTGTGGCGCTGGATGCTTACGGTCCTGTGACTGATAACGCCGGTGGTATTGCCGAAATGGCGAACCTGCCTCAGAAGGTCCGTAACACAACAGATGCTCTGGATGCGGTTGGTAACACCACAAAAGCGGTGACCAAGGGCTACGCGATCGGTTCTGCCGGTCTGGCGGCGCTGGTTCTGTTTGCGGGTTACACTGAAGAGATCAAGCACTACATGCCTGAATTCTCTGATCTGGGCTACTCGCTGCAGGATCCATATGTGATCATCGGTCTGTTTGTTGGTGGCTTGCTGCCTTATCTCTTCGGTGCGATGTCGATGACAGCTGTTGGCCGCGCGGCGGGCTCCGTGGTGATTGAGGTTCGCCGTCAGTTCAAAGAGATCAAAGGCATCATGACAGGTAAAGCCAAGCCCGAATACGGCAAGGCGGTCGACATCCTGACCAAGGCTGCGATCAAGGAAATGATTATGCCATCACTTCTGCCTGTTTTGGCACCTGTTGCTTTGTTCTTTGTTGTGTTCAAAGTCAGCGGTTCTTACGGCCCCGCATTCCAGTCTCTGGGTGCGATGTTGGTTGGAACGATCGTGACGGGCTTGTTCGTGGCGATTTCTATGACCGCCGGTGGCGGCGCATGGGACAATGCGAAGAAATACATCGAAGATGGCAACCATGGTGGTAAGGGCTCTGACGCTCACCACGCGGCCGTGACAGGGGACACTGTAGGCGACCCGTACAAAGATACGGCCGGCCCAGCGGTGAACCCGCTGATCAAGATTGCGAACATCGTTGCAATCTTGTTGGTGGCGGTTGTTGCCAAATACGTGGTCGGTGCTTAAGTAAAGCCAATGCCTTAACGAATTAAGAAAGCCCCGCTCTCCGGCGGGGCTTTTTTGTGTCTTGAGAGTGGGGCTTAACGATTGTCGCCGCTGGAGCTGCCCAGATCGCCGCTGCTGGTTTGCGGGTTGAAGCGGCCCAGATTGCCCAGAAGCTGCTGCATCACGGTCAAATCATTGCCGTGGGTTGCCGTTTTGGAGCGCGCGAGCGGGATGTTAATGCGGTCTGAATCAACCTCTTCAATCTGCTCCACTACGCCTTCGTCATTAAAGGCCACGACGACGATACGCTCATCCGTGACTTCGGGGTCGAGAATGCCGCGCTTCTCGGTTTCCTGCCCGATATAATACCAGATATTTTCATCAAAGGGCGCTTGGGTCGTAGGCGAGCCCAGAATGCGCAAAACGTCTGTGCGGGTGTGTACCCCGGCGACCACGCCCTGCAATTGGTAATCTTCAAGCTTGTTGCCGCGCTGGCTGATGGTCGGAGTGCAGGCGCTGGTGAGTAAAAGCGCCGCGGCGGCAGAAAGTATAAGTTTTCTCTTCATATTTTGTTTTGTCATGATATATCGATAACTCAATCAATTGTGGTGAAAAGATATAGCGCTAAAGAGAAGCATAAAGCAATGTTCGGACTGATGAAATCCAAAAATCCTTATGAGGCGGTTGCGCATGATATATATGCGGCGGCCCTGAGCCATGCGCGCGATGCGGCCTTTTACAGCGATTACGGGGTTGAGGATAATTTTGAAGGGCGCTTTGAGGTTTTATGCCTGCATATCTTTATTGTTATGCATGTGGCGCTGGCGGCCGGCGTGGACGAGGCGTTTAATCAGGCGCTGTTTGATATTATGTTTGCCGATATGGACCAATCGCTGCGCCAGCTGGGCAAGGGCGATATGGGTGTGCCCAAACATATGCGCCGTATGATGACTGGCTTTAACGGGCGCATGAATGCGTATGAAGAGCTCTATCAGGATAAAGCGGCGTTTGTTGAGGCTGTGCGCCGGAATGTATATAACGGGCGCGCCGATGCACCCGCCGATAAAATCGCGCGCTATGTGCGGGCCAATATTAAAAAACAAAATGCCAAGAGCATTGTTCAGGGGCGGGCCTCTTTCGTCCCGATCACAGGAAAGGCTTAAGATGAGCGGAAAAACAGCAGAATTTGTAGAATCGGAATGGTCGCATTGGATCAATGTGGGTGAGATTGAAGATACCGCGCAGGTATTTGATATTAAGCCTGATGAAGAACAGCGCAAAGCCCTTGCCCGCCGTCTTGAGGTGGAAGAGGTGAAGGCCATTGGTGCGCATATAACTTTGCAGCGCCGTGGTCAGGTGATTTTTGTACAAGGCACCGTCAGTGCCGATGTTGTGCAAAATTGCGTCGTGACGCTCGAGCCGATTGAAACACATATCGAGGAAGAGTTTGAGGCGTGGTTTGCCGACCCGGCGCAGGCGGTTCCCCTGTCCAAAGCGCGGCGTGAGCGGGATTTAAAAAAGGGCGGCAGCGAAGTGCCCATGCTCGAGGAAAGTGAGGATCCGGAAGCCATTATAGACGGTAAGATCGATTTGGGTGAGTTGGCCGTGCAGTATCTCTCGCTGGGGATTAACCCCTATCCGCATGCGGAAGGGGTGGAGTATGAGAATCCGGCTGAAGCGGAGCGCGAAGCGTCCGATCACCGTAAAAACCCGTTTGCCGCGCTCAAAGACTGGAAAGATAAGCTGAAATAGCGAATAATTTTCTTGCTTTATCGCTTTATATTCGTTAGAAAGCCGCTTCGAGATTGAAGATTTAAACAAAGAGGAATAGGCTCATGGCTGTCCCTAAGAGAAAAACCACAAAGTCCAAGCGTAACATGCGCCGCGCGCATGACGCGTTGACAACGACAAATTGGGTTGAAGACCAGAATACTGGCGAACCTAAGCGTCGTCACCACATTGACCTGAAAACCGGCACTTACAAAGGTAAGCAGGTTATCGAAGGTAAAGCGTAAGCTTGGTTATCTACAGACCCCGCATCGGGGTCTGGTTTCATAAAATATAGCTGTTATAATAACGCCGTTTTTAGTCTTTAAATGGCGGAAGGCTGTTGGTGTCTAATAAATCTATAACAATTGCGATAGATGCGATGGGCGGGGATTTTGGTGTTGAAAGCTCGATTCCCGGCTTGGCGCTGGTGCATCAGGATAACCCGCAAGTGCGCTTTAAAATCTATGGCGATGAGGCCCTGATTTATCCGCTGCTGAATAAGCATAAATCCTTGTTGAATGTCTGCGAGGTAATCCACACAACAAAGATCGTGCGCAGCGATGAAAAACCCTCATCCGCGCTGCGCTCCAGCAAGGATAGCAGCATGCGTATGGCGATTGAGGCCGTAAAAGACGGCGAGGCGCAGGCGGTTGTGTCCTCGGGTAATACAGGGGCGCTGATGGCGCTGGCCAAGGTTATTTTACGCCCGCTGCCCGGTATTCACCGCCCGGCGATTGCCAGCGTGTTTCCGACCTTAACAGGCAAGACCGTGATGCTGGATCTGGGCGCGAATGTCTTGGTGGATGCGGAAAATCTGGTTCAATTCGCGGTTTTAGGCGCGGTGTTTGCCCGTTCCCACATGCAAAAGGAGCGCCCGAGCGTTGGGTTGCTCAATGTTGGTTCTGAAGATATGAAAGGCCCGGATCATGTGCGCGGCGCGGCAGAGACATTGGCGCAGGTAGAATTTCCGGGGCAATATTACGGCTTTGTTGAGGGGAATGACATTACCAAGGGTACAGTGGATGTGGTTGTCACAGACGGATATGCAGGGAATATCGCCCTGAAGACGGCTGAGGGCGTTGGTAAGCTTATGGGCGACCTTCTTAAGCAGGCTTTCAAGTCGAATCCTTTATCTATGGTGGGAGGTCTGCTTGCCTATTCCGCATTAAAGCAAGCAAAAAGAAAAATGGACCCGCGCCTATATAATGGCGGTGTTTTTCTTGGTTTAGGGGGCTTATGTGTCAAGAGCCACGGGGGCAGCGATGCCATCGGTTTTGCCAGTGCGGTTAGATTGTCTGTACAATTGGCGCGCCATGGGTATATTAACCGCGTCGGGGAAGAAATTAACAATCTGATGGCACAGGAAACATTCCTGACATAAAAACAACACTGGGCTTTAATCTATCATGACAATTCGATCTATCATCCGCGGTACAGGTGCCTATTTGCCTGAGAAAATCCTGACCAATCACGATCTGGAAAAGATGGTTGAGACCTCTGATGAGTGGATTCAGCAACGCAGCGGTATCAAGCAGCGCCACATTGCAGCCGAAGGCCAAAGCACGGGTGATATGGCGATTGAGGCGGCCCGCATGGCGATTGCCAATTCAGGAATCGCACCGGGCGATATTGATGCGGTGATTGTGGCGACCACAACGCCGGATCAGACTTTTCCGGCGGTGGCCGTGAAAGTTCAGGCCGCGCTGGGGCTTCCGCCGGGAATCGCCTTTGATGTTCAGGCGGTGTGTACCGGCTTTGTCTATGCAATGAGTGTGGCCAATAATTTTATAGTGACCGGGCAGGCCAAGCGCGTACTTGTGATTGGCGCGGAGAAAATGTCTTCGATCCTCGATTGGAATGACCGCACGACCTGCGTTCTGTTTGGTGACGGCGCGGGCGCGGTTGTTCTGGAGGCTGATGAAGGTGGCGCTGGCGATATTAGTGATAGGGGGATTCTATCATCCCATCTTTATGCGAATGGCGCGCAGCGTGACTTGCTGTATACCGATGGCGGGGCATCGACAACAGGCGCGGCCGGGCACATTGTGATGCACGGGCGCGAAGTGTTTAAATACGCCGTGCAATATATGGCCGATGTTGTGAATGAGGCGCTGGAGAGCAATGGCATCACTGCGCAGGATGTAGACTGGCTGGTGCCGCATCAGGCCAATAGCCGCATTATCGAGGGCACCGCGAAAAAGCTAAATTTGCCGATGGATCAAGTGGTTCTAACCGTTGGTGAACATGGCAACACATCCGCAGCCTCCATTCCGCTGGCGCTGCATAGCGCTGTGGCGGACGGACGCATTCAGCGCGGTCAGCTGTTGTTGCTGGAAGCGATGGGCGGCGGTTTGACGTGGGGCGCTGTGCTTGCGCGTTTCTGATGTCTGCGGCTCAAGAACGAGTCCTTACCCCTTGAAGCACTTGCAATTTTTTGTGATTAACTCCTGACAATTTATTGACGCGCAGTATTTGAATCGCTAGTGTGAGAGTCAATCTTACATTGCTGGGAGTGAACATGGAAAATCGCACAATTACCAGGGCAGACTTGGCCGAGGCCGTGTATGAGGAAGTTGGTCTTTCTCGCAACGAATCATCTGATCTGGTCGAATCTGTTCTCGACGAAATCTCCAATACTTTGGTGAAGGGCGATAACGTGAAAATCTCATCCTTCGGCAGCTTCTCAATTCGTGAGAAGGGTGAGCGCGTTGGTCGTAACCCGAAAACAGGGGTCGAGGTTCCGATTTTACCGCGCAAGGTTGTTGTCTTCCGCGCCTCTCATGTTTTGAAGGACCGCATTAACGAAGCGACCGGCGCCGCGCAGCCGAGTGCGCCTCAAGGATTTGGGCAGAGCAATTACAACAGCTCTGACGATAATTACTAAGAGACAAAACGCCCCATAACCGGGCGTTTTATTTGGGCTATTAAACAACAGATAAAAATAAGAAGTGAGGATTTCTCATGAACGCACAAGCATCATCATCGACATCTGATCAGGATACGCAGCAAGATACAGCGCCAAGAACTGAACAGCGCGCTGTGAACGCAAGTGCGTCTTCCAACGCGAAGAAATCCGCTTCGGCCTTCCGCACGATCAGCGAAGTGGCGGATGAGCTGGATGTGCAGCAGCATGTGCTGCGGTTCTGGGAGACCAAATTTTCTCAGGTGCGCCCGCTTAAGCGTGGCGGAGGTCGCCGTTACTACCGCCCGGAAGATATCGCGCTTCTCAAAAGCATTCATCATCTTCTCTACACTGAAGGCTACACGATTAAGGGCGTTCAAAAGCTTCTGCGCGAGCAGGGTAAGAACAGCGTTGTGCAAAACAACAAGCCGGCGGCGGCAAAGCCCGCGCAGGCCAGCAATGTACAGCAGCCTTTGGCGCAAAAACCTCAGCAGCCCCGTCAGGTCAGTGGTCATATTGATGCGCTGGGGCTGAGTTCAAAAAACAGAAAAGCCCTTGAGGCTGTTTTGCATGAACTTAAAGACCTAAAGGGGTCCTTAAGCTCTCCTGAATAAGTTAATTTCTTGCTACTCTAGGCAAAGGCAACTCAAATCTATTGATTTGTTTCATGTTGATTTCGTTGGCATCAATATGAAGGGCGTTGCGGAGCTCTTCTTCGTACCCAGTCTTTTTTCCGCTGTGCAATGCGAAGGCAAACATTCCCGTTTCATTCCATGCGCGGACTAGGCTTAATTTCACTCCATATGTTTTTTGCAGGCTGTCTCTCTCATTTGATGAGTCGTGAATGCCGTTTATGACTTCCTTGCCCAATTCAAGCTGATGAGCGTCGTTCGTATCAAATTGAATTGCGACATCCGCGCCCGTATTCGCGGCCATTTTGAACAGAAAAGCGATACATTTTTTTGCGCGCTCACTAGGGATTTTATTAGACTTTGTGATCAGCCGCATGTAGGTGTCTTGAAAATCTAAACCGATATCGTTTGTGCTCATTTTTTTGTCATCCTTATTTTGATTATCTTATGTCTATAGGTTGATTTTTAATATGTCAATTTATTTTTACGTGCGTTGCATTAGGATGCAAAATACTATACAACCCCATTCACATTGAAAGTCGGAACGTGGCGCAGCCTGGTAGCGCACTTGCATGGGGTGCAAGGGGTCGGAGGTTCAAATCCTCTCGTTCCGACCATTTTCAAAAAGCCGGAGCTTGCTTCGGCGCTTTTGAAAATAATTGTGAGCGAGGGTTTGAACGACGTTCAGCCCGAAAGCGAAGCGAAGGGCCAGCGCCGTGCGAAGCACAAGCTAATTCCTCTCGTTCCGACCATTTTCAAAATTTGTGGCGTATAAATGCCCGTTATTATCTACATGACTGCGGCGTCGCAAGACGAGGCGCAGAGTATTTCCAAGACGTTGGTTGAGGAACGCCTCGTGGCGTGTGCGAATATCTTGCCCGCGCATAGTTCGCTTTACTGGTGGGAGGGTAAGGTCGAGAGCGCACAAGAGGTGGCGGTGATCTTTAAGTCTCGCGCAGAGTTGTTCCCACAGATTGAAGCGCGCATAAGAGCGCTGCATTCCTATGATGTGCCGTGCATCGTCAGCTGGCCTATAGAGCAGGGCCACGCGCCGTTTTTGCAGTGGATTGAGGCAGAAACCAAAAAATAGGGTAATTAATTACCTTATATTTAATCCCCTCAAATATATGCATTTTTTTGTTGACGGGGTGCGTTATTTGTCGTTATAACGCGGTCACAGTTTTTAATGAGGAACAAAACCATGTCTACATATTCTGCCAAACCCGCAGAGGTCGAGAAAAAATGGGTCGTTATTGATGCTGAGGGCGTTGTCCTTGGTCGTCTGGCGAGCTATGTCGCTCTTCGTCTTCGCGGTAAGCACAAGCCTTCTTTCACACCAAACGTGGATGACGGCGATAACGTAATCGTAATCAACGCTGATAAAGTTCACCTGACCGGTAACAAGCGTGACGGTGATATTTTCTACTGGCACACAGGCTATCCCGGCGGTATCAAGCAGCGCTCTAAAGGTCAGATCCTTGAAGGAAAGCACCCAGAGCGCGTGGTTGAAAAGGCCGTTGAGCGTATGCTGCCAAAAGGTCCTTTGGGCCGTAAAGTGTTCAAGAACCTGCGCGTTTATGCCGGTCCTGAGCACAATCAGGAAGCGCAAAAGCCTGAAGTTATCGATTTTGCGTCCATGAACCCTAAGAATAAGAGAGGCTAAGAACCATGGCCGAGAAAAAAGAAGAAGCAATCAAGGATCTGAAAGAAATCGGCGGAGCCGTTGCTACAGATGCTAAAGCGGAAACAAAAACTGAAGAAAAAGTGGAGCCTAAAAAGGCGCAGGTTGATGAACTTGGCCGTGCCTACGGTACTGGCCGTCGTAAAGATGCCGTGGCCCGTGTTTGGGTGAAAAAAGGCTCTGGTAAGGTCGTTGTAAACGGTCAGGACCAGGCAGAGTATTTCGCGCGTAACACGCACCGCCTGATCTTGAACCAGCCGTTCCTGATCGTAAACGGTGTTGGTCAGTTCGATGTTATGTGTACCGTAAAAGGCGGCGGTCTATCAGGCCAAGCCGGTGCGGTTCGTCACGGTATTTCCCGTGCGCTTGAAAACTTCGACCCCGGCATGCGCCCGGCGCTGAAGAAAGCCGGCATGATGACACGCGATGCGCGTATCGTTGAGCGTAAGAAGGTTGGTAAGCACAAAGCCCGTCGTACCAAGCAGTGGGCGAAGCGTTAAGCTGCAAGCTTTATACAAAGTTCAAAAGGCGCTCTTACCGAGCGCCTTTTTTATTCGTTACTCAGAGCGTTTTCAGTCAAAGAAAAGGGTTCGAATTTTATACTCGGGTCCACTGTTTCGAAGAAAAGCATTAACTCCATAGTGAGCTTTGTTCTGTCGATGTTGCCCTGTTCATCATGCCGCGGCGCAAAGACAATCTTTTTGTTTATTTGGCGTTGGTAAACACCTCTCAAGCAAGACTCGTTTTTGGCAAGATCGGGATGTGTTTCGGGATAGATTAAATAGAGATCGGGTTTTTCAGGCGTGTTTTTATAGGCGCGTTCAAACACTTGTAGAGCTATCGCTTGAAAATCCATATTATACGGGCAATTAGGATCAGCCTGAAGTAAATAGACGGGCTTGTATGTGCTGCCCTCGATCAATTTCTCGGTATATTGATCCCAAAGAAGCCTTTGGATGGGGTTATCGCTTTTGGGAAATTGAAGTGTGTCGCCAGCTTTTGTAATTTTAAAAAAACCGTATTTTTGAGTGGCGTAAATCGTATCCCCTTCTTCCGTTATATCCATATAGTCACTGTTTAGGTATTTGAAAGGAAAGCCATTTTGCGCCAGGCTGGTTGTGGCTGTCAGGCCCGCCAATGCAAAAACAACAGAGAGTTTACGCAGTTTCATGTTTTATCCCCGCTGGAGCATGGGGGTTGGGTTGGGATTTGAAATCTTGTGTTGTTTTGGATTTCTGTACAGTTCTGCTGCGTCAAAGAAGTAGTAAAACTCTTTTTTAGGATCGTTCTTCTTTACATTCTTATGATCGAAGCGCTCTTCAGTTTGAGAGGGCGGGCCGATATAAAAATCCTTAAATGGCGTTCGTCTTTGCACGAACTGCCCATTGACGACCTCTAGTGCAAGGTCGGGGTGATCATTAACATCAACCAGATAGAGGACGGCGGCGACATTCCCGTAGTAATCTTCAAAGGCGCTGATCATATGGCCTTTATATTTTTGATCTTCCCGCGGGTCATACACCAAAATATAGACAGGGTAATATTCACTTTCTTTGACAAGACTTTCGTACATTTCGGATTTCTCAATTATGCTTTCCGAGGCACGCATATTACGGACTTCGCCCTTTTTTAAAGCGCTGTAGCGTGTCGTATCTACGAGAACATGGGGTTTGCCGTTCGCCCCGTAAACAAACGGATCCGCAAGCCCCTTTGAGGATTGTTTATCAAGGATTGTGATGACTTCTGTTTTTGCGGGGCGCTTGTTGTTGGCGGGTTTTTCTTGGTCCTGCGCTTGCGCGGCGGCGAGCATGGTTACACTGGCAAAGGCGGTGGCTAATAATCGTCTCATAATACGCAGTCCCAGATCATAAATAATCAGATAGTCTTCAAGAATTAGACGATTATTGTCTTTATGTCAATTTATATGGGATGATTTTTTAAAGGCGCTAATCGCTTTTGACCTTCACATAGCGCCCCGGAGCGCTCTCCAGCGCTTTTTTGACCGCGCGGGCTTTGATCTTTTCGCCGCCATAGGTTTTGAGCCATTTATCCCAGTGCGGCCACCAGGAGCCATCTTGCTCGGCGGCGCTCTCCAGCCATTTTTCGGATTCGCGCGGTGTTTTATCGGCGCTCCAATAGCAATATTTCTTACGCGCGGGCGCGTTTACAACGCCGGCAATATGCCCTGATGCGGCCAGCGTGAAGTTTACTGGTCCGCCCAGCATCTGCGTGCCCTCATAAGTGGCTGTCCACGGCGCAATGTGATCTTCGCGCGTGGATAGGAAATAGGCAGGCGTTTTGATTTTTGAGAGATCGATCGGCGTATCGCCCATTGTGATGCCGCCAGGCTTGGTCAGCAGATTATCCCGGTACATCGCGCGCAGGTAAAAGCTGTGCATGGCCGCGGGCATGTTCGTGGAATCATCGTTCCAATACAGAAGGTCAAAGGGGAAGGGCTCTTTGCCCATCAGGTAATTATTCACGACGAAAGACCAGATCAAATCGTTTGATCGTAAAAGACTGAAGGTCTTTTGAATTTGTTTGGCGCGCAGTACGCCTTTTTCTGACATTTCTTTGTCCATGGCCTTGAGCTGCTCATCATCAAGGAACAGCTTCATCTGTCCGGCTTGGTCGAAATCGAGCAAGGTGGTGAGGAAGGTTGCACTGGCAACGCGATCGGCCTTTTTATTGGCGGCCAAGTACGCCAACGTAATGGCCAACAGCGTTCCGCCTAAGCAATACCCCACGGCATTGGCGTCAGGCTCACCCGTAATGGTTTGGATTTCATCAAGCGCGGCTAGAACGCCTTCACGCATGTAATCCTCAAAACTCTTTTTCGCGAGCGCAGCGTTGGGATTTACCCATGAAATGATAAAGACCGTATGGCCTTGCTCTAGCGCGTATTTGATAAAGGAGTTATCCGGGCGCAGATCAAGGATGTAATATTTATTGATCCAGGGCGGGATCACCAGCAGCGGGCGTTTATAGACCTTGTCTGTGGCCGGTTCATATTGGATGAGTTGGATGAGGTCGTTTTCATACACCACCGATCCGGGCGTGGTGGCGAGGTTTTTACCCAGCTCAAAAGCCGTGTAATCCGTTGTGCTGATTTTCAGCTCGCCGTGGCCGCGCTCAATATCCTCGATCAGGTTTTCAAAGCCGCGCACGAGGTTTTCCCCGCCGGTTTTGAGGGTTTCTTTTAAAACCTCCGGGTTGGTTAGGACAAAATTGGTTGGTGACATCGCATTGGCAAATTGGCGGGCGTAAAAAGCGAGCTTTTCTTTCTTGGGTTCTTCCAAGCCTTGCGTTTCCCGCACCGTGTTTTCCATCCAGTCCGCGGTCAACAGGTAGGATTGCTTGATAAAATCGAACAGGGCATTGTCCTGCCATTCTTTGGCGCTAAAGCGGCGGTCACCTTTTTCCGGGTTGATCAGGTCCTGAACGTCTTCGCCCATGAATTTGCGCGCGCTGTCTTGCCAGATTTGCATGTAGTTCTGCCAGTATTGCGTCTGCATATCCCAGAATTTTTGTGGGTCTTGCATCAGGCTTTGCAGAAATTCCATATAGGTCTGGGTGATATTCATCGGATCGAAATCCTGCTCGGCCCAGCTCTGGCTGTATTTACCCATCATATCGCTCAGAACGGGCTGCGCGTGCTCATAGGCCTTAAGCAAGGCTTGACCAAGGGCGATCGGATCGGGGATTTTAATATCATCTCCGAATTGATTTTCCTTATTATTTTCTGATGCTTGCGCCATAATTTTAATGTCTTTTCTCTCCTGATTGGCAATCTGACGCATGGGCGGTTAAAAAGCAACTGAAAGATGATTGTGTATGGTGCGTCCGGCAGGGTTGATGAGAGGGATAATCGTTTCTATCATTGAGGCACATTCAATCGATTCGCTATTCAAAAAAGGTAAGGCCCGTGCACGCTCTGTTTAAATCAAAAACGCTTTTGTCACCTCTTTCACTGTTTGCTGCCGCTGTTTTGCTGGCGGGTTGTTCGTATTTTGATGCACCAGACCCGACAGCGCAGCAAATTGATTTGATGAATGGCGGTAATGCGCAGGCGCGCGAAGACGTATCCAATCTGAATATTCAGGGGTATGACGATGTGGCTGGCGCAGTTTCAACGTCTCAGGTACAGCTGTATGGTTTTGACGGGCAGGCAGCGCCTGTTAGCCCCGCGCGTATATCCAGCGGGCAAGGATCGTCCATGAAACCAAGCGTTGAGGTTTTCCCCTTGGGCGGCGGTGCGCCATATGCCATGCGTGAGCCGATAAGCTCCATGCCTGCGGCGGCGCCGGTAACGCCTGTTGAGATGGATGGCGGGCACGTGGGAATGGAGCCTATAATGGAACATGGCGCCCCTGCACCCGTGATAAATTCAGTTTCAACAAATGGCGCGGCGCGAATTTACTTCCCTTATGATTCTTCAACCCTGAGCGGACAGGATGAGCAGGTCCTGGATGAGATCGCGCAGCGCGTATCCGGGCGCAATGTTCGCGTGGTTGGTTATGCCAGCTCCGAGGCTTCAATTAATGATCCGATTACGCGCAAGATGGTGAATTTGCGCAAATCTCTGGACCGCGCTTATGCGGTGAGCAAGGGTTTGATCGGTAAAGGCGTTCCGGCGGAAAGCATTGAAACAGTTGGCTATGGCGAGAATGTCACCGGGGCAGGCAGTGCCGAAGCACGCCGCGTGGAAATTCAGCCGCAATAGAGTTTTTGGCAGCAATTTAAATGTTGTCTTCCCCGCGAAAGCGGGGATCTTTGTAAACAGAGGCAGACAGATTCCTGCTTGCGCAGGAAAGGCAGAAATTGGAGATTTTAGAACATGACTGAGCCGTTTCGCGTTGCTATCGCAGGACTGGGCACGGTGGGCGCGGGCGTTGTCGAAATTCTCCAGAGCAATGCCGCGCAGGTGGCTATGCGCGCCGGGCGGCCGGTGGAGATTGTCGCGGTGAATGCGCGTGATAAAGCCAAGGAGCGCGGGGTTGATGTTTCGGCTTATGAGTGGGTGGATGATGCGGCTGGCCTCGCGGGCGTTGAGGCCGATGCGGTGATTGAGTTGATTGGCGGATCGGACGGTCCGGCCTATGATTTGGTCAAGGCGGCGCTAGCGGGCGGTAAGCATGTGGTCAGCGCGAATAAGGCGCTGCTGGCGCATCATGGCACGGAACTGGCGACACTCGCCGAAGGTCATGGTGTAAGCCTGAATTACGAAGCGGCGGTGGCGGGCGGCATTCCGATTATCAAGGCGGCGCGTGAGGGGCTGGCGGGCAATAAAATGAGCGCCGTATACGGCATTCTCAACGGCACATCGAATTTTATCCTGACCAAAATGCGCGAAAGCGGACGGGATTTTGACGATGTTCTGAAAGAAGCGCAGGATTTGGGGTATGCAGAGGCTGATCCGACTTTTGATGTTGATGGCGTGGATGCGGGGCATAAGATTTGCTTGCTCGCCTCGATTGCCTTTGGCGTGCAGCCGGAATTTAACAAGGTGCGCATGCGCGGTATTCGTGAAGTCACCAGCGCGGATATTAATTTCGCGGCGGAATTTGGCTACCGCATTAAGTTGCTGGGTATCGCCAAAGATCGCGATGGGTTGATTAACATTACGGTTGAGCCGTGTCTTGTGCCGGAAGCTACTCCGCTGGGCACGGTTGAGAATGCCTATAACGCCGTTGTCGTGAAGGGTGATTTTGTCGATACGCCTTTGCTGACTGGGCTGGGTGCTGGACGTGGGCCTACGGCCTCTGCCGTGGTGGCGGATATTATCGATCTGGCGCGGGGTTTGCACGTTCCAACGTTCGGTATTCCGGCCAAAGCGCTTAAAAAGCCGGACTTTATCGACCCCGCCACGATCAAGCAGCATTACTATCTGCGCCTTACTGTCACCGATCAGCCCGGCGTGATTGCCGATGTGTCGGCGATTTTGCGCGACCATGACGCCTCGATTGAGAGCATGGTGCAGCACGGGCGCGATCCGGGTCAGCCGGTCTCTGTGGTCTTGGTGACTCATGATGTGAAGCGCGGTGATATAGAAGCCGCGTGCGAAGAGATTTCAAAGCTTAAATCCTGCCTTGAAAAACCGTATCTCATGCGCATTGAACATCAGCTGTAAAAGCTATAGGATGCGCGCATGACAGCAGAATTGGATGTAAAAGAGATGAGTGAATCAAATTTGATGATGGAGCGCAATTTGGCGCTGGAGCTTGTGCGCGTAACCGAAGCGGCGGCGCTGGCGGCTTCGAACTGGGTTGGACGCGGCGATAAGGAGGCTGCGGATGCGGCGGCTGTGGCTGCGATGCGTGAGACGTTTGGTACATTGCATATGCAGGGCCGCGTTGTGATCGGTGAGGGGGAGCGCGACGAGGCACCGATGCTCTATATCGGCGAAGAAGTGGGCGACGGTAAGGGCCCGAAGATTGATATCGCGCTCGATCCGCTGGAGGGGACAACCCCGACCGCAAAGGGTGGTAATAATTCACTGGCCGTTGTTGCGATGACCGATGAGGGCGGGTTTTTGAATGCGCCCGATACCTATATGCAGAAAATTGCCGTTGGGCCGGGTGTGGATGCAAATATTCTTGATCTGGATGCGCCGATTGAAGATGTGGTCAAAAAGCTGGCCAAGGAAAAGGGCGGTCGCCCGGAAGATTTGACTGTGTGTATTCTCGATCGTCCGCGCCATGACGAGATTATGGCGGGCGTACGCAAGGCCGGAGCGCGCATCAATCTTATTCAAGATGGTGATGTCAGCGCCGTGATTGCGACGACTGACCCGGATACGGGGATTGATCTGTATGTCGGCACAGGCGGCGCGCCGGAGGGCGTGTTGGCCGCGGCGGCGCTGCAATGCACGGGCGGAGCGATGCTTGGCCGCTTGGTGTTTCGCAATGATGATGAGAAGGCCCGCGCCGAAAAATGGGGCATTACCGATCTTGATAAAATCTATCAGACCGGCGATCTGGCCAAGGGTGATAATGTGATGTTCGCCGCAACGGGCGTGACCGATGGTTCTATGCTGCGCGGTGTGCGCCGCTTTGCGGGCGGGGCGAAGACCAGTTCTTTGGTGATGCGTTCAAAATCCGGCACGATCCGCCGCATTGAAGCGACGCATGATTTTACCCGCAAGACTTGGTTAAAATCCATCTAGTGTTGCAAACATGCTAAGACTATAGGCATGTCCGATTCTAAAGCGTTCATTGAAAAATCTTTGAAAGAGGCCCGCTGGGTGCTACCCAATACCGATATGGATGCGGTGGCAAAGCTTGCGCGCGGGTTTGATCTACCGGAGGTGGTGGCGCGGCTTTTGTGCGCGCGCGGCGTGGCGCAAGAGGATGTTCAGAGTTTTTTATACCCGACGCTGAAAGATAATTTTTCCGATCCGTTTTCATTGGCGGGGATGGATGCGTGTGCTGACTATCTTGCCGCCGCTGTGCAGGCTAAACGCCAGATTGCGATCTTCGGAGATTTTGATGTTGATGGCGCGACCAGCTCGGCGTTGCTTTACCGCACATTAAAACATGTCGGCATCGAAGCGCAGATTTATATTCCCGAACGTCTGACCGAAGGGTACGGCCCGAATGAAGCGGCGCTGCAGAGCCTGAAGGACGGCGGAGCGGAGATTGTGATCTTGCTCGATTGCGGCACGACGGCCTTTGACACCATCGCGGCCGGACGTGCGATGGGGCTGGAGATTGTAATCGTCGATCACCACGAAGCGGAAGAAAGCCTGCCTGAGGGCAATCACATCATAAACCCGAAGCGCAAAGACGATACATCGGGACTGGATATGCTGGCGGCGGTGGGCGTGACCTTCATGCTGTGTGTGGCGCTGAATAACAAGTTGCGCGCGGCTGGGTTTTACAAGGATAACGGCATCGAAGAGCCGCCGCTCAAAAGCTGGCTGGATATTGTCGCGCTGGGCACGGTCTGTGACATGGTGCCGTTGACTGGGTTGAACAGATTGCTGGTGCGTCAGGGCTTTGAGCAAAGTGCGCAGAGCACGAATATGGGCTTGCGGGCGCTGATTGATGTTGCAGGAGGCACGCCGCCGATGAGCACCTATATGGCGGGCTTTATGCTAGGGCCGCGGATTAATGCAGGTTCGCGCGTCGGACAATCGGAGCTGGGCGCGAAGCTGCTTTCCACCGATGATCCGCAAGAGGCGCGCAATATTGCCTGGACGCTCAATGATTGTAACGACAAGCGCAAAGATATGCAGCAAGGCATGGAGCGCGCGGCGATTGACCAGGTGGAGGCGCACGGGCTGGATCAAAACCCCGTGATCCTTGTTGATCTGGAGGATGGGCATTCGGGCCTGAGCGGTCTTGTCGCCGGGCGGCTGAAGGATAAATACAAAAAACCGGCTTGCGTGATTAGCCGCGCCGAAGGCGAGGGGCGGGGCTCTGGCCGCTCCATCCCCGGTATCCATATCGCGCAGGCCTTTATCGATGCGCGCAATGAGGGGCTGCTGACCAAGGGCGGCGGGCATGCGATGGCGGGCGGTTTTACGATTGAGCCGGATAAGATAGAAGCGTTCCGCGCCTTTATGAATGATCATATTACCCGCCAAATGCAATCGGGCGCGGTGAATGTCGAAACGCAGATCGATGCGGTGTTGAGCGTGCAGGGGGCGAACCCTGCGCTGGTGAATATGTTGCAGGATTATGTCGGCCCGTTCGGGCAAGAACACCCCGAGCCGCTATTCCTGTTCCAGAATGTGAAGATTATCTCCGCCGATGTGGTGGGAGATAGCCATATCCGCACAATGATTGCGGACTGGGAAGGCGGCGGGCGCATGAAGGCGATGGCGTTTCGCGCGCTGGGCACGCCTCTGGGCGATGCACTGCTCAAGCAAACCAAAGAGCCGTTCCATCTGGCAGGGCATTTGAAGATTGATAATTGGAATGGCGCAAACCGTACCGAGCTGCATATTCGCGACGGCGCATTTGTGGTGCAGGACCATCTGCGGGCTGCTGGATAATTCCAAAATAGTTTAAATTTTCCTCACAGCGCTCTTGCGTAATCAAAAATGTTATAATATAACATCGTTACTTTATAACATTTTGAGGTGTTGAGTAATGGCGGTTGAAGGGCATGATTTTTCATTTAAGGGCATTTTGCTGGGTGTGGCGTTTTGTGTCGCGGCACACATTATCATGGTGCCAACGGGTCTGGAAACTTGGGCGCATGGTATCGGAGATCAGCTTTCGGGATTGTTTAATGGTGCGGCGGCAGATCCTACGGGCGCTGTGGCGGCGGGTATAGAGCCGCATATTCACTAAGTGCAGTCAGAGCAAAGCCCATGTATTTCAATAACTTTTGCCTCAATTTTAAAGCCATCTTTTAGGAGTTGTTTGGCGATAAAATCATCAATCGCGTGATTGTGCAGCTCTTCCACCTTTTCGCATTTTTCACAAATCAGATATTGGGAGTCCTTGTGTGCGCAATGTGATTCCACGCACGGCGCGTAGGCGTTCAAACTCTCTATGCGGTGCGCCAACCCTTGTGCAACCAGAAAATCCAGCGCGCGATAGACGGTCATCGGTTTCACATCACCCATCGCCTCAACAATATCGTAAGCCTTTGGCGTGCCGTCATAATCCAGCAAAGTTGCCATAACCTGACGCCGGGGCGCAGTGAAGCGCTCCCCCTTTGCGGTGAGTTTACGCTCAATGGCGGCGATGGTCTCTTTTGTTTTTGCTTGCATATCACGTATGATTGTTATTATGTAACAGCAATATAAATTAAATTATCCAAAGATGCAAAAACTACAAAAAGGCATAGTCACAGCAATTTTGGCAACAGAAGCGAGCCACGTTTTCTGCTGTGTTTTGCCGACTTTGTTTAGCGTCTTGAGCCTGTTTGCCGGGCTGGGCATGATTTCGGCGATGCCGGGCTGGCTGGTGGAAGTTCATAATTTTCTGCATCACTGGGAAGTGCCGATGATTGCGGCCTCCGGCATGGTGCTGATGCTGGGCTGGGTGTTGTTCTGGTACAGTAAAAAGGTTGATTGCCATGACCATGGCTGCGGCCACGGCCCGTGCGAGCCGAAAAAGGACCGCGCAAAAATCATTATGAAGGCGGCCACGATCCTGTTTTTTGTCAATATCACCGTTTACGGCGTGTTCCACCGCGGGATGCATATTTTCGCCCCGGCGGATGCTCCTATCGTCTCTGAACAGACACACCATCACTAACCCTTGCTTTCTGTCGTTTTTTATAATACCTACTTAGGCCGAAACGGATCGTAGATAAAAAAATATGAAATTTGAAGATTTAGGTTTAAGCGACAAGCTTTTAAAAGCAATCAGTGATTGCGGATATGACAGCCCCACACCCATTCAGGAACAAGCCATCCCCCATATTTTAATGGCGCGGGATGTGGTTGGGCTCGCCCAGACGGGAACGGGCAAAACGGCGGCCTTTACCATGCCGATGATTGAAATTCTGGAGGGCGGCCGCGCAAAGGCGCGTATGCCGCGCTCACTCATTCTTTCGCCTACGCGAGAACTTGCGGCGCAGATTGCCGAAAACTTCGATACCTACGGTAAATACTGCAAGCTAGAGAAGGCGTTGCTTGTTGGCGGCGTTTCGATGGACGAGCAGATTAAGAAGCTTGATCGCGGTGTTGATGTTCTGATCGCCACGCCGGGGCGCTTGTTGGATTTATTCGAGCGCGGGCGAATCTTGCTCAACGACATCAAAATTCTGGTGATCGATGAGGCTGATCGTATGCTGGATATGGGGTTTATCCCCGATATTGAGAAAATTGTCGGCCTGCTTTCGCCGATGCGCCAAACCTTGCTGTTTTCCGCGACTATGCCTGATGAGATTAGCAAGCTGACCAAGAAATTTCTCAGTAACCCGCGTGAAGTTGCGGTGGCGGCGAAATCTTCGACATCAAAAAATGTAAAGCAATTCCTTGTTTGGACGGATAAGCGCAATAAAAACGAGGTTCTGGACGCTATTATCCAGCAGGAAGATGTGAAGAACGCTTTTGTTTTTTGTAACCGCAAACGCGATATTGGTGCGCTAACAAAATGGCTGAAGAACCACAACTATGCGGCGGCAGAAATGCATGGCGACATGGTACAGGCCGCGCGTATGAACACGCTGGAGGACTTCAAGGAGGGCAAGGTGAGCTTGCTTGTGTGTTCGGATGTGGCTGGGCGCGGGATTGATGTGGATGAGGTGTCTCACGTTTTCAACTATGATGTGCCTTTTAACGCCGATGATTACGTGCACCGGATTGGCCGCACAGGCCGCGCAGGGAATGAAGGCCGGACATGGATGCTGGCCGTTCCGGGCATGGATGAAAAATTTGTCAGCGCGATTAAAAAGCTGATCAAGATGGATATTGAAGAGCCGGAAATTGAGGGCGTAAAACAAAAGAAACCATCAAGTACAGGCGATCAAAAGCGCAATGAAAAACATGACAAAAAACGTGACCATAAGGGGCGCGACGGGAAAAAACAAAACGGTCCACGAGAAAAACAATCAGATAAAAATCCGAAATCTGAAAAGCGCAGCCCGGTAACACAGGCCGACAATAGACGCGAAAAACCAAATAAAAACAAAGAGTTTGATGTGGATTCTCATGAAGGATCAGGCGTTGGTTTTGGCGATGATGTGCCTGATTTCTTCAAAAGTGGCTAAGAGCTTCCTTGCTCTTACGCCTTCACACTGGCAAAATTTCAAGGATTGAGTTCCTTTTTACCTTCTCCGATACCCTAGGGATATGACCGCCCGAAGATTCAGATATTACTACAGTGTTTGCGGCTTTGCTGTCTTGATGATGGCAGGGCCCGTGCATGCTCAGATGCTTACGGGCTATGATGAGCCTGCTGCCGCGCCTGCGCCTGAAGAGACAATTGTTGAAACACCGCAGGTTAGCAGCGCTCCCTATGCGCCGCTTACAACGCCGACCAACTCGCCGCCGGTTGAAGTGATTGCACAGGCGCAGCCAGCGCCAGAACCTGAAGCGGCTTGGCGGCCGACGCTCTCCTCCTATGATGATGGCCCTGCGCGCGCTGATCGGGCATCACCAAATCAGGCGGACTCTTCCGATGGTCCGGTCGATTTAACGGCCGATGACTTGCAATATAACGACCAGACACAGGTGATTACGGCCTCAGGCAATGTGATGATGGTGCAGGATGGGCGTATCTTGCGCGCCGATCAGGTGCAATATGATCTGAAGACCGATACGGCCAAGGCCAGCGGCCATGTGGTTTTGAACGAGATAAACGGCGATATTCATTATTCCGATGAAGTGGAATTTAACGACAGGCTCAAGAACGGGTTTGTTGAGGGATTGAAGAGCTATATGTCTGATGGTGCGCGCTTTACAGCCAAGCACGGTGTGCGCGAGAACGGCGATACAACGATTATGGAGACCGCGTCTTACACCCCGTGTGAGGCGTGTGATGGAGAAGAACCATTCTGGCAGATCAAAGCTTCTGATGTTATTCATGATGAGGAAGAGCGACGCATTTCATACCGCAACGCCCGTTTTGAGGTATACGGCGTGCCGGTTCTATATACGCCGTATTTCTCGCATCCCGATGGTACAATCAAGCGCAAGTCTGGTCTTTTGGGGCCAACGGCGGGCTTTCGCAGCGATGTGGGCGGGTTTCTCGGCAATTCCTATTACTGGAATATTGCGCCGGATAAGGATGCGACCTTTGGCCTGATCGCGGCGACCGAGCAAGCGCCGATTGGCTGGGTCGATTACCGCCAGCGCTGGCAGGATGCACAGTTATATCTGCAGGGCGGGATTACCTACGCAGAGCGTATTACGCGCGATCTGAACGGCAATCGCCAAGTTCATCCCGAAGAGCTGCGCGGCCATGTGATTTCGAACGCACTTTGGAATGTGAATGATAAATGGCGTGCCGGCTTTGATGGAGAATGGGCGAGTGACGATCAGTATGTGCGCCGCTTCGACTTTGATGATTTTAAATTCAGCGGCCGCGATGTTTTGGAGAGCCAGGTTTATGCCGAGCGTTTTTCAGGGCGCAATTATGCCGTGGGTCGTCTAGTGGCGTTCCAAGATATCCGTATCCGCGAGTTGCAGGAAGACCAGCCGGAATTGCTTCCTGAGGTGATCGCGAGTTTCAGAGGGGAGCCCGGCGCTGTGCCGGTCATTGGCGGGAACTGGAGTTTAGATACGTCTTTCCTGGGTCTACGCCGCGAGGGTAACGAGCAGGATTTGAACCGCTTTAGCATTGATGGTGGTTGGCGCAGGCGCCTTGTGTCCGATTACGGCTTGCTGACGAATGTGAATGCGAATATTCGCGGCGACCTCTATAACGTACGTGACCGGAATGTAGCGTTCACAGGCTCTGGGCAAGATGACAGCACCTCAGAAACACGGCTTTGGCCGGATTTGCATGTGCAAAGCAGTTATCCGCTGGTGCGTCAATTTGACACGATGCAGGCCAGCATTGAGCCGCTTGTCGCGCTGACCGTCTCTCCCAATATTGATGTAAACAACGATATTCCCAATGAGGATAGCCGCGACGTGCAGGTCGATGCGCTTAACTTGTTCGAAGCCAACAGATTTCCAGGCTATGACCGTATTGAGGATCAGTCAAAAGCCACCTACGGTGTGCGCACGGGGCTGTATGGGTATGACGGCAGCCGCGGCGATATCTTTATCGGACAAAGTTATCGTCTGGAAAAGGATGATAATCCGTTCCCGGCTGGATCAGGCTTAACCGAGCAAAGCTCGGATATCGTGGGGCAAGTTTCAGGGGCGTATAGAAACAAATTTACCCTCGATTACCGCTTTCAGTTGTCCAGTGATAATTACTCCCCGCAGCGTCATGAGATTGATTCCTTCCTCAATCTGGAACGGCTGCAGCTTTCAAATCGTTATCTGTATGCAAATGCCTTGGGCGGTACGGAGATTGCGGAGAGTCGCGAACAGCTTCAAGCCTCGGCGGCGTATTACGTTTCGGAGGACTGGCGCGTAAGGGTAGGGGCGCATCAGGATTTGGGCCAAAATCCGGGGTTGCGCCGAGCGTCTTTAGGGTTTGATTATCTAGGGCAGTGTGTTTCATTTGCCCTGACTGCGCAAAGAAACTTGACCGATGATGCATCGGGAGACAGCTCAACGGAAGTGTTTTTCCGTATCGGATTGAAAAATTTAGGCGAATTTGTCGAGTCGGACTTGCGTAAAGCCCGCGCATCTGAATAATCATTATAACCTTTTGATGCCGATGGCTTAACGACCTGACAGGAACCCTGATTTATATGAACATCATCCTTGATCCCAGTTTTCACATGTGGTTCGTCCTGGCTTTGACCGGGGTGTCAGTGATTGCCTTTATCCGCGAAGAAGTACCGCTGGAAATTACCAGTGTGGGGATATTAACTGTCTTGCTTTTGGTGGGGCAGCTTTTTCCCTTGTTGGATGCGGAAGGCAACAATCATCTTAATGCGGCGAGTTTGCTGGCCGGTTTTGCAAATCCTTCGTTGATTGCGGTTTTGGCTCTGCTGGTGATGGGGCAGGGGATGATCCATACGGATGCGCTGCGGATTGTAACCAACATTTTTGCAATTAATAAAGGTTATAAGCGTGTTTGGGCAGCCATTTTGGGTATCTTGATTTTTGTGATGGTCAGCAGTGCGTTTTTGAATAACACGCCGCTGGTTGTGATTGTTATTCCGCTGATTCAGGCGCTCGCGGCCTCGGTTGGTATGTCCGAGAGCCGGGTGATGATTCCGCTCAGCTTTGTGGCGATTTTGGGGGGTATGACGACTCTTATTGGGTCCTCGACCAACCTTCTGGTTGCCAGCGCGATGGAAGAACTTGGACATGCACCGCTTGAGTTTTTCGATTTTGTCGTGCCGGGTATGATGATGGCCGGTATCGGATTTTTATATGTGGCCTTCATTGCGCCATATCTTTTGCCCGACCGCTCTTCTATGGCGCGGGATTTGGCGGGCGGACAAAAAGAATTTGTGGCCGAGCTGGATATTGCCTCTGACAGTAAATTGATCGGGATGGAATGTGTTGAAGGCGCGTTCCCGCAGCTTGGAAATTTGAATATTAAACTGATCCAGCGCGGTGGGCATTTGATTTTGCCGCCCTTTGAAGGCTACGCGATTGAGCAGGGCGATATTTTGATTGTATCTGCCACGCGCAAAACTCTGACTAAAATTTTGTCGAGCTATCCGGGCTTCTTGCTGTCGGAAGAAGAGTCCGCGATTATCGACCGCAAGGCGCAGCAAAATCAGGAAACATCAGATGACGGCTCTGCGGAAACCCGTATTCTGGCTGAGCTGATGATTACACCCGCTTCGCGCATGGTTGATATGTCGCTGAGCCATATCGGGCTGGAAAAGCAATTTGGTGTGATTATTCTGGGTATTCAGCGCCGCGCGCGCGTGGTGCGCCGCCGTTTGGGACGTATTCGCCTTGAGGCGGGGGACGTTTTGCTGGTTGCCGGGCGGCGCTCCATGGTGGATTCGATGCGCGATGACACCGACTTTATCGTCCTGTCCGGCTCGAAAAAGGAATTACCAGCACCGGGTAAGGCGCCGATTGCGGGCGGTATTTTCCTGTCTGTGATTGTGCTGGCGGCGATGGGGATCTTATCTATTCCTGTGGCTGCAATAACCGGCGCGGTGGCGATGGTTGCCACAGGCTGTTTGAATATGCGTCAGGCAATCCGCGCTCTGGATCGTAAAATTTATCTGCTGGTTGGGGCGATGCTGGCGCTGGGTGTAGCGTTGCAAGTAACCGGCGGTGCACGTTATATCGCAGAGCTTATTTTGGGGCTGCCCTTTGTCGATACGCCGCTGACGATGGTGGCGGTGTTGTTCATTATTATCGCGATCACAACCAACATACTGACCAATAATGCGTGCGCGATTTTGTTTACACCCATTGCGATGAGTCTTGCTGCCAGTATTGAGGCTCCGGCGGGGCTTGCCTATGAATTGCCCTTTATCTTCGCCGTCACGGTTGTCTTTGCTGCAAACTGTTCTTTTGCCTCGCCCATTGGGTATCAAACCAACTTGTTGGTGATGGGGCCGGGACACTATCGTTTCATGGATTTCATAAAAACAGGTGTTCCCCTTGTTCTGATTTTGTGGCTGGCTTATATTCTGATCGCTAAATATTATTTCGGTTTATAAGTTTTAAGTGAACGATGAGCTTTTCGTCCTACGATCCCCATTCACGTTACCGTAAGCGGTCTATGAGCTGCTTGCTGAATTTTGCTGTGGCCATGGGTATATTATTTGTGACCGGCCTAATCGGGTATTGGATCGGCGGGCAGGCTTCTGCGCAAAAGGTCGGTGTTTTACAAGAGCAGCTGCGTCAGGCCGAAGAGCAAAAGAGTGAAACCGAGGCGGTTTTGATGGAGCTGCGCACTGAAGCGCAAACAGCGACCCTGCGTTATGAGCAATTGCAAGACGATGTGGAAGAACAAGTTCCCGAAGGACCGATGCAAGAGCTGGTCACCTTGATCCGCAAGCAGTTGGAGGAAGGAATGGACGCAGAGCGTTTGGCGTTTGCTATTCGTTCAGCCCGTCCGCCGCGCAATTGTACCGAGCCTGAGACACGACGCTTTGTGATTTCAACGCCGGCGTATAAGGGATCGGAGAGCAAGGTGGAGATTGCTGAAGCAGGCCTTGTGATCAAGGGCAGTGGCGCATCAGCCAAAAACGAAAAGGGCGACCCCGAAGCGTGGTACGACCCGGCCAAGGCTGTGGAGATATCTTTTAAAGCCAAGGGCGCGGAAGAGGTTGTTAAAAACAGCGTCATGCCGATCCGCCATTCCGTGGTTGTCGGCGATCGTGAATACCGCCTGAGCGTCGAAGAGGCGGCGCGTTCTTTCGCTAAGGTCACTTTCGATAGTTGTGATTACCCTTAAGGAGCTGGCTTTTCCAAAAGATTTTGCAGGAGGCTTTGCGCCTCCACTTTTGTTTTGAGGTTGAGCGAAATTTCGCTGGCGCCATAGAGTGATGGATTTGTGCCACGTCCGGTTATATGAACCTCCAAAGGCTCATCCAGCGCTCCATTCATGCGGATCTCAATGTCATTAAAGTGGTAGTTTTGAAGTGCGATGCGGATGGTCTCTAGCTCCAACTCATCACCTTCAAAAAAGGCTGGAGCCTTATCGTATAAATAGCGGAATACGCCTTTGCGGCTGTTGGTGATTAAGCCTTGCTCTAGTATCAAGCGGCCGTCCTTTTTAACAATTGTGAAGTGACCGTCCAGCGCGCCTGTACCTGTGGCATTTTTAAATCCGAGAGCGGGAAGTAAGCTCCAAAGATTTATGTCCTTGAGAGAGAACACCCACTGATCATTATCGCGCAAGGGGTTGATGTTTTGCGCGCTCATGCGCCCGTCAAACAACGATACGTTCAGGGATGAAAAATCCAACGCACCGTTCGTGACTTTCAGATTAAGTGTGCATTGATGATCTGTGCGCAGTGGTAATTTGCAGCGTAGCGCTTGCGGTTTTGTGGTGCTGAGCGCGAAGAAATCATCCAGCACCACATCGCCGGACATGTTTTTAAGGGCGAGCGTGTCGGGTGCATAGACTGCATCCTTGATCGTGGCCTTGAGGCGGTTTGTAAAGCTCTTATCTGTTTGCTCGATCGATCCGGCGAATGTGACGCTGCCGTCCTTGAGAAATTCGGAGTTCAGGCTGTTGAGGAAGAGCGGTTCACTGCTAAAAGATGCATTTAAAATCTGGCTATCTGCAATCTCAATTTTTCCATTAATATCAATATCTTTTTTGTCATTTGTAAGGCTGTAGTTCAGAATATTTTTGCCTGCCTCTTGCACCGGATCAGCTAAAAATTCAACGCTGATATCTGGAATATTTGCAAACGTAGTCGATATATTGGAATCAGTGGGCAGAGCGTTCTGACTTTGCAAATAATCAAACAGGGTTTTGAGAGTATCTGCATGCAAACGGCCTGAGAGCGTGCGTGTGCCTTCGGGTGTTTGCTCGCTGTTGAGGCTCAGCTCAGCCTCCTCAACGCCGACCGACTTGGCATCCAAAAATATTTTATAGGCGCGCGGTGTGCCCTCGAAGCTGCCGGTCGCATTTTTCCAGCCAAAGCCATTTATATTCAGCCCGCCCGCTTCGAAGCTGGAAACAAAGGAAGGCGGCTGGCTGGGCGGTTTTGCAAGATTGATTTGTCCAGCCATGCGCGTGGCCTTGAGCGTCTCGGTTTCAAAGCGCGCCTGTTCGAGCGTGATCACGCTTTGCAACAGCCCTTGGCGGTTAATACTGCCTGAGAGCGCCGCGGTGAAATCGAGCGTTTTTTGCTCACTGCTTAAGCGTCCCTGAAACTCGATGGCGTTTTTGCGGCGGAAAAATTCGATGTCGACGCGCGCATTCACGCCGCCAAATTGCGGAGTTAAAAGTGATAATCTGGAGTCTAAAACGGCGAGTTTGCTGACTTGAAAGCTGCGTTGCAAGGCGCCCAAAGCCTCATCGTCCCATCCAGCGATGCTGAGCTGCATGTTACTTGAAAGCTCTCCGGTCAGGTTCAGTCCGCGCACGGTAGCGGATTCAAGGCGTCCAAAGGCAAGGAGTTGCAGCGGGTTGTAGTGAATCTCGAGAGCTTGAAGGGTGCTAAAGCCATCCTCCCCGAGAGCGATATTTTCAAAAACAATTCTATCAAAACGCACGTCTGAGGGCGCGGGCGGGGCACTGAGTAAACCGACATCGCGCAATCCCTGTTGCGCTTTTTCTTGCGCAATATGCGGAATATGCACAAAGACGGCGTATCCACCGGCGCTGAGAAGTCCGGCGATTAGTATCAATAATAAAAGAGCGAGTTTGCGCATGCTCTAAATGAACAGAAGCGCTTCTAAACGTCAATATCGGTTGCGAATTCGGCGTTGTCTTGAATGAACTCAAAGCGCGATTCCGCGTTTTTACCCATCAGGCGTTCAACCAGATCATCAACCTCAACCAGCGGGCTTGGCGGGATATCTTGATCCTCCATATCCTCGGAAAGCTCGGAGGTGATGCCCAGCGCCTGAATGGCATCGGGCAGGGTCACGCGCATCAGAATGCGGCTTTTTGGGTCCATGGTGGTTTCTTTCAGCTGCTTGGCCGGCATTTCGCCCAGACCTTTAAAGCGGCTGATATCGACTTTGGTTTTGCCTTTGAATTCGCTTTCCAGCAATTCATCTTTGTGTGCGTCATCGCGGGCGTAAGCGCTGACATTGCCGCTCACAAGGCGGTAGAGCGGGGGCATGGCGATAAACAGATGCCCATGTTCGATCAACGGGCGCATTTGTGTATAGAAGAATGTAATCAGCAGCGAGGCAATATGCGCCCCGTCCACATCCGCATCGGTCATCACGATAATGCGCTCATAGCGCAGCTTGGTCAGGTCGAAATCTTTGCCCGTGCCGGTGCCGATGGCCTGTATTAAATCCTGAATTTCGCGGTTGGCTCGGATTTTATCTTTGGTCGCGCTGACGACGTTCAGGATTTTACCGCGCAAAGGCAGAATGGCTTGGGTTTCACGGTTGCGGCCCTGCTTGGCCGATCCGCCCGCGCTGTCGCCCTCAACGATGAACAGCTCCGTGTCCTCCGCATCGCGGCGCGAGCAATCGGCCAGCTTGCCGGGTAGGCGCAGTTTCTGCGTTGCGGTTTTGCGCGATTGCACACGCTCTTCACGTTTGGCCAGGCGTTCTTCCGCGCGCAAGATAATCGCATCGAGCAACTTATTGCTCGCATCAGGATTGCTGGAGAGCCAGTGGTCGAAATAATCTTTTACGGATGTATCAACAAGGCGCGAGACATTGGCATTGACCAGCTTTTCTTTTGTCTGCCCTTGGAATTGCGGATCTTTGATAAAGACAGAAAGCAGCGTTCCCGCACTCATCATCACATCATCGGCGGTGATTATCGCGGCTTTTTTCTTGCCGATCATATCGCCGTACGCACGAAGTCCGCGCGAAATGGCGCTGCGAAAACCTGTTTCATGTGTGCCGCCCTGCGGAGTGGGAATAGTGTTACAGTAGGAGTGAATAAAGCCTTCACCCAAAACAGGCCACGCCATTGCAAATTCAATGCGCCCCTCACCATCAGGCAGGTCGGTTTTGCCGGAAAAAGGCTCGGGCGTGACGGTCGGGCGCTCATGCAGCGAAGCCTCTAAGAAGTCTCTTAAGCCGCCGGGAAAGTGAAATTCATCTTCGGTCTTAACCTTGCTGTCGGCGGGAATAATTGATTCCGCGCATTTCCAGCGGATTTTTACCCCGGAATACAGATAGGCTTTCGAGCGCGCCATCTGATATAGCCAGCCCGGTTTAAACCTGGCCTTTTCACCGAAAATTTCCGGGTCAGGGTGAAAGCATACGGCCGTGCCGCGGCGGTTGCTGACGCTGCCTAAATCTTCCAGTTTTGAGGTTGGAAGGCCGCGGGAAAAGCTTTGTTTATGCAGCTGTTTATCGCGCGCAACCTCGACCCACATATCATCGGACAGAGCGTTTACAACGGAAATACCTACCCCGTGCAGGCCGCCCGATGTCGCGTAAGATTTGTTTGAGAATTTACCGCCCGAATGCAGCGTTGTTAAGATAACTTCCAACGCCGACTTGCCGGGGAATTTCGGATGCTCGTCAACAGGAATGCCGCGCCCGTTATCGCGAATGGTCAGGTAATTATTTTCATCCAAAGAGATTTCGATCCAGTCGGCATGTCCGGCCACAGCCTCGTCCATCGAGTTATCTAGAACCTCCCCGGCGAGGTGATGCAGCGCGCGCTCATCCGTACCGCCGATATACATGCCGGGCCGCTTTCGGACGGGCTCAAGACCTTCCAGAACCTCGATATCCGAGGCATCATAGCTGTTGTCCTTGGCGGCGGAAGAAGCAAATAAATCTGACATGCGATAGATACTTTACAGAGAGTTTTGGTGTTGTTTCTTACACTGTGCTTATCTTTAAAATATGTGGAAATCAAGTGTGAGCGCTATTTTATCGTGGAATAACAGGGTAAAACCTCATCAAGGGCGCTTAAGGCTTAGACGCTGGCAAAATATATATGCTAAAGTAAAAGAAGAGGCCGTGTGGCGCAAAAGCAGGAATTTTTTAAATTGAATATGATGACAGCGCGTAAAATTATAACTGTGCTTTTGGTTTGTTTAAGCCTGTCTTTGACGGGTGTGCAAACGCATGCGGCGGAAGGTGGCGGTGATTATACCAAGCCGATGCCGAGCTTTGAACTTTTGCCTGTGGCTGAATTTGAAGCGCAAACCGTCCTGCTGGTCGAAGAGCCTAAGGGCAATGAAAATCTGAAATTTGAAATTCGCTATCCGAAAGATTGGAGCGTTTCAAACAGTGTGAGTGAAGGGAATTTCTCGCTTGCCCCGCGTATCTTTAATGAGATGGCGCGTTTTTACAGCCCGCCGCGCGTAACGGGGCCGCGCAGTCAGATGGAAATCAAGGCGATGAAGCTTGATTTTGCTCTGACGGCTGAGCAATGGCTGCTGCAATATTTAAAGGCAGAAGGCAGCACGGTTGAGGGCTTCCGCGTTCATTCAGAAAGCCGTGCCGAAGTGATGCGCGTTCTTCTCGAGCGCGGGCAGAGCTATGCCGTGCGTTCGGTCGTTGAGGTGAATGGCGCAAATTTGGTTGTGGCTGAATATAAACTGCCAATCGAAAATTGGAATGATGAGAAAATTTTGCAGGCGCAGGTGATGGACTCCTTCAAACTGCTCAACAAGAAAGATGATTTGCTGGTCGAGGAAATGAAGGCTTTTGATTTCCTCGATATTGCCAAGCTGACATACCCGTCTTCATGGGATATTCGTTTTACGCCGTTTCGCTCTGTTGACGTGATGGAGGCCTCGCTGGTGAATTTCCCCGTTCAGTTTAAAGGGGATACGAGCGGAAACGCCGCCGTAGATGGTAAAATCGATTTTAAAATTGTTTCGGCCTATGCCGCAGAATCTCTAGAAGCAGAAATTAAAGCTTATGAGGCAGGGCTTCAGGAACGGGGGTTGAGCTACGGCGAGCCTGTTGAGATTGAAGATTATATCGCGGTCGATGAATTCTTCGAGTTTGCTCGCTTTAAAGCGTATAAAATCAACGATCAGAATGACCGCCTGTCGAATTATGAGATATGGACGAGCCTGCTCTCTGCCGGGGATTACTTTTATTTCGTGACGCTTTACACACCTTCGCGCGAGGAAGATTATGCGCTGTGGTCACGCAATACAGAGACCTTCAAGCTGGTCATGAAAATGCTTAAGCCCACGGTCGACTCGATCGCGGCGAAATAAAGTTCTGAAATTTAGGATGAATAATACATCTGGTATTCGACCGGATGCACCATCGTTTCAAACAGCTCGATCTCTTCCATTTTCAGATCAATGTAAGACTCGATCAAATCTTTCGAGAACACATCGCCTTTTAACAGGAAGGCGTGATCATCCTTGAGCGCGTTCACAGCCGCGCGCAGGGAATGACAGACAGTCGGGATTTTAGCCAATTCGTCTTTGGGTAATTTATAGAGGTCTTTATCCATCGCTTCACCGGGGTGAATTTTATTGGCAATCCCATCAAGACCAGCCATCAGCATCGCGGCAAAGGCGAGATACGGGTTTGCCAGCGGGTCAGGGAAGCGCACTTCTACGCGCTTAGCCTTTGGTGAATCGCCAGATTGCGGAATGCGGCAAGAGGCGGAGCGGTTGCGCGCGGAGTAGGCGAGCAGAACCGGCGCTTCATAGCCGGGTACGAGGCGTTTATAGCTGTTGGTTGTCGGGTTGGTAAAGGCGTTGAGCGCGCGTGCGTGCTTGATAATGCCGCCAATATAAAACAGCGCGGTTTCAGACAGGCCGGCATATTTATCGCCCGCGAACAGGGGCTTACCCTTGTTCCAGATTGATTGGTGCACATGCATGCCAGAGCCGTTATCACCAAAGATTGGTTTTGGCATGAAAGTCGCGGTTTTGCCGTAGCTGTTGGCCACGTTATGCACGACATGTTTATAAATCTGGATGTTATCGGCGCTACCCACCAGTGTTGAATAAAGAATGCCAAGCTCACACTGGCTTGGGGCAACCTCGTGGTGGTGCTTTTCAACGGCAACGCCCATGGATTGCATCACGGTGAGCATCTCGCCGCGAATATCAGAGAGTTGATCAACGGGTGCTTCGGGAATATAGCCGCCTTTGAGGCGCGGGCGGTGGCCCATATTGCCTGTCTCATAGTCACGGCCGGAATTGTACGGACCTTCCTCGCTGTCGATTTGAAAGCCGACATGGTGCGGCTCGGTATGAATTTTCACATCATCAAAAATGAAAAACTCGGCTTCAGGGCCGAAATAAGCGGCGTCCCCTGCGCCGGACTCTTTCACATACGTCTCTGCGGCTTTCGCGATAGAGCGGGGGTCTTTATTATACGGCTTGCCGTCGGCAGGGTCATAAACATCACAGAAAATCTTGATTGTGCGCTGCGCCGCGAACGGGTCGGTCACAACATGGCCGATATCGGGCATAAGCTGCATGTCTGATTCATTGATCGCCTGCCAGCCTTCAATAGAGGAACCGTCAAAGAATATCCCGTTTTTGAGAAGGTCAGAATCTAAAACGTTGGAATGGATCGTCATGTGGTGCCATTTACCGCGCAGATCGGTGAAATTAAAGTCGATGAACTGTACGTCTTGGTCATCGATGTATTTCACAAGTTCGGTGTTGTTCTTAAATTTTAGAATATGGGCGCTCACGGCAGGTACTCCTGAGGAAATTTTGTTGAATTTTGTTATACAAAAACTTGACCAGAGCTACCATAAAGATATACAGAAGACAATCCGATTTGCCTCCTGCTTTGTGGGAGACGCGATGTGGCGACTGTAGCTCAGCGGTAGAGCCCTCGGTTGTGATCCGAGTTGTCGCGGGTTCGAACCCCGTCAGTCGCCCCATTTTCCTCTGCTGGAGGGCCATGTTTATGACACAAGAAAATACCCCATCTCTCTGGTCTGATAAAATTCCGCGCAAAGTCGGTGCGTCCCATAAATATGATTATGGTCATGTCGTGATTTACGGTGCGCCTGAATTGACGGGCGCGACGCGGCTGGCGGCAGAAGGATGCGCGCGGACCGGGGCCGGGCTGGTCACGGTTTTGGCCCCGCCGGGTGTGGGAGAGATTTACCGCGAAACTTTGAGGCCGCATATTCTGGTGCGCGATGATCTGGATTGGGACGATGAACGCGTCACGGTTAAGCTCTATGGCTCGGGCGGTGTTTCAAAGACGCCGGATTACAGCTCTATCTTGCCGACGGTTCTGGATGCCGATGCGCTGAACGATTTGCCGGGAACGCTGGGCGGTCATTTTGTGCTGACTCCGCATGAAGGGGAATTCGCTCGGGTCTTTCCCGATCTGAAAGGATCGCGGGAGGAGCGCGCCGTGGCGGCTGCCCGTAAAAGCGGCGCGGTTATCGTGCTCAAAGGCGAGCAGACCGTGATTGCCGCGCCGGACGGGCGTGTGGTGATCAATACACATGCCTCACCGTATTTGGCCAGTGCGGGAACGGGCGATGTGCTGGCGGGCATGATTGCCGGGTTTATAGGGCAGGGGATGGAGCCCTTTGATGCGGCTTGCGCGGCGGTGTGGATTCACGGTGAATGCGGTGTGCGTATAGGGTCGGGGCTTGTGGCCAGTGATCTGCCTGGCGCTATTCCCTCGGTTTTGCAGGACCTGCTTGTATAAGCAAGAGAGTAAGAAAAGCTTGTTATATTTTTACATATCTTATAATGTCTTCGCTGTTTTAAAGGAGACCATGCCATGACATTTGTTTCAGATGTAAGCATTCACAAAAAAGCTGAACTTTTGGAGACAAAAACGAAATATGCCCGCGAATTTTCCGAGATTTCGAATGCTGTAAGTGATGCGACGTTGGTGATTAATGAAAATGTCGGACGCGGGCCCGAAGCGTTTGTTGATGGCGGCGATCTGGCTGATAAAGTGGCGCAGAATATTTCAAAAGCGCTTGAGACATTGACGGCGCTGCCCGATTTTAAGCTCAAAATTTCACCAGAGGCGTTGGATATGTTTTCCGAAGAGGTAAAGAACTATGTTTCAAGCCTTGTTGTAAACGGCAAGTTCTTCGGTAGCGGCGATCACGTCCGTCAATATATCGCCTCAAACGTTGTTTGCGCTCTCGGCGATGCGCTGAATGTACAAATAGAGCCGTAAAAATCCCCAAATAACACTTGGAATTTGCCGGAAGGTGCGTTAAAACCTCGCATCAAACCACATGGATATGTATTTTGCGGGTGTGGTGGAATTGGTAGACACGCCAGATTTAGGTTCTGGTGCTCTTCGAGCGTGGGGGTTCAAGTCCCTCCACCCGCACCATAAAACACAGATAAAAGAAGATGAGCGTTATGCAGGTAAAAGAATTAAAGGCCGAAGGTCTGACACACGAAATGGAAATCACAATTGCCGCGAAAGAGATCGATGCGGCAACAGATCAAAAGATTGCTGAGATTGCAAAAACAATTCGCCAGCCCGGTTTTCGTCCCGGTAAAGTGCCGTTGAAAATTGTAAAACAAAAATACGGCAACGCCATTTTGGGTGAGGTTCTGGAGAAGATCGTAAATGAAACATCAGCCAAAGTGATGAAAGATAAAAAGCTGGAGCCTGCGATTCAGCCGAAAATCGAAGTGAAAAGCAAAGACTTTGGTCAGGGCAATGATCTTGTTTATTCCATGAATGTTGAGGTTCTGCCGAAATTCGAAATTACAGACCTGAAGGGTTTGAAGCTGCAAAAGCTGGTGGCCAAGCCGGATGCAAAATCTGTTGATGAGGCGCTGGAGCGTATTGCCGCCAACAACACATCCACCAAAAAGGTTGAAACAAAGCGCGGCGCCAAAGAGGGCGATACAATCGTGTTTGATTTCGATGGCCGCACCGCCGATGATGATGTTCACCACGATGGTATGAAATCCGAAGGCTTTCGCCTAAGACTGGGTAGTGGTCAATTCATCCCCGGTTTCGAAGACCAGTTGATTGGCCTAAAGGTTGGTGAGAGCAAGGATGTAAAGGTTGCCTTCCCCGAAAATTACGGTGCGACGGAACTGGCCGGCCGTGATGCAATTTTCGAATGTAAGCTTCATGAAATTCATGAGCCTGCCGAAGCCAAAATTGATGACGACTTTGCCAAATCCCTTGGTTTGGATGATGTGAAGGCTCTGAAAACAGCGGTGGAAGAGCAGCTGCAAAACGAGCTGGATTTCAATTCGCGTCTGGTTTTGAAGAAAAATCTGCTGGATGTTCTGGATGAGAAGCACAAATTCGATGTGCCGCCAACGATGCTGGAGATTGAGCACAAAAACATCCTCGACCAGATTGAGCTGGACCGTCAGCGTAATCCCGATGCGGATAAAGAAGAGTTGAGCGATAAAGAAAAGGCTGAGTTCAAAGACATCGCGGATCGCCGTGTGCGTCTGGGTCTGATTTTGTCAGCCATTGGCCGTGACAACAAACTGACCGTTGCCGATCAGGAACTTCAGCGCGCGGTGATTACCGAGGCGCAGAAATATCCGGGGCAGGAAAAAGAGGTCTTTGATTACTACTCAAAGAACCCGCAAGCGCTTGAATCTCTGCGTGCGCCAATCTTCGAAGAGAAGGTTGTCGACTATATTGTCGAGCTGGCCGAGGTGAAGGAAAAAGAAATTAGCCCTGAAGAGCTGATGAAGGCTCTGGATGAGGACGAAGCGGAAGAAAAGCCGAAGCGTAAGTCCTCCGAAGCTTCAGCGAAGGATGGAAAAAAAGCCGCGGCGAAGAAGCCTGCGGCTAAAAAAGCACCGGCTAAAAAACCGGCTTCAAAGAAAAAAGCCTCTTAATTCTCTGATATTTGAATCATTACACACTTGAACAAGCCGTATCCTCGGGGTACGGTTTGTTTGTCTATTGACCGAAGTCTTTTAAAAACAACAAAACGGAACATCTAAAATCATGACAGAGCGCGATCCTATCGAAGTTTACAACAGCCACCTTATCCCGACGGTTATTGAACAAACCAACAGAGGGGAGCGGGCCTTTGACATTTATTCGCGCCTGTTGAAAGAGCGCATTATCTTCCTGACTGGCGAGGTGAATGACTATGTCTCCAGCCTTATTTGTGCGCAGCTTTTGTTCCTTGAGTCGGAAAACCCGAAAAAGCCGATTTCCTTTTACATTAACTCTCCGGGCGGCGTGGTGACATCCGGTCTGGCGATGTATGACACGATGCAATATATCAAGCCCGAGGTTTCAACCGTGTGTATCGGGCAGGCGGCCTCTATGGGCTCTTTGCTGCTGGCGGCCGGTGCGAAGGGTAAGCGTTATTCGCTCCCTAACTCGCGCATTATGATCCACCAGCCATCGGGCGGTGCGCGTGGTCAGGCCTCTGACATTGAAATTCAGGCCAAAGAAATCCTGCGCCTGCGTGAGCGTTTGAACGAAATTTATGTGCACCACACGGGTCAAAAACTCGCAGATATTGAAAAAGCGATGGATCGAGATAACTTTATGAGTGCAGAAGAAGCCAAGAAGTTTGGTCTTGTCGATGATGTTGTTGTCTCCCTGCCGGGCGATGATAGCGATGATAAGAAAAAATAAAGGTTTCTGAGCTATATTGTAGATTGAGTTCGTGTTTTTTTGATCTCAAATGCAATAATAAAAGTTAAATAAAACAAAGGTTTAGCGCATGATCGGTGGCTCTAAAGGCGGTATGTATGCTGTCTTACCCTTACGGGATATTGTTGTTTTTCCTCATATGATCGTTCCCCTGTTTGTCGGACGTGAAAAATCCGTACAAGCTTTGGAACATGTGATGCATGAAGACAAGCAAATCCTTCTTTTAACACAGAAATCTCCCTCTGAAGATGATCCAAAAGAGTCCGATTTATATTCGTTTGGAACGGTCGGAACGATCTTACAGCTGCTGAAATTGCCTGATGGCACGGTTAAGGTGCTGGTTGAGGGCACAAAACGCGTTCAGGTCGAGAAATTCAAGGATAACGGCACATATTTAGAGGCCGAAGCCGTTGAGATGCCTGATGATGAGGTTTTGACCGACGAAACCGAAGCGCTGGCCCGCGCGGTGATTACGCAGTTCGAGCACTATGTGAAGCTCAATAAGAAAATCCCTCCTGAAGTGATTGTCTCTGTTAATCAGATTGAAGAGCCATCCAAGATGGCCGATACGATTGCCTCGCACCTTGCGCTGAAAATCGATCAGAAACAGGAATTGTTAGAGGTGGTTTCGGCTGCCGAGCGTCTGGAGCGTATCTACAGCTTCATGGAAGGTGAGATCGGCGTTCTGCAAGTTGAAAAACGAATACGCGGGCGCGTCAAACGCCAGATGGAAAAAACCCAGCGCGAATATTATTTGAACGAACAAATGAAGGCGATTCAAAAAGAGCTGGGCGAGGGCGAAGACGGCCTCGACGAGCTTGGTGAGTTGCAAAAGCAAATTGATGAAACGAAGCTCAGCAAGGACGCGAAAGAACGCGCGGTTAAGGAGCTGAAGAAATTGCGTCAGATGAGTCCGATGTCTGCCGAGGCGACCGTGGTGCGCAATTATCTCGACTGGATTTTGAATGTGCCTTGGTCCAAACGCAGTCGGGTAAAGAAAGATATTAAAGCGGCCAAAAAGGTGCTCGATAAAGATCATTACGGTCTTGAGAAGGTCAAGGAACGCATTCTTGAATATTTGGCCGTGCAGCAACGCACCAATAAGGTCAAAGGGCCTATTTTGTGTCTAGTTGGTCCACCTGGGGTTGGTAAAACCTCTCTGGGGCAGTCTGTTGCCAAGGCGACAAACCGGAACTTCGTGCGCATGTCGCTGGGCGGCGTGCGTGATGAGAGCGAGATTCGCGGTCACCGCCGCACATATATTGGCGCGCTGCCCGGTAAGGTTATTCAGGGTATGAAAAAGGCCAAGACGATCAATCCGCTCTTCCTGTTTGATGAGATTGACAAGTTGGGTTCTGATTATCGCGGCGATCCAAGCTCTGCCTTGCTGGAGGTTTTGGACCCCGAGCAAAATGCGACCTTCCAGGATCACTATCTGGAGCTGGATTACGATTTATCAGATGTGATGTTCGTCTGTACGGCGAACAATTTATCGACCATGCCGCGTCCATTGCTGGACCGTATGGAGATTATCCGCATTTCCGGCTACACCGAAGATGAGAAGCTCGAAATTGTACAGCGTCACCTGCTGAAAAAGCAGATGGAAGCTACGGGCCTGAAAAAGACCGAGTTCTCAATCAGTGACAATGCACTGCGCGACTTGATCCGTTTTTACACGCGTGAGGCCGGTGTGCGTAATCTGGAGCGTGAGGTTTCCAATATCTGCCGCAAGGCGATCAAAGAAATCTTGATGAAGGGAAAAAAGAAAATTTCTGTTACCCCGCGCAATCTGAAGAAATATGCCGGCGTGCGTAAGTTCAGCAACCGCGAGATTGATGATGAGAATAATATAGGTGTTGTAAACGGTCTGTCTTATTCCGAAGTCGGTGGCAGTATTCTGGCGATTGAGTCTGTTGTTATTCCGGGCAAGGAGGGCAAGGTCTCCATGACCGGGAACCTCAAAGATGTTATGAAAGAATCCATCACTGTGGCCGAGATGTTGGTGAAATCGCGCGCGGTTCAATACGGCATTGATTATGAGGACCTGAAGGAAAAGCAGGTTCACGTGCACGTGCCAGAGGGCGCAGTGCCCAAGGACGGCCCTTCTGCAGGTGCGGCGATGGTGACGTCTATCATCTCCTGCCTCAGTGGTATTCCGATCTATAATGACATCGCCATGACCGGCGAGGTGAATTTGCGCGGTAAAGTCACCGCCATTGGCGGCCTGAAAGAAAAGCTTTTGGGTGCGATGCGCGGGGGAATCAAAAAGGTTCTTATTCCGCAGGAGAATGAAAAAGATCTCGAAGAGATTCCCAAAAACGTTCTTAAAGCGCTCGAAATAGTGCCTGTGAAGACGATCGATGAAGTGCTTTCGCACGCTCTGATCCAGCTTCCAGAGCCGCTTGAGAGTGATTCTGACAAGAAAATTGCAAAAATTCCTTCAGAATCGGCAGAAAATCAGGGTGAAGACGTAATTCGTCATTGACTCTGCTTTCAAAAGGGTCTTACCTATTCCCTACAAATGAGAGAAACTCTGGCTTACAGGGGATTTCTTGTGGAGTAGGTCTTTATCATTTTTGTTTGAAAAAGATCATTTTTAACTTTCAACCCAAAGGGGACTACTAATGAACAAGCAAGATCTAATCGCATACGTTGCTAAGCAAGCTGACCTTTCAAAGTCTAAAGCCGCTGAAGCTGTTGATGCAGTTTTCGACGGTATCAAAGGCACACTGAAAAAAGGTGGCGATGCACGCTTCGTAGGTTTCGGTACATTCTCAGTTGCTAAGCGCGCTGCGACAACAGGCCGTAACCCACGCACAGGTGAGCCTATTAAGATTCCTGCGTCTAAGCAGCCTAAATTCAAGGCCGGTAAGGACCTGAAGGAAGCTGTAAACAAGTAAGACTTGTTCAGTTTTAGATTTAAAAGCCTCGCTCTTGCAGCGGGGCTTTTGTTTTTTGAATTTAAGGCTTGAAATTCTAAGGACCAGTCGCTAGAACTACGACTTCTTTTGAACGTCTTGTTCAAGACGGGCGATTAGCTCAGTGGTAGAGCGCCTCGTTTACACCGAGGATGTCGGCAGTTCGACCCTGTCATCGCCCACCATCTTTTCTTTTTTCATAAACGATGGTACGCTTTCTCAAGCTTGTGGTGCCTGAGGAGTATCTGCGTGAACGAAGACCAAAAGAAAATAATGATTGATAACCTGCGTAAGACAGGCGGGTTTCACGTCGATTTACAGTCTTTGCATGATAGGCAAATTGAGCTTATGTCACTGGCTGTTAAATTTTACAGGGTTTCTAAAATTGCTTCCGATGCGAATATTATTCGCGTCCGCTTTCATCTTCATGAGCTGCAAAACTGGGAAGGGCGAACAGGTAGAGAATTTATAGATATTTTTCGTACTGCGGCCCAAGCATGCGGTTCTAAAAATGTTTGGGAAATGCAGTATTCGCCCGATGATGACGAGATGTCGTTTTTTATTTCAGACCCCAGTTTTGCGGATGAGATATTGACTAAAATTCAGCCGTAAATCTTTGACCCATTCCCCAATTTATGCTTAATAGCGCCTATCATTTTTTCTTTACATAATTTTATCTCTATGTTAAGCTGCTCCTCTGATCAGTAAGAGGGTTCTAAAATGAATGGTTTAAAGCAGATTCAAATAATCGGGAAACTTCGCCAGAATGCAGGAGTTTACAATCTTCCTTTAATGAACAGGTGTCTTGAGGATTCTTCACCGAATGAATTGGCTAAAGATTTTTATGCCGTTGCAAATGTGGCATTTAGTGCTGGTTTCCCAAGAGTTGAGTTTGTTGTTCTTGGCACTGAAGAATGGATGAGACAGTTTGGTGTCGATGAAATAGCACTTTATGACATTTTTAAAAGAACAAAAAACATGTGTGAGAAAATAGAAGAAACATCAGCGTGGGGTTATAAATTTGATCAAAAGAATAACTCTTTGTCCTTTTATGTTTCTGATCAACGTAACGCGAACGAGATTCTTCAGAATGTTTTGAGTCGTTAATTTTTTGACCAATCCTACAATTTATTCTTAGTAATCCGCACGAGCAAACACGGAGCGTGAAGGTTATATGATCTGCCGATATGCTTGTAATTGTGGCATCATCAGAAAATGGTGAAGTTATTGTTCCTGAAAGGCACATAGGGAAGGCAGTAAATTCGGTGGTCGGAGGTGCGTACGTAGGCCCTTTTTAGTAATTGTTGGCAGCTTGTCTCTTCAATCTTTTGACACCTACCTCTCGTTTATGCTTAATACAGCGCTATGGTCGCATTGCCTGAAATACAGCGTCACAAGACGCATGCCGTAAAAATTCGCGGCGTCACGGTTGGTGGCGGCGCGCCGGTGGTTGTACAATCAATGACCAACACCGATACGGCCGATGTCGCGGCCAGCACCCAGCAGATTAAAGAGCTGCACTTCGCGGGCAGCGAAATTGTCCGCGTAACGGTGAATAATGACGACGCGGCGAGGGGTCTGATTAAGACGCGCGAATTGCTGGATAAAGAGGGTCTGAATATCCCTCTAGCCGGGTGTTTCCATTATAACGGCCATACGCTGCTGAGCGAGTATCCCGATCTGTGTCAGGCGCTGGATAAATACCGCATCAATCCCGGTAATGTCGGCTTTGGTCAGAGGCGCGATGCACAATTCGAAATCATGGTTGAAAAGGCGATTGAATATAATAAGGCCGTGCGCATCGGCGTGAATTGGGGCAGCCTCGATCAAGACCTTTCGACCAAGCTGATGGATGAGAATGCGGCGCTGCCTAACCCTAAGGCGGCCGATGAGGTGATGCGCGAGACATTGGTGCAGTCGGCGCTCATCTCCGCGCAAAAAGCTGAAGCGATCGGCCTAAAGCCCGAGCAGATTATTCTGTCCGCCAAAGTTTCCCGTGTGCAGGATTTAATAGCGGTTTACCGCGCATTGGCGGCGCGCTCGAACTATGCGCTGCATTTGGGATTGACCGAAGCAGGTATGAGTTCCAAGGGCATTGTGGCGACCGCGTTGGCCGAAGGTATTTTGTTGCAGGAGGGGATTGGCGATACAATCCGCGCGTCCCTGACGCCGGAGCCGGGCGGCGACCGCACATTAGAGGTGCGCGTATGCCGCGAGATTTTGCAGTCACTCGGCTTGCGTAGTTTTACGCCGGAGGTTTCTGCCTGTCCGGGCTGTGGTCGCACGACCAGCACATATTTCCAAGAGTTGGCGCAGGATATTCAGCGTTATCTGGATACGCAGATGCCGGTCTGGATTAAAGATTATCCGGGTGTGGAAACCATGAAGGTGGCCGTGATGGGCTGCATTGTGAACGGACCGGGCGAGAGTAAGCACGCCAATATTGGCATTTCCCTGCCCGGCACAGGCGAGAGCCCCGTTGCCCCTGTATTCATTGACGGCAAGAAGGCACAGACTTTGCGCGGTGATAACATTGCCGGTGAGTTTCAGGCAATAGTCGATGCTTACGTGAAAGAGCGTTTTTGCGCTGGAAAACAGAGCGCGGCTTAGATATAAAAACTGCATGAAAAAATTTACAAGCGAACAACTTCTTAAAACTCAGGCCTATATTGATGGACAGTGGGTGGATGCCAGCGGCAAGGCCACCTACGATGTGACGAATCCGGCTGACGGCTCGGTGGTGGGTAGTGTTCCCGCGATGGGCAAAGACGAGACCGAAAAGGCCATTGAGGCCGCGAACAAGGCTTTTCCCGCTTGGGCGGCCAAGAGCGCAAAAGAGCGCGCGGTTATCTTGAAAAAATGGGCCGATCTGACGGTGGAGCATGCGGATGTGCTTGCGGCGCTGATGACAATTGAACAAGGTAAGCCATTAGCCGAAGCGCGCGGAGAAATCCTCTATGGTGCGAGCTTTTTTGAGTGGTTCGCCGAAGAGGGCAAGCGCGCCTATGGCGATATTATTCCATCCCCGATTAAGGGCGCGCGCATTCTGGTCACCAAGCAGCCGATTGGCGTGTGCGGCGCGATTACACCGTGGAATTTCCCTAGCGCGATGATTACGCGCAAAGTTGGTCCGGCATTGGCTGCTGGATGCACGATTGTGTGTAAACCTGCAAGTGAGACACCGTTTTCGGCGCTGGCGCTGGCTGTTTTGGGCGAGGCGGCGGGCGTGCCGCCGGGCGTTTTTAATATTATAACAGGCAATGAGCCTGTACCTATTTCCGGCACAATGTGCGACAGCGAGATTGTACGTAAAATCTCCTTCACCGGATCGACCGAGGTTGGCAAGATTTTGATGCGCCAGTCTTCCAAAACACTCAAGAAGCTCTCACTGGAACTGGGCGGGAATGCGCCGTTTATCGTGTTTGAGGATGCGGATCTGGACGCAGCCGTAGAGGCGGCGATTGCCTGTAAGTACCGTAATGTTGGTCAGACCTGCGTGTGTGCAAACCGCCTGTATATTCACGACAAGGTCTATGATGATTTTGCTGCACGCTTTAAGGCGAAGGTTGAGCAGATGAAAGTCGGCTTTGGTCTGGAAGAGGGCATAACGATTGGCCCGATGATTAATGAAAAGGGCGTTGAGAAGGTTAAGGAGCATATTGAGGACGCAACCTCCAAGGGCGGTAAGGTCGTTTTGGGCGGCCAGCCACATGAAAAGGGTGGGCTGTTCTTTGAGCCGACGATTATTCTGAACACGACCAAGGACATGAAAATTGCATCTGAAGAGACTTTCGGCCCGGTTGCGCCGTTGTTCCGCTTTAAAGATGAGCAAGAAGTGATTGATCTTGCGAATAATACGGAATATGGTCTTGCAGCTTACTTCTTTGCCCGTGATTTAGGGCGCGTCTGGCGGGTTGCCGAGGCTCTGGAGTATGGCATGGTGGCGGTGAATACTGGAATTCTCTCAACGGAGGTTGCGCCCTTTGGCGGCGTGAAGTATTCGGGCATTGGCCGTGAAGGGTCCAAGTACGGTTTGGATGAATATCTGGAAATGAAATATATCCTGATGGCCGGGGTAAATTAAACAAAGGAAAATCGATATGTTGATTGGTGTACCTAAGGAAATTAAAACGCTTGAGCACCGTGTAGGGCTTGTTCCCTCTTCGGTAAAGGAATTCGTTAAAAACGGACACGAAGTTCTGATCGAAACCGGCGCGGGCGCGGCGATTAATTTCACAGACGAAATTTACAAAAAGGCGGGCGCGAAAATTGCAGCGTCGGCCGAAGAAGTCTTTCAAAAAGCCGATATGATTATCAAGGTGAAAGAGCCGCAGGCCAATGAATGTAAGATGCTGCGTGAAGATCAATTGCTCTTCACCTATCTGCACCTTGCGGCCGATCCTGAGCAAGCCAAGGGCTTGATGGATTCAGGTTGTGTGGCGATTGCTTATGAAACAGTGACAGGTCCTGATGGGCGTTCACTGCCATTGCTTGAGCCTATGAGCGAAATTGCCGGGCGTCTGGCGGTGCAGGTTGGTTCCTATAATCTGCAAAAGCACCAAGGTGGAACAGGGCGCTTAATTGGCGGTGTTCCTGGTGTGAAGCCTGCGGAAGTGGTGATTATCGGCGGCGGTACGGCCGGTTTCCACGCGGCGCAAATGGCCACAGGTCTGGGCGCGAATGTGACAATTCTTGAGCGTTCCAACCCGCGTATGCGTTTCCTGGATGAATATTTCCATGGCCGCGCGAATATCGTGTATTCCAATGCGCAAACGGTTGAGGAATACGCCTGTTCATCTGATCTGGTTATTGGCGCAGTTCTAATTCCGGGCGCGTCCGCTCCCAAATTGATCAGCAAGAATATGCTCTCCAGCATGATTCCGGGCACCGTGATTGTTGATATTGCGATTGATCAGGGCGGCTGCTTTGAGACCAGCAAGCCGACAACGCATGCTGACCCAACCTATGTAATTGATAATGTCGTGCATTACTGTGTGGCGAATATGCCGGGCGCTGTGCCTTTGACATCAGCGCTGGCACTGAACCACTCCGTTTTGCCATATGCTCTGGAGCTGGCGAATATGGGCTGGAAGGCGGCGCTGATCGGTAATGAGAATTTCCGCAACGGATTGAACGTCTGCAAGGGTGAGATTACGCACAAGGAAGTCGCGGAATCCCTCGATCTGGACTTTAATCCAGAGCCATCGGCTTTGGCGGCATAAAAAGGCTTTTATGTCGTTGACATACAGCGGCATAAACTGATAGTAAACTATCCGTTCAGATGCGCGGGTGTAGCTCAGTTGGTTAGAGCGCCGCCCTGTCACGGCGGAGGCCGCGGGTTCAAGTCCCGTCACTCGCGCCATTCATTTCATGAATGGCACTCGCGCATTTTTATTTTTACGGGCTTCGCCCTTTGGCGCGCCATTTGGACCTTAAAATCAGTCCGCAGAAATGCGGGCTTTTTTATTACCGAATTCAATAGCGTTTATCTGAGAAAAAACGAGGGTTTAAGGTTTTCTTTTGCAAAGTCTAATGTTAAAACTGAGAGCGCAAAAACGGCTTAACTTTAATACTGTAGCAAAGGTTTCTCATCCATGGCCTCTTCGGAGCTGTTAATCGAGTATTTACCGATTTTGGTGTTCATCGCCGTCGCCTCTGTTGTGTCATGCGCCATGGTGGCCGGATCTTTGATTTTCGGAAAGCAAAATCCTGACCCTGAGAAGCTCTCCGCTTACGAATGCGGGTTCGAAGCCTTCAGCGATGCGCGTAACAAATTCGATGTGCGCTTTTATCTTGTGACCTTGCTGTTCATTATCTTTGACCTTGAGATTGCCTTCCTTTTTCCATGGGCGGTATCGCTGGGTAAGATCGGCGTTTTCGGCTTCTGGTCGATGATGATTTTCCTTGGCATTCTGACGGTAGGGTTTATCTATGAATGGAAAAAAGGCGCTCTGGAGTGGGAGTAGGGATCAATGGGTCACGATAAAAATATTATAAAAGCACCGAACTATGAGATGCGCACAGGCGTTGCGCTCCCTCCGGCGGATCAGCAAGACGTTGTGCCCGCCGCGATTTCCAAAACTTTGGATGAGAAGGGCTTTTTGCTCACCTCTGCTGATGCGCTGTTTGACTGGGCCCGTACGGGCTCACTCTGGCCCATGACATTTGGTCTGGCTTGCTGCGCGGTGGAGATGATCCACGCCTATATGTCCCGCTATGACCTTGATCGTTTTGGTATGATTCCACGCCCATCCCCGCGTCAGTCCGATGTGATGATTGTGGCCGGAACGCTAACCAATAAGATGGCGCCTGCGCTGCGCAAGGTTTACGACCAAATGCCTGAGCCGCGCTGGGTTGTGTCCATGGGCTCATGTGCCAATGGCGGCGGGTATTATCACTATAGCTATTCGGTCGTGCGTGGTTGTGACCGTATTGTGCCGGTTGATATTTATGTGCCGGGCTGTCCGCCTACGGCTGAAGCGCTTGTTTATGGCTTGCTCCAGCTTCAGAAGAAAATTCAGCGGGAGGACACACGAATTGCCCGGTGATGCCCTCAGAGATTTGGCCGATTACATCAAGGAAAACCTTGATAACCACGTTGGCGCGTATGAGTTCAAAAAGAACGAGCTGGTTTTGTATGCCGTGCGTAGTGGCATCTGCAAGGTTTTGAGCTTTCTGCGCGATGATAAGGAATGCCACTGCGAGCTGTTGATGGATATCACCGCCGTTGATTATCCCGAGCGCGCGCATGAGCAGGGTACAGGCCGTTTTGAGGTGGTTTATAGCCTTTTGTCACTGCGCCACAATCACCGCATTCGCGTGAAAATCTACACCGATGAATTTGAGCTTATTCCTTCTGCGACCAGCGTGTTCAGTTCCGCCGGATGGTTCGAGCGCGAGGTGTGGGATATGTACGGCATTCTTTTTGATGGCCATAACGATTTACGCCGCATTCTGACCGACTATGGTTTTGAAGGACATCCGCAGCGCAAAGACTTTCCCCTGACGGGCTATGTTGAGCTGCGCTATGATGAGGAGCTTAAGCGCGTGGTGTATGAGCCTGTGAAGCTGACGCAGGATTTCCGCTATTTCGATTACGAATCGCCGTGGGAAGCCCTTACCGATGTGCAATTGCCCGGTGATGAAAAGGCGATGAGCCCGGCGCATGGCTACAAGGCGGCGAAAAAAGCGGCGAAAAAGGGGTAGGGCATGGCAGTAGCAAAGAAAACAACAGAGCAAACGGATATTGCGGAAGAAACGCAGATCAAGCCCTTTACCATGAACTTTGGCCCGCAGCACCCTGCGGCGCACGGCGTTCTACGTCTGGTGCTGGAGATGGAAGGCGAGATTGTTGAGCGCGCCGATCCGCATATTGGCCTTTTGCACCGTGGTACGGAAAAACTGATCGAGCATAAAACCTATGTTCAGGCCGTGCCGTATTTCGACCGTCTTGATTATGTGGCGCCGATGAATCAGGAACACGCCTTTGCGCTGGCGACAGAGAAGCTGCTGGGGATTACTGTGCCCAAGCGTGGGCAATATATCCGTGTGCTGTTTGCCGAGCTGGGCCGCGTTTTGAACCATATTTTGAATATCACCACATTCGCGCTTGATGTTGGGGCGCTGACGCCCGCGCTTTGGGGCTTTGAAGAGCGTGAAAAGGGTATGGAATTTTACGAGCGCGTGTGCGGTGCACGCCTGCACGCCAATTACTTCCGCCCCGGCGGTGTGCATCAGGACCTGCCTGCGGGGCTGGCTGATGACATGCTGGAATGGTGTGAGGAGCTGCCGAAATTCCTCAAGGACCTCGACAGTCTTCTGACCCATAACCGTATCTTTAAGCAGCGCACCGTGGATATCGGCGCGGTGAGCAAAGAAGACGCGCTTGATTGGGGGTTTAGCGGCCCGATGCTGCGCGGCTCCGGCATTGCGTGGGATTTACGCAAGTCCCAGCCCTATGATTCTTACGAGGAATTCGACTTTGACATCCCCATCGGCAAAACCGGCGATTGTTATGCGCGCTATCTGGTGCGTATGGAAGAGATGAACCAATCTCTTAAGATTATGAAACAAGCAATAGAGAAGCTTGAGAAAACCGACGGCCCGGTAAAGGTCAATGATCGCAAGATCGCCCCGCCGCCGCGCGCGGAGATGAAATCCTCCATGGAGGCGATGATCCACCACTTCAAGCTTTATACCGAAGGCTATCACGTGCCCGAAGGCGAGACTTATACGGCTGTGGAAGCGCCAAAGGGTGAGTTTGCCGTGTATCTGGTGTCTGATGGCGGTAACCGCCCATATCGTTGCCGCATCCGCGCCCCCGGATTTGCGCATCTGGCTGCTTTTGATTTTATGAGCAAGGGGCATCAATTGGCCGATGCGGTATCTATTATCGGCTCGCTTGATATTGTGTTCGGAGAGATTGACCGATGAAAAAGCCATTTGAATTACATGCCGATTATCAGCCCGAAAGCTTTGAGTTCACCAAAGCCAACAAGAAGAAGGTTGAGAAAATTATCGCGCTCTACCCCAAGGGCCGTCAGCAAAGCGCCGTGATGCCAATGTTGGATCTCGCGCAGCGCCAAGTGGGTGAAGAGGGCGCGAAAATGGACCCGCCCGTGGGCGGCTGGATCCCGCGCGCGGCGATGGACACAATCGCGCAAATGCTGGGCATGCCCAATATCAAGGTCTATGAGGTTGCGAGCTTTTATTCCATGTACAATATGGCCCCGGTCGGTAAGCATCTGGTGCAGGTTTGCACGACCACGCCGTGCTGGCTCAACGGTTCGGACGATATCGTCAAAAGCTGTAAGAGCCATTTAGGGATCGGCATGAACGAAACCACCAAGGACGGTAAATTCACCCTGATGGAGGTGGAGTGTCTGGGCGCGTGTGTGAATGCGCCGATGGTGCAGATCAATGATGATTATTATGAAGATTTAACGCCCGAGACGATGAAAGAGGTTCTGGATCTGCTGGGTGAGGATATGAAGCCCGAAGTGGGATCGCAAAAAGGGCGCAAGGCGTCTATGGCACTGTCCGGCCCGACGACCCTGAAGGAAACCGCGAAAAAGGCGAAGGTGATTTAGTTGAAAATTGTCATGCCCGCGTAGGCGGGTATCCATAGAGATTATATGAAAGCGGGATATGTATATATTTTAACGAACAAGCCAAATGGCACTTTGTATTTGGGCGTAACGTCAAATTTGCAAAAGAGAGTTTGGGAACATAAGCAGAAGGTCGTTGAAGGGTTTTCAAAAAAATATGATTTAGACCGTTTGGTTTGGTATGAGGCTTATGATGATATTACAGACGCGATTGTGCGCGAAAAGCAAATGAAGAAGTGGGAACGCAGTTGGAAGTTAAAAAGAATTCGTGAAATGAATCCAGAGTGGTTGGATTTACACGAAGCGTTATAGGGTAGAATGGATTCCCGCCTCCGCGGGAATGACGAACGAGAAGAAAATGCTAAGAGACGAAGACAGAATTTTTACCAATATCTACGGCTGGGCCGGCGCGGACCTGAAAGCGGCGAAGAAGCGCGGCGATTGGGACAAAACGGCGGCGCTGATCAAAAAGGGCCGGGCGTGGATTATTGACGAAATGAAGGCATCGGGCCTGCGCGGGCGCGGCGGTGCGGGTTTCCCCACTGGTCTGAAGTGGAGCTTTATGCCCAAGGAATCGGATGGCCGTCCGCATTATCTGGTGGTCAATGCCGATGAATCCGAACCGGGCACATGTAAGGACCGCGACATCCTACGCAACGAGCCGCATAAGCTGCTGGAAGGGTGCTTGCTGGCGGGCTTTGCGATGGGCGCGCATGCGGCCTATATCTATATCCGCGGGGAATTCTTTAACGAAGGCTCTGCTGTAATCAAGGCGATTGAAGAGGCGTATGATGCCGGGCTGCTGGGTAAGAATGCCGCCGGGTCAGGCTGGGATTTTGATATCGTTCTGCATCGCGGGGCGGGGGCCTATATCTGCGGTGAAGAAACCGCGCTGATTGAATCGATTGAGGGCAAGAAGGGCCAGCCGCGCAACAAGCCGCCATTTCCGGCGATGGCGGGGCTGTATAGCTGTCCGACGACGGTGAATAATGTGGAAACCATTGCGGTTGCGCCGACTATTTTGCGCCGCGGCGCGAGCTGGTTTTCCGATCTGGGCCTGAATGAAAAGAACGCGGGCACGAAGCTGTTTTGTATTTCGGGCCATGTGAACCAGCCCTGTAACGTCGAAGAAGAAATGGGCACTACGCTCAAAGAATTGATCGAAAAGCATGCGGGCGGCGTGCGCGGCGGATGGGACAATCTGCTGGCGGTTATTCCGGGCGGCTCATCTACGCCGTGTCTACCGAAGGAAATTTGCGACTCCGTTCATATGGATTTTGACAGCTTGCGTGAGGCGGGCTCGGGCCTTGGCACCGCGGGCGTGATTGTGATGGACAAATCCACCGACATTATTTACGCCATTGCGCGCCTGTCTTACTTCTACAAGCATGAGAGTTGCGGGCAATGCACCCCATGCCGCGAGGGGGCTGGCTGGCTCTGGCGGGTGATGACCCGTATGGTGCAGGGCAATGCGACCGTGGATGAGATTGATATGCTCTGGGAAGTCACCAAAGAGATTGAGGGTCATACCATTTGCGCGCTCGGCGATGCGGCCGCTTGGCCCGTGCAAGGCCTCATCCGTCATTTCCGCCCGGAGATGGAAAAACGTATCATGGAATATCGGAAAAGAGCGGCTTAGCTTAACCCAAAGTCACAAGCAGGCTTTGGCCTTTACTGCGCGGTGAGAACCCTTTGCCCGTGCCGTTATTTTGGAACGGAATGTTCTTATCGGCACATAATGTTTCAACAGCCTTAAGCAGCTCTTCAGAATAGGCGACAGAAATTGCGCGGTTATCCGCCGTGGCAAAATATTGGCCAGAGGTCAGCGTTTTTTCCCAGAAGGCAAAATCCCGGTATCCTTGGATGGCGCTGCCCTGAAAAGTGATTTGTAATTCAGAAGGGTGTTCGTTTTTTGTCGTCATACGCAGTTACTCCTTTTAAAGAACACTTTTCTTACAACAGGACTATTGCTTATGTCAATTTTTAAGCGACGTCTTTTTTAGCGACTTCGAAATAGCGTGCGGCGTTTTTGAATAGCGCCATGCCGTCTGCGGTTTCGGGCAGGGTTTTGCCTTCGCGCTGCGCGGCGTCTTTCAGCTCTGTGTAATCATCACGCTGCCATGTGAACATGCCGCGCTCCGGGTGGGGCATGATGGCCAGCACCTTGCCGCTTTGGTCTGTTATCCCTGCGATATCGGCGGTTGAGCCGTTCGGGTTATAGGGGAATTGCCCGCCCGCCGCGCTGCCGTCCGGTTTCACGTATTTCACCGCCAGCTGGCCGTTGCTTTCCAGCGTCTTTAGGGTTTTATCATCCATCATGAAGCGACCCTCGCCATGCGCCACGGGGATGTGCATGGATGATGCGCCGTCCAGCCACGGGGAAGCGCTTTCGATCTGTACATCAATCCAGCGGCATTGATAACGCGCGGTCAGGTTATAGGTGACCGCCACCAAACGCTCGCCATATTTGCTGTCAAAGCCGGGCACCATGCCGAGATTGGCCAAAATCTGGCAACCGTTACAGATGCCGAGGGTCAGCGTGTCGCGCGCCACGAATTGCTTCAACTGATCCATCAGGGAGAGCTTCATCTTCTGCGCAAAGGCATTGCCGGAGCCGGTATCATCGCCGTAGGAAAAGCCGCCCGGTACGACCAGAATCTGCACATCCTTCAGTTCAGCCGGATTTTCGATCAGATCGTTGATGTGGCGGATATTGCCCTTCAGGCCGTTATATTCGAAAGCGTGAAGCGTTTCTTCTTCACAGTTCAATCCATATCCGGCGAGTACGAGTACCTTAGCAGTCATTAGTAATCTCTCAGCGGCGCTTTATACGCCTCATCCAATTTGTTAATTTCAACGTCCAATACATTGTTTATTTTTAATTTATGGCTGTGCGCCACGTGGCCGATTTTGCGGACATGGTGGAATTTCTTGAACGCCTTTTCAAAGTCCTTCACGTTCTGCGGCGCGACGGTGACGAGGATGCGTCCCTGACTTTCAGAGAACAGCGCCTTATCCGTGCGCAGATCGATGCTCGATAGATCAATATCCAGCCCCATTTGTCCGGCAATCGCCTTTTTCGCCAGCGCAACGCCAAGACCGCCATGGGAAACGGGCAGAGCCGAGCTGATCAGGCGCTTTTTCGCGGCTGTGCAGTAGATTTTATACAGCATCACATTGCGCGGGCCATGTACCTTGGGCACGTTTTTGCCGATGTGGCCCAGATGATCGTAATATTCGGAGGCGCCCAGCTCGTCTTCCGTCTCACCCAGTAGGTAAACCACATCGCCCACGGCCTTGGGGCTGAGGGAAATGGCCTGATCGACATTGTTGATCACCCCGATAGAGGAGACCAGCAGCGTTGGCGGCGCGGAAATTTTCACCGGATTACCATCGGCATCAAAACCCTTGAAGTCGTTGAACATGCTGTCCTTGCCGGAGATGAACGGCGTGCCGTAGAGCACGGCGAGATCGTAAATGGCTTCGGCGGCGCGTTTAAGCTGACCCAAGCGCTCCGGCTCATCCGAGCTACACCAGCAGAAATTGTCCAAGAGCGCGAGTTGTTCAAAGTCAACGCCTGCGGCGACCGCATTGCGGACAGAGGCGTCCAGTGCGCTGGCGGCCATGTAGAAGGTGTCGATATCGCTATAGCGCGGGAACAGGCCTTGCGACAGAACCACGCCTTTTTCGGATGTTAGTACGGGTTTGCTGACCGAGGTTTCGGCGTAGACGCGTCCCTTGCCCTGAATGGGGCCTAAAACGGCGCTGCCCTGTACGTTATGGTCGTATTGCGTGGCGACGAATTCTTTGGAGCAGATGTTCAAACGTCCCATCATCTCCAGCAGGGTCTGGTTGTAATCGCTGGGCTCGGCGATATCCGGCTCGGCCTCGCCGCCTTCGGTGAAGGTCGTGGTGAGCGGGGTTTCAGGAATGCCGTCATGCAGGAAGTCCATCGCCATATCCATGATGGTTTCACCGTTCCATGTGATATGCGCGCGGCCTGTATCGGTGTATGTACCAATCACTGTGGCCTCTGCGCCGCGTTTGGCGAGGAAGTCGATGATTTTCTGGCAGTTTTCTTTGGGCACGGACAAGGTCATGCGCTCTTGCGATTCAGAGATCCAAATCTCCCACGGTGACATGCCGGGATATTTCAGCGGTACTTTTTCAAGCTCCAGATGGAAGCCGCCGGATTGTTCGGCCATTTCACCCACGGAAGAAGCCAGACCGCCCGCGCCGTTATCGGTGATGCCGTTATACCAGCCCTTGCCACGGATTTCCTTGACGATAGCATCAGAGAATTTCTTTTGTGTGATCGGGTCGCCAATCTGTACAGCCGTTGCGGGAGAGCCTTCGTCTAAGGCTACGGAGCTGAAGGTCGCGCCGTGAATACCGTCGCGGCCCACACGACCGCCGACCATTACGATTTTATCGCCAGCCTTCGCGCCCTTGATATGGCCGGGCTTGCCGTTAATCTCGCGCGGGATCAGGCCGATTGTGCCGACGAAGACCAGAGGCTTGCCGACATAGCGGTCATCGAAATGTACGAAGCCTTGCGGGGTAGGGATGCCGGAGCAGTTGCCGCCAACCTCAACGCCCTGAACAACGCCGTTCATAATGGTTTTGGGCGGCAGGATAGGAATGGTTTTGTTTTTATCGCGGTAATATTCCGGCTCGGTGCGTGGATCGGCAAGGCAGAAGCCGTAGCGGTTAATGATCGGTTTTGCGCCCTGACCAAAGCCGACGCAGTCGCGGTTCACGCCGACAATACCTGTGATGGAGCCGCCGAACGGGTCAAGCGCCGATGGGCTGTTGTGGGTTTCTACCTTGTCGGTGATCAGATATTCGTCATTAAAGATGATGCCGCCCGCATTGTCGGAGAACACGGATACGCAGATATCCTTCTCGCCCTTGGCGGCGCGGATGTCATTTGTCGCGCGCTTGATGTAATGACGGTAAATGCCGTCCTTGATGTTATCAATGGGGGAGGCGAAGATGGTGTGTTTACAATGTTCTGACCACGTTTGGGCCAGCGTTTCCAGCTCGATATCCTTTGGCGCGCGTCCCTCCACATTCTGGAAGTAATCGCGGATGGCGTGCAGATATTGTAGCGATAGGCCAAGCGGGCCGCGGCGCGTGCCGTCTGCGTTTTCAATACCGTCTTTGCCGATGATTTCCAGCTCCGCATCGGATACATCCAGATTAACCTCATCAGCCGCCGCGCCTTTATTATCCAGCACAACCTTTGGAATGATTTCGCCCATACCGCCGTCCTTTTTGAAGCTGGCGGCGTCTTTGATGCTGACGCGCTGGATCAGTTTATTGGCGATATCTTCGGATAGATCTTCGATATCGGCTTTATTCACGTCACCTTTAATCAGGTATAGGCGCGCGGAATAGCATTGATTATCGTTGTCCGCACCGATCAGTTCCATGATTTCCTGCGCGGTATGGCCGACATTGTCGGTGACGCCGGGCAGGAATCCGATTTCCAGTGCCCAGTCGAAATTATCAAACACGACATTCACCTGCTGCGTGACGGGGTTGCTGACACTTTCGATGAAATCTTTGGAAGCGATCTTTTCGTGCTCAGAGGTGTAAACATCGACCACACGCACGGATGTTTTTTTGCCTTTCGCGTTCAAGGCTTTTTCGATCTGTTTGGCGCGGCCATCATCCGGGTGAGAGAGAACTTCTATTCTGGGCATCGTCTACTCGTAAAATTCGCGTGTTGTCAGGCCTTTGAGTTACGTCATCAGGCCCTCAGGGTCAACCCTTTTGAGGTTTAAAACCGCCTCTATCCCATAAAATCATTCTATATTTTATTTTAAAGCTTTACTTTGTATTTGAGCACGGTACATTCCCCGTGTGTGTTTAATCGATAAACCAATATAATTCATTGATCTCATGCCAAAAATAACCATTAACGGTAAGAAAATTGACGTAGCGCCGGGTACAAGTATTTTACAGGCCGCTGAGCAGCTGGGTATTGAGATTCCGCGCTTTTGCTATCACGACAAATTATCGGTTCCGGCCAATTGCCGTATGTGCCTTGTAGAAATTGAAGGCGGACCGCCAAAGCCTGTGGCCTCCTGCGCAATGGCCTGTGGTGAAGGCATGGTTGTACGCACTGATTCTGAAGTGGTGAAAAAGGCACGCAAGGGCGTGATGGAAATGCTGCTGATCAATCACCCGCTGGATTGCCCTATTTGCGATCAGGGAGGCGAATGTGATTTGCAGGATCAGGCGATGGGGTATGGTTTTGATCGCTCACGTTTTGCCGAGAATAAGCGCGCCGTGCCGGATAAGGAATTAGGGCCGTTGATCAAGACGGTGATGACGCGCTGTATCAACTGTACGCGCTGTGTACGCTTTGCCGAGGAAATTGCCGGAACACCTGTGTTGGGGCAGATGAACCGCGGCGAAGATGCGGAGATTGGTACATTTATCGATCAGCTGGTGCAGACCGAGCTGTCGGGCAATCTGATTGATATTTGCCCTGTAGGTGCGCTGACATCCAAGCCTTATGCGTTTAAGGCTCGCAGCTGGGAATTACGCAAGACCGAGACGATCGACGTTCATGACGCTGTTGGCTCAAATATCCGCATTGATGCGCGCGGGCGCGAGGTTATGCGCGTTCTGCCGCGCCTTCATGAAGATGTGAATGAGGAATGGATTAGCGATCGCACCCGTTTTGCCTATGATGGTTTGAATAATCAGCGCATTGATCGTCCCTATATCCGTAATAAAGATAGCGGTAAACTGGTGGAAGCCACTTGGGATGAGGCGTTTGATTTCATTAAAACCAAGCTTAAGGGCGTGAAGGGAGAGCAGATGGCCGCTCTGGTTGGTGATCTGGTGGAGCTGGAATCCATTGTCGCGCTGAAAGATCTGCTTGGGAAATACGCCTCAGAAAATATGGATTGCCGCACAGATGGCGCGCAGTTCGATCCAGCGCAGCGCGCGGGCTATCTGTTTAATTCGACCATTGCAGGAATTGAAGAGGCCGATGCGATTTTGATTATCGGCGCGAACCCGCGCTGGGAGGCGCCGCTTATCAATGCGCGTATCCGCAAAACATGGATGGAAAAACGCATTCCGATCGGCGTGATCGGTGAGGCAGTTGATCTGACTTATCCGTATCATCACGCGGGCACGAATATGGATGATCTGGTTAAGCTGGCCAAGGACTATGCCAAAAAGGTGAAGGCGGAGAAGCCGTTGATCATTGTTGGCTCCGGCGTATTTGAGCGTACAGACGGTATGGCGATCCATCAGGCGCTCTATGATGCGGCGGAAAAGCTGGGCATGATCAAAGAGGGCTGGAACGGCTTTAATATTCTCCACCGTGCGGCCAGCCGTGTGGGCGCTCTGGATGTAGGGTTCGTGCCGGGCAAAAAGGGTAAGAGCTTCAAAGAGATTGTTGATGGTACAAAAGACGGTTCCATCAAGGCGCTGTATCTTTTGGGCGCGGATGAATTCCCCGCCCACAGCGAGATTGGCTGGAAAACCTTTGTGATTTATCAGGGGCATCACGGCGATCATGGCGCGGCGCGCGCGGATGTTATTCTGCCCGGAAGTGCCTACAGCGAGAAAGACGGCATTTACGTGAATATGGAAGGGCGACCGCAGTTGGCCAAGCGCGCTGTATTCCCGCCCGGTGAGGCGCGTGAAGACTGGAAAATCATCCGTGCGCTCTCTGCGGTTTTGAATAAAACACTGCCCTATGACACGCAGGCGCAGCTGCGCAGCCGCATTTATGAAGAGTGGACGCATCTGGAGAATATCGATGTGGTCGCGCAGGCGCAGTGGAAGAAGTTCGGTAAGAAGGGTAAAACCCTAAAGGCGGATTTTGTAAATCCCGTTCGTAATTTCTACCTGACGAATGCGATTTGCCGCGCGTCGGACACGATGAAGGCGTGCTCTGAATCCTTTGTCCGCCAAACACAAGACGTTTTGGAGGCTGCAGAATGAGTAAAAGCACATTAGAGCAAGTTCAGGAATTCCACGAGACATACGGTCTGCCGGTTAAGGATGCACCGGATTTGAGTTGTGCGCAGACCAATGAGCTGCGGATTAATTTGATCGCGGAAGAATTGGAAGAGCTTCAGGAAGCGATTGAGAATAACGACCATGTTGAGGTGCTCGATGCGCTGATCGATTTGCAATATGTGCTGGATGGCGCATTTTTATCTTTCGGTCTGGCCGATGTGAAAGAGGCCGCCTTTGCCGAGGTGCATGCCTCGAACATGTCCAAACTGGGCGAGGATGGAAAACCGATCCGCCGCGAGGGTGATGGCAAGGTCATGAAAGGCCCGAATTACTTCAAGCCAAACATGAAGCAATTTATTAAGAACGTGCCGGAGGCCGCTGAATAATATGCTCGAATTGTGGGAAACATACGGCATTTGGACCGCGACGACGCTGATGTATATCGGCCTGATTGTCGGCGTGGTTTTGCTGGCTGTGGCCTATTATACCTATGCCGAGCGTAAAGTGATGGGCGCGATCCAGCGCCGTCAGGGGCCGATGATGGTTGGTCCGTTTGGCCTGTTGCAGCCCATTGCCGATGGCCTCAAGCTGTTTTCTAAGGAAACGATTATCCCGAGCCAAGCGCACCGCGCGGTGTTTCTGATTGCGCCGATGATGATGTTTGCCCTGTCTTTGGTGGCATGGGCGGTCATTCCGTTTAATAAAGACTGGGTTTTGGCCAATATTAATGTCGGTGTTTTGTATCTGGTCGCGATTTCTTCGATGAGCGTTTACGGCGTGATTATGGCCGGATGGGCCTCAAACTCGCGCTATGCCTTCCTTGGCGGGCTGCGCTCGGCTTCACAGATGGTGTCATACGAAGTTTCGATGGGCCTGATTATCGTCTGTGTGATTTTGTGCACGGGATCTTTGAATTTGCAGGATATCGTTCTCGCGCCGCGCCCGGTTTGGATGCAGGTTTTGCTGTTTCCGATGTTTATTGTGTTCCTGATTTCCATTCTGGCGGAAACCAACCGCGCGCCGTTTGACTTGCCGGAAGGCGAGTCCGAAATTACCGGCGGGTTTATGGTGGAATATTCTGCGATGACCTTCGCGCTGTTCTTCCTTGGTGAATATTCGGCGATGATTTTGATGAGCGCGATTACGACCATCCTGTTCCTTGGCGGGTGGTTGCCGCCTTTCGGGATTGCGGCGCTGGCCTTTGTTCCGGGCGTTGTTTGGTTCGCGCTGAAGACCGCCTTGGTTATGTTTGTGTTCCTGTGGGCGCGCGCGACGCTTCCAAGATTTAGATATGACCAGCTGATGCGCTTGGGCTGGAAGGTATTTCTACCGCTGACTTTGGCGTGGGTTGTCTTGATGGCGGGTATTTTGATGAGCGCCGAAGCGCTGCCCGGTCAGATTAAAACTGATCCCGCGCTGCGCAAGCCTGTGATTGAGACGGCAACAGAGGCTGTTGGCGGGACTGTAAAAGGTGCGGTTGAGGGCGTGAAAGAGATTTTTGGTCCGTCTTTGAGAGAGCGCCTTGAGAAAATGGAAGATCAGGCCGAAGAAAATCTGGAAGGGGAGGAAGCAGAATAATGGATAATTTCGCACGTTCATTTTTGCTGACCGAGATTGTGAAGGGCTTTTTGCTGACCTTGAAATATATGTTCTTCGTGCCGAAGGTGACGATTAACTATCCACATGAAAAAGGCCCGATTTCCCCGCGTTTTCGCGGTGAGCATGCGCTGCGCCGTTATCCGAACGGGGAAGAGCGCTGCATTGCTTGTAAGCTGTGTGAGGCGATTTGCCCGGCGCTGGCGATCACCATTGAGGCCGAGCCGCGTGAAGATGGATCGCGCCGCACCACGCGCTATGACATTGATATGACGAAATGTATCTATTGCGGCCTGTGCCAGGAGGCGTGCCCGGTGGATGCGATTGTCGAAGGACCGAATTTTGAATTTGCCACCGAAACCCGTGAGGAGCTGTTCTATAACAAAGACAAATTGCTCGAAAACGGGGATCGTTGGGAGGCGCAAATCGCAGCCAATTTGCTGGCCGATGCGCCTTATCGTTAATGTAAGAGGACTAAAATGATTGTTCAGGCTTTGGCCTTTTATCTTTTTGCCGGAATTTTGCTGATGAGCGGCTTTATGGTCATCACGGCGCGCAATCCTGTGCATTCCGTGCTGTTCCTGATTTTGGCGTTCTTTAATTCTGCCGGGCTGTTTGTTTTGCTGGGCGCGGAATTTATCGCGATGTTGATGGTGATTGTCTATGTCGGCGCGGTCGCAGTGTTGTTCCTGTTCGTCGTGATGATGCTCGATATAAGCTTTGCCGATCTGCGTAAGGGCGCGATGCAATATGTCCCGATCGGGCTTGTGGTGGGCGCTGTGTTGCTCAGCGAGCTGATCTTTGCTTACGGCGCATGGAGCTTTGCCCCGGAAAGTGTGGCGAATGCGGCTTCTCCCGCGGCGCAGTTTGGGGAGATTAGCAATACGGAAGCGCTGGGCCGCGTGCTTTACACGCAATATGCCTATGTGTTCCAGATTGCGGGGCTGATCCTGTTTGTGGCGATGATTGGCGCGATTGTTCTGACGCACCGCGTACGTCCGGGCGTGCGCCGCCAGAAGGTTTCCGAACAGCATGCACGCAGGCCCGAGGATGTTCTCGAAATTCAAAAAGTTACACCACGGACGGGGGCTTAAGAGATGTTAGAGATTGGACTAGAGCATTATCTGACACTGGCGGGCATCCTCTTTACCATGGGTGTGTTCGGCATTTTCCTAAACCGTAAAAACGTGATCGTGATTTTAATGTCGATCGAGCTTATGCTGCTGGCGGTGAATATCAATTTTGTGACGTTTTCCAGCTATTTACAGGATTTAACCGGGCAGGTTTTTACGATGTTTACCCTGACCGTTGCGGCCGCCGAAGCGGCGATCGGTCTGGCGATTTTGGTGGTGTTCTTCCGCAATAAAGGATCGATTGCGGTTGAAGATATTTCCGGGATGAAGGGGTAGGGATCATGGAACTTCTTGTTGTTTTTCCACCGCTGATTGCCTTCCTACTGGCCTTTTTGTTCGGCAAGTCTCTCGGCGATAAGGGCGCGCAACTTGTGACCTGCTCAGGCGTTATCATCGCCGCGATTTCTTCGATCGTGCTGTTCTTTGATGTTGCGATGGGCGGGCATGGCTATACGACCCTGCTTGCGCCGTGGGTAACCTCTGGCGATTTTAGTGTGAATTGGGCGCTGAAGGTTGATCAGCTTTCCGTCGTTATGATGTGCGTGATCACAATTGTGTCCAGCTGTGTTCATGTCTATTCGGTCGGTTATATGAGCCATGACGATGCGAAGGCGCGCTTTATGAGCTATCTCAGCCTGTTTACTTTTGCGATGTTGATGCTGGTGACGGCGGATAACCTTTTGCAGCTGTTCTTCGGCTGGGAGGGGGTTGGTCTGGCCTCTTACCTGTTGATCGGTTTTTGGAACCAGAAGCACTCCGCGAATGCGGCGGCGATTAAGGCGTTCGTTGTGAACCGCGTTGGAGACTTTGGTTTGGCTCTGGGTTTGTTTGCGACCTTTGCGCTGTTTGGCTCAATTGAATTTACAACAATTTTTGAAGAAGCGCCGGAGATGGCCGACAGCGTTCTGAGCTTTTTCGGGCATGAATTTCATGCACTGACACTGATCGGCTTGCTGCTGTTTATCGGCGCGATGGGTAAATCGGCGCAGCTGGGTCTGCATACATGGTTGCCCGATGCGATGGAGGGGCCAACGCCCGTATCTGCACTAATCCACGCGGCGACGATGGTGACGGCGGGCGTGTTCTTGGTGGCGCGTTTTTCACCTTTGTATGAATATGCGCCGACCGCGCTAATCGTGGTCACCGTTGTCGGGGCATGTACAGCTTTTGTCGCGGCGACGATTGGTCTGACACAGTTTGATATTAAGCGCGTGATTGCGTATTCCACGATGAGCCAGCTTGGATATATGTTCTTCGCGCTTGGCGTTTCGGCCTACGGCGCGGCGATGTTCCATTTGATGACGCATGCGTTCTTTAAGGCGCTGCTCTTCCTTGGTGCGGGCTCGGTTATTCATGCGATGAGTGATGAGCAGGACATGCGCAAGATGGGCGGGATTTATAACAAAATTCCTATTACCTATGCGTTGATGTGGATTGGATCGCTCGCGCTTGCGGGGATGCCGTTTTTTGCCGGCTATTATTCAAAAGATATTATTCTTGAGGCGGCCTTTGCTGACCATTCATGGTGGGGCGAATTTGCTTTCTGGATGGGGATTGCCGCCGCGCTGATGACCGCGTTTTATTCCTGGCGTTTGTTGTTCATGACCTTCCATGGTAAGCCGCGCGCCTCGAAAAAGGTGATGAGCCATATTCATGAATCTCCGCCGGTGATGCTTGGGCCGTTGTTTGTTTTGGCAACCGGCGCGGTGCTGGCCGGGTTTGTGTTCTATGAAGCCTTTGTCGGGCATCACGCCATGTGGCATGAAGCGATTAAAGTGCTGGAGGCGAATGACACAATCACAGCCGCTCACCATGTGCCGTTCTGGGTGAAGAAGCTGCCGATCGGGATTGGCTTGATCGGGATTGCTTTGGCGTATTTGTTTTATATCTCCAAGCCAAAATTGCCGGAGGCCACGGTTAAGCGCGTAAAGCCGCTGCACACGCTGCTGTTTAACAAATGGTTCTTTGACGAGCTGTATGATGCTGCGTTCGTAAAGTCATCTTTCAAACTGGGCAAGCTGTTCTGGTGTACAGATAAACAGGTGGTGGACCGCTTTGGTCCAGATGGCGCGGCCGGAACGTCAAATAAGATTGCCGCACTACTCAGCCGTTTCCAGAGCGGATATGTCTTCCAATACGCATTGGTAATGATGATTGCTGTCATTGGGCTTATTTCATGGTTTGTATTTAAAACGGGGCAGGGCTTTTAAGAATGTTTGATTTTCCACTTTTATCAATCATGACGTTCCTGCCGCTGGCCGGTGTGCTGATCATTTTGCTGATCCGCGGCGATGAAAAAGTTGTGGCGCAAAACGCGAAATATATGGCGCTGTATACCTCGCTCTTCACCTTGGCGTTTGCGGTGTTTATGTATCTGAAATTTGATCCGTCCTCGGCGGATTTCCAGTTCACCGAGCAGAGTAACTGGCTCGCGCCTTTGGGATTAAAATACCATTTGGGCGTGGACGGGATTTCGATGCTGTTTGTGCTGCTTTCGGCTGCGCTGACCCCGGTTTGTATTTTGGCTTCGTGGGAGTCGATCAAGAAGCGCGTGAAAGAATATATGATGGCGTTCCTTGTGCTGGAATGTTTCATGATCGGGACGTTCTGCGCACTGGACAGCATTTTATTCTATGTGTTCTTTGAAGGCGTGTTGATCCCGATGTTCCTGATTATCGGGGTGTGGGGCGGAGAGCGCCGCGTCTATTCGGCCTATAAGTTTTTTCTTTATACGCTGCTCGGCTCTGTGTTGATGCTGCTTGCGCTGCTGACGCTGTACGTACAGGTCGGCACGACCGATATTCCGACCTTGATCGAAAATCCTGTTGCGCGGGATTTACAGCTTTGGCTCTGGCTGGCTGTGTTTGCATCATTCGCCGTAAAGATGCCGATGTGGCCAGTTCATACATGGCTGCCTGATGCACACGTGGAAGCGCCCACCGCCGGATCGGTTATTCTGGCCGGCGTGCTTTTGAAGATGGGCGGTTACGGCTTTCTAAGATTTTCATTGCCGATGTTCCCGGAGGCGAGTGAATTTTTTGCACCGCTTGTCTTTGGCCTGAGCATTGTGGCGATTATTTACACATCTTTGGTGGCCTTGGTGCAGGAAGATATGAAGAAGCTGATTGCCTATTCATCGGTTGCACATATGGGGTTTGTGACCTTGGGGATTTTTACCGCGACGCGCTACGGCGTTGAGGGCGGGATATTTCAAATGCTCAGCCACGGCTTGATTTCCGGTGCGTTGTTCCTGTGTGTTGGTGTGGTCTATGACCGTCTGCACACGCGCGAAATTGCGCGTTATGGCGGCATTGTGAAGAATATGCCCAAATATGCGACCGTGTTTATGATCTTCACGCTTGGGTCTGTCGGTTTGCCGGGTACTAGCGGTTTCGTCGGTGAATTCTTGAGCTTGCTCGGCGCGTTTCAGGTCAACACGGTTGTTGCGGCTTTCGCGGCAACGGGCGTTATTTTGGGCGCGGCGTATATGTTGCTGCTTTACCGCCGCGTGGTGTTCGGCCCGCAGGAAAACAAAGATGCTGCCAAGATGCCGGATTTGAATAAGCGCGAGATAGCTTTGCTGGCGCCGATTGTGGTGCTTGTACTTTGGCTTGGCGTGTCGCCCAATATTGTGATGGAGAAGGTGTCTCCCTCCGTTGAAAAACTGCTGACACATTATGAGGAGCAGGTCGGCAGTGCCGCACAATCCAATGATTTGGATGAGCTACATGAGATGGGTGAGGCGGAGATGCTCGAAGGGGGTGAAGAATGATCGATTTTAACCTTATTCCTTTATTGCCGGAGATTTTCCTCGCGCTTGTTGCGATGGGCCTGCTGATTGTCGGTGTGGGCCGCGGGAACGAAGCCACAAACACGGTGGCGTGGTTCAGTGTGTTCGCGCTTGCGATTGCTATGATAGTTATGCTGGGTCTGAATTGGGACGAGCATGTGGTGCTGAGCGGTATGTTCAAATTCGACCGCTTTATCGGCTTTACCAAGCTTTTGATTTTGGTGGGATCAATCGGCGCGCTGTCTCTGTCTGTACGTTTTATAAAGCAGATGGATATGGGGCGCTTTGAATATCCGATATTGGTTTTAATGGCGACGATCGGCATGCTGTTGATGGTTTCGGCGAACAACATGCTCGCGCTCTATATGGGGCTGGAGCTGCAATCGCTGAGCCTATATGTGTTGGCCGCGTTTCGTCGCAATTCAATTAAATCCGCCGAGGCGGGAATTAAGTATTTCGTGCTGGGCGCGCTGTCCTCTGGAATGTTGCTGTTTGGTATTTCCCTGATTTACGGCTTTACCGGCTCAATTGATTTCACGCTGATTGCGGACACGCTCGGCAATCTGGACTTTATGCCCTTTGGTGTCATTTTTGGCCTCGTGTTCGTGCTGGCCGGGATGGCGTTCAAAATTTCTGCCGCGCCGTTCCATATGTGGACGCCTGATGTTTACCAAGGTGCACCGACCAGCGTCACCGCGTTGTTTGCTATGGTGCCGAAAGTGGCGGCGATTGCGCTGCTGATCCGTCTTTTGTACGAGCCGTTCGGGTCTTTGGAAGAGCAATGGCAGCAAATTATCTATTTCGTGTCTTTGCTGTCTATGGTGGTTGGCGCATTTGCGGCGATCGCACAGGACAATATAAAGCGCCTGATGGCCTACAGCTCCATCGGTCATATGGGCTATGCGCTCATTGGCGTGGTTGTTGCCAGCGAAGCGGGGATATCGGCAGTGATGCTTTATATGCTGATTTACCTGCTAATGACCGCAGGCGTGTTTGCGATTTTGATGTCGATGCAACGCAATCAGGTTAGTCTTGAAAAAATCTCTGACCTTTCAGGTTTATCACAAAACAGCCCGGTACTTGCGTACTCCATGGCTGTTTTGATGCTCTCTATGGCAGGTATTCCGCCGATGGCCGGGTTCTTTGGAAAGCTGTTCATCTTCCAAGCCGCGGTCGAGGCGAAGTTCTATATTTTGGCTGTGTTGGGCGTTCTGGCTTCGGTTGTTTCGGCCTATTATTATCTGCGTATTATTAAGGTGATGTTCTTTGATGCGGCGGTGGATCCGTATGATGCGCATATTCCCTTTGCCCGCCGTGTGGTGCTGTTGATCAGTGTTATCTTTGTGCTGGCCTTTATCCTTAAGCCAACCCTGATTGTGGCGAGTGCGCAAGGCGCTGCGGCTGTTCTATTTACCGGGTAGTTTCTTATGAATGTGAATTGGACGATAGAGCGCTATGAAGAGGTTCATAGCACGCAGGATGTGCTGCGCGAGCGTGGAGAGAAAGCGCAAGAGGGGCTGGCCGTTGTTGCACAGGTCCAAACAAAAGGGCGCGGGCGACATGGCCGTGAATGGATATCGCCGGCCGGTAATTTATATTTCTCGTTTTTGCTCAAACCCGATGTGAATTTAAAAAGTGTAGGGCAGCTGGGGCTTGTGATCGGGCAGGCTTTGGGCGCGGCCTTGCGCGAAATTGTCGATCAGCCTGATGAAATTTCTTTGAAATGGCCGAATGATGTTCTTTATGGCGGGCAAAAATGCGCCGGGATTTTAATTGAAACGCAGTTGAATGATCGCAACGGTATCGACTCTGTTCTGGTCGGTATCGGGGTTAACACAAAATCTGCGCCCGAAATTGGCGTGTGCATTGATCGGGACAACGAGGATACGCTTCAAAGCGTGCTCAGCGCGGTGAATGAGGTTTATGCGCTGTGGTGCGTCGGTGATTTTGATGAGGTGCTGAGGCGTTGGCACAATTTGGCACATCCGAAGGGCGCGGGGATGAGTGTGAAACTGGGCGAAGAGCTGATAGAGGGGGTGTTTGAGAGCGTCGATAGCGATGGGCACTTGCACTTGCGCCTGAACGACAATACTCTGCGCACAATAACAGCTGGAGATGTTTATGTTACTGGCGATTGATATTGGAAATACGAATATGGTTTTTGCCGTCTATAAGGGCGAGGCGCTGAATGACCACTGGCGTTGCCGCACGGTTGCGGCGCGCAGCGGGGATGAATATGCCGCGTTTTTGAGCGAGGTGTTTACGCTCGGCGGGCTGAAATTCGCTGACATCACGGATGTGATCATTAGCTCCGTTGTGCCCGAAGCACAGTTCCATATTAAAGAATTTTGCCGCAATTATCTTCAGCGCGAGCCTGTTTTTGTGACACACGATATGGCCGATGTGAGCATTGATATCGACCGCCCGCAGGAAATCGGGGCCGACCGCCTTGTGAACGCTGTGGCGGTGATTGAGCACTACCAGAGTCCGGCAATCGTCATTGATTTTGGAACGGCGACCACCTTTGATGTTATCAGTAAAGAGGGGCAGTATTTGGGCGGTGTGATTACACCGGGTGTGAATTTATCTGTTTCTGCCCTGCAACAGGCAGCGGCCAAGCTGCCTGCCGTCAGCATCCAAAAGCCCGATAAGGTGATTGGCAAAAACACCGTTGAGGCCATCCAGTCGGGTATTTATTGGGGTTATCTCAGCATGATTGAAGGGATGGTTGAGAATATTAAAAGTGAGCTGGGCGCTCAGCCCTTTGTTATTGCAACAGGCGGGCTGGCCGGTTTGTTCGCCAATAATACAGACTCGATTCAAACCGTGGATGATGAGCTTACGCTCAAGGGCCTCCTCAAAATTTATCAAAACACAAAAGGCGCATAATGCAGCTTGAAGACGAAGCTCTATATTTTGTTCCCCTCGGCGGGAGTGAGCAATTCGGCGTTAATCTGAACGCCTATATCTACGATAATCAAATCTTGCTGGTTGATTGCGGGATCGGGTTTGCGGATGAGCGCTTTCCGGGAATTGATTTATTGTTGCCTGATCCGGCGTTTTTGAAAGAGCGTAAAGAGGATATTGTAGGCCTGATCGTAACACACGCGCATGAAGATCATGTCGGGGCGGTTGCGTATTTGTGGGAGCGTTTTGGCTGTCCGATTTATACAGGCGAATTTACCGCCGCGGTGCTGGAGCATAAATTCCGTGATGAAGGTTTGAAGAACGTGCCGGTTAAGGCGGTTGATCCGCAAGCACGCGTGAATATTGGCCCGTTTGATGTGCAATTCGTGTCCGTGGCGCATTCTGTCCCTAACAGTTTTTCGCTCATTATTGACACACCGCAGGGGCGCATCGTCCATAGCGGGGATTGGAATCTCGATCCCAAGCCTGTGTTGGGTGCGCCGACAGATGAGAAAACCTTCAAGGACGCAGGGGCGCAAGGTGTTCTGGCCTATATCGGTGATTCCACAAACGCCGAAGTGCCGGGGCGTGCGGGTTCGGAAAGTGATGTGGAAAAGGGGCTTGAGAAGGAATTTAAAAATTGCACGGGGCGCATCGCGGTTACGATTTTCTCCTCCAATATCGGGCGGGTTAAAAGCATTGTCCGTGCAGCAAAAAAATGTGGACGCGATGTTGGCGTGATTGGGCGCTCGCTGCACCGCATGGTCGGCGTTGCGCATTCTTGCGGTTATTTGGATGACATTCCTGATTTGCTGAACGCCGAGGATTTAGGCTTTCTGCCTGATGACAAGGTGGTGATGATTGTCACGGGCTCGCAAGGTGAGTACCGCTCGGCTTTGGCGAAAATTGCGCGCGGCGATCACCGCGATGTGACTTTGAACAAGGGTGATACGGTCATATTTTCTTCGCGTGAAATACCGGGTAATGAGCGCGATATTAATGCGGTGAAAAACAATCTGACGGCGGCGGGGATTGCTGTGATCACCCCGCGCGATACGGAGAATGTAATCCATGTCTCCGGCCATCCGTGTCAGGACGAGATTGCGGAAATGCTGGGCTGGCTTCGGCCGCAAATTGTTGTGCCCGTGCATGGGGAGCGCACGCAGCTAGACGCACATGCGCGCTTTGCCCGTGCCTGTCAGGTGCAAAATACAATCATTCCCGTCAATGGCTCCCTGATTAAGCTCGCGCCCGGCAAGGCCGAGACGGTTGATCATATTGAAACGGGCTTGCTGGCCGTGGATATGAAACGCATTATTCCCGCCGATCATCCATCCATTATTGCGCGGCGCAAATTGCAATATACCGGGGTGATCCATATCAGTATTGTCATGGATGCCAAGGGCAAGGTTGTTGGTGATTTAAAAACCAACCTGATCGGTTTAATTGATCAAGAGACGGCGGAGAGCCAGATACAAGACCGTCTTGAAGATGAGGTTTTCGCGTTGATCGATGATATGACATGGGAGGAGCGCTTGGATGATCACTTCGTGAGTGAAGAGCTGCGCATTGGTGTGCGCCGCTTCATGGTCCATACGCTCGGTATCAAGCCCAATACGACGGTGCATGTGATAAGGATTTAGGCCATGGATTGGTTTTCCGGCATTGTGGTTTTTATTCTGACATGGTGGATTTGTATCTTCCTTGTGCTGCCCTTTGGTTTGAAACGTGATGAAAAGGGCATGCCGAACGACCCGCATCTGAAAAAAAAGCTGCTGATTATTACGGGTGTATCCATCGTGATATGGCTTTTGATTTATCTTTTAATAGACAGTGATATTATAAGCTTCCGTGAGATGGCCAAGTCATTGGCCCTGCAGGATGAAATTTTATGAGATATATCGCTTTTTTGTTCGTCGGATTGTTCTGGAGTGCATCTGCTCTGGCGCAAGATGTCGAGCTGAAAATTCCCTGTAACGAGATTGTGATCAACAAGGATGTACAGGGCGCGGAATACACGCCCGGCGTGGATGTGAACGGCAATCCTGTTGTGGGCGCAGATGTGCAATCAAACATGCAACCTTTGAACTATCCTGTACGCGTTCCTATTGAAATTGATATTTTGAAATTCCTTGATTTGGATATTCCTGAGGGCGTTGTTGCAGGTGCGGATCAGGATGTTGAGGTTGCGTTTTTTGATGTGTTTGAGGATGGGCGCGTCGAATATAACGGGCGCGATATATCCTCTGTCGTCTCACATAGCTGTGGGGAGGAATTGATGCCCGTTGTTGCCCCGGAAGAGCCAGCGCCCTCTAAGGCACAGCCAGAAGTTTCAAAACCCAAACCAACCCCTACACCTGCGCCGCCGCCTGCCGCTACACAAACTCCTGCGCAAGAAACACCCGCCGCCTCTCAAAAGGATGGACAGGGCGCATCGAATTCCTTACTTTCAGGCGAGAAACTTGAAGGCCAAGCGCCTTAAGGCACTGGTTTTTGTGCATTAATATAAACAATTTCTCTCTTTGTTCTTGCCCCTGCGCGAATGTCTTCGCCGTGCGTGGAGAATTTGCAGGTGATTGGTTTTTCAAACTCATCTATTTTAGATACTTTTTTACCTCGTTTTGCATAATATTTCTGTGCATTAACCCATACGCTGTAGTCTCTATTAGCGACTAACGGTATTTTAAGGCAAGCGGCTTCATGGGACTGTTTTAAAAATATTGTTCTTCGTGTTCTGTCAGGGCGGTTATCATCGACGGTAACAACAACAGTGCATACGTATCGTGTATTTTGTATTGAATTTTTTTCGGCCGCTTTGCTGAATTTTATCCATAAATGATCGCCGCGAAGCTCATTGAATTTCGTACAAATTTCAATCGTCGCCATGCCTTTTTTGGTTTCGTATTTTTGTATTTCATTAATCATAATAAATCTGTTTAACATATTTACTTACTTCGTCAAATGGTTTTAGCTAAGCGATTACAAAAACTGCTGGCTTTGGGTGGGGTGGGGACGCTATAACCTACGGTGATAAAAACAAAATTTTGACTAGAGATCATGAGTAAGAACGAAAAAACAGCAATCACCCCCACGCGCAGTGAAGACTTTCCCCAGTGGTATCAAGAGGTTATTAAGGCTTGTGAATTGGCGGAGAACTCGCCTGTGCGCGGCTGTATGATTATTAAGCCCTACGGCTATGCGGTGTGGGAAAATATGCAGCGTATCTTTGACGGTATGATTAAAGATTTGGGCGTGCAAAATGCGTACTTTCCGCTGCTTATCCCCTTGAGCTTTATCAGCCGCGAGGCCGAGCATGTTGACGGGTTTGCCAAAGAATGCGCGGTTGTGACGCATCACCGTCTTGAGAAAGACCCTGATGGTGAAGGCTTGCGCCCCGCACCGGCGGCGCAGTTGGAAGAGCCGTTTGTAATTCGCCCGACATCGGAGACGATTATCGGTGATAGCATGGCAAAATGGATTCAATCTTACCGTGATCTGCCGCTCAAGCTGAACCAGTGGTGTAACGTGATGCGTTGGGAAATGCGTCCGCGTCTGTTCCTGCGCACGTCCGAATTCCTCTGGCAGGAAGGGCACAACGCCTTCGAAACCGAGGAGGGCGCGCGCGAAGATACGCTTAAGATGCTCGATGCGTATGCGGAGTTTGCCGAGAGCTATCTCGCCATCCCCGTGATTAAGGGTGAGAAAACCGCGGATGAGCGTTTCCCCGGTGCGGATATGACGACCACGATTGAAGCAATGATGCAGGACGGCAAAGCCCTGCAGGCCGGAACGTCGCACTATCTGGGACAAAACTTCTCCAAGAGTTGCGGGATTAAATTCCAAGGCCGGGAAGGCAGTGAAGAATTCGCCTATACCACCAGTTGGGGAATATCCACGCGTCTGGTTGGCGCGATGATTATGACGCACGGCGATGATGACGGCATGATTATGCCGCCGCGCGTCGCGCCGCATCAGGTGGGGATTATCCCGATTGTCCGCGACGATGCGGATACCGATAAAATCATGAGCTACGCCGGTGATCTGGTTGCCAAGCTGAAAGAGCAGGGCGTGCGCGCCCAGATTGACGATAGCGAAAAACGCACCGGCGATAAAATGTGGGCCATGATTAAAAAGGGCGTGCCGCTGCGCGTTGAGATTGGCGGGCGCGAAGTGGATGAAGGTACGCTGACCCATGTCCGCCGTGATCTTGGGCGCGATTCCAAAACAAGCTGCAGCGTCGATGAGTTTCTCTCCGGCGTGTCGGGCTTGCTCGACTCTATCCATGATGAATTATTCAACCGCGCGAAAAAGATGCGTGATGAGAATATTACCGATGTGGGTGATCTGGCCGCGCTTGAAGAGTTTTTCAAGAATGACGGCTTCGGCTTTGTGCGTATGAATTTATCTTTCGTTGAGGATGCGGACTATGAGCGCATTAAGAAAGAATACAGCCTGACTTCGCGCTGTATGCCCTATGATATGCAGGGCAAAGTTCTGGTCGGAAAGGCGTATTAATGTTTTCATCCTTTGAACGTATGGTGGCCTGGCGGTATTTGCGCTCGAAAAAAGCCGAAGGCTTTGTCAGCGTTATTGCCGGCTTTTCGTTCGCAGGCATCATGCTGGGCGTGGCGACGCTGATTATCGTCATGTCGGTGATGAACGGGTTTCGTGCCGAGCTGTTCAGCCGCATTTTGGGTCTGAACGGCCATATGAATGTCTATTCCCTGCAAGGCCCGCTGTACGATTACGACTATTTGAGTGAAAAGGTGCGTCCGCTTGAGGGCGTGGCCGATGTTACGCCGATTATTGAGAGTCAGGCGCTTGTCTCCAAGGGCGGCAGCTCCAGCGGGATTATGGTGCGCGGCTTGCGCTGGGAAGATTTGGTGAATAGGCCACTCCTGCGCGATTCCGTTGTCGCGGGCGATATCAATGATTTTACAGGCACGAATGTGGCCATCGGCACAGTGCTGGCCGAGAAGATGCATCTAAAGCCCGGCGATGAACTGGTTTTGACCTCACCGCAGGTGAAATCCACGCCCTTTGGCTCTATGCCGCGCCAACGCCGCTACAGCGTTGGCTTCGTGTTTGATGTCGGTATGTATGAATATAACAGCGGCTATGTGTTTATGCCGCTTGAGGCTGCTCAGACCTTCTTTCAATATCAGGGTGCGGTGAACTCGCTTGAGGTGTTTTTGAAAAATCCGAAAGATTTGGATGATGTGCGCCGTTCTGTCTCCCTTGCGGTGGAGGGGCAGGCGGGCGTCTATGACTGGCGCGATATGAATTCCAGCTTCTTTAACGCGCTGCAGGTGGAGCGCAATGTGATGTTCCTGATCCTGACGCTGATCATTCTGGTGGCCGCGTTTAACATCATTTCATCGATGATCATGCTGGTGAAGGATAAGGGGCAGGATATTGCGATTATGCGCACGATGGGCGCAACCGGCGCCAATATGATGAAGATTTTCATGTTAACCGGGGCGAGTATCGGCTTTGTCGGCACAATCGTCGGCGCGGTTCTGGGGATTGCCTTCGCGCTGAATATCGAGAGCATCCGCCAGTTCTTAGAGGGGCTGACGGGTACGGAATTATTCGCCGATGAGATTTACTTCCTCTCGCAACTGCCGGCGGAGATTGACTGGCATGAGGTTACAGCAGTGATCGTGATGGCGCTGATTTTGTCTGTGCTGGCGACGGTGTACCCGGCGTGGCGCGCGGCAAGGCTCGACCCGGTGGAGGCGCTGCGCTATGAGTAGCCCGATAGAAAAAGATGTGGTGCTAAAACTCAGCGCTCTTGAAAAGACCTTTGAGCAGGGCGGGCGTAAGCTGACGATTTTCAAGGATTTGTCCCTAAAGGTTGAAAAGGGCGAGATTGTTGCCCTGGTTGGACAGAGCGGAACGGGTAAATCGACGCTGCTGCAAATTGCAGGTCTGCTGGATAAGCCGACAGGTGGGCAGGTTTCAATTGATAAAAAACCCGCGCAGAGCATGAATGACCTACAGCGCACGAAAATCCGCAATGAGGATATTGGCTTTGTGTATCAGTTCCATCACCTGCTGCCGGAATTTGATGCGGTTGAGAATGTGGCAATGCCGTTGATTATACGCGGCGCAAACAGATCAGAATCAAAAGATAAGGCGGTTGCGATTTTGAAAGATTTGGGATTGGGCGAGCGTCTCGATCACCGCCCCGCACGCCTGTCCGGCGGGGAGCAGCAACGCGTGGCGATTGCCCGCGCACTTGTGCACAATCCGAAGCTGTTGCTGGCCGATGAGCCGACGGGGAATTTAGATCCTGAAACCTCCGCCGGGGTGTTCGATATGCTGATGCGTCAAGCGCGTGAACGCGGTATTGGGGCGCTTGTCGCGACCCACAATTTACAACTGGCTGATCAAATGGATCGCGGGTTGGAGCTGAAAGCCGGGAAGATCGTTCCGTTTTAACTGGCGTATAATGGAAAGTAAAAATGAGCACTGCGTTTAATAAGGTTAAAAATTTCTGTGCGGTGTTTAATTTGCGCGCCTCTATTGTTGAGGATGTGGACCCGGCGTTGATCCAGTTGAAATCTACAGGCATAGGAGCGTCTGTTTACACGTTTACGGGTATGAAACAAATGCTGCATGAGCTGGAACGGCAAGGCTTGCTTACATGCCTGAATATTCCCGAACAGGGAGCCTCTCTTCGACAAGAAAGGGATTACCAAATTGCAGATCATGTCTACGCAAACGGCAAGTTGGACAAATCGAGCATTCTTTTGAAAATACCGCAAAAGACATTGCTTAATATTGAGAATAATGTGAGCTTTGACTTCAGCCTCTAACCTAAATTTCTTGACGTAACAGGAAAGAATTGTTACACATGCGCCCGAATTCGAATAAGAAGGTGCGTCATAATCTTGCTAGAAAAAAGAGTTAAATTTTATCTGGGTGGAGACCCAAGAAAGCCGCAATTGGGAACGTACAAAGATGTTGTTCCCACCAAAGAAGGCTGCGTTGTTATTATTAATTCAGGTAGCGGTTTTTCAGCTAACAATTTAGATGTTCGCGTTCCTTTGGTTGCTGAGGCGAGTGGGATAAAAAACGTTTTTGATAAGCATGTATCTGGAACTTTAGAGTTATCTCCAAAAGAAATTAAATCGCTTGAAGCAGAGCATCCTTACGAATGTACGGAGGATGATGAATTTCCTGAGGTTGAGGAAAAAGACGATGCTCCGTTTGGGCGCAACGTAAACGGTCACGCCTTCGATTTTTAATTAAATACCTGTCCATAACCCCTAGCTTCGGCTTCCTTCACAGCGCTCTCTCTTGTTAGACTATTCGCATGTCCCATGCTGAATTTGTCCATCTGCACGTCCATAGTGCGTATTCACTTGCCGAGGGCGCGATCAAGACCAAGGATTTGATCAAGCTGTGTAAGGCGCAGGCCATGCCGGCTGTCGCGGTGACGGATTCCAACAATATGTTCGGCGCACTCGAATTTGCAATAGAGGCAAAAAATAACGGCGTCCAGCCGATTATCGGCGTACAGCTTCTGATTGGGGATGCCGAAAAAAATGAAACAACACATCAGCTTGTATTGCTGGCTCAAAACGAAGCCGGATACCGCAATCTGTGTAAGCTGGTGAGTGATGCGTATCTGCTGGGTGAGGATAATGCACAAATCGCGGTCAAAGCTGAAGAACTTAAAACGCATGCGGATGGCGTGATTTGTTTAACGGGCGGGCCGAAGGGTGCGCTTGTGCAAAAACTTTTCCATCATCAGGATGAGGCCGCGGAAAGCGAACTACTCTCTTTGAAAGAGATATACGGTGATCGTCTGTATATCGAATTGCAGCGCCATGGATGGGAAGAGGAAGACGCCACTGAAGAGCGCCTTATTGATCTGGCCTACAAACATGATGTTCCCTTGGTCGCGACCAATGATTGTTATTTCAAAACCCGCAAAGGCTATCAGGCGCATGATGCGCTGCTATGTATTGCGGAGGGGCGTTACGTAACCGAGGATGACCGCCGCAAAGTCACGCCGGAGCATTATTTTAAAAGCGCAGCGGAAATGATTGAGCTGTTTTCCGATGTGCCCGAAGCCGTTCAAAACACAGTTGTAATCGCGCAGCGTTGTTCTTATCTGCTCGAGCCGATTAATCCGATCCTTCCGGCCTTTGAAACCGAGGGCGGACGCAGCGAGGTTGAAGAACTCAAGGCGCAATCCGAAGCGGGCCTCAAATGGCGGCTGAAGAATTTCGTCGGTGACAGCGCGGAGCATAAACCGTATTGGGATCGTTTAGAGTATGAGCTGGGCGTGATTGCCGATATGGGCTTTCCGGGGTACTTCCTGATTGTTTCCGATTTCATCAAATGGGCGAAGGACCATAACATTCCCGTCGGGCCGGGCCGGGGGTCTGGTGCGGGCTCGGTTGTGGCGTGGGCGCTCAAGATTACCGACCTTGATCCGCTTGAGCTTGGATTGCTGTTTGAACGTTTCTTGAATCCTGAGCGTGTGTCGATGCCCGACTTTGATATCGACTTTTGTCAGGAGCGCCGGGATGAGGTGATCCGCTATGTACAGAGTAAATACGGCTATGACACGGTCGCGCAGATTATCACTTTCGGTAAATTGCAGGCGCGCGCGGTGGTACGCGATGTGGGGCGCGTGCTTCAGCTCTCTTACGGGCAGGTGGACCGCATTGCCAAAATGATCCCGAACAATCCGGCCAACCCGACGACGCTGCAAGAAGCGCTCGATGCCGATCCGGAATTCCGTTTGGAAATCAAAAAGGAAGAGACAACAGAAAAGCTGATCGAGATTGCACTCCAGTTGGAGGGGTTATACCGCCATGCCTCAACGCATGCGGCGGGTGTGGTGATTGGCGATCGTCCGCTGCACGAGCTGATTCCGCTATACCGCGATCCGCGTTCCGATATGCCTGTGACGCAGTTCAACATGAAATATGTTGAGCAGGCCGGCTTGGTGAAGTTCGACTTCCTCGGCCTTAAAACCATGACGGTGGTGCAAAAAACCGTGGAGATGATCAAGGCCAACAAGGGCGAGGATATCGATATTCTGCAGGTGCCGCTTGATAACAAGGCTGCTTATGATCTGATCGCCAGCGGCGCAACGGTCGGCGTGTTCCAGTTGGAATCGGCGGGGATGCGCGACACACTTCGCAAAACAAAACCCAACCGCTTTGAAGATATTATTGCGCTTGTGTCGCTCTACCGTCCGGGTCCGATGGAGAATATTCCCAAATACGCCAATGTGAAAGACGGCAAGGAAGAGCCGGATTACATGCACCCGAAGCTCCAGCAATATCTGGAAGAAACCTACGGGATTATGATCTACCAAGAGCAGGTGATGCAGGCCGCGCAGGAGCTTGCGGGCTATACGCTTGGTGGTGCGGATTTACTCAGGCGCGCCATGGGTAAAAAGATCAAGGAAGAAATGGATGCGCAGCGCGAGATGTTCGTGAAGGGCGCGAAGGAGCATAACAATGTTCCGGCGGCGCAGGCCAACAGCATTTTCGACCAGATTGCCGCCTTCGCCGGATATGGTTTTAACAAATCACACGCTGCGGCCTATGCGCTGATTGCCTATTGGACAGCGTGGCTGAAGGCGAATTATCCGCTCGAATTTATGGCTGCGTCGATGACGCTTGATCTTGGGAATACGGATAAGCTCAGCGTCTTTAAGCAAGATCTTGACCGCATGAGCGTTGATCTGATGCCGCCCGATATCAATAAATCCTATCCGCATTTTGTGGTGGAGGGCGAAGGGCTGCGTTATGCGCTCGCCGCGCTGAAGGGTGTGGGAGAGCAAGCAATGCGCGATATTATCGCCGCGCGTAGTGAGGGCGGCCCGTTTGCCTCGCTCGAAGATTTTGCCCGCCGGATTGATTATAAGGCGATGAATAAACGTCAGTACGAGCGTTTGGCCTATGCCGGGGCGTTCGATGTGTTTAGTCCCAACCGCGCGCAAATCTCCGGCGCGGCGGAAATTGTATTGCGCTATGCGCAGTCTTTGGCTGAGGAAAAAGAATCTGGGCAGGTGAGCTTGTTTGGCGGTGATGAGGCGGGGGCAGGGCTGGGTATGCCCGACCTTCCCGCTATTTCGCCGTGGGATCCGCTTGAGCGTTTGGGGAATGAATTTATGGCGGTCGGGTTTTATCTGTCTGCTCATCCATTGGATTCTCGTCAGCAACAATTTGAAAATCTGGGTGTGACCAGTGTGATTAAGGTGGAAGAAGCACTGGCCAATCTTCCAGCTTCGCGTTTCCAGATGGCCGGGGTGCTTTTGAAAAAGCAGGAGCGTGTTTCGCAAAAAGGAAATAAATTTGCGTTCTTGCAACTGTCTGACCCGACAGGGATTTTCGAAGTCATGGTATTTTCAGATTTGCTTCATGCCAGCCGTGATCATCTTGTTCCCGGCACACCGCTATTGCTGGCGGTTGAGGCTGAGCAACGCGAAGATCAGGTGCGCTATAGCGCGCAGAGTATCAGTCCGCTCGAAGAGGCGCTTGAGAGTAAAATACGCCAAATTCAAATCCATATGAGCGCCGCTGCGCCTGCGCATAAGCTCAAGGAATTCCTTGATATTGAGGGGCGGGGCATGTCGGAAATTGTGCTCAATATCCGGGTTGATCAGACCCGCATCGCACAGGTGAAGTTGCCGGGTCGGTGGAATTTAAGCGCTCAGGCGCGCAACATTATTCGCACGCAAGAGGGCGTTCAGGAAATTCTTGAGGCTTAAAAGCTTTGAAAAATCATATCAATAGAGTTTGACACTGATTTTACATCATCTATAAATAGTCCTAGCAAGGAGCCGAAACGTGCAAAAAAATCTGGAAGCTTGGGACGTATCAGAAACTGATTTTCCGCGCACAGGAACATTGGCAGACAAATTAGAATTTTGCCTGCGCTATGCGGTTTTGGCGCCTTCGGCCTATAACAGCCAACCTTGGTATTTCACAATTGATGGAGACACGCTCTCGCTGTATGCGGATCGGCGCTTTGCGTTGCCTGTGGTGGACCCGGATGACCGCCAGTTGATCATGTCGTGCGGCGCGGCGCTTTATGCTCTTCGTTTGGCGATCCGTTATTTCGGGTATCAGGAATACACACAGCTCGTTCCCAATCCGGCCGATGAAAATTTAATTGCCCGCGTTCAAATGGGGGATGTTGCCTCTATCCCAAGTGAAGAAGAGCAGGCTCTGTTCTATGCCATCACGCATCGTTACATGAACCGCAGCGCGTTTAAGAACATGGATGTGCCGAAAGAGATTTTGCAGACTCTTGAAGAAGCCGCGACCAAAGAAGGGGCGTGGTTGCATGTGTGCAAGGATGATGAGCGCGATGTGGTGGCACACTTTATTGCTGAGGGTGATCAGATCCAAATGGCGAGTAAAAATTTCCGCCGCGAACTGGCCAGCTGGATTAATGAGCGCCGTTATGTCAGCGGTGACGGCTATCCCGATTACGCCCGCAGCTTTAAGGAAATGATGAGTTCCTCCAAGCCGCGCATCCTGCGCCGCTTCGAAACCCAGCCCGGTCAGGTTGTTAAAGATGATGAAATCGCCGCCGGATGTCCGGTTCTGGCGATTATCGGCAGTGAGAAGGGCGGAACGGCGGATCGTATCTATGCGGGGCAGGCTTTCATGCGTGTTTTATTGCAGGCACAGGCGAGTGGTTTAGCGGTTTCCACGCTTAATCAGCCTTGTGAAGTTCCTGATCTGCGTTTGCGCCTTCATGATGAGATTGACCATTCCAGCGCCCGTCCGCACTATATTTTGCGCATTGGTTATGCTGATCCGGTGATTAATCATACGCCGCGCCGCCCGCTAGAAAGCTTCATTGAGCGCTCTGACATGACGGCTCAATATGCTGCTCCGGCCAATGATCAGGCAAAAACAGGCCAAAAAACCTCTGTTTGGGCCAAATTTCAGCAGCTTTTTCTTGCCAAATAGAAAAAATCACGCTACAACGCCCTCAACTTAAATTCACATGCGGGATTTGGGACTTTTGAGGAAACATCTCAGGCAGCCCCGTCCGGTGTAAAACATGGTGTTTTATACGTATCCCGCAGAGGTATAACCGGAAAAGGAGCTATAACATGGCACTACCTGAATTTACTATGCGTCAGCTATTGGAAGCGGGCGTTCACTTTGGTCACCACACACGTCGCTGGAACCCTAAAATGCGCCCATTCATCTTTGGTGTGCGTAACGGCGTTCACATTATCGATCTGCAACAAACCGTTCCTGCATTGAACGAGTCTTTGAAGGCTATTCGTGATATCGTTGCCAATGGCGGACGTATCTTGTTCGTTGGAACAAAGCGCCAGGCACAGGCGAAAATCGCTGAATCAGCGCAGCGCTGCGGTCAGTATTACGTGAATCACCGCTGGCTTGGCGGTATGATGACCAACTGGAAAACAATTTCCAAATCAATTAACCGCCTGCGTGAGTTGGAAGACATTCTCTCAAATCCTGAGAAAATGGGCAGACGCACGAAAAAAGAAATTCTGATGCTGACGCGTGAGCGTGACAAGCTTCAGTTGTCTTTGGGTGGTATCAAGGATATGGGCGGTCAGCCTGATGCGATGTTCATCATCGACACAAATCAGGAAGACATCGCAATTGCCGAAGCCAACAAGCTGGGCATTCCTGTCTTTGCTATCTTGGATACAAATTCCGATCCTGAAGGTGTTGATTACATCATTCCCGGTAACGATGACGCTCTGCGCGCGATTGACCTGTATTGCAATCTGGTTGCGGACGCGGTTCTTGATGGTTTGCAGGCTGAAATCGCGGCTGGCGGCAAAGATATCGGTAAGGCAGAAGATGTAAAAGTTGAGCTTCCTGCAGAGAAGGACGAGAAGCCAAAGGCGAAAAAGAAAGCCGCCAAGAAGGCTGATGACGAGAAAGCCGAAGAGTCCAAGGAGGATGATGCGGAAAAAAAGTCTGATGCGTCTGCGGAAGAGTCAGTAGAAGAGAAAGAAGACGCTAAAAAAGCTGCTTCTGCATAATAACAACTGTTTTCCCCGCGCAAGCGGGGAACTTTAGACAGATCCCTGCTTTCGCAGGGAAAGCGACAAAAGAGAAAAAGGAAAAGAAAAATGGCTGATATTACAACAGCAATGATTAAAGAACTGCGCGAGAAAACAGGAGCCGGCATGATGGATGCTAAAAAGGCTCTGGTTGAAGCGGGCGGTGACATGGATGCTGCGATCGAAGAGATGCGCAAAAAAGGCATGGCTAAGGCGGATAAAAAATCCAGCCGTACAGCCGCTGAAGGTCTGGTCGCCGTTGTGACTGAAGGCACAAAAGGCGCAGTTGTTGAAATCAACGCAGAAACCGACTTCGTATCGCGTAACGACGAGTTTCAAAGCTTCGTAAAGGCGGTTGCGCCTTTGGCTTTGACGGCCGAAAACGCAGCAGAACTGGCCGGTAAAGACATGAACGGCAAAACCGTTCAGGAAAACCTGACCAACTTGATTGCGAAAATCGGCGAGAATATGGCTCTGCGCCGCTCTGAAAAGCTGGAAGTTAGCAAAGGCGCGGTTGTGGACTATGTTCACGGCGCCTTGGCAGACGGCTTGGGCAAGATCGGCGTGCTGGTGGCTTTGGAATCAGATGCTGATGCGTCTGTTCTTCAAGGTTTAGGCAAGCAGATCGCGATGCATGTTGCGGCGGCGTTCCCTAAATATCTGGACCGCAACTCCGTTGATGCAACCGAGATGGAAAAAGAAAGAGCTTTCCTGATCGAGCAAGCGAAAGAAGAGGGTAAGCCTCAGGAAATCGCCGAAAAGATGGTTGAAGGCCGCATGCGCAAATTCTATGAAGAGATTTGCCTGATGGACCAAACCTTCGTTGTTGATGGCGAGACAAAAATCTCTGATGTTGTTGCGAAGGCTGCAAAAGACGCTGGAGCTGACATTAAGCTGACCGGCTTTGCCCGTGTGCAGCTTGGTGAAGGCATCGAAAAAGAGCAAGAAGACTTCGCGGCCGAGGTTGCAAAAGCTGCCAATGGCTAAAATGCTCTGATAATGAATTTTTTTAACAGCCGCATTGCTTTAGCTTGCGGCTGTTATTACATTAGGCGGGGAAAACGGTTCAGGGAAGAACAAGGGAAGAAAACAGCGATGGCAAAGAAAAACTCATATAAGCGCGTTATGCTGAAAATGTCCGGCGAGGTCCTGATGGGCGAGCAGGGCTTTGGGATCGACTCCGATACGGTCAAGCGTGTAGCCAATGACATTAAAGAGGTTGTCGATGCGGGCGTTGAGGTCTGCGTGGTTGTCGGCGCGGGGAATATCTTCCGCGGGGTTTCCGGCGCGGCCGAAGGGATGGACCGCACAACAGCTGATTATATGGGCATGCTGGGGATTGTGATTAACGCCCTCGCGTTGCAAACCGCGCTCGAGCATATCGGTGTTGATACGCGCGTACAGTCAGCCATTCGTATGGATGCGATTTGTGAGCCCTATATTCGCCGCCGCGCCATGCGCCACATGGGCAAGGGCCGGGTGGTGATTTTCGCCGCCGGAACGGGTAATCCGTATTTCACAACCGATACAGCCGCCGCTTTGCGCGCCTCTGAAATGGATTGTGATGCGATCTTTAAAGGCACGAAAGTGGACGGAGTATATTCTGAAGACCCGCTGAAAAACCCGAACGCCGAGCGTTATGATGAAATTTCCTTTATCGATGTGTTGACCAAGGATCTACGGGTTATGGATGCCACTGCAATTTCTCTGGCGCGCGAGAACAATATTCCGATCGTTGTGTTCTCTGTCAAAGATAAGGGCAATTTTGCCAAGGTTGTGAAATCCGAAGGCCGCTTTACGGTCGTAAAATAATTAAAACCGAAGGGATAAACACATGTCTTATGATCACGCAGATTTGAAACGCCGCATGGAAGGCGCGGTTGACGTTCTAACCACGGAATTTAAGGGTTTGCGCACGGGGCGCGCCTCAGCCAGCTTGCTTGATCCTGTTATGGTGGAAGTTTACGGCTCGAAGATGCCGCTCAATCAGGTGGGCACGGTGAGTGTTCCTGAATCACGTCTTCTGACTGTTCAGGTCTGGGATGCCAGCGCGGTTAAGGATGTTGAAAAGGCGATCCGCGAGGCCGGTTTGGGGTTAAATCCGATGCCGGAGGGCAATACGATCCGCATTCCTATTCCTGATTTGAACGAAGAGCGCCGTCAGGAACTGACCAAAGTGGCCGGAAAATATGCCGAGGCCGCACGTGTAGCGGTGCGCAATGTGCGACGTGATGGTATGGATAGCTTGAAAAACGGCGACTTCCCTGAAGATGAACAAAAGCGCCACGAAGACGATGTGCAAAAACTGACTGATCAGATGGTGAAGCGCATCGATGATATGCTTTCGGAAAAAGAGAAGGATATTATGACGGTTTAACAGCCTCATATTTTACTTTAAAATGAAGCCACAAATCTCTGAAAATACAACAGATATTCCAAAGCATGTTGCCATCATTATGGACGGCAATGGCCGCTGGGCGAATAAGCGCGGCCTTCCCCGTACCGCCGGGCACAAGCAGGGAGCAGAAAGCGTGCGACGTATCGTGCGCGCAGCTGCTGAGCTGGGGATTGAGTATTTAACACTGTTTGGCTTTTCGTCGGAAAACTGGAAGCGTCCTGATGGCGAAGTGCAGGAGTTGATGAAACTTTTGCGCTATTACCTGCGCGCGGAAACGGCAGAGCTGCATAAGAGCGGCGTCTGTATGAAGGTGATTGGCGACCGTAGCGCTTTTGACGCGGATATCGTGCAGCTGATTGAAAATGCGGAAGAGCTGACCAAGGACAATACGCAGATTACGGTTTTGATCGCGCTGAATTACGGCGGCCGTCATGACATCTTGCAAGCTGCGCAAAACCTTGCCGCGCAAGGAGATGCGGCTGAGTTGTCCGCAGAAGAGCTTGAGCAGCGCTTTTGCGCGAATTTGATGACCAGCGCCTATCCCGACCCGGATGTGCTGATCCGCACCAGCGGCGAGCAGCGCATCAGCAATTTCCTGCTCTGGCAATGCGCCTATACCGAGCTGATTTTTACGCCGACATTATGGCCTGATTTTGATAAAAAGGACCTTGAGTGGGCGCTGGCCGAATATGCGGCCCGTGACCGGCGTTTTGGGGCTCTGAAGGCTTCCAAAAGATAAGGGCTGATAATATGACGGTTCAACTGACGACATTGCAAAAACGCATGGTCTCAGCTCTTGTGCTGGTGCCTGTTGTGCTGGGCGTTATCTCGTTCGGTGGATGGCCATTTGTGGCGTTGCTGATCGTGTTCGCCGGTCTTAGCCTGTATGAATGGATTAAACTGTCCCTAAAAACGACGCATAAATACATCTTTGGATCTCTTGGTCTTGTTTTAATAAGCGCATGTTTTGTGTCCTGCTATGTGATACGCGCTTTGGAGCCTGATATTGCGCTTCTGTTCATTGTTGCGATTTGGGTAAGCGATACCGGTGCTTACATGATTGGTAAGAAATTTGGCAAAGCCAAGATGGCGCCAAAAATTAGTCCCAATAAAACATGGGCAGGATTCGCGGCCGCCGTTCTATCACCGGCCATTTTAATGATGGCCCGGTATTTAGGCGAGGCCGATTTTTCTGATGCCTTTGGGATGTATGTGGGGTTGTTCTTGGTTGGCGGACTAGTCGGCGCGTTTGCACAGCTTGGCGATTTATTGGCTTCATTTTTGAAGCGTAAAGCCAATGTAAAAGACTCCGGCGGTTTGATCCCCGGTCATGGCGGCATTCTCGATCGCGTTGACTCCATGATCCTGGCATCTCCAGCTTTTGTCTTATCTTACATGCTTTTGATGGTAATCTTGATGGGGCACGGCGCATAATGCCTCAAACAAAAACCATTAATATTCTGGGTGTAACAGGCTCTATCGGGTGCGCGGCTGCCGATGTGATTGCAGCCAATCCGGGCACTTTTGAGGTCAATCTCGTCAGCGCACATGAAGATGAGGCGGGCTTGAGAGAGGCTGCGCAAAGGCTGGGGGCGAAGCACGCCCTTCTCACCAGCCGCGATTCTCTGGATGCGCCTTTGGAAACGCCCGTGGATGTTACTCTGTGCGCGATTTCCGGCATGGCTGGGCTGCTCTCTATGATGCGCGCGATTGAAAGCTCGGGGGCCGTCGCGATTGCCAATAAAGAGCCTTTGGTCGCCGCCGGAGCCTTGGTTATGGCGCATGCGGCTAAGCATGGCACGACGCTGCTGCCCGTGGATAGTGAGCATAATGCGATTTTTCAGGTCTTTGATTTTGAAAAACGCACCGCGATCGAGAAAATCATCCTGACCGCATCGGGTGGGCCGTTTCGTACATGGAGCCTCGAGCAAATGAGCCGCGCCACGCTTGAGCAGGCGCTGGCGCATCCTAATTGGTCGATGGGCAAAAAGATATCAATCGACAGCGCGACGATGATGAACAAAGCGCTCGAAGTTATTGAAGCGCATTATCTTTTCGATCTTGCGCCGGAAGCTATTGAGGTGGTCATCCATCCGCAATCCATCGTGCATTCGATGGTGGAATATTGTGACGGCTCGCTGCTGGCGCAGTTGGGGGCGAGCGATATGCGCACACCGATCGCCAATGTGCTGAATTGGCCGGAGCGCTTAAAAACGCCGGGGCAGCGCCTTGATGTTAAAGCCCTCTCGACGCTTGAATTCGAAGCGCCGGATTTTGAACGCTTTCCGGCTCTGGCCATGGCTTATGAGTGCCTCGCGCGCGGGCCATACGCCTGCGTGGCGCTGAATGCGGCCAATGAAGTGGCGGTCGAACATTTCTTGGGTGGTTATATTGGATTTGCTGGTATTTTGGAGGCTGTAGGGTATAGTCTGCAACAGGCTGCGCCGACAGAACTGCCCACAATTAATGATATTCAAAAGTATGATGAGCATATACGCGCGCTTACAACGGCCTATATAAAGAACGGTGCAACACAAACAGCGGTGTCAGGATAAATGAACTTTTTTGAAATTTTTCAGTCTTTCAGCAGCAATCTGTGGATTTACGGCGGAACCTTTATTCTGGTCCTTAGCCTTTTGGTTTTTGTGCATGAATGGGGTCACTACATCATTGCGCGTCTTTGTGGCGTAAAGGTGGAAAGCTTTTCTATTGGTTTCGGGCCGGAGCTGTTTGGTGTGAATGATAAGCAGGGCACACGCTGGAAATTCTCTGCCATTCCTTTGGGCGGGTATGTGAAGCTTTTTGGTGATACCGACCCAGCAAGCGCGCACTACGATGATTCTGTAACGGGGAAATCTGGCAAGAAACGCAAAATGACCAAGGCCGAGCGTGAGCAAGCCTTCTTTGCTAAGCCGGTTTGGAAGCGCGCCGCGATTGTGTTTGCGGGTCCTGCGATTAACTACATTTTTGCTTTTCTTGTTTTGTGGGGGCTTTTTACCCTGAACGGACAGCCCGTAACCCCGCCGATAGCCGCGGCAGTTATACAGGGCTCCAGTGCCGATCAGAGTGGGTTTAAACCCCATGACGTGGTTTTGGAAATTGACGGCAAAACCATCAAAAATTTTGAAGAAATCCGCCGTGAAATGATGATCGGTCTGGATGATCAGAAGCATTTCGTGGTTGAGCGCGATGGCAAGATGATTGATATCTATGCCAAGCCTGAAAAGGTGGAACAGGAAGACCGTTTCGGCTTTAAACACAGCCGGGGTCTTCTGGGGCTGATCAGTACGCGCCAAGCCATTGACATTAAAAGCATCGCTAAAGTTGGCTCAAAATCCTATGGCGAAGATCAAACGGAGGCAGTTGTGGCCGATTTGCAGCGCCGCATGGGCACGACCTTTGACATTCAGGTTCGGCGCGCTGAGGACGGCGATGTTCTAAGAATTAACCCTGTGGGTGCGCTCAATGAACATATGAGCGATCCTGAGAACGAGCTTTACGGCCTGTTGTTTGTGGCAAACACAGACAAGAATGTTTTCATGAAATACGGTGTAGGTGAGTCGGTTGTGAAGGCCGCGCAGGAATGTTGGGATGTGACAGCGGCAACGCTGAAGGCTCTTGGCCAGATTGTGACGGGAACACGCAGTGCATCCGAGTTGGGTGGAATTATCCGTATTGGCGCGCTGGCCGGGGATATGGCGCAGCAAGGTATTATCGCGCTGATCCTTTTCACCGCGCTGCTTTCGATCAATTTGGGTTTGATTAATCTATTTCCCATCCCGCTGCTGGATGGCGGGCATTTGCTGTTCTATGCCTTTGAATCGATGCTGGGTAAGCCTGTGCCGGAGCATATTCAGGAATATGCTTTCCGTTTCGGATTGTTCTTCTTGGTCGGGGTTATGGTTTACACCAATCTCAACGATATCATGCAGTTGATCTTGTAATCACTTAAGTCTTTGTTCTTGATCATAAAGGGGCTGGATTCACGGGCGGCTTCTATGGTATTTCTTAAAGGGGTAGCGCTATTCATTTAGCTGGCTTCTTGTATTGTCTTTTCCGCCGAAGCCCGCTAATCTCCACAAGTTATTATTTTTAGGTGCAGTTTAAGACCATGAGAAAATTACACAAAGTCGGGCTGAACGCTCTTGTCTTACTAACGTTTCTGGCCATGAGCTTCGGGGGGCACGCGGCTTTTGCAGCCACGATTGAGAAAATCGATGTTCAAGGTGCGCAGCGCGTAGAGCCGCAAACCGTTTTGTCCTACATGGATTTGCGTGTTGGTGATGAAATGACACAGACCAGTCTGGATCATTCTCTCAAAAGTCTCTTTGCCACCGGCCTGTTCGCCGATGTTACACTGTCGCAAAAGGGTAGCACGCTTTTGGTCGAGGTTATTGAAAACCCCCTGATCAATCAAATCGCATTTGAGGGCAATTCCCAGATTGAAGATGATGAGCTTCTGGCGGAGATCCAGTTGCGTCCGCGTCAGGTGTTTACGCGCACAAAGGTGCAATCAGACGTGGCGCGCCTGTATCAGATTTATCGCCGCAATGGCCGCTTCTCTGTGAATATTGAGCCGAAAGCCATTCAGCTGGATCAAAATCGCGTCAATCTGGTATTTGAAATTCAAGAAGGGGATGTTACCAAGGTCAGCTCCATTCGCTTTGTCGGCAATGAGCGTTTCTCTGATGATCAACTCAGATCCGAAATCACCACCAAAGAAGATGCGTGGTACAGATTTATTACTTCTGATGATCGTTACGATCCCGACCGTCTGTCATATGACCAAGAGGTTTTGCGCCGTTTCTACCTTTCCGAAGGGTATGCGGACTTCCGCATCTTATCTGCGGTGGCGGAGCTTTCAAATGACAAAGACAGCTTCTTTATCACCTTTACGGTCGAAGAAGGCGCGCGTTATAAGCTTGCGAATGTTTCCGTTGATTCACAGTTGCGCAACTTTGATCCGGCCGTTTTGCAGAAAGATATCGATATCAAAAGCGGCGACTGGTATGACGCAGACCGCGTGCAGGAAATTTCCGACAAGCTGACTGATACACTCGGCGATATGCAATACGCCTTTGTTGATGTGCGCCCTGATGTTGATAGAAACCGCGAAGCAAAAACCATAGACATTATCTTCCGCATTAGTGAAACGCCGCGCGTCTTCGTTGAGCGCATTGATGTGCATGGTAACGTGCGTACGCTCGATAAAGTTGTACGCCGCGAGATGTTGCTGGTCGAAGGCGACCCGTTCAACCGCTCAAAGCTGAGCCGTTCAGAGCAGCGTATTCGTGATCTCGACTTCTTTGAAAATGTTGAAATGGATGTCAAGCCGGGCTCTGCACCAGATAAGACTGTGGTTGATATTGGTGTGGCTGAAAAGTCCACTGGTGAAGTCTCTGTTGGTGCCGGGTTCTCGACCGTGGACGGACCGTTGGCTGATTTTAGAATCCGTGAGCGTAATCTTCTGGGTAAGGGGCAAGACTTGTCTTTAGGGGCTGTGATTGCCGGTGTGCGCTCGGAGGTTGATCTATCCTTTACGGAGCCGTATTTCCTGAACCGTGATTTGGCAGCTGGGTTTAACCTTTTCCACATGACACGAGATTTCCAGACCGAAAGTTCGTTTGACCAGCAAAGAACGGGCGGCGGCCTCTCAATTGGTTATCCACTCTCTGAACGCTGGCGTCAGACATTGCGCTACCGTATTGAGCGCAATGAAATTACAGATGTGAAATCTAGTGCGTCGCGCTATATTCGTGACCAAGAAGGCCAGCGCGATACCTCAGCCATTTCACAGCGCCTTGACTACACCAATCTGGACAGCACGCTGTTCCCGACAGATGGCTGGACGTATTGGTTGGATACGGAGATGTCCGGCCTGGGTGGAGACTCTCAATATGTGTCCGGGCGTACCGGGGCGTCTTTCTACTATCCTGTAGCCAAGAATGTTGTTTTGAATATTTTGGGTGAAACCGGTGCGATTCAGGGATATGGCGATGAGGATGTTGTGATTAATGAGCGCTACTTCCTTGGTGGTAATAACTTCCGTGGCTTCCAACGTGCTGGTATTGGTCCGCGTGATTTGGCGACGGATGACTCGCTTGGCGGTAATATCTTCTACCGGGGTACTGTGGAAACATCCTTTCCGATTGGTTTGCCCGAAGAGCTGGGTATTTTAGGGCACGCCTTTACCGATTTTGGTACGTTGTATGATCTTGATCAGACTGGCGCAACGATTGCAGATGAGTCTTCCATTCGTGCGTCTGCGGGCTTAGGGCTGTCATGGCGCTCTCCCTTTGGTCCTGTGCGAATTGACTTCGCTCTACCGTATGCGGACGAGAGCTACGACGAAGAGGAGCTTATCAGATTTAACTTTGGTACGCGCTTCTAATCTGCTACTAACGTACAGTCACTTAATCTTTTAGAAGATGGATTTTTGAAAATGAATAGATATCTCATTCATACGCTATTGCCTTTGGTTTTTTCGCTTGTGCTAGCGCTCAACCCTGCTGCAAGTGCGGCGGAGCTCTCAATCGCTGTTGTTGATGTGCAAAAGCTGCTTACACAATCTGAGGCAGCCAAGAGCATTCAGGTACAGGTACAGGCGGAGCGTGAAAAATTCCTCACGAAACTCTCTAAAGAGGAAGAGTCGCTGCGCTCGATGGAAAAAGAGCTGATGGATAAAGGGCAGGATTTGTCTCAAGACGAGCGCATGGAAAAACGTAAAGCCTTTGAAGAGAAATTCAACGAAACACAAAGAGCCGCGCAAGAAGCCAAAGCCCGTATTGAAACGGCTGTTGTGGATGCGATGGCGAAGTTGAACCAAGAGGCCTTCAAAGCGGTTGAAGCGATCGCGGAGGAGAAGGGGTATAACCTTATTCTGGCCAAGCAGCATGTTGTGGCCTCAGATAAGTCGATCGATATTTCTGAGGAGAGCATGGAGCGCCTCAACGCCTCGATTAAGGATATTAAGGTCCAGATCGAACAGTAAGAGCGGAACAAACCCTAATGCCTGATCCAAGATTTTTTAAAAAGTCGGATAGTAAAACGCTGCAGCAGCTCGCCGAAATTGGCGGTGCAACGCTTGGGCAGGGGGCTGATGCAAATTTGGCCATTCAGGATGTGGCGCCGCTTGATATGGCAGGCGCGGATGATCTCAGCTTCTTTGATAATGCAAAATATAAAGACCAATTTAAGGCCACGAACGCCGGGGCATGTTTTGTATCGCCTAAAGCCGCCGAATTTGCGCCTGCGGGCTGTGCTCTTTTAATCTCCGATCATCCTTATAAATCCTATGCCCTTGTGGCGCAGGCTTTTTATCCTGAAGAGACACCTGCGGGTAATGTCTCAGAACAGGCGAGTGTTGATCCGTCCGCTAAAATCGGTGAAGGCACGAGCATTGAGCCTTTCGCTGTTATCGGCGCAGGCGTTGAAATTGGCGCGGGGTGCCGCATTGAAGCTGGCGCGGTGATCGAAAGCAACGTAAAAATCGGTGCGCATTGCCGTATCGGTAGTAATGCGACCATTTCTCATGCGGTGATTGGTGATTATGTGCGCCTTTATTCGGGTGTACGTGTCGGACAAGACGGTTTTGGCTTTGCAATTGATCCAAAGGGGCATGTAAAAGTGCCGCAGCTTGGCCGTGTTGTGATTGAAGATCATGTTGAGGTCGGCGCAAATACCTGTATTGATCGCGGGGCAGGGCCGGATACCGTCATCGGGCAGGGCACATGGATCGATAATCTGGTGCAAATCGGCCATAACGTTAAAATCGGACGCGGGTGTGTGATTGTTGCGCAAGTTGGAATATCGGGCAGCACCGTGATAGAAGATTATGTGTCTCTGGCCGGTCAGGTTGGTATTGCCGGGCATCTGACAATCGGCAGGGGCGCACAGGTTGGCGCGCAGGCCGGTGTCATGCGCAATATTCCCCCCGGTGAAGTGCAGCACGGCAGCCCGGCGATGCCAATTAAGCAGGCGATGAGACAGGTGGCGGCGCTAAACCGCTTGATTAATAAGGATAAATAGGTAATAACAAGAGCCATGAGCGATAAAAAACTCGACCAAAATTCACCCGTTATAGATATCCAGCGTGTCATGCAAATGATCCCGCACCGCTATCCAATTCTTTTGGTGGACCGCGTGTTGGACCTTGTGCCGGGCGAAAGCGCGGTGTCGCTGAAAAATGTGACCTTTAACGAGCCGCACTTTATGGGGCATTTCCCCGGCTTTCCTGTCATGCCCGGCGTGCTGATTATCGAGGCCATGGCGCAGACCGCGGCCATTGTGGTGGTTGAAGCTTTGGGCAAGAAAGCCGAGGGCAAGATTGTTTACTTCATGACGATCGATAACGCCCGTTTCCGCAGCCCGGTAACACCCGGTGATACGATGCATATCCATGTTGAAAAAGTGCGCGCGAAAGGTCCTGTCTGGAAATTTAGCGGTAAGGCGACCGTGGGCGATAAATTATGCGCAGAAGCGACCTTCAGCGCGATGATCACTGACAAGGAAGCCTAAAAAAGCTTGAGGCTTTTTCTGTAACACGGCGCAACAAAGCGTGACTTGAACCGCTCTTCCCTTAAATTTACAGTCAATAGTATGACGATTCATCCAACAGCCATTATCGAATCCGGTGCGCAAATCTCTGAGAGCGCGACAATCGGTCCGTATTGTGTGATCGGTCCGCATGTTGTGATTGGCGATCATGTGGAGCTGAAATCCCATGTGGCTGTTGATGGGCGTACAACCATTGGCGAAGGCACAATTGTCTATCCGTTTGCCTCCCTCGGCGCAGCGCCGCAGGATTTGAAATATGCCGGTGAGCCTTCGGAGTTGATAATCGGTAAGAAAAACACGATCCGCGAGCATGTGACAATGAATCCCGGCACGAAAGATGGCGGAATGAAAACCGTTGTTGGCGATAACGGCCTGTTCATGATGGCCTCGCACGTTGCGCATGACTGCGTGGTTGGCAACAATGTGATCATGGCCAATAACGCGACAATTGCCGGGCATGTGACGGTGGGTGATTTTGCGATCATCGGCGGCCTGTCGGCGGTTCATCAATTTATTCGTATTGGTGATCATGCGATTATCGGCGGAATGTCGGGCGTAGAGAGTGATGTCATTCCCTATGGCCGTGTGAAGGGGGAGCGCGCGCATCTTGCGGGTCTAAACCTGATTGGTTTGGAGCGCCGGGGCTTTAGCAAGGATGATCTTAAAACGCTGCAAAAAGCGTTCGGTAAGTTATTTGGTGGTGAGGGAACGCTTGATGAGCGTATCGAGGCGGTGGCCGCAGAATATGATAACCAAGAGGCGGTTCAGAGCATTATTGAATTTGCCCGCAAGAAAGACAAATTCCCGCTATGTCAGCCTCCGAAAAAAGCCTAAATCCTGAAATTGCGACGATTGAAACTCTGGGCATTATTGCCGGCGGGGGAAGTATTCCGGCCAAGCTGGTGCAGGCGTGCGAGAACTTAGGTATTCAGCCCTTTATTGTCGCGCTTGAGGGCAATGCCGCGCCTGAACTGGTCGAGGGGCATGAGCATGTTTGGAGCCGCCTTGGCGCTGCCGGACAAATCATAAAAACGCTCAAGGCGCATGAAATTACGGACCTGGTGTTGATTGGCAGTATTCACCGCCCCTCCATTACCGAGATTAAGCCTGATTTGAAAACAGCGGAATTCCTTGCCAAGGTCGGCCTCAGCGCTCTGGGCGATAGTGATATCCTTGATGCGGTGCGCCGTTTCTTGGAAAGCGAGGGGTTCCGTGTGCACGGCGTTCATAAATTTGCCCGTGATCTGCTCGCGCCCGAAGGTGTAATTGGCAAATACGAACCCTCCAAGGCCGAATGGAGCGATATTCGCCGCGGCATTGAAATTTCGCAGGCCATTGGCCGTTTAGATATTGGTCAGGCGGTTATTATTCAAGAAGGTCTGGTTTTGGGTGTTGAAGGCATTGAAGGTACGGATGAGTTAATTGAGCGGTGCGGCGCGCTGATGCGAAAGGGCCGCAAACCCATCCTTGTGAAAACCTGTAAACCGCAGCAGGACGAAGATTTGGATTTGCCGACCATCGGCGTCGATACAATTGAAAAGGCCGCTTATGCCGGTTTGGGCGGCGTGGTTATCCATGCGGGCCGCAGCCTTCTGTATGAGCGCGAAGAGGTTCAAGTAGCCGCGGATAAAAACAAGCTGTTTGTGATCGGGGTTGATCCACTGGCCGAGACCCATAAAGACGGTTAGCACGATGGCGAAAAAAATCTTTCTCATAGCAGGTGAGGCCTCGGGCGATGTGTTGGGCGCGAGCATGATGCGCGCGATGAAAGCGCAATCCTCAGAGCCGCTTGAATTTATCGGCATTGGCGGCCCTTTGATGGAGGCACAAGGGCTTTCCTCCTTGCTGCCGATGAGCGAGCTGTGTGTGATGGGGTTGTGGGAAGTGCTTTGGCAGCTGCCACGCCTTTTAAAGCTGATCAACGGCGTGATCGAGGAGATTGAGGCCGCGCAGCCCGACTTGCTGATTACCATCGATCTGCCTGATTTTAATTTCGAAGTCGTGAAGCGCCTGCGCAAGCGTGCGAGCGTTTCGTGCAAAATGGTTCATTACGTATCACCCAGCGTTTGGGCTTGGCGCGCCGGGCGCGCAAAGAAAGTGGCCGCGCTCTATGATAAAATTCTATGCCTGCTGCCCTTTGAGCCGCCTTATTATGAGGGGCTTGAAACATCCGCCGTTTTTGTCGGGCATCCTTTGGTCGAAGCGGCGCAAGGCTATGATGCGCAAAAATTCAGGGCAGAAAATAATATCACGCCTGATGACACCGTCTTGGGGCTGTTTTTTGGTTCGCGCGAGCGCGAGCTTTTGACCCATGCCCCGATTTTTAAAGAGGCCGTACGTGTCTTGAAGGAGCAATATCCCGATCTAAAAATTCTTGTTCCGACGTTGCCGAATTTTGAATTTAACGTCCGCAAGGCGCTTGAAGATTGGGAGTTCGAGACCATTATCGTGTCTTCGCCGGATCTGAAATGGGACAGCTTCGCCGCTTGTGATTTAGCGATTGCGGTGTCGGGTACAGTGGGGCTGGAGCTGGCCTATATCGGTGTACCGCATGTGATTGCGTATAAGATGCACCCAGCCACGGCCTTTCTGGCGAAGCGCTTGATCAAAGTGAAATATGCGCATCTGGCCAATATCTTGCTCGATAAACCTGCCGTGCCGGAATGTCTGCAAAGTCAATGCAACGCTCTGGATGTAGCGAAGGAGGCTTTGCGCCTACTGAAAGATCAGGAAAAACGCAGCGGACAAGTGCAGGCGCTTCAATCGCTTGAGGGGCTTCTAAAGCCTGCGGACGCGTCTCCGGCGCAAAAGGCCGCGCAGGAAACGCTTGGTCTGCTTTAATTAATCACGATCTTCAATGGGAACGTACGGGCGCGCCGCCGGACCGGTGTAGAGCTGGCGCGGACGACCGATACGCAAAGACGGCTCTTCGATCATTTCCTTCCACTGTGAAATCCAGCCGACAGTACGGGCAACAGCAAACAGCACGGTAAACATGCTGGTCGGGAAGCCCATGGCGCGCAGGATAATGCCGGAATAGAAGTCGACATTCGGGAAGAGCTTGCGTTCTACGAAATACGGATCTTCAAGCGCAATACGCTCCAGTTCCATAGCAACTTCCAGCATTGGATCATCAATGCCCAGATCGTTCAGCACGTCATCAGCGGCTTTTTTCAGGACGCCGGCGCGTGGGTCAAAGTTTTTATAAACGCGGTGGCCAAAGCCCATCAGGCGGAACGGATCATCCTTGTCCTTGGCTTTTTCAATAAATTCAGGAATGCGGTCCTTGCTGCCGATTTCTTCGAGCATCTCCAGAACGGCTTGGTTTGCGCCGCCATGGCTTGGCCCCCAAAGGCAGGCAATACCCGCCGCGATGCAGGCAAACGGATTGGCCTGTGATGAGCCAGCCAGACGCACCGTAGAGGTGGAGGCATTTTGCTCATGGTCCGCATGCAGGATGAAAATTTTGTCCATCGCATCGGCCAGAACTGGGCTCATGCGGTAGGGCTCTGCCGGAACGCCGAAACACATATAGAGAAAGTTTTCAGAGAAGGAAAGATCGTTGCGCGGATACATGAAGGGCTGCCCGATCGAATATTTATAGGTCATGGCCGCCAGCGTCGGGATCTTCGCAATCAAGCGGTGTGCGGATAATTCGCGCTGCTTTGGGTCCCAGATATCCAGAGAGTCATGATAGAAGGCCGAAAGCGCCGCAACGACGCCGCACATAACCGACATCGGGTGTGCATCACGGCGGAAGCCACGGTAAAATAAATGAACCTGTTCATGCACCATCGTGTGATAGGTAATTTCCCGCTCAAAGGCTTCCTTTTCTTTTGCGTTCGGCAAATCGCCATAAAGCAGTGCGTGTGCCACTTCGAGGAAGGTACTGTTTTCTGCCAAATCTTCAATGCTGTAGCCGCGATGCAAAAGAATGCCTTCTTCACCGTCAATATAGGTCAGGCGCGATTTACAGCTGCCTGTGGCGGTAAAGCTGGGGTCGAATGTGAAGTGCCCGGTTTCGGCGTAGAGTTTGCGCACATCAATGACGCTCGGGCCGATTGTGCCGTCCTTTACAGGCAGTTTCATGCTCTCGCCGGTCTGGTCGTTGGTTAGGGTGAAGGTTTTTTCAGGCGCTTCTTGGCTCATGGATGATGTCTCCAAAAATGTGTTTCACAGGCAGGCAAGCGAGATACAAATAATAGTGTCCGGCTTTGCGCAAAAGTATAATCCTTTTGCGGTGCAATATCAATTGACGGTTATCGCTTTTGTATGCAGGGTCTAGCCTTTAATAGCGGCCTGAAGACGGGCGCGCGTCTCGTCTTGTCCAAGAATCTCACACGCATGGAAAATTGACGGAGAAACGGTTGTGCCGGTGATGGCTGCGCGCAGCGGCATGGCGACCTTGCCCAGTTTGCCCTCAGCTAGCTTGTCGGCAATAAGTTTACAGCTCTCTTGAACCGTATCGGCGCTGACCTTGCTCAGATCCGAAATCATCTCGAGCAGCGCGGCGAGAATGTCCTGATTTTCATCAATCAGGCTTTGGGCTTTTTCATCAAAATTCAGCGGCACGGACTTCGCGTAAAACACGGATTCATCGGTGAATTGTAAAAGCGTCTTGGCGCGCGATTGCAGTTCCTCTGCGTGCGCGAGAATGCGCCGCTGCGCTTCGTCTGAAACTTCCACATTGTGACGGCTTTGATAGAAGGGCTTGCAAAGATCAATCAGGCGCGCCGGATCGGCCTCTTTCATATAATGCGCATTCACGTGCTCCAGCTTATCAAAATCGAAACGGGAGGCGGACTTGCCGATATGCTCCAGATTGAACCATTCGATGGCTTGCGCGGTGGAGATAATCTCATCATCGCCGTGGCTCCAACCCAGACGCAGCAGGTAATTGCGCATCGCTTCGGGCAGATAACCCATCTCGCGATATTCCTCAACGCTTGCCGCGCCGTGGCGTTTGGACATTTTTGCGCCGTCCGGACCGAGGATCAGCGGCAGATGAGCGTATTCTGGCTTGTCCCATCCAAGCGCGTCATAAATTACATTCTGGCGGAAGGTGTTGTTGAGGTGATCGTCGCCGCGAATAACGTGGGTGACGCCCATGTCATGGTCATCCACAACCACAGCCAGCATGTAAGTCGGTGTTCCGTCAGAGCGCAAGATGATGAAGTCATCAAGCTGCGTTGCGTCCACTGTGACATCGCCTTGAACACGGTCTTTAACGGTGACGCTGCCCTCTAAGGGCGCTTTGATGCGGATAACCGGATCGACGCCCGCAGGTGCGGTGGATGGATCAGCATCGCGCCATCGCCGATCATAAAAGCTGTTGCTGCCTTCGGCCTTGGCTTTTTCCCGCATTTCTTCCAGCTCTTCTGGGGAGCAGTAGCAGTAATAGGCTTGACCTTTTTCAACCAATTCTTTCGCTGCCTCTACATGGCGGTCACGCTGTTCGAACTGAGAGACGATATCGCCGTCCCAATCCAGCTCCAGCCAGTGCATGGCATTGATAAGCGCGGTGACGGCCTCTTCCGAATGGCGGGCGCGATCCGTATCCTCAATGCGAAACAGCATCTTCCCACCGTGGCGTTTGGCGTACAGCCAGTTAAACAACGCGGTGCGCGCCGTGCCGATATGCATCATGCCGGTCGGGGAGGGCGGGAAACGGGTGACTATACTCATGCTTATTTGCTCATTTCTTTTGATTGCGCGCGTTATTCGTGCAACATACTTAATATCACATCTACCACTTGGCAAGAGGCTCAATGCGCTTGGATTTGAAAAGGGCTGTTGATTTTGACCGCGAGAGCATTCGTGCGCGAAAACTTTCACTGCTGGCTCTATTGTCCGAGGAACTGGAGTATCAAAAACATCAGGGATTATTATATGCGCCGATCCTGCTGGCTTGCGGGATAGCGCTGTATTTTGCCATGCCGAGCGAGCCGCCGATTATTCTAGGCGGGTTTGCAGTACTGCTTAGCTTTTTTATGCGCGTCTTTTGCCCGCCCGATTGGCGCTTCATCGGCAGTGCGTTGATTCTTGTATGCGCGGGATTTTTTACTGGTCAGCTCAGAACGCATCTGGTTCACACCCCCATTCTTCAGGTTGAGCTGTCCCCGGTGATGGTCGAGGGGACGGTTGAAGAGGTTGAGGATAAGGGCGAGGAGGGCGCGCGGTTTATTCTCTCGGATATTCATATAGACGACCTAGCCGCCGAAGAAACGCCGCGCAAAATCCGTCTCTCTGCGCGCCAGGATTATGATGTACGCGTGGGGCAGCGCATTCGCGCGCTCAGCGGCCTTAATCCTCCATCGGGCGCTGTTATGCCCGGTGATTTTGATTTTCGCCAATATCTCTATTTTAAGGGGATTGGAGCGGTCGGTTTTATTTACAAAGATATTGAAGTGCTGGAGCGCGCGCCGCCGGGAGCACTGACTCGCCGCGTTGAAGCGTTGCGCCAGACGATTGCGCTTCGGGTTGAGCGCACCATGCATTACCCGGAGGCGGGCGTGGCCATGGCCCTCATGATCGGGCGAAAAACCGCAATCGCGCCGGGCGATCAGGAGGCAATGCGCGGGGCAGGTCTTGCGCACATGCTGGCGATTTCGGGCCTGCATTTGGGCCTGTTTAGCGGCGCGTTATTTTTTGTTTTGCGGTTGGCGCTTGCTTGCTGGCCGCGGGCGGCGCTGCGTTATCCGATTAAGAAATACGCAGCCGTGGCGGCTATGGTTGGCGCATTTATCTATATGTTACTGGCTGGCGCGAGCATTCCGACGCAGCGTGCAATGTTGATGACGGGTATTGTCTTTATGGCGATCATTCTCGACCGCTCTCCAATCTCGCTGCGTCTGGTCGCCTTTGCGGCGTTTGCCGTGTTGCTGTTTTTTCCAGAGGCTTTGTTTTCCGCCAGCTTCCATATGAGCTTTGCGGCGGTAACAGCCCTGATTGCTGTATATGATGCGCTGCGCCCTGTTTGGACGCGCCTGCACAGGCAGGCGGGTTTTATGCGTCGCACGGGGTTGTATTTTCTCGGTGTGACTTTGACCACCGTCGTTGCGACGATTGCGACCGCGCCTTTTGCTTTGCTGCATTTTCACCAATTGGCGGCCTATAGTTTGCTTGGGAATATTTTGGCGATGCCGCTGCTGGCCTTTATCATTATGCCGTCGATCCTGCTGTCTTTGGTGCTCATGCCGCTGCATCTGGAGGCGCTTCCTCTCATGCTGACGGAGTTTGGTGTGAACTCGATTTTGCAAGTTGCGCATTGGGTTGCGGATTTGCCCGGCGCGCTGATCTATGCGGGGCTGTGGCCGGGAAGCGCCGCCGTTTGTATTGTACTGGCGGCGCTGTGCGCCATCTTGATGCGCGGGCGTTTGCGCCTGATTGGCCTGTTGCCGCTGGGTTTAGCGCTCATAGCCTTTGGAGCTTATAGTGCGCCGGACGTGTTGGTTTCCCCGGACGGGAATCTGGTGGCCGTTCGTGGAGATGATGGGCAAAGCCTGTACGTCTCTAGCCGAACGTCTGAAAGGTTTGTGCGGGAGAGCTGGACTGAGGCCTTTGGCCTGACCGATGAGCAGGTACATAAATGGCCTAAAGAAGGTACAGAAGGCCCGGTGATTTGCGGGGAAACAGTGTGCCGTATTGTGATGAACGATCAGGTTATCACCTATATCCGCAGTGAAAGCGCGATTGCTTCTGAATGCGCCAGTGCCGCGGTTGTAATTGCCGATTTCCCACTTCGCAGATTGTGTCTGCAAGGCGGAGAAAACAAGCCTGAAATCATTGATTTAAGCCGCGCTCGCGCCGAAGGTGCGCATGCGATTTGGATAGACAAAAGCGGTGATATTAAAGTCAAATCAAGCGCGCAAGCGAGCGGTTTACGCCCGTGGAGTGGTCAATAACAAACTGATTTTAAAGCAAAATACAGGTTGTTCATTTCGTTTTTTAGTTTTGAGGGGGGGCCGGCCCCCTTCCAGTCCCTAATGATAGCTGCGCATCAAACTGACCAAGCGCCCCTGAATTTGCACGCGCTCAGGATCAAGGACCTGCGGTTCATGATTGGGATTTTCCGGCTCAAGAATAATCTTGTTGCCTGAGCGGCGCAGTGTTTTAAGTGTGGCTTCCTCACCATCAACCAGCGCGACAACAATTGTGCCGTTTTCAGCCGTATCACAGCGTTTAATGATAACTGTGTCACCATCATTAATGCCCGCATTGATCATGGAATCTCCGTCAATGGTCAGGGCATACAGGTCGCCAGAGCCAGCGAATCCGGGCGGAACACTTACGGTTTCAACTTCATTACGGATCGCCTCAATCGGTGTTCCCGCTGCAATTTTACCGTAGAGCGGGATTTCATCGAAATGATCGAGATTGGCCGGAGCCGGGGCTGAGGAAATCGAGGTTACATTATCCTCAGATTTTTCTTTAAAACCGTCTGGTAACTCCTTGATTCTTAATGCTCTTGCGCGGTGAGGGAGGCGCTCAATATAGCCGCGCTCCTCAAGCCCGCTAATCAAACGGTGGATACCTGATTTGGATTTCAGGCCCAGCGCTTCCTTCATTTCCTCGAAAGACGGGGCGATATCGTCATCAGTCATGTGTTCGTGGATGAAAAGCAGCAAATCTCTTTGTTTCTTCGTCAGCATCTATTTTTGTCCTCTTTAAATATATGCGTATGCAAGCAGACTATACGTAATATACACCTTTTGTTCTACTTTAGTTCCTGTTTTGTGTCAATAATTATATAATAAAATTACGCAAGGAGCTTGGTCAGAGCCGCTTTGACATCGCTTTGACGCATTAATGATTCCCCGATCAGGAAGCCGTTAAACCCCGTGCGCTCTAAATTTTTGATAGTCTCGCGCGAATCAATCCCGCTCTCGGCGATTTTGACGACCCAATCGGGCATGTCGGAAACGAGGTTGTAAGACGTTTGCACATCAACCTCGAGTGTTTTGAGATTGCGGTTGTTAATACCGATCATTTGCGGATTAAACTCCAGCGCATGTTTAAGCTCAAAGGCGTCATGCACTTCGACCAGAACATCCATGCCGAGCTGAACGGAAAGAAAATACAGCTCTTGCGCTTGCTCATAGGTCAGCATCGCCATGATCAAAAGTACGCAATCTGCGCCCAAAACACAGGATTCATAAATTTGATAGGGATCAATCATGAAGTCTTTGCGGAGCATGGGCAAAGAAGAGGATTCACGTACTTGTCTGAAATACTCGTCTGAGCCTTGAAAGTAGGGGGTATCAGTGAGAACAGACAGGCAGGTTGCGCCTGCGTCTTCATAATCGCGGGCGATTTGCGCGGGGTCAAAATCCTTGCGGATAATCCCTTTACTGGGCGATGCCTTTTTAACTTCCGCGATAATGGCTGTGCCGTCTTGTTCTTGAAGGGCCTTAATAAAGGGGCGCGGCGGTGGGGTGTCTTGCGCGATCTCGCGCAAATCCTCGAACGGCAGAAGCGCCTTGCGAGCTGCAACATGCTCGAGTTTTTTTTCGCAAATTTCTTTCAAAACACTCATTCGCTCAGGGCCTCACGGGAGAAGGTGATGTAATCTTTCAATGTTTGCATGGCCAGCCCGGAATCAAGGGATTCGGCAGCCTTGTCTATGCCGTCCTTTAAGGTTTCGGCGCTGCCGTGAATATGTAGGACGGTGGCGGTATTGGCTAGCACAATATCCCGGTATGCGCATTTTTGTCCTTCCAAAACGGCGCGCAGAGCCGCGGCATTATCTTCCGCGCTGCCGCCGATCAATTTTTCCAGATCGTGAACCGGCAGGCCGAAATGCTCCGGCGTGATGGTTTTGGCCTCTATCTGACCGTCTTCATCCAGCGTAACTGCGTATGTAGGTCCGGTAATCGTGATTTCATCCAGCCCGTCAGAGCCGTGAACGACCCAGGCACGCTTGCTGCCTAAGCGGTGGAGAACTTCGGCCATGACGGGGAGTAGGGCTTTGTCATACACGCCCATGAGCTGATAGCGCGTTCCGGCGGGGTTGATGAGGGGGCCGAGCAGATTGAAGATGGTGCGCCCGCCAATCTCTTTGCGGACCTCTTTAACATGGGTCATGGCGGCGTGGTGATTAGGCGCCATGAGAAACGCGAAGTGCAGGGTTTTCAGGGCCTCTTCCAGTTTTTCGATGGAAAGGTCAAGGTTCACGCCGAGCACTTCGAGCACATCGGCTGCGCCTGATTTTGAGCTGGAGGCGCGGTTGCCGTGCTTGGCCATCGGTACGCCGCAGGAGGCCGCGACAAGCGCCACAGCGGTGGAGACATTGTACGTGCCTTTTTGATCGCCGCCCGTACCGCAGCAATCAAGCGCTTCGTAAGGGGCCTCAAGAGGAATGGCCCGCTCGCGTAAGATACGCGCCGCGCCGGTGATCTCGTCTGCGGTTTCGCCGCGCGCGGCCAGCCCGGTTAAAAATTCGGCCATATCGTCATTGGAGGCTTTGCCGTCCATGATGATGGTCATGGCCTCTTTCATTTGATCCTCGGTGAGCGCATCACCGGCTTTTATAATCGCGAGATAGTCGTTCATAGCAGGGTTATAAAGTTCTTGAGCATGTCATGTCCATGGCTGGTTGCGATGCTTTCTGGGTGGAATTGAACGCCGTGGATCGGCTTGGTTTTATGCGAGAGGCCCATAATCAGGCCATCTTCGGTGCGTGCGGTGATCTCCAGCTCATCGGAAAAACTTCCTTCTTCAACGAGTAGGGAGTGATAACGCGTGACCTCCAGCGGCGAGGGAAGGTCTTTAAAAATTCCTGTGCCGTTGTGCGTGATGGCGGAGACTTTACCGTGCATGGGGGTGGTCTGGATGATGTTCCCACCATAAACCTGCCCGATTGTCTGATGCCCCAGACAGACGCCAAAAAGCGGTGTGTCACTATCGGCGGCCTTTTCAACCATCTCAAGGCAGATGCCTGCATGGTCGGGATCGCTCGGCCCCGGTGAGATGATGATGCCTTTGGGGGAGAGTGCGAGAACTTCATCCGCAGTGATTTTATCGTTGCGGTGGACACGCACCTTTTGCCCCAGATCGCCGAGATATTGCACGAGGTTGTAAGTGAAGCTGTCGTAATTGTCGATCAGTACAATCATGGCCTCGCATAAGACGTGAATCGGGGCGCAAATGCAAGGGATAATAAGAGGGGATAATAGGGCCGAAAAGATTTACGTTTTGCGCGGCGCTGCGGTATGCTTTTGCGCATGAAACGCTATATGTCTCCTCAAAAAGACCCTCAAAAAACCCTTCTTATTATTGCCATCGGCGCGCTGCTGATGCTGGGCGGAAATTGGTTGTGGTCGATGATTCAACCAAAGGAGGGGGGTGTCTCAACGAGCGCGAAAGTCGAGCGTCAGTCCGAGGCGAGCGTGAGCGAGGTTGAAGATTTTGTCAGTGCGCAGGACATGCTCAACGAAGAAATCTTCGAGGAGATGTTCGAGCTTATGGCCGATGAGATTGCGGGTTTGTCCGTGCCTGAGGCGAAGGAAAAGCCTGTAGAGATTGTGAAGCAGACGGAGCGCGCATGGGAAGACAATGCGGCTAGCGCGCCTGCGCCGGGCAAGGCGGGGCGTGTGGTTATTATCATTGATGATATGGGGATGAGCTATACACTCAGCAATCAGGCGATTGACCTGCCTGCGCCGATTACGCTCGCCTTTTTGCCCTATGCGCCGAACTTGCCTGCTATGACGGGGCGCGCGAAAGAGCAGGGGCACGAGCTGATGATCCATATGCCGATGGAGCCGATGAACCATGATCTGGATGTGGGCTCTATTGCCCTGCTGAAGGATATGGACGCGGCGCAGATCAAAGAAAATCTGGATAAGGCGTTTGCGTCTTTTGACGGCTATGTCGGGATTAACAACCATATGGGCAGCCGCCTAACGCAGGATGAGCGCGCGATGCATTTGGTGATGAATGAATTGGCGGCGCGCGGGCTTTTGTTTGTTGATTCAAAAACGATCAGCACATCCGTGGCCGGAAAAATTGCCGCGGAGCATGGGTTGGATTATGCGGAGCGTGATGTCTTCCTCGATCACGAAACAACCCCGGAATTTGTTGCGCACGCGCTATCGCAGCTTGAGCAGATTGCCCGCACCAAGGGCTATGCGATTGGAATTGGTCATCCGAAAAAGGCAACGATTGAGGGTTTGAAAAAGTGGATACCGACTTTAGCGGCGAAGAATTTGAGCATCGTCCCGGTCAGCGCCGTCGTGCATCACAAAGCGTTGCCGATGGCAGCAGCCAAGGTTGAAGAAAAAGAAGAGGCGGAGGCAATGGCCGCCAAACCGCAGCAAAGCGAGGAGAGAAAAACTGATACGCGCTTTATGCTGACCCCGATGCCGCTTCAGTGATCATTTAAGGTTGAAAAAACTTTCCATTTTGGAAAATTTATGCGACACTTCATCTGACGTTTCAAAGCGTTACAATAACCGGCGCCACTCCCGGCTGAGTGGATTTTTTGTGCCTATCTTGATAGGCTACTTTCCCTTGCGTCGGGAGTGGGCTGAATACAATACCTTCGGGGAATAGGTCCACATGTGTTATTGCATGCTTTGAAGCTCCCGACACCCTTTGGGGTGTCCTCCATTAATAATCTTGGGAGGCCCGCATGTTAAAAAACAAACCAGCGAAAAAGGAATTACTATCGCACGCCCTCAGCAATCTTGAGGCCGAGTTGATTGAATTCGAGCTTGCGGTTGAAAATTTACAGTTCGTTATGGGAGAAAATGAAGCTGCCGTAGAATATCTGTGCCTTCGTTTTATTGAGCATGCGCATAAATTACGTCAGAAATTTAATGTGGCGTGGAAGGCTCATTGAGCCGCTTCAATAGCCTGTTCGGCTGCGGTGATGATGGCTTTGGATTTATTGACCGTTTCCTGATATTCGAAGTCCGGATCACTGTCGGCGACCACGCCGCCGCCGGCCTGCACGTAGACTTTGCCGTCTTTGACGAGCGCAGTGCGCAGGGCAATACAGCTATCCATTTCCCCGTGGCCGGAGAAATATCCAATTGAGCCGCCATAATAGCTGCGGCGTGATTTTTCCAGCTCATCAATGATTTCCATCGCGCGGACCTTGGGCGCGCCGCTGACGGTTCCGGCAGGGAAACCCGCGAAATGCGCGTCCACAATGTCCAGATCAGCGCGCAATTTCCCCTCCACGTTCGAGACGATATGCATGACGTGGGAATAATATTCGATCACGAATTCTTCGGTGACTTTGACGCTGCCATACTCGCTCACGCGCCCGACATCATTACGCCCAAGATCAAGCAGCATAAGATGTTCCGCGCGCTCTTTCGGATCGGCAAGGAGTTCGGCGGCCAGCGCCTGATCTTCCTCCGGCGTTTTGCCGCGTTTGCGGGTTCCGGCAATCGGGCGGATGGTGACTGTGCCCTCGCGCACGCGCACCAGAATTTCAGGCGAGGAGGCGACGAGCGCAAAATCATCCAGTTTCAGATGTACCATGAAGGGTGAGGGGTTTAATTTACGCAAAGAACGGTAGAGATCAAAAGAGGAGAGGTCAAAATCAACTTCAAAACGCTGGCCCGGCACGACTTGGAAGATTTCACCCTGATGGATGTATTCAACAGCCTTCTCGACCATGGCGTGATATTCCGCGCGCGTGGTGTTGGAGCGCACATCAAGCGGCGTTGTCAGGGCGGTTTTGGCTTTGGTGAGGGCCGGATCAATCGGCTGCTCCAGCGCGACGGCGATGGCATCAAGGCGCGCTTGCGCCCGATCAAACACAGTCTTTGCATCTGCGCTGCTATGTTCATAGACGGGCGTTACAGCGCAGAGAATATTTTTGACATTATCAAAGATCACGAGGCTTTGCGGGCGCATCATGATCGAGCGCGGAATGCCCAGGTCATCGGGGTTGGCATTCGGGATGTCTTCCACCAGGCGCACCATGTCATAGCCGAGATAGCCAAAAAGACCCGAAGCGGCCATGGGTGGCAGGTCATCCGGCACGATATCAATTTTGCAATCGGCAATGGTTTGCTTGAGCGAGGCCAGCGGATCGCTATGGTGGCTGTCTTTCCAGATTAGATCGGGGTCAAAGCCGATGATCGAATAGCGCCCAAGCTTTTCCCCGCCCTCAATAGATTCGAGCAGGATGGCATTACTGCGACCGCCGCAAAGTTTCAGATAGGCGGAGACAGGCGTTTCCAGATCGGCAGACATCCAGCGCCAGACGAGCTGTGTCCGGCCTGCATTAAAATGGGCTTCGAAATCGGCGAAAGAAACGCTCATCAATAGCTCTGGGATTCAGGGCCATAAACCTGATTAAGCAGCTTGTCGTTGATCTCGGCCTTGCTCTTTTGCTGCTGGGCACTGAGAAGCACGCCGAGCGCTTCGGCTTGCAGATTTTTAACATACTCAGCCTTAAAAGCTTTGAACCCGGCGGAATTTTTATCAACATTCGGCAGGTTGGCTTTCGTGACGCTCACCAGCGCGATCCCGCCGTCAATACGCACCGCAATCGGGGTGTTGAGCGGGGCTTGGAAGATATTTGCTACCGATGCAGGCGTAAAAGGCGCGGCGGCATTTTCCGAGAGTTTCAGGTTTGATTTTGTGGAAATAGGTTTGCCCAGATCCGCATAGGATTTTTCACCGCTTTGAACCGCAGGCAAGAGCGCGCGAACTTGTTCCTGATTGGCGAGGGTCTTCTGATCAGTCGCCCATTTTTTCGCCAGCGTGTCTTTTACATCTTCAAACGCCGGATAGGTTTTCGGGGTAATGCTGTCCAGATGTACGGCCATGAAGTGTCCATCAGGTGTTTCAAAAATGGCGGAGGTTTCGCCTTCGTCGAGCGTGAAGCCGGTCTCTAAAATAGTGGCGCGGTTCTCGGCCATATCTTTCAGGCCGTCTTTGCCGTCTTTGTTAAGGCCGTATTCATTCACGGGCGCGGCTGTTGTGATTTTTAGATCAACCTGTTCCTTAACTTCGTCCAGTGAAGCGCCGCCGGCGAACATGTCATCGACGCTGTTGGCTAGTGCATATTGCTGGTCGATAATCTGGTTTTCGGTCAGCTCTTTCTTAATCTCTGCGCGTACCTCGGATAGCGGGCGGGTGCGGGCCGGGGAGATATCTACGACCTTCACCACATGCCAGCCAAGCGGGGATTGAATAGGCCCTAGCAAAGCGCCCTTGGCTGTGTTGCCCTTGACCGCGTCTTTGATGTCTTCGAGTAGACCAGCTTCATCTTGCTCTTGCGCCTCTATATAGCCGTTCGTGTTGCCGGTGACTTTTTGCACGGCGTTTTTTAGGCTGCTGCTTTGCGCGGCGGCGTAAATTTCTTTGGCTTGATCTTCGGTCGGGACGAGTGCCTGTTCCAGTGTCCATTTGGCCGGAACCGAATACAGGTCGATATTGCTGTCATAGGTGTGCTGTATGTCATCATCGGAAATGGAGATGGTTTTTTCCAGCGCGGCTGTATCGACCGTAATAATTTTGAAAGTGCGGGTTTCGGGCGTGGCGAAGCTCTCGCGGGTTGCATCGTAAAGCGCTTGCAGTTTTTCATCTGTCGCTTCGGGAGTTCCTGAGGTGTCCTTATCCAGAAAGGCGACATATTGAATGTCGCGGGTTTCACTTTGCCCTTTATAGAGGTCGACCAGCATGTCATCGGATGGAGGCACAAGGCCGCCGCCAACAGCGCCCATAACCAGATTGTTACCCATGTCACGGGCGATAGAAGAGGCAAATTGACCTTCGCTCATTCCTTGGGAGCGCAGAATTTGCACCAGTACATCTTTGGCGGAATTTTCAGAGGTGACCATTGGGGCGACAAGGGTGTTGATTTGTTGTGCCACCAGTTTTTCTGGGACAAGCACATCGAGATCTCTTGCGGTTTCGCTGAGCAGCATGGCGCGCACATCACCGGCGAGGACTTGGTTCACGTATCCCAAACGGTAGGCTTCTTGTGGTGACATTCCCAGACGGCTGAGCGTGCGGCGCAAATTGTTATCAAAGGCCATGATGCTGATTGTGCGGTCACCAACGCGTGCGACATCGGTGCTGGTCACGCCGCCGCGGAAAACACCGTTTACATCCATCATTACCAGCCCGCCTGTGGCCAGAGCCAGAAAGCCGAAGAGAATGAATTTTGTTACGCCGCCGGATGCGCCATCGCGCAATGCTTTCATCACCATGATTTAACCCTTTATATCTCGCTAAACTCTTGTTTTGTTTTTACCGAGGTTGCACTATAAGCGGGTGAGGACGTTCGAGCAATAGGAAGCACCCCATGAAAAAGAAGAAACTGATCGCCGGAAACTGGAAAATGAACGGCTCTTTGGATGATGCCAAGGGGTTGATCGCAGATTTGATCAACGGGCTGTTCGGTGTACCGGTGCTCAAGGATTATTGCGACTTTGTGGTTTTTCCGCCGTATCTTCACCTCTATGCGATCCGTCATGCGCTGCATGGGCGTGAGGATTTATTATATGGCGGGCAGGATTGCTCGATGCATGATAATGGTGCATATACCGGAGATACATCGGCTGCGATGCTCAAAGATTCGGGGTGTAGCTATGTGATCCTCGGTCATTCCGAGCGCCGCCACGGTCTTGGAGAAACAAGCGAAACCATCTGTGAGAAAGCCAAGCGCGTGCATGAAAGCGGTCTGATCGCGATTATTTGCGTTGGGGAAACGGAAGAGGAGCGCGAGCAGGGCCGTGCACAAGAGGTCGTGAATGCGCAAATTGAAGCCTCTATGCCCGAGGGATCAATGGCTGAAAATACCGTGATTGCCTATGAGCCGGTCTGGGCGATCGGGACGGGAAAAACGGCCACCCCTGAAGATGTGAAGGAGATGCATGCCTTCATCCGTGAAAAACTGGCCGGAAAGCTCGAAAATGCAGCGGATTTACGCATTTTATATGGCGGCTCGATGAAGCCGGAAAACGCCCGTCAATTGCTGGCGACAGAGAATGTGGATGGCGGCCTGATCGGCGGCGCCAGCCTTAATGCCCAGCAATTTTTGGATATTGCGAAAGCAGCCCTTGCATAACGTGAATAAAAGGAATAAAAAGACCCTCCATGGAAGCAGTAGTTCTTGTAATACATCTTATTCTAGCCCTAGCGATTATTGGCCTTGTCCTTCTTCAGCGTTCTGAAGGGGGCGGTCTTGGTATTGGCGGGGGCGGCGGTGGTCTTGGCAATGTAGCCTCGGCCAAAAGCATGAATAATGTCCTGACCCGCGCCACAGCCATTTGCGCCACGGCGTTTTTCTGCACAAGCCTGTTCCTTGGCATTTTGGCAGGAAAGCACAGCAATGCGGGCAAGAGCATTCTGGATCGGTTGGAAGAGACGCCTGCGCCTATTGGAGAAATGATGGAGGAGGCTCCGGCGGATGATATTCCGGCTGAAGCGCCTTCGATACCCATAGCTGAATAAGATGACACGATACATATTTATAACCGGCGGCGTTGTTTCCTCTCTAGGAAAAGGTCTCGGCTCCGCCGCCCTTGGGGCATTGTTACAAGCACGTGGTTATAAGGTCCGCTTGTGTAAGCTGGATCCGTATCTGAACGTTGACCCCGGTACGATGAGTCCATTCCAGCATGGTGAAGTTTATGTGACCGATGATGGCGCGGAGACGGATCTGGATTTGGGTCACTATGAGCGCTTTACCGGCGTTCCGGCGCGCGCAACGGATAACACCACCACAGGGCGGATTTACACGGAAGTTTTGCAGCGCGAGCGCCGCGGCGATTATCTGGGCGCGACCATTCAGGTCATTCCGCATATTACAAACGAGATTAAAGACTTCATCCATGAGAAAGAGGGCACAGCCGACTTCGTTCTGTGTGAAATCGGCGGCACGGTTGGTGATATTGAATCCTTGCCGTTCTTGGAGGCTATTCGTCAGTTCGGCAATGAGGTTGGTCAAGACCGCTCTTTGTTTCTGCATGTAACATTGCTGCCCTATATTCCGGCGGCAGGCGAGTTGAAAACCAAGCCGACCCAGCACTCAGTAAAGGAATTGATGAGCCACGGTATTCGCCCGAAAATTCTGCTCTGCCGCGCTGACCGGGACATTGATCCGGATGATCGACGCAAAATTGCGCTGTTCTGTAATATTGATGAAGACAAGGTTATTCCCGCGCTTGATGCCAGCTCGATCTATGAAGTTCCGCTGACGTACCACGCCGAAGGGCTGGACCGCGCCGTGATGGATTATTTTGGGATTGAGGATGTGAAGAACCTCGACCTGTCAATCTGGGAAGATATCGTTCACCGCGTGAAAGAGCCGGAAGGTGAAGTGCAGGTTGCGATTGTCGGGAAATATACAAATCTGGCCGATAGTTATAAATCGCTCAACGAAGCGCTGATCCATGGTGGAATTGCCAATAATGTGCGCGTGGATTTGAAGTTTATTGAGGCTGAAGAGTTGGAAAAAAGAGACCCGGCGGAATGTCTTGAAGGTGTTCACGCGGTTTTAGTTCCCGGCGGTTTTGGAGAGCGCGGATCGGAAGGCAAAATTAAAGCCGTGCAATTTGCCCGCGAACGTAAATTGCCCTATTTCGGCATTTGTTTTGGTATGCAAATGGCGGTCATCGAAGCGGCGCGGAATCTATGCGGTATCAAAGATGCCAGCTCGACCGAGTTTGAAGGCTGTAAAGTGCCTTTGGTCGCGATGATCAGTGAGTGGGTCAAGGACAATAAGATTGAGATGCGCGATGAAAACGTGGACAAGGGCGGCACAATGCGCCTGGGCGCGTATCCGGCGATCTTGACCAAGGGTTCAAAAGTGGCGGAAGCCTACGGCGCAACAGAGATTAGCGAGCGTCACCGCCACCGTTATGAAGTGGATATTGATTATAAGGATCAGCTAGAGGCGCAGGGCTTGGTTATGTCGGGCGTATCGCCGGATGGTAAGCTGCCTGAGATTGTAGAGCGCCCTGATCATCCGTGGTTTATCGGTGTGCAGTTCCATCCCGAGTTAAAATCAAAACCCTTTGATCCGCATCCGTTGTTCGTGAGTTATATCAAGGCCGCGGTCGCGCAGAGCCGTTTGGTTTAAAGCGGTAGAGTGGGAAACGGGCTCGTTCCCGCAGAGTATTTATTGATTATCTGATTGTGGCGCTCTTCCATTTCCGCTTTTTCTTTTTTAGATAGCGCTCCGCACAGGCCGGACGGCATAGCGTCTTTAGGTTTTTCTTCTGTGGCGTAATTCTCAGTTATATTTTTATCGGCATTAAAGGCCGGTGATATTGGTCGCTTACGAATTGACTTTTTATGCATTTCGCCTCTACCGCTCATATTTTAAGTCTCCTTTGGCTTACGCAATTTTGTCTAAACGGATTGTCTGGCTTGCAGCTTTTTTGTCTTTCTTGTTTGCGCCGTACTCTGATTGCAGCTCTGCAATGATCGGCCCCAGATATTTTAGCTGGTTTGATTCAAGGTTTTTGACGGCATTGTTGAAGCGTTCTTTTGCCTTATCGTGCTCGAATTTTTCTTTGGGACTGTTTAAATGACTCTCGTAAAAAAATAATTCGGCGTGCAGGGCTGTCATGGTATTTTGAATCTTTGTCTCGTCTTTGACTTGTCCATAATGCTCAAGCAGCTTTTGGTAAGACAGTGCCCATTCTATTTTCTCAATTAGTGGTTTGAGTGTTTGTAGCTCGATTGCGCTCAGGCTGTTATTGTCCTTTATGCGATGCGCGGTTTGGCTTCGGCTCTCTATCTCGTTTTTCTCGAAGTACTTTTTGATATGTTTAAAGGGCATGCCTCTAAAGACACCTTTTTGGCTGATCATGTCAGATAGGATGGCGTGAGCTTCTTTATCCAGTGAATGGGGAGTGGCGCTGTTTTTAGGCGAACCGTTTTTAAGGAACTCGTCTTGTAGCCCCTTGCGTCTTTTTGTTCTTTTCTCTTTTGATGTCTTAGCCATTCAAAGTGTACTCAGTTTTTGTTCCCCTCATTTGTATTAGAATATTTTTATGTACAAACGCAAACTTTTTTACATTGATTGATTTTCGCTGGCGCCTATGTCATTGATGGCGCGTAAGAAAAGGACAGACACCATGACCAATAAAACCGTTTCGCTCGGTGATATACAGATTGCCAATAACAAGCCCTTCACGCTGATTGCCGGGCCATGCCAGATGGAGAGCCGCGATCATGCGTTTGATATGTGCGGCGCGCTGGTTGAGATCACCAAAAAGCTGGGGATACCCTTTATCTACAAAACCTCGTTCGATAAAGCCAACCGTACCAGCCTGAATGCGCAGCGCGGGATGGGATTGGAGAAATCCTTACCCGTTTTTGCCGATATTAAGGCTGAGTTCGGTGTGCCGACGCTGACCGATATTCACACCGCTGATCAGTGCGCGGAGGTGGCCGAGGTTGTGGATGTTTTGCAAATTCCGGCGTTTTTGTGTCGCCAGACGGATTTATTGATCGCTGCCGCCAAAACAGGCGCGGTGATTAATGTGAAAAAGGGTCAGTTCCTCGCGCCGTGGGATATGGAGAATGTGGCCAAAAAGATTGCCGAGAGCGGAAATGATAATATTTTGCTGACCGAGCGCGGGTCAAGCTTTGGCTATAACACGCTTGTTTCCGATATGCGCAGCCTGCCGATCATGGCGAAAACGGGCTACCCGGTGATTTATGATGCCACGCACAGCGTGCAGCAGCCGGGCGGCCTCGGTGGATCATCGGGCGGGGATCGCACAATGGTGCCGGTTTTAGCGCGTGCGGCGATGGCTGTCGGTGTGGCAGGGGTGTTCATGGAAACGCATCAAGACCCAGATAATGCACCCTCTGACGGGCCGAATATGGTGAAATTACAGGATATGGCTAATATTCTGGAAACACTTGTAAAACTGGACGAAACAGTAAAATCTGCGGTATAATGGCTGTAGAACTCGAATTTTAGGTATAGGAAGTACCCATGAGCGTAGTAGGCGCATCACAATATAGAGCAACCGCGACCCTTGCGACCGTGCAGGGCTATGTTTCCCAATCCGCAGGCGTTTTTGACAATATAAGCAACAGCTTATTGGATGCTGGTCGTCGCATTAACCGCAACGGTTTTGGTCTTTCCAGTGGCGCGCGCCGCAATCTGGCTCGCCTGCAACAAAGCGCGGCGGAGTTTAATTCCCTGTTTTCCCTCAGTGGCGGTACAAGCTCGGACATTGACACAGCGCAAAAGCAAATTCTGGCCCTGCGCTCAAAAACACCGTCTGCCCGTCTTTCACGCGAAGTGCGTGAATTGACCGAGGGCGTTGGCGCGGATGCGATTGATAATGCCGAAACAGATGATACGGAGGAGGCAACCACAAGCTCTTCCGTGCTCTCCGGCGGGTCTTTATTCAATAAGGTTGTTTAAAAGCCTTATTCCCTCTTTTCTTTTTAGCTCAGATCAGTAAAACAATAGCCTGTAAGCTTAATCACGAATTACAGGATATTTTCTTATGAGCGCCATTAAAACCATTCACGCCCGTCAAATTCTCGATAGCCGGGGAAACCCCACCGTTGAAGTGGATGTGACTCTCGAAAGCGGAGCTTTTGGCCGTGCGGCGGTGCCTTCGGGTGCATCGACGGGCGCGTATGAGGCGGTGGAGCTGCGTGATGGTGATAAAAGTGTATATGGCGGCAAGGCGGTCACGAAGGCGGTTGCCAATGTGAATAGCGAAATTGCGAAAGCTCTGGTGGGCGCGGATGCGTCTGATCAGAGCGCGCTTGATAGCGCGATGCTGGATCTGGATGGCACGGATAATAAGGGTCGTTTGGGCGCGAATGCCATTTTGGGCGTGTCCATGGCGGCGGCGAAGGCCAGCGCGGCGGAGCAGGGCGTTCCGCTGTTCGAATATGTAGGCGGCCTCAAAATAGGTGGGGGCGGATATGACGCTCATGTTTTGCCGACCCCGATGATGAATATTCTGAACGGCGGCGCGCATGCGGATAACCCGGTTGATATTCAGGAATTCATGGTGATGCCGATCAGCGCGCCAAGCTTTTCCGAAGGCTTGCGCGCGGGCGCGGAAATTTTCCATGCGCTGAAAAAGCAGCTGTCCGCGGCCGGCCACAACACCAATGTTGGCGATGAGGGTGGTTTTGCGCCTGCGGTTAAATCATCGGAAGAGGCGCTTGATTTCATCATGAAGTCGATTGAGGTGGCTGGATACAAGGTTGGAGAAGATATCGTTCTGGCCTTGGATGCGGCGGCAACGGAGTTTCATAAAGACGGCAAATACAATCTGGCGGGCGAGGGCAAGGTGCTCGGCTCCGACGAGATGGTGCGGTATTACGAAGATTTGTGCGTGAAATATCCGATCGTGTCGATTGAGGACGGTCTGGATGAAGATGACTGGGCGGGCTGGAAGGCTCTGACCGAAACTATCGGTGATAAGGTGCAGCTTGTGGGCGATGATTTATTCGTGACCAATCCGAAGCGCCTGAAGCAGGGGATTGATCAGGGCAGTGCGAATGCGATTTTGGTGAAGGTAAACCAGATCGGAACGTTGACCGAAACGCTGGAAGCGATTGCGATGGCGAAGGCTGCGGGCTTTGGCGTGGTGCTGTCGCACCGTAGCGGCGAGACCGAAGATTCCACGATTGCCGATCTGGCCGTGGCGACCAATGCCGGGCAGATCAAGACGGGCTCGCTTTCGCGCTCCGACCGTACCGCGAAGTATAACCAGCTGCTGCGCATTCAAGAAGCGCTGGGCGGCAAGGCGGCCTATGAAGGGCGCGGGTTTTTGCGCTCCAATTAAAATTTATTGACATATTTATATTTGGCTTTAATGTATTTCAATATTAATTTGAACTGCGTAAAGGAGTATGGCTATGTCTGAGGGCGAAGGAGCAGCACAAAAAGATTTTAAAACGAGCGTTGGTTTTGAGGACGGAAAAATTGTGCGCTCTTATGAGTACAATATGCCTTTGGAGGTTGTACGCATTTTAAAGGAAGAGGTTCCTGATGGCGAATTAAGCCAAGATGAAATCAATTTACTCGTTAAGCAAGATAAACAAAAGATGCGAAGCTATAATGGGCTCGCGACAACCGCTTTGGGCGGTACGTTCGTGATGGCCGGTGGAGCGGTTTACGTTGTAGAGAAGATGGGTGCACAAAAACAAGAGGCATCTGAGCAAAGAACATATACAGAAGTTCAAAGTAATAATGACAAAGCACAGCACAACGGCAATGATGCTGTGTATGTAATGGGAGGGATGGGCCTCTGTTTTACTTTTGTTATGGCGTCTATGGCGTTTCAATATCGCAAGCAAGCAATGGGCTATAAGGCGCGGATGAAAAAGTTTCTGTCTTTCGAGCCAAAATAATTTCAAAAAAAATTCGTGAGTCATTTGAATCACTTAGGGGTGATGTTCTTGAAGTGTTCTCATTAAACCACTGACTCTATTGCATTTTTTGACTTGTCCACAGTCTGGAGATGTGATTCTATAGCGGTATGAACAAGCTGTATCAACACAGATATCTCATCCGCCAAAATCTGATCCTTCTGATCGGTGTGTGTTTGTCCTTTTATTTCATTTATCACCTGATTCACGGAGAGCGAAGCGTGACTCGTTTGATCTCTCTTGGTCAGGCCACAGAGACAATGTCGCAAAAAAATGACATGATCACGCACAAACGTATGGTTCTGGAGGATAAGGTCAAAATGATGCGCCCCGGATCGATCAATAAAGACCTGTTGGAAGAGCAAGTCAGGCTCACCCTGGGTTACACGCATGAAAACGAATATGTGATTGTTCGCAATTAAATTCCAAAAATTTTCAATTCGATAAAGTTTTTTATCCTTTATCCAAAAAAATGACATTTACGCTGCAAAGCAACGTGATTTTTCGTTATGGTGGAGCTATATAAGGCGAGCATATTCGTCGCAAAGAGAAACAGTTTTTCAATAAGATACGTTTTTAAGGGAGAGCCGTTCGCGTGGCCAAATCAAAAACGAGTAAAAAATCAGCAAAATCATCGGGCAAGGCCAAGAGCGCGCCTGCAAAGGCAGGCTCGAATTCCGCGTCCAACCCGGAAACCGAGGAAATGCGCGCACTATATCGCGAAATGCTGCTGATCCGCAGGTTTGAGGAAAAAGCCGGGCAGCTCTACGGTATGGGGTTGATCGGTGGATTTTGTCACCTGTATATCGGGCAGGAAGCCGTTGTTACGGGCATTAGCTCCGTACAGCAAAAGCAGGACACGGTTGTGACCAGCTATCGCGATCACGCGCATATGCTGGCTTGCGGTATGGATCCGAAGGGGATTATGGCCGAGCTGACGGGGCGTGAGGGTGGCTATTCCCGCGGAAAAGGTGGCTCGATGCATATGTTTTCTAAAGAAGAGGGCTTCTTTGGCGGGCACGGGATTGTCGGCGCGAGTACGTCGATCGGAACGGGGCTCGGCTTTGCGCATAAATATAAGAAGGATAAGGGCGTGGCTGTGGCCTATTGTGGCGACGGTGCGGCAAACCAAGGGCAGGTCGCGGAGTGTTACAACATGGCCGCGTTGTGGGATTTGCCGATCCTCTATGTGATTGAGAATAACCAGTACGGCATGGGCACGAGCGTTCAGCGATCCTCCGCCGGGGCGCTTTATAAGCGCGGGGAAGGCTACGGCATTCCCGGTGAGCAGGTGGATGGTATGGATGTATTCACCGTGCAGGCCGCGGCGCGTCAGGCGCTGGATTATGTGCGCTCGGGCAATGGGCCGTATATTCTGGAGGTTATGACCTACCGCTATCGCGGACATTCCATGTCCGATCCTGCGAAATACCGCACCAAGGACGAGGTGAATACGTTTAAGAACGAGCGCGACCCGATTGCGACGATTAAGGCGCTGATGCTGGATAAGGGCGTGAGCGAGGATGAGATCAAAGTCATAGATAAAGAAATCAAAGACATTGTGAACGAAGCCGCAGAGTTTGCGCAAAGCTCGCCAGAGCCTGCACCCGAAGAGCTTTGGACGGACGTATTAGTGGAGGCCGCTGAATAATATGCCAACGAATATTTTAATGCCGGCGCTATCGCCAACGATGACAGAAGGCAATTTGGCCAAATGGCTGAAATCCGAAGGGGATGCGGTTGAGGCTGGCGATGTGATTGCCGAGATTGAGACCGACAAAGCGACCATGGAGGTCGAGGCGGTAGATGAGGGCATTCTGGGCAAGATTTTAGTGTCTGAAGGCACGCAAGGTGTGGCGGTGAATACGCCGATTGCCGTGCTGCTGGAAGAGGGTGAAAGCGCGAATGACATTGGTGATGTCGAGGCCGCGCCTGCGGATATTCCGTGCGTTCCCGAAGTCAAAGACAGCGAAGCGGTGACGCAAACATCTAACCCAACGCAGCATGCGGGGGCGGAGGTCAAGGACCGTAATATCCTGTATGCGCAAGGGCATATCATTGAGCCACCGCCATTTGATGAGGCGGCTTTCACTGATACAGCCGAAGTCACGGTTCGTGTTGCCCTGCGCGATGCGATGGCCGAAGAAATGCGCCGCGATGACACGGTTTACCTGATGGGTGAAGAGGTCGCGGAATATAATGGCGCGTATAAGGTTTCTGAAGGCTTGCTGGACGAATTCGGTGCGAAGCGCGTGATTGATACACCGATTACCGAGCATGGTTTTGCCGGTCTTGCGGTCGGTTCTGCGATGAGCGGCCTGAAGCCGATTGTTGAATTTATGACTTGGAACTTCGGGATGCAGGCGATTGACCACATTATCAATTCCGCCGGAAAGACGCTGTATATGGCGGGCGGGCAGCTCGGTTGCCCGATTGTGTTCCGCGGGCCGAACGGCGCGGCGGCGCGCGTGGCGGCCCAGCATTCGCAATGTTATGCCAGCTGGTATGCGCATGTGCCGGGGCTGCATGTTCTGGCGCCTTGGTCAGCGGCGGATGCGAAGGGCCTAATGAAGGCCGCTATTCGTGATCCGAACCCTGTTGTGTTCCTTGAAAACGAGCTGCTTTACGGACAGAGCTTTGAATGCCCAACGGATGAAGATTTCGTTATTCCTATCGGCCGCGCAAAGATTGAGCGTGAGGGCGCAGATGTGACCATCGTGGCCTATTCAATTATGGTTGGAAAAGCTCTGGAGGCTGCAAAAGAGCTGGCCGAGCAGGGCATTGATGCGGAAGTTATAAACTTGCGTACCATCCGCCCGCTGGATCGCTACACAATTCTAGAAAGCGTGAAGAAAACCAACCGCATCGTCAGTGTGGAAGAGAGCTGGCCGTTTGCCGGAATTGGTGCGGAGATTGCCGCTCTGGTTGGTGAGCATGCGTTCGACTATCTGGATGCGCCTTTGGCCCGCGTTTGTGCGAAAGATGTGCCGCTGCCCTATGCCGCGAATTTAGAGGCGCTGGCCCTGCCACAGGCCGAGCATATTGTCGCCGCCGCGAGAAAGGTTTGCTATGCCGATTAAAGTGACGATGCCCGCATTATCGCCAACGATGACCGAGGGGAATTTGGCCAAATGGCTGAAGGCCGAAGGGGATTTGGTTGAGGCTGGCGATGTGATTGCGGAGATTGAGACCGACAAAGCGACCATGGAAGTTGAGGCGGTAGATGAAGGCACGCTCGCGAAGATTCTCGTGCCCGGCGGGACAGAAGGTGTGGCCGTGAATGAAGTGATTGCTGTCTTGCTGGAAGAGGGAGAAAGTCTTAATGATATAGATATATCGTCATTGCGAGCGACTGAAAAGAGCGAAGCAATCCAGCCCGAGAAAGCTGCTACAAAAGAAGATGCAAAAGAAGGAGATGGATTGCCGCGTCGCGCAAGCGCTCCTCGCAATGACAGTGTAGGGAAGGACAGTCGTGTTTTTGTATCGCCTTTGGCTAAGCGCATTGCAGCAGAGAAGGGCATTGATCTTGCGGGTGTGCAGGGCTCTGGCCCGCGCGGACGGATCGTTAAGGCCGATGTGGAAAGCGCCAAACCCGGTGCTGCGCCAGCATCTTCTGCGGCGGCCTATGTGCCGCAGGGCGATGAGCAGGTCAACGAATATGGTATGATCTACACCGAAATTCCGAATAACAATATCAAGAAAATCACAGCCAAGCGCTTGCTGGAATCCAAAACGACCGTGCCGCATTTCTATCTGACCGTGGAGCTGCAAATTGATAATTTGCTGGCCGCGCGTAAGCAGATTAATGATCAGGCGAACGGCGACTATAAGCTGTCGGTAAATGATTTTATTGTTAAAGCGTGTGCGAATGCGCTGAAGGCCTATCCGGCGGCGAATGTGCAATGGACAGATGAAGCCGTGCGTCAATTCAAACATTCCGATATCTCTGTTGCCGTGGCTACGCCGAATGGTTTGATCACTCCGATTGTTAAAAAAGCCGAAACAAAAGGTTTACGTGAGATTTCGGCGGAAGTGAAAGAGTTGGCCGGACGGGCGCGCGAGGGTAAATTAAAGCCCGAAGAATTCCAGGGTGGCACATTTTCAGTCTCTAATCTGGGTATGTATGGCATTGATGAATTCACGGCCATCATCAATCCGCCGCAAAGTTGTATTTTGGCGGTTGGCGTGGGTAAGGAAAAGCCTTACGTTGTGGATGGCGAGGTTAAAATTGGCACATTCATGACCTGTACATTGTCGACGGATCACCGTACGGTTGATGGAGCCGTGGGGGCCGAGTTTTTGCAGATTCTGAGACAATATATTGAAAATCCAGTATCTATGCTGGTCTAGGAGGTTATTATGACGATTGATCGCAAACCTATTATCGGTGTTATGGGCTCTCATGAAAAATCATGGGAAGAACTTGCAACGCCGATTGGTCATCTGATTGCCGATCATGATTACCGCCTGTTAACCGGGGCCGGAGGCGGCGTTATGACGGCTGTGGCCAAGGCATTTTCCGAGCGTGAAGGGCGTCAGGGCGTGAGTTTGGGGATTATTCCGACGATTGAATATGATGGCGGCTTTGTGCCGCGTGAGGAGTATCCCAATCCTTATATTGAGCTGCCGATTTTCGTTCCGCTTGATAAGAAAGCGGTTGGCGATACAAACCCCTACAGCCGCAACCATGTGAATGTGATGACCAGTAATGCGATGGTGATCTTGCCCGGTGAACATGGCACGCGAAACGAGGTATCGCTCGGCATTCAGTATAAAAAACCAATGATTTTATTTGGCCCTGAAAAGGAATTTGAAAGCTTCCCTGAGCAGCCGATGCGCTCTGAGGATATAGAAGAAGTGCGGGAATTCCTGGAGCAGGCTACGGCGAAGGTCAGAACGGGAGAGGTGTATTAATCGTGTCTGATAAGACGTTTGATATTGTCGTCATCGGCGGCGGTCCGGGCGGCTATGTGGCTGCTATTCGCGCCGCGCAGCTGGGAATGAAGGCGTGCGTGGTTGAGGCAAACCATTTGGGGGGCATTTGTCTGAATTGGGGCTGTATTCCGACCAAAGCGCTGCTGCGCACGAGTGAGGTGCATCACCTCATCAAGCATGCCGATCAATTTGGTATTAAAGTCAAAGACGTATCATTCGATATTAAGAAAGTAGTTGAGCGTTCACGCGGCGTTGCCAAGCAGCTCTCCGGCGGGATCGGACATCTTTTGAAAAAGAACAAAGTTACTGTTATCGACGGTTATGCGAAGCTGGCCGGTAAGGGTAAAGTGGGCGTTGAAAAAGACGGCAAGAAAATAGATGAGCTAAGCGCCAAGCATATTATTGTGGCGACGGGCGCGCGGGCGCGTACGCTCCCCGGATTAGAGCCGGATGGCAAGCTGGTCTGGACGTATAAAGAGGCAATGGTGCCCGACGAAATGCCCAAATCTCTTTTGGTTGTGGGTTCTGGGGCAATCGGGATCGAGTTTGCTTCGTTTTACCGCAATATGGGCGCGGAGATTACCGTGGTGGAGATTGCAGAGCGCGTTCTTCCCGTGGAAGACGAGGAAATTTCCAAACTTGCGCAAAAGCAATTTGAGAAGCAGGGCATGAAAATTCTGACCGGGTCGCAGGTCACGAAGCTGGATAAATCCAAAACCAATGTGAAAGTGACCGTTAAGGATGCCAAAGGCAAGGAACAGCAGATTACTGTCGATCGCGTGATTATGGCGGTGGGAATTGTCGGCAACACCGAGGATATCGGGCTTGATAAAACCAAGGTTAAGGTTGATCGCGGGCATATCGTAACCAATGAATGGCTGCAGACGGATGAGCCGGGTGTCTATGCGATTGGCGATGTGACAGGGCCGCCGTGGCTCGCGCACAAAGCGTCTCATGAGGGCATTATTTGCGTTGAGAAAATTGCAGGGCAAAAAGACGTATACCCCATGAATAAGAGCAATATTCCGGGCTGTACCTATTGTATGCCGCAAGTGGCCTCCGTGGGTATGACCGAAGCGCAGGCGAAAGAGCGCGGCTATAAAATCAAAGTCGGGCGCTTCCCCTTTATGGGCAACGGCAAGGCGATTGCGCTTGGGGAGCCGGAAGGGCTGGTCAAGACGATCTTCGATGAGGCAAGCGGAGAGCTGCTCGGCGCGCATATGGTTGGCGCAGAAGTCACCGAAATGATTCAAGGGTATGTGATTGGAAAAACCGCTGAGCTAACCGAAGCGGAGTTCATGCACACCATCTTCCCACACCCGACTTTATCCGAAATGATGCATGAGAGCGTTTTGGATGCGTACGGAAAAGTTATACATTTCTAGGGCTTAAGGAACTATTATTCTCTTTAAGCCATTTATTGCTATAAAGTTGGAATAATAGTCAGGAGCTGATAATGGCATTTATTGACCGCGTTGTAGGGCCGGATGAAGAGCTCATAGGGATTTTGAGCGTTCACTGGATTTACGGGCTTAAGGGGCTGATGTGGCTTCTGGGCTTCTCCCTTTTTGGTCTGTTTTTGGAGAGTCAGGCCGATATTTTTGTGCGCGGCTACAGAAGTTACGCGGGCCCGCGCATGATCGAAACCTTTGGTGATGCCTCTTTTTGGATCTGTGTGGTTATCGGCGCGTTTCTATGTCTGTTTTATATGCTGATGATGCTTGCCACCGAATTGGGTTTGACCAGCAAGCGGGTAATTTGTAAGCGCGGCTTGATTTTTGTTGATGTGAAGGAGTTGGATATCGAGGAAATCAAGGCAGCGGATGTTAATAACGGTATTTTGGGACGTTTTCTTAATTATGGATATATAGTTCTTGATGCGCGTTTTGTACAAAATGTTGAGCTGCCCGCTATTTCCAATCCTTACGGCTTTCTCAGAGTTCTAAACAATATGCGTTCGCGCCTAAAAGAAGACAGCGTCACAATCGTTCTCGATGGGGAAGGGTCTGCTCATAATAAGAATATAATGCGCAGTAAGGAGGTTAAAGAGACCAAAGAAGAGCTTAAAACCTCACGCACTATTGAATTCAAGCGCGATATGCACCGCCAAAAGGAGCATTTGCGGCGCAAAATCAAAAGTGTTTTTTCACGAAAATCCCATGAAGAGGGGCCGTAGGACCAGCGATATAGCCCGTGCAAGATTTTCTTTTAAGCATAAATGCTTTGACGCTATGGCCAAGGAAATCTATATAGTTTCCTGCATATTTAACGTAGACTGTTCTTATGACGTATAACCCCGATTTACTCGATAAGGCCAAGCGCCACCCGGAAAAGCAAAAGAACCCCGACCGTCCGGCCGGGCGCAAACCCGATTGGCTGCGCGTAAAGGCGCCGCAGGGCAAAGTCTATCAGGACACCAAGGCCTTGGTGCGTAAGCAAAAGTTGACCACTGTGTGTGAAGAGGCGGGCTGCCCGAATATCGGGGAATGCTGGGAAAAACAGCACGCAACCTTCATGATTATGGGCGAGGTGTGTACGCGTGCCTGTGCGTTTTGTAATGTTGCAACCGGTAAGCCAGAGGAGCTCGATAAGCTCGAGCCTCTACGCGTTGGTGTGGCCGTTAAGCAAATGGGGCTGAACCATGTTGTGATTACCTCGGTCGACCGCGATGATTTGCCCGATAGTGGGGCGGATCACTTCGTAAAAACTATTCAGGCGATCCGTATGAAGGCGCCAAAAACAACCATTGAAATTCTGCCCGGCGATTTTCGCGGCAATCAGGATGACTGGGACACGGTGATTGCCGCGCGCCCGGATGTGTTTAACCACAATCTGGAGACTGTCCCGCGCCTGTATCCGACCATTCGCCCCGGTGCGCGCTATTTCCGCAGTTTAAGCTTGCTTGCGCGCGTGAAAGCGGTTGATCCGAGCCAGTTTACAAAGTCTGGCCTGATGGTTGGTCTGGGTGAGACGATTGAAGAGGTCGGACAGGTGATGGATGATATGCGCGCCGCCGATATCGATTTCATTACGATCGGTCAGTATTTGCAGCCCACGCCCAAGCATGCGCCGGTGGAGCGCTGGATCACGCCGGAGGAGTTTGAAAAGCTGACCCGTATGGCGAAGAATAAAGGATTCCTGATGGTTTCAGCCACGCCGCTGACGCGCTCCTCTCATCACGCGGGTGAGGATTTTGAAAAGCTGAAGGCTGCGCGCGAAGCGAAACTCACCAAGCTGGCAGCTGAGTAGGGGCGAATTATGCCCACGCACGCCGAAAAACGACATCTTCCTTATACGCCCGAGCAGCTTTTTGATCTGGTCGCGCAGGTTGAAAAATACCCAGCGTTTCTACCCTGGTGCATCGGCAGTCGCATTACTAAGCATGAACGCCATGAGAGCGGGGAAGAGGTGTTTTATGCCGATCTGGTGATTGGCTATAAAATGGCGCGGGAAAAATTCGGATCCAAGGTTACGCTGCAACCCCACAGTCATATTCATGTTGAATATCTTTCCGGCCCGATGAAGCATTTATCGAACCATTGGCGGTTCATCCGCGAGCCAGATGGATCGTGCACCATTGATTTTTATGTCGATTTTGAGTTTAAAAATGCGTTATTTCAAAATCTTATAGAGGTTTTCTTTAATGAAGCTGTAAAAAGAATGGTTAATGCATTTGAAGAGCGTGCGAATGCGCTGTACGTACCTTTGGATCAGGAGGCTTTAAGCAGCGCATCAACCTCTTGATTTGTCTCTCCGTCAAAATAGGGATAGCGGTAGGTATATTCAATTGTGCCGCCGTCTGTGGTCTGGAAATCGGTCGTGGCGGCGCGGTTGACGCGAATTTCATCAAAGCCGGACAGGTGCAGGATGCCAATCGGCTCATGCGGAAGGAAGGGCTCGACAAAGATTTGACGCTCCTTATCCCAGAGCGGCTTAAACTCACACAGCCAATGCAAATACGCGGGCAGGATTTCCGTCGGATATTTTTCCAGATGCGTCATGATGCCCAGCGTCAGCTGCTCTGCGGTGAAGACCTTGCCTTTATCAAGAGCCTTGATAATCAGCTCCTGCCAGCGTTTCCAGTGCAGCGCATCTTTATGCAGACAAAACGCGCCGGCCAGAACCACGTGATAGGGAAAAATTTCTTTGGCGGTTTTCATGCCAAAGGCGCGGCGGGCATTGGAGAAATAAAAGCTGCGCGCCTTAAACGGCCAGCGCCAAAGCCATTTTACGCGCATTCCTTTGGGATAGGCGCGATCAGCCTGTGATGTGAGGGTCATTTTCTTGCGCCGCCCGCCCTCAAGGAAGGCCTCAACCCCGCGCCAATCTTGTACCCACGTATCGGCATCCATCCAGAAATACAGATCATATCCTGGGAAATGCTCGGGCAGGAACGGACGGCAGACGCAGGCCTTGAGGAATTCACGGCCCTTAATTTTGTGCGCCGGAATGGCTTTGGGCCAGTCGGGCTTGATAATGGTGGTGACAAGCGGGCGCAAAATTTTGAGCTGCTCTGCGGTCATACCGGAATCAAGGATACAGATATCCATGCCTGCGCTTTGCGGATGGCGGCGGATGCAATGCACCCATTCACGCAGCATGGGGTAATAATTATGGTCCGATGCAGACACAAAGGTAATTTTTTCGCTCATTTATACATCCTCTAAAGCGTCGATCAGCAGTTCCAGCGCCTTGCGCGCGGCGGCCAGTTGAATTTCGGTGCGGCTGCCGGAAAAATGTTCTTCGACCACTTTGGCCTCTCCATGATCGAAGTCATAACAAAAATACACCAGCCCGACAGGTTTTTCGTCCGATCCGCCGTCAGGTCCGGCAATTCCGGTGATGGAGATCGCGAGGCCGGCGGCGCTGTGGTTGAGCGCGCCCTGTGCCATGGATTCGGCCACTTCTGCGCTGACCGCGCCATAGGTCTCCAGCAGTTCTTCAGGAACGCCGAGCATCTCATGCTTGGCTTGGTTGGAATAGGTGATGAAGCCGCGCTCGAACACATACGAAGCCCCGGCGCGTGCGGTGATGCCGGAGGATAGAAGGCCGCCAGTGCAGCTCTCCGCCGTGGTGAGTTTGAGCTGCTTACGCTCCAGCAAATAGCTTAAGCGCTCAACCAAATCCTGCATAAAAAATAACTCCCGTTAGAATGAGCGCGGCGATCAACCCGGCCAGAATATCATCAAGCATGACCCCGGCCGCGCCTTTAATGGATTTATCAACCCATGAAATCGGCCAGGGCTTCAGGATGTCGAAAAAGCGGAATAGCACGAGCGAAAAGAACACCAAAAACGCGTTCATGCCGACAAAATAAAGCGCGGGGATCATGGCAATCCATTGCCCGGCGGCCTCGTCAATCACAATCATCGAGTTATCATGCCCGCCCGTGGCTTTATCAAAATGCCGCGCGGCCCAAAAGCCAATCGCGATAAGAAAAATTAACCCGCCGATAAAGCCTTTAATCCCGCCGAGGAGAAACAAGGCCAGAGCCGGGGGGATTGCGCCGATACTGCCCCATGTGCCGGGGCCGGGGCGGAAAAACCCAAAGCCGAACCATGTCGCCAGCCAGACGTAAGGCTGCTTTAGATCCAGCTTTTTGAAAGTTTCGGTATCTTCGGGTTTGAGCAGTTTCATGGCGCGATTATACAGGCAATTGAACGGTTGCGATAGATTGCGCGGCTATGCCTTCGCCGCGCCCGGTAAAGCCGAGTTTTTCAGTCGTGGTGGCTTTGATGTTGATGCGGGCCTGATCAAGCCCGGTAATCGCGGCCACGCGCGCGAGCATTTTATCGCGGTAGGGACCGATTTTCGGGGCTTCGCAGATGAGCGTGAGGTCAATATTGTGCACCGCGCCGCCTTTTTCCGCGATCATATTCATTGTCTTCTCAAGGAAAATCGCGCTGTCCATATCTTTGAAGGTGGGATCGGAAGGTGGGAAATGCGTGCCGATATCGCCCGCGCCAATCGCGCCGAGCAGCGCGTCCGTAATCGCGTGCAGGCCGACATCCGCATCTGAATGACCGACAAGCGCGCGCTCATGCTCAACCGCAATGCCGCAGAGCATAAGGGGTTTGCCCGATGAGGCGTCTTCAAAAGCATGAACATCAAAGCCCGTGCCGGTCGCGATGCGTGTGTTTTGGTTTAAAAGAGCCTCAGCCATGTCCCAGTCATCCTGCGTTGTGATTTTGATATTAGAGCGCGCGCCTTCCACCAGTGCAACCTCAATCCCCAGCGCGCTGACAAGGCTGGTGTCATCGGTGTAGGGTTTATTCTCGGCGGCCTCATGGGCTTTTTTCAGATCACCGAAGCGGAACGCCTGCGGGGTTTGCAGCGCCCATAGCCCATTGCGATCAACAATATCACCCGCCTTATCCGCGCTTGATTTACGCAGCGTATCAGAGACAGGGGTCGCGAGTGTGGCCGCGCGGTTGTCTTGTAAAGCGTTAAGGAGTGCCGTGATATCCGCCGCTTTGGTGAAGGGGCGGGCGGCGTCGTGAATAAAAATTATATCCTCATCTTTTACATTAGAAATGCTATTTAATGCGTTGTTTATACTTATATTTCTTTCGCTTCCGCCTGTGATATAATCCGGTAAATCAAGCCCGCTGACACTCTTTTGATACGAATCTGCATATTCTGGATCGATAATGACCCGGAGCGATAAAACGCCCGGCCATGACAAAATATTATCCAGCGTATGACGTAAAAGGGTTTTACCGCCAAAAGAACAATATTGCTTTGGGGTATCACCGCCAAAGCGTGATCCGCGTCCGGCGGCCGCAACGATTACATGAAATCCGTCAATTTTGCCATTTGTGCTCATATTATGCGAAAGGCCCGAATTTATTGATGTTTTCCCGTTTTATGTGTAAAACGCTAAGTTACCTTTGGATGATCCATAAGGATACTCGCTTTTTTAATCAGATCAGGACGTTAAAGCAATAGCGTATGAGATTAGACGTGAAGGAACAGGGCCGCTTCAGACTTCGGAATATTCGCCTGCCCGGCTTGGGGTATAAGGCGCAAAACCGCTTGGCTGCGTTTTTGGTTCTGGCCTCAATCGTTAGCGGGATTGCGACCTATGCCGCGCTGACGGAAACGCCGCCGCTTGGCAATGATCCTGATACGGTGATCTGGCTGCTTAATTTGGATTTCATCATCCTGCTCGCGCTTGTGGTGTTGGTATCGCGCAGGCTGGTCGCACTGTGGAGCGGCCGTAAGCGCGGGCTGGCCGGCTCTCACATGCATGTCCGTCTGGTTTATACATTCAGTATTCTAGCCGCCGCGCCAGCGATTATCATGACGGTCTTTTCCGCCTTCTTCTTCCATTTCGGTGTTCAGACTTGGTTTTCCGAGCGGGTGAGCACGGCGATTAACGATTCCCAAGCTGTTGCCGAAGCCTATCTGGAAGAGCATAAGCAGGTGATCCGTGCCGATACGCTGGCGATGGCGAATGATATTGATCGCCAAGCTTCGTTCTTTCTTGAGAATGATGAGGCTCTTGAAAAACTGATCCGCACGCAATCGTTGCTGAGGAATTTTTCGGAAGCGATTATCTTTGATAAACGCGGGCGGGTACTAGCGCGCTCCGGTCTCACCTTTAGTCTAGAATTTGAAAGCGTGCCCGATTTGTTGATCCAGCGCGCCGAGGCGGGCGAGGTGGTGATTACCACGGGTAGCAATGATGACCGCGTGCGGGCGCTGCTAAAACTGAACAATCTGGGTCGCGGGACGTTTCTCTATGTCGGCCGCGCGGTTGATGCAAAAGTGCTCTCCCACGTGACGGCGACGCGTCAGGCCTCGAAAGATTATGCCAGCCTGCAATCACGCTATTCGGATTTGCAGATTATCGTGGTGATGATTTTCGTGCTGGTCGGTCTGCTGCTGATGATGATTGCGATTTGGCTTGGTCTCGTGCTGGCGCGCCAAATGGTTAGCCCGATTTCAACCCTGATCAAAACGGCGGACCGTGTGCGCGGCGGGGATTTCTCAGCGCGCGTACCCGATGAAGGCAAGCTGGAGGAATTCACCTATCTCGCCAAAGCCTTTAACCGCATGACCGAACAAATTCAGGAGCAGCAAACCGAGTTGATTGAGGCAAACAGGCAGCTTGATCACCGTCGCCGCTTCACCGAAACGG
>JAGRKE010000013.1 GCA_020442385.1 Alphaproteobacteria bacterium | reverse complement strand
CACCCGCACCGTAACGCTTCGCCAAAGCCGCCGTCAGCGTCGTCTTACCATGGTCAACGTGACCAATCGTTCCAATGTTCGCATGCGGCTTATTACGCTCAAACTTCTCTTTAGACATTTTTTAATCTCCTTCTTTTAAAAAATTAAAATTCCAAATAATTAAGCACCAAGGCTCTCTTTAACTTCTTCAGCCACGTTCGCCGGTACCGGGTCATAGTGATCGAACTGCATCGTGTATTGCGCGCGGCCCTGAGACATAGAGCGCAATGTGTTGATGTAGCCGAACATATTCGCCAGTGGCACCATAGCTGTGATCACTTTTGCATTTCCGCGATCATCCATCGCATTAACCTGACCACGACGTGAATTCAGATCACCGATGATGTCGCCCATATATTCTTCAGGCGTTACGATTTCGACCTTCATAATCGGCTCAAGCAACTGAGGGCCGGCTTTTTGCATACCTTCTTTAAAGGCTGCTTTCGCAGCGATTTCAAAGGCCATCACGCTGGAGTCAACATCGTGGTAAGAACCATCGATCAAGCGCACTTTGAAGTCCAAAACCGGGAAGCCGGCAATGATGCCTGTTTCCTTGGCCAGTTCCAGACCTTTTTGAACACCTGGGATGTATTCTTTAGGAACGTTACCGCCTACGATCTCGCTCACAAATTCAAAACCAGATCCTGGTTCACAGGGTTCAAACACCAGATCAATCTTAGCGAACTGACCAGAACCACCTGTTTGTTTTTTGTGCGTGTAAGAAACTTCAGCTGTTTTTGTGATCGATTCACGGTAAGCCACCTGCGGCGCACCGATATTCGCTTCAACCTTAAACTCACGCTTCATACGATCAACCAGAATGTCGAGGTGAAGTTCGCCCATACCCTTCATAATGGTCTGGCCTGACTCATGGTCAACAGACACGCGGAAAGATGGATCTTCAGCCGCCAAGCGTTGCAGTGCTTGTGACATTTTCTCTTGGTCAGCCTTTGTTTTCGGCTCAACCGCGATCTCGATAACCGGCTCAGGGAATTCCATACGCTCAAGAATTACAGGCTTTTCCTGCGCACAAAGCGTATCTCCGGTTGTTGTATCTTTCAAACCAACGAAGGCGACAATATCACCAGCATGGGCAATATTAATCTCTTCACGGTTGTTTGAGTGCATCAGCAACATACGGCCAACACGCTCGCGCTTGTCTTTCACTGTGTTTTGCACATAAGAACCAGACTCAATCGTGCCAGAGTAGATACGCGCGAATGTCAGCGAACCCACGAATGGGTCATTCATGATTTTAAAGGCCAGTGCAGAGAACGGCTCGGCATCATCAGGCTTACGCGCAGCTGGTGTTTCGCCATCAACTTCAAGACCTTTAACCTCACCGATATCCAGTGGGTTTGGCAGAAAATCAACAACCGCATCCAGCATCGGCTGAACACCTTTGTTCTTAAAGGCAGAGCCACACATAACAGGAACGAACGCACCAGAAATTGTTCCTTTACGGATACATTTCTTCAGGGTTGCCGCATCCGGCTCGTTGCCTTCCAGATAGGCTTCCATCGCCGCATCATCTTGCTCAACAGCCAACTCAACAAGCTTCTCACGGTATTCAGCCGCTTTATCAGCCAGATCCGCAGGAATGTCCTGCTCTTCAAATTTCGCGCCCAGCTCTTCACCGTTCCAGACGATCGCTTTCATCTTCACGAGGTCAACAACACCCGCAAAATTGTTTTCAGCGCCAATCGGCAGCTGGATCACACAAGGCACAGCGCCCAAACGATCTATAATCATTTTCACAGTGTTGTAGAAATCTGCGCCGATCTTATCCATTTTATTCACGAAGCACATACGGGGCACGCGGTATTTATCCGCCTGCCGCCATACAGTTTCGGTCTGAGGCTCCACGCCCGCATTCGCATCGAATACAGCAATCGCACCGTCCAGCACGCGCAAAGAACGCTCAACTTCAATGGTGAAGTCCACGTGACCCGGTGTGTCGATAATGTTCAAACGGAAGCGTGCACCCGGATCAACGCCATCAACCGGTCCGTTCCAGAATGTCGTCGTTGCAGCAGAGGTGATTGTAATACCGCGCTCTTGCTCTTGCTCCATCCAGTCCATTGTGGCCGCACCGTCATGCACCTCACCAATTTTGTGAGACTTACCGGAATAGAACAAAATACGCTCAGTCGTTGTGGTTTTACCAGCATCGATGTGCGCCATAATTCCGAAGTTACGGTAGTGGGTTAATGGATATTCGCGTGACATTCTTTTATATCTTTCTCTTAGGCTTTAATTAAATCGTATTACCAACGGAAGTGAGCGAACGCTTTGTTCGCTTCAGCCATCTTGTGGGTGTCATCTCTTTTCTTAATGGCAGACCCGCGCTCATTGGCCGCATCCAGCAGCTCATTGGCCACACGGTCAGTCATTGTGTTTTCGCCGCGCTTACGCGCTGCTTCAATCACCCAACGCATCGCCAGCGCTACCGCGCGCTCAGAGCGAACTTCAACCGGCACCTGATAGGTCGCACCACCAACACGGCGTGAGCGCACTTCCAGTTTCGGCTTTACATTCTTCAGCGCGTTGTGGAACAAGCGCAGGCCCTTGCTCTTGGCTGTGATTGCATCACCATCGTCAGAGCCCTCTTCAGAGGCTTCACCTTGCACGTTTTCGTTCGCGCCTTTTTTCTCAAGAATTTCAATCGCACCGTAAACGATGGATTCAGCCGTCGTCTTCTTACCATCAACCATCAGGTTATTGATGAATTTCGACAAAACCAGATCTCCGAATACGGGATCTGGTAAAATTTCGCGTTTTTCTGCTCTATGGCGACGTGACATGTTTTTCTGTCTCCTCTAATTACTTCGGACGCTTCGCGCCATAACGTGAACGGGATTGCTTACGGTCGCCAACGCCTTGCGTATCGAGCGTACCGCGAATAATAGTGTAGCGAACACCAGGCAAGTCTTTAACACGACCGCCGCGCACCAGAACAACAGAGTGCTCTTGCAGGTTGTGACCTTCACCGGGAATGTAGCAAATCACTTCGTGACCAGTTGTCAAACGAACCTTCGCCACCTTACGCAGCGCAGAGTTTGGTTTCTTTGGTGTTGTTGTGTACACACGTGTACAAACGCCGCGACGCTGAGGATTGCTCTTCAGGGCACGGTTTTTCTTTGCTTTAACCACTTTCTGGCGTGGCTTACGGATAAGCTGTTGTATCGTTGGCATAAATCAAAGCCTCTTTCAAAAATTCTAACAATTTAAGGATGCGTGCATTTAGCGTGGAACAGACCTTAGTGTCAAACTAATTTTCCACAGACTGAAAATGCAGAGCACCCGTTCCTCAAACCAGAGGTAAAACGGATGTTGCGCGCCTTTACTGGATTCATACGAATCGGCCAAAACGCCCCGGCAATTCAGCTTTTTCAAGCAAACTGCCCATCTCGTGGCGCGGAATATATCGGCGCATCCCGCAGAAGTCAAGCTTTTACTGCAAAGAAAAAAGCACCAAACTGAGCATACAAAAAAGCCGCCCGGTAAAGGCGGCTTTTTCAATTCTTATAAGAGCTTAATTTTTAACCTGCCGCAGCTTCTTTGCTCTCTTCTTCAACGCCGGCATCGCCATCGGCGTTTGCCGCTGCTTCCGCTTCAGCCACGGCTTCCAGAGCTTCTTGCTCTTTACGCTGCGCTTCGAGGATCACATTGTCGCGGTCAGCCGCTACGCGCTTGATACCGTTGACAAACGCGCCGGTACCCGCCGGGATCAGACGACCCACGATCACGTTTTCCTTCAGGCCGTTCAGACGATCCACCTTGCCTTGTACGGCGGCTTCGGTCAGAACGCGTGTTGTTTCCTGGAAGGAGGCGGCAGAAATAAAGCTGCGTGTTTGCAAGGATGCTTTTGTAATACCCTGCAGAACCGGCTTGCCCTCTGGTGGGCGCTTGCCGTCGGCTTTGTATTTCTCGACCATCGCATCGAATTCCTCACGGTCCACATGCTCTTCCACCAAATATGTGGAATCGCCGACGGCGGTGATTTCAACTTTTTGCATCATTTGGCGAACAATCACCTCAATATGCTTATCGTTGATCTTCACGCCCTGCAGACGGTAAACATCCTGCACTTCCTGCGTCAGATATTCGGCCAGAGCTTCAACGCCCATAACATCCAGAATATCGTGCGGCACGAGAGCGCCATCGAGGATCGGGTCACCCTTGCGGACAAAGTCGCCTTCGACAACCGCCAAATGACGGCCCTTTGGCACCATGTATTCACGTGGCTCACCATCATCTTTGTTGGCAGGGTTTACGATAATACGGCGCTTAGACTTGTAGTCCTTACCGAACTCAACATAACCGTCGATTTCAGAGATAACCGCAAAGTCCTTCGGACGGCGTGCTTCGAACAGCTCAGCCACGCGGGGAAGACCACCAGTAATGTCGCGTGTTTTTGATGTCTCACGCGGAATACGGGCAATCACGTCACCGGCCTTAACCTCTTGTTCGTTCTCGATAGACAGAACCGTGTCCACAGACAGGTAGTAGTTCGCAGGCAAACCATTCGGCAGCTTGATCACTTTACCTTTCTTATCAAGAAGCGAGATACGGGGCTTCAGATCGCCGCCTTTTGGCTGTGATCTCCAGTCAATGATCTTCTTGGATGCAATACCTGTCGCTTCGTCCACATCATCAGTGACGGACACACCTTCAACCAAGTCGAAGTAATGCGCCACACCGTCTTTTTCGGTGATAACCGGCAATGTATACGGGTCCCACTCAGCCAGCTTGTCACCGGCTTTAACCTTGGCCTTGTCTTCAACCAGAAGACGCGCGCCGTATGGAATGCGGTGAGAGGCTTTTTCATCGCCATTCTTATCAAGAAGAACAGCTTCTGTATTGCGGCCCATGACGATCGATACACCCGCAGAGTTCTTCACCACGTTCTGGTTACGAATCTCAACAATTGCATCAATGTTGGCATCAACATGCGAACGCTCAGCGCCTTTCTGCGCCGCGCCGCCAATGTGGAACGTACGCATGGTCAGCTGTGTACCGGGTTCACCGATAGACTGCGCCGCCATAACACCGATCGCTTCACCAAGATTTACCTCGGTTCCGCGGGCTAGGTCACGGCCGTAACATTTCGCACAGATACCGTTATTGTCGCCTTCACAAGTCAGAACAGAGCGGATCATAACTTCGTCAATACCGGCTGTTTCGATCTTCTCTGAGCTTTCCTCATCGATAATCTCACCGGCCTTCACGATCAGGCCACCAGAAAGCGGATCTTTAATATCTGTTGCCGGTGTGCGGCCCAGAATACGCTCGGCCAGAGACACAACCGTATCCGCACCATTCATAACAGCGCGCGTTGTGATACCGTTTTTCGTACCGCAATCACGCTGTGTGATGATGGCATCTTGCGCCACATCCACCAGACGGCGTGTCAGATAACCGGAGTTCGCTGTTTTCAAAGCCGTATCGGCCAGACCCTTACGGGCACCGTGCGTGGAGTTAAAGTACTCAAGAACCGACAGACCTTCTTTAAAGTTAGAAATAATCGGTGTCTCAATAATTTCACCTGATGGTTTCGCCATCAAGCCGCGCATACCGGCCAGCTGACGAATCTGTGCTGGCGACCCACGAGCGCCTGAATGCGCCATCATGTAAACGGCGTTCATGTTCTCTTTGGTCAGGGTGTTGATTTTCGACATCATGGCATCGGCCACATCGTCGGTACATTTTGACCAGATGTCGACCACCTTATTGTACTTCTCACCCTTTGTAATCAGACCATCCTGATATTGCTGCTCGAACTCGGCAACTTTCTCATTGGCGGCATCAACCAGCTTTGTTTTCTCTTCAGGAATAACCAGATCGTCTTTACCGAAAGAAATACCCGCCAGACACGCATAGCGGAAGCCCAGCTTCATCATGCGGTCACAGAAGATAACAGCGGCCTTCTGACCACAGTGACGGTAAACAATGTCGATCACATTGGTGATTTCTTTCTTGGTCAACACCTGATTGATCAGCGTAAATGGCACTTCCGTATTGCGAGGAAGCAGATCGGAAAGCAACATGCGGCCCGGCGTGGAGTCCACGATCTCGGTTACGCGCTCACCGTTCTCATCAATGGTGTGATAGCGGCACTTGATCTTGGCGTGCAGTGATACAACGCCTTCTTCCAGTGCGTGAACAATCTCACCAGGACCACGGAAAATCATACCCTCACCCGGCTGGTCATCCAGCTGGATCGTCAGGTAATACAGACCCAGAATAATGTCCTGAGACGGCACGATAATCGGCTTACCGTTCGCAGGTGAGAGAATGTTATTGGTTGCCATCATCAGAACGCGGCTTTCCAGCTGCGATTCAATTGACAATGGAACATGAACAGCCATCTGGTCACCGTCAAAGTCGGCGTTAAAGGCTGTACAAACCAGCGGGTGCAGCTGGATAGCTTTGCCTTCAATCAGTACAGGTTCGAACGCCTGAATACCCAAACGGTGCAGTGTTGGCGCACGGTTCAGCAGAACCGGATGCTCGCGGATAACCTCTTCCAAGATATCCCAAACTTCCGGGCGCTCTTTTTCGACCATGCGCTTGGCGGCCTTAACGGTGTTCGCCATGCCGTAAATTTCAAGCTTGTGGTAAATGAACGGCTTGAACAGCTCCAGCGCCATTTTCTTTGGAATACCGCACTGGTGCAGTTTCAGCTCGGGACCAACCACGATCACGGAACGGCCGGAATAGTCAACGCGCTTACCCAGCAGGTTCTGACGGAAGCGACCTTGCTTACCTTTCAGCATGTCGGACAGTGATTTCAGAGGACGCTTATTCGCGCCGGTAATCACGCGGCCACGACGGCCGTTATCAAACAGCGCATCCACAGATTCCTGCAACATACGCTTTTCGTTACGCACGATAATGTCAGGTGCGCGAAGTTCCATCAGGCGCTTCAGACGGTTGTTACGGTTGATCACGCGGCGGTACAAATCGTTCAGGTCGGACGTTGCGAAACGGCCACCATCCAGAGGCACCAGCGGACGCAGCTCGGGCGGAAGCACAGGAACAATGTCCAAGATCATCCACTCAGGGCGCGTGCCTGATTCCAAGAACGCCTCGAGAAGCTTCAGGCGCTTCACCAGCTTCTTACGCTTGGCTTCAGAGCCTGTCTCGCGCAGATCTTCTTCAACTTGTACTTTCAGCTCTTCCAGATCCAAAGAGGCCAAAATTTCTTTCATGGCTTCCGCACCGATGCCTGCACGGAAATTTTCTTCGCCGTACTCATCCTGCGCGGCGTAATATTCTTCTTCATTCAGAAGCTGATATTGCTTGAGCGGAGTCATGCCCGGCTCGATCACGATGAAGTTTTCGAAGTACAGAACCTTCTCCAATGACTTCAGCGTCATGTCCATAATCAAACCGATGCGTGAAGGCAGAGATTTCAGGAACCAGATATGCGCCACAGGAGAGGCCAAATCAATGTGGCCCATGCGCTCGCGGCGAACCTTTGTCAGTGTAACCTCAACGCCGCACTTCTCACAAATGATCCCTTTGTACTTCATGCGCTTATACTTGCCGCACAGACATTCATAGTCTTTCACGGGGCCGAAAATACGCGCACAGAACAAGCCGTCTTTTTCCGGCTTGAAGGTACGATAGTTAATCGTTTCCGGCTTCTTCACCTCGCCGAAAGACCAGCTGCGAATTTGCTCCGGGCTTGCGATCGAAATGCGGATCGTATCAAAGCTCTGCGGGCCGGTTGGCTGGCCGAATAGGTTCATGAGTTCGTTCATTGTTTTTCGCCTTTTCTCTTTATATCCTGTTGCTTCCGATCACTTAGCTCTTATTGCCGCTTTGTTTCATATCGACATTCAAGCCCAGCGCCTTCAATTCCTTCGTCAAAACGTTAAAGGATTCAGGAATACCAATCTCGAAATTGTCTTCGCCGCGCACGATGCTCTCATAAACTTTAGAGCGACCGGCCACGTCATCCGACTTCACAGTTAGCATTTCCTGCAGCGTGTATGCTGCGCCATAAGCTTGCAGAGCCCACACTTCCATCTCCCCGAAGCGCTGACCACCGAACTGAGCTTTACCGCCCAGAGGTTGCTGCGTTACCAGAGAGTACGGACCGATTGAACGGGCGTGGATCTTATCATCGACCAAGTGGTGCAGTTTGAGCATGTACATATAGCCCACTGTTACCGCACGGTGGAACGGTTCGCCTGTACGGCCATCAATCAGCTTCACCTGACCGGATGTGTTCAGACCCGCCTTTTCCAGCAGATTGTTAATGTCGCTTTCATCCGCGCCGTCAAAGACCGGCGTAGCCATAGGCACACCGCCGCGCAGATTATTCGCCATTGCAATCACTTCGTTATCATCAAGCTTGGAAACCTTGTCTTTAAATTCGCGGTCACCGTAAGCTTCTTTCAGTTTCGCATTCAGCTTTTTCTTATCGGCATCTGACATTTTCTTGTTGTCATTAAAGCCGTCAAGAATTTCACCAATTTGGCGGCCCATGCTTGCAGAAGCCCAACCAAGGTGCGTTTCCAAAATCTGCCCCACGTTCATACGGGATGGAACGCCCAGCGGGTTCAGCACGATATCAACGGGTGTGCCGTCTTCCAGATATGGCATGTCCTCGGCCGGAATAACCTTGGAGACCACACCTTTGTTACCGTGACGACCGGCCATCTTGTCACCCGGCGCCATCTTACGCTTCACCGCCACGAAGACTTTAACCATCTTCATAACGCCCGGCATAAGCTCGTCACCGCGCTGGAGCTTTTCAACTTTGTTTTCAAAACGCTCTTTAATGCTGTCGACCATGTCATCAAAGGTCTTAGACATGGCTTCAATTTCTTCCATGCGCTTTTCATTTTCGATGGCAATTTGACGCCACAGACCACGCTTCTCGATACCGTCGATATCAGCAGCTGTGATTTTGGTGCCTTTCTTAAGCTTGGCTTCTTTTGGTGCAGACACAACCGTGTTGCCCATCAAGATGTCACGCAGACGATCATAGAAACCATCTTCTAGAATCTTGCGCTCGTCATCGCGGTCTTTCGCCAGACGTTCGATTTCTTGCTGCTCGATCGACATCGCACGGGCATCTTTGTCCACGCCGCGGCGGTTGAAGACGCGCACGTCAACAACAGTACCAACCGCGCCCGGTGGAAGCTTAAGCGATGTATCCTTAACATCAGCTGCTTTTTCACCAAAGATTGCGCGCAGAAGTTTTTCTTCTGGTGTCATCGGGCTTTCGCCTTTTGGCGTGACCTTACCGACCAGAATGTCACCCGGGCCAACTTCGGCGCCAATGTGAACGATACCGGCCTCGTCGAGGTGTTTCAGGGCTTCTTCACCAACGTTTGGAATATCGCGGGTGATTTCTTCCGTGCCGAGCTTCGTATCACGCGCCATCACCTCGAATTCCTCAAGGTGGATAGAGGTGTACACGTCATCACGCACGATACGCTCAGAGATCAAAATGGAGTCTTCGAAGTTGTAACCGTTCCAAGGCATGAAGGCCACGAGAACGTTCTTACCCAGCGCCAATTCCCCGAACTGCGTTGAAGGACCGTCGGCAATAATGTCACCGGCCTTCACCTTATCGCCAACCTTCACCAGAGGTTTCTGGTTAATACAGGTCGACTGGTTTGAACGCTGGAACTTCGACAGCTTGTAGATATCAACAACTGGCTTATCGGCATCCAGGTCCTCAGAAGCCTGAACCACGATACGCATCGCATCAACCTTGGTCACAACACCGGCACGCTTCGCCGCCACAGCCGCGCCAGAATCGCGGGCCACAGTCGCTTCCATGCCTGTACCGACCAATGGTGCATCCGCGCGCAGCAAAGGAACAGCCTGACGCATCATGTTAGAACCCATCAGTGCGCGGTTCGCGTCGTCATTCTCAAGGAACGGGATCAACGAGGCCGCCACAGATACGATCTGCTTTGGCGATACGTCGATAAATTCAATTTGATCAGGTGAAGCCATCAAGTTCTCACCACCCTGACGACAGGACACAAGATCATTTGCAAAGCCGCCTTTATCCGTAAGCGCAGAGTTGGCCTGCGCAATGGTGTAGCGGGCTTCCTGCATCGCGGACATATAGACAACTTCATCGGTCACTTTGCCGTTATTAACCTTGCGGTACGGGCTTTCAATGAAGCCGTACTGGTTTACACGGGCAAATGTCGCCAATGAGTTGATCAGACCAATGTTCGGGCCTTCCGGTGTTTCAATCGGACAGATACGACCATAGTGCGTTGGATGCACGTCACGAACCTCAAAGCCCGCACGCTCACGTGTCAAACCACCTGGACCCAATGCTGAGAGACGACGCTTATGCGTAATCTCGGACAGCGGGTTGGTCTGGTCCATAAACTGTGACAGCTGAGATGAGCCGAAGAACTCACGCACCGCGGCTTGCGCAGGCTTGGAATTAATCAGGTCATGCGGCATGAATGTGTCGATATCAACAGAAGACATACGCTCGCGGATCGCGCGCTCCATACGCAGCAAACCGATGCGCAGCTGGTTTTCCATCAACTCACCCACGGAACGCACACGGCGGTTTCCAAGGTTATCAATATCATCCACTTCACCTGCACCGTCTTTCAAACCATGCAAATATTTTAAGATTGCCAGAATGTCATCCTTGGATAGAACACGGAACTGATCATCCGCATCCAGATCCAGACGTGCGTTCATTTTTACGCGACCAACAGGTGAAAGATCATAACGCTCTGCATCAAAAAACAGAGAGTTAAACAGAGCCTCAGCGGATTCCACTGTTGGTGGCTCACCCGGGCGCATAACGCGGTAGATGTCGATCAGTGCTTCTTCGCGTGTATCACACTTATCAGCTTCAAGCGTGTTACGCACATAAGGACCAACATTCACATGATCAATCGCCAAAATTGGCAGATCTTCAACTTTGGCATCGGCCAGAGCTTTAATATCGGCCTCTACGATTTCATGGCCGGCTTCGAACAGAACCTGCCCGGTTGTGTTGTCGATGATATCAGCGCCCAGATATTGACCAATCAGTTGGTCATCCTGCACCAAAATCTCTTTCAAGCCGTCTTCAACCAGTTTCTTGGCTTTACGCGGTGTAATCTTATCACCCTCAGCGGCAACCACCTTGCCAGTTTTGGCGTCCACCAGATCAGAGGTCAGCTTCACGCCGCGGAAACGATCACCGTTAAAGGCCGTCTTCCAGCCTTTCTTTTCTTTCTTGTAAGAAACAACATCATAGAATGTGCCCAGAATTTCTTCGTTGGACATACCTTGAACCATCAACGGATCAACAGCGACATCCTGCTCTTCACACTCTTTGCGGTAAGCAGCTGTCTCTGCAGAATCTAGCGAGCGCAACAGCGTTGTCACAGGCAGCTTGCGGCGACGATCGATGCGCACATGCATCAAATCTTTCGCATCGAATTCAAAATCAAGCCATGAACCGCGATAAGGAATAACGCGCGCGGAGAACAAATATTTACCGCTTGTGTGCGTTTTACCGCCATCATGGTCGAAGAACACACCGGGAGAGCGGTGCATCTGCGATACGATCACGCGCTCTGTACCGTTAACAACGAATGTACCGTTGTCGGTCATCAGAGGCATATCGACCATATAGACGTCTTGTTCTTTAATGTCGCGGATAGAGCGCAGGCCTGTATCCTCATCAACATCGAAAACAGACAGGCGCAGCGTCACGCGCAAAGGCGCCGCATAGGTCATGCCGCGCTGCTGACATTCTTCAACGTCATATTTTGGTTCTTCAAATTCGTATTTTACGAAGTCGATTTCGGCGCGGTCTGAGAAGTCTTTAATCGGAAATACAGAAGAAAATACTTCTTCAATACCCTGCATCAAGCGCTCATCAGCCGGAATATCTTTTTGTTGGAATTGTTCGTAGGAATTGCGCTGCACCTCAATCAGGTTCGGCATACGCGCCACTTCTTCAATGCGCCCGTGATTTCTGCGCACACGCATCTTGCCAGTGTAGCTTTCGATGCTGTTTGCGGGTGGAATTTCGCGTTCTTTATCTTTTTTTGTGGATTTTGCCTTTGCTGCGCTCATTTTTTTTGTCCCATTCCTTAATAAAAACGAATTTTTAACGTCCTAGCTCTTTTTTGATTCGGCGTGGCCTGTTCTTCAAAACCGCCAGACAAAAACGCCACTCTCATCCTCCGAAACCGAAGGCTGACAGTGGTTTTCAGTATTGTCCGCGCGGCGGAAATCCTGTTGTCTTTTCTTTCAAAGCGTTAAGGGCAATCACGTCTATCTTCAAAACTTTGCTTGCTATATGGCGCACCAGAGTTGTCTTGTCAACATCTTTGATGCACAAAAAGGCATTCCCCGTGCACCTAGATGGTCACGGGAAATGCCTGAATATGAATATAAATTACTTAAGAGCGACGGTTGCGCCGGCTTCTTCAAGCTTCTTCTTGATCTCTTCAGCTTCAGCTTTCGCTGCGCCTTGCTTGACCACTTCGCCGCCTTTTTCAACCATGTCTTTGGCTTCTTTCAAGCCCAGACCTGTGATTGCGCGCACTTCTTTGATAACAGCAATTTTGTTGCCGCCAGCATTTTCAAGAACGACATCGAAAGAGTCTTTCTCTTCTGCTGCGCCAGCATCGCCACCAGCAGCAGCAACCATAACAGGAGCCGCAGCAGCAGCTGTAACGCCCCATTTTTCTTCAAGAAGCTTTGAAAGCTCAGCAGCTTCCAAAACAGTCAGTGTAGAAAGTTGTTCTACAATTTTTTCCAAATCAGCAGCCATAATATTTTCTCCCTTTATATAGCTAAAATTTAAAAACTCATCCGAAGCGCCCGACTTTGTAAATCAGACACTCCAAAACCTTTACTTACTCGCCAGTTGCACCATACGCTTTGGTGACACCAACCATATCGCGGGCCGGAGCCTGCAAAATACCCGCCAGCTTCGTCGGCGCTGCCACCAGCAGACCAACAAGTTTGGAGCGAATTTCGTCCATAGACGGCAGGCTCGCCAGTTGTTTGATTGCATCAGCATCCAAAATCTTCTCGCCCAGAGCGCCGCCCAGAATAACCAGTTTGTCGTTATCTTTTGCGAATTTATAAGCAATCTTTGCAGCCGCCACCGGATCTTGAGACGAGGCAACGCCTGTAGGACCGGCAAACATATCGGCCATATGCTCAAACTTTGTGCCTTTGACGGCCAGTTTCGCCAAAGAGTTTTTTGTCACCTTGAAGCTTGCACCTTCCGCGCGCAAATTGCTGCGCAGGGCGCCCAGTTGCTTTACGCTCAGGCCTGAATAATGTGTCAGAACCACAAGCTCGTCATTAGCAAAACGCTCATTGAGTTCTTTAACTTCTGCTTCTTTTTGTGCGCGGCTCATTCCCATCGCATTCACTCCTTAAAAAAATAAAACCTTTAAACCAAAAAAAAGATGAGCCATTTGGCTCATCCCCGTCCGAAACAAACAACATCCTCCTATAGTTCGGATGCTGAGTTTTCCTAGTCTATGCAGATTTTTTAAGCCTAACTTGGCCTCTACAGTCTCGGACCGGTTTATATAATGACGCACTTTCTAACGGTATGAAACCCTTGCGTCAAGTTTTTTTTCAAAAAGGCGCGAAAAACCAGCTTTCGCGCCTTTTTGAGATGTTTATATCTTAAGCTGCTTTAGCTTTATCGCCAGAAAGACTGGCCAAATCAATCTTCACACCAGGTCCCATGGATGAGGTAATGGTGATTTTCTTGATATATGTGCCTTTGGCGCCTGATGGTTTGGCCGCTACGATCGCATTGATAAACGCACTCACGTTCTCAGCCAGCTTCTTATCATCGAAAGAGGCTTTACCAACACCGGCGTGTACAACACCAGCTTTTTCAGCGCGGAATTCAATCGCGCCGCCTTTGGCATCTTTCACAGCTTTGGCAACATCAGGTGTAACGGTGCCGAGCTTCGGGTTTGGCATCAGGCCCTTCGGACCCAAAACCTTCGCCACGCGGCCAACCAACGCCATCATATCCGGCGTGGCAATACAGCGATCAAACTCAACCGAGCCATCATTGATCTTGTCAATCAAATCTTCCGCACCAACGATATCCGCACCGGCTTCTTTGGCTTCGGCCGCTTTATCGTCTTTCGCGAAAACAGCCACGCGCACAGTTGCGCCCGTGCCGTTTGGCAGAGAGATCATGCCGCGCACCTGCTGGTCCGCATGCTTTGGATCGACGTTCAGGTTCAGCGCCAGTTCGATTGTTTCATCGAATTTTCGCTCTTTTGCCGCTGTTTTGAGGATTTTGATCGCCTCTTCTACACTGTAGAAGCTTTCACGATCAAAGCTCGCCAGAGCCGCTTTCATTTTTTTGCTTTGTGTCATCTTAACCCTCCACGACTTCGATACCCATGGAACGCGCAGATCCTTCGATAATGCGCATCGCCGCTTCGATATCATTAGCGTTCAAGTCTTCCATTTTCTTCTCCGCGATTTCTTTCACCTGAGACTTGCGGACCTTACCAACCTTATCAAGGTTAGGCACGCCAGAGCCTTTTTTCACCTTCGCGGCTTGCTTCAGGAAGTAGCTCGCAGGGGGTGTTTTTGTGATGAAATCAAAAGAACGGTCTTCAAAAACAGTGATCACAACAGGAATAGGAATCCCCTTCTGATCTTCTGTTTTTGCGTTAAACGCCTTACAGAATTCCATGATGTTAACGCCGTGCTGACCCAAAGCCGGACCAACTGGCGGAGACGGGTTGGCCGCGCCACCCGTAATTGTCAGGTTAATATAACCCGAGATTTTCTTTGCCATCGTTTCCTCCTAACAAAGATTGTTAAAGGGCCGTGGTGCGGCTCTGATCTGGTCTTGGTATCAGAGAACCTCCCACGAAACTGGGGCGGACCATAGACCCGCCCCACATAAATTGCAAGCTAAATTACAAAGATTTGTTTTGGCTTAAGGTTTGAGCACCAGCGTATCCTGAGCTTTCTTCCAAGTCAGATATTTTTCTGACGGCTTAAAGGTATGCGCCCCCGTTGGCTCAAAAACTTCGCTCACATCCAAAGTCGTATCTTGTTGTGCGCCATTTTGATCGCCTTTAACACATCCAAATGTAAGGGACAAAGGTATAAGGGCGGTTAATATAGCTTGTTTGGCACGCATTTTCTTAACTCCAAAGTTTTCCGTGAGTCAGAAGATTGCACAGAGCCATTCAATATGTCAATTGAAACTTTGTCTAAGCTTTCTCAACCTGACCGTATTCCAGTTCGACAGGTGTTGAACGACCAAAGATCGAGACGGAAACCTTCAGCTTGGCCTTTTCCTCATCAATCTCTTCAACAATGCCGTTAAAGGATGCGAACGGGCCGTCGATAACCTTAACCTCTTCACCGATGTCATAGACAACAGATGGGCGTGGGCGATCAATACCCTCTTGCACCTGATTGATAATACGCTGCGCTTCGGCCTCGCTAATCGGCACGGGCTTGTTACCACCGGCACCTAAGAAGCCACTGACTTTCGGCGTGTCCTTGATCAAGTGCCAAACATTGTCATCAAGATCCAGTTTTGCCAGCACATAGCCGGGGAAGAATTTGCGCTCGGTGTTTACGCGTTGACCGCGTTTCACCTCAACAACCTCTTCGGTCGGAACCATAATTTCCTCGACCTTGCTCTCAAGGCCTTGCTTGCGGGCTTTTTCTTTAATGGCCTCAGCCACTTTGCTTTCAAAGCCTGAATAAACATGTAAAACGTACCAACGCGCTGCAGACATTTCTTTTTTCCTTTATGTCAGTTTAACTTTAAAATCCTAAAATCAGACGCACGATAAAGGCGATAATCTGATCGGCAAAATACAAAAATGTGGCGGCCATAAAGACCATAATAAATACGGAAATCGTACTTACCGTTGTTTCCTTGCGAGAAGGCCAAGCAATCTTTTTGGCTTCTATTTTCACTTGCTTAAAAAAATCAATAAGACCTGTTTTGGCCATCACTTTATATCCTTCTTATCATCGTCTCCGAGACATGGGTTCGTAGGTCGAGGGCTGCTCGGGAAATACAAAGAACCACAATGTCAGGGAATGACACTACTTCTACAGGATCAATTTTTCAATTACCAGCAAAATTTTACATTTTGCGCATCTTTTGTGCGCCGCTGCCGATGTAAATTGCTATCGAATTTTTAACCCCGCCGTGGCATACTAAAACTATGAGTGATGATCTGAATCCAAAAAACAGCGGTAAGAGTCAGACGGTTTTAAACCGTCAGGTTTATTACAAAGGCGATGAAATTATCCGCCAGGGCGATATCGGCCAGCGCGCTTTTTATATCGAGGACGGCGCTGTTGAGGTTTACATCCATGAGGGCGCCACCAAGCTCAAAGTCGCCTCCCTTAAAAGCGGTGATATTTTCGGCGAAATGGCGCTGATCACCCATGATCCGCGTAGCGCCACAGTTATCGCCACACAAACCAGCACCATCACCATTATTGAACACAAAGAAATTGAAGGCCGTATTGAGGCCATGAAAGATGGCGCAATCAAAGCACTTATCCGCGTTTTGGTTGACCGCCTGAAAGAAGCCACGCGCGGACAGCTTGCCCATTACAAAAATCTCGAAGATTTCCAAGACCGCATTACCGGCGTTGTCGACCGGGTAGAGCTGGGCATTGATTCCAGTAAGAGCGAACAATTCCGCAAAGAGGTTAATCCCCTGCTCGATCAGTTGCAGGAAATTCTAGACCGCTATCACAAATAATTAAGACCAACGCAGGACAGGATTACGCGCGGCCTTTACCTCATCAAGGCGACGGCGTGGTGTCGATTGGGGAAACCCGTGAAATTTCTCAGTATCGCCCGCTTTCACGTCCGCAGCAAAACCCTTCATCACGCTGATAAAGCGATCAATTGAATCCTTGCTCTCAGTTTCTGTCGGTTCAATCAACATGGTGCCTGGAATGACCAGCGGGAAATACACCGTCATCGGGTGATAGCCATGCTCACACAGTGCCTTGGCCAGATCGAGCGTTGTAACGCCCGCCTCTTTTTGATGCTTATCGGTGATCAGGCATTCATGCATGCACGGACCTTCATAAGGAACGTGATAGTCGTTTTTCAGCTGGCTAAGAATATAATTCGCATTCAAAACTGCATCTTCAGACACCTGTTTCAGGCCGTCCGCACCGTGGCTCATCATATAGGCCAGTGCGCGCACATGCATGCCGAACTGTCCGTGAAATCCTTTAAGGCGGCCCAGCGTTTTCGGGCGGTCCTCTTCGGTTTCAAGGCGGAACTCGCCGCCTTCTTCAATCACAGTTGGCACGGGCATAAATTGCGCCAGCTCTTCCGTGCAACAAATCGGGCCAGAACCCGGACCGCCGCCGCCATGCGGGGTGGAGAATGTTTTGTGCAAATTGATATGCATCACATCCACGCCGAAATCACCGGGACGCACCTTACCCACCAGCGCATTAAAGTTCGCGCCGTCGCAATAGAAATATCCGCCCGCCTTATGCAGCAGATCGGCCAGCTCCACAATGTCGCGCTCAAACAAACCGCAGGTATTGGGGTTGGTCACCATCATTCCGGCAATGTCTGAGCCTTTATCACACGTTGCATAGAGCGCTTCTTTAAAGCTATCCACCGTTACCCGGCCATCCAGTTTTGTGGGAATCGCGCGCACTTCAAAACCACACATAACGGCTGTCGCGGGGTTTGTACCGTGCGACGAATCCGGCGCAAGGATAATTTTGCGGCTGGTATCGCCCTTGTGTTCATGCGCGCGCTTGATCGTCATCATTCCAGCCAGCTCACCATGCGCCCCGGCCGCAGGAGACAGACACACACCGGGCAAGCCTGTCAGCTCAGCCAGCCAATGTTGCAGCTCATGCATCACCTTAAACGCGCCCTGCACAGTGCTGGCCGGTTGCAGCGGGTGGATATGCGCAAAACCGGGAAGACGCGCCAGCTTCTCATTCAGGCGCGGATTGTGCTTCATCGTGCAAGAGCCCAGCGGGAAAAACCCGTGATCGATAGAGTAATTCCACGTGCTCATTTTCACAAAATGGCGCAGCGCTTGTGGCTCAGAGACTTGCGGCAGGCCGATATCCGCATCGCGCGCCTCAACACCGATGCGCAAAGCCGCACCTTCAGGCTCAGGCAGATCAACGCCCGGATGATCGCTGCGTTCCTTTTCCCAGAGCAGGTTCTCTTCATACATCAAGCCCTGCCCGTCTTCGCTCACCATATTGGTCATCTCAATCACTTTCGCATTCGCACTCATGCCAGCACCTCCGCCAGATTTTCGCAGAAGGTTTCGACATCATCCTCTTTGGTCATTTCGGTGGCCGTTACCAGAAGTTTATTCCCCTCCAGCGCATAACCTGCAATGATGCCGCGATCGGCCAGCGCCTGCACAACATCTTTTGAAGGCTTGGTCAGCTCGATCACAAACTCATTAAAGAAGCTCTCATTCACCACTTTTACGCCCGGCACTTTCGCGAGCGCATCGGCCAGACGAATGGCAGCCTCGTGGTTCAGGCGCGCCAGACGCTTAAAGCCGTCCTCACCCAGCAAGCTCATGTGAACGGTAAAGGCCAGCGCGCACAGGCCCTGATTGGTACAAATATTCGACGTCGCCTTTTCGCGGCGGATATGTTGCTCGCGGGTTGAGAGCGTCAGCACGAAACCGCGCTTGCCATCCGCATCTTCGGTCATGCCGCATAAACGCCCGGGCATCTGGCGAATGAATTTTTCGCGGCAGGCAAAGAAGCCCAGATGCGGGCCACCAAAGCTCATCGCCAGACCAACGCTCTGCGCTTCACCACACACAATGTCGGCCATGGATGGCGCTGGCAAAAGCCCCAGCGAAACGATCTCGTTAATCACAACGACCAGCAACGCGCCCGTCTCATCACATTTCTTGCGCCAACCTTCATAGGCTTCTGGTTTGCCGAAAAAGTCAGGCGACTGAATAATCACGCAGGCCGTTTCATCGTCAGGCTCGCCTTCGGCCAGATCACTGCCCAGATTGCCCATGTAAGAGCCAAGAACCTCACGGTAATCAGGGTGCAGCGCATTACCCAAAACAACCTTGTTGCGCTTGGTCACGCGCATCGCCATCAGAGCCGCTTCAGCGCATGAAGTTGCGCCATCATACATAGAGGCATTGGCAACTTCCTGCCCAGTCAGCTGCGCAACAAAGGTCTGAAACTCGAAAATCATCTGCAGCGTACCCTGCGCGATTTCCGGCTGATACGGTGTATAGGCCGTTAAGTATTCCGAGCGCTGAATGATGTAATCCACCGTTGAAGGCACGTGATGGTAATACACCCCCGCCCCTAAAAAGAACGGACCATCCGGCGCGGCCTGATTTTCATTCGCAAAATTGCCGAAAATACGCTCCACCTCCAACTCCCCTTTATGATTGGGCAGGGTATTATCCCCGTCTTTATAGAAGGCCTGCTTTGGGATATCGCGAAACAGCTCATCAACCGATGAAACACCAATATCTTTGAGCATCGCACTGCGGGCATTTTTTGTTTGGGGCAGATAACGCATCTTTATACCTTAATCGACAGTTTTTAAGTAATCCTGATAGGCCGCTTCATCCATCAACCCTTCGAGCTGAGACGGATCGGAAATTTTGATTTTTGCAATCCAGCCGCCATCGGCAACCGGCTTTGAAATCAGCGCCAGATCATCGGGCATATTGTCATTGGCCTCAATCACTTCGCCATCAACCGGGCTGTAGACTTCCGCGGCAGTTTTCACAGATTCAACAACGGCGAAATCTTCACCCTTTTTCACCTGCTTGCCAACCTCAGGCAGCTCCACATAAACCAGATCGCCCAGCGCCTCTTGCGCATAGGGTGTAATTCCCACCCAGGCCACATCGCCATCGACCATGATGCACTCATGCTCATTTGTAAATTTGAGTTCAGACATTCCTATTCCTCTGCTGTTTTGGTGTTGATAAATTCATGTAACTTTTCCAGCCGAGAGTCAATGTAAGTCGGCAGGTTATCCATATTGGCTAGCATCATCGCCATATAAAATCCAAAAAACAAAATCGCCAGCGCACGCGCCTGTAAACGCGGTGATGGTTTTTCACCGCGCACCGCCTGCAAAGCGTAATAGGTCAGGTGGCTGCCATCCATATGCGGCAGCGGCAATAAATTCACATAGGCGACAACAAAGGAAATCAGCGCCATTTTAAAAATGAAATGATACAACCCGTTGATAAAGGGCGAGCCTGTAAACTCAACAGAGGCCGCAGGGGTAAAGGCATCTTTGTCGATGGGCAGAAGCTGAAAGGGAAAGCTCAGAACCTTGCCCAGCAATTTGAAATTGAAAATAAAGGCATCTTTCATTTGAACAGGCACGGCCGCGCGATAGTAAAAATCATCCCGGTTAGGCCCTAAAAAAATCTGGTCATATTCTTCGTGATTCGGATCATGAATATGCGGGTTGGCCGCACTGTAGAGGCGCGCGCGGTAGATGCGGACATTGCCGTCCGTGGCATTGAGGCCCAGCACAACATCCTTATCAAAATTCGCCGTAAGCGCAGCGCGGATTGCATCTTCATCGCCCTCGACCACTTTGCCATTCACACTATGAATAGCTTCGAAGCGAAACGGCTTTTGCCGCCAGACTGCACCAAGGCGTGGATACGCGCGCTCCACGCCGTGAACATCGGTAAATTCCAGATAAGACGGCGTGACATGCGTCTCAAAAGTTTGGTCACCGCGCTTTACTGTAAAGACGCTTTCGGTATCCCGTTTATAGCCGAATGCGCGGACCTGTTCGTAATGCACGGTCGGCTCACCATTCACCGCAATAATTTCATCACCGGGTTGCAAGCCCGCCCGATCCGCCGCATCACCGATTTCAACGCCGGTTAAATAGGGCTTCGTGGCTGGCTGGCCGATGAGAATGAAAAAAGCCAAAAAGACGAAAAACGGAAAAACGATATTCAAAAGCGGACCGCCGAGAATAATGAGAACTTTTTTCCAAAGCGCGCGGTCCTCATCTTCAAATCCGCCGACATGCACATGCGCCTTGATCGGATAGCGCCGCAAGCTCCAGCGCGTTCCGTTTTTACACGCGCGCGACCAGACGGGCTTACCTGCACCAATCACAACTTCATCAACGGGGAATTTGAATAGGCGCGCGGCGCAAAAATGCCCCAGCTCATGCACGAGCAAGACAATAAAAATCGCCAGCGGTATGAAGGCAAAAATTATATACTGATCAAGCCCACCCATATTCAAAGCCGCAGCACCTTAGGCCGCTTTTTTCATGGATTTCGTGCTCGGCTGAACAAAGGGCATTGATGCAATTTCCGCGGCAATATTGCGGCCACGCACATTGACAAAAATCTTCGTACCCTCTTGCGCGTATTCGATCGGGACGTAGCCCTGACCAATTGCGCCTTGAACGCTGGGCCCGAAGCCGCCGCTCGTCAGCTCGCCGATTTTCTCATCAGATTCATTACGAATTTCCGCGCCCTCACGCGCCACACCCTTATCGGTCAGCTTCACGCCAACACGTTTGCGCAAAGCGCCGTTTTCCTTTTGCGGCAAAATCACATCCGCGCCAATAAAGCCGGTGTTATCTCCGTTACCCATTACCCAAGCGATGTCGGCCTCAACCGGCGTGGTCGTGTCATTAATATCATGTCCGTAGAGGCAATAGCCCATCTCAAGGCGCAAAGAATCGCGCGCGGCCAGACCGATCGGCTCTACCGCCGCGTGAGCGGCCAGTTTGTTCCACAGCTCCAGCGCATCTTTATTCGGTACGGAAATTTCAAACCCGTCTTCGCCAGTATAACCTAGGCGGGAGATAAACATCTCAAAATCATCACGCGGCCAAACCGCCATATAGGGCAGGTCCGAAAGATCATACCCAAGAACCTCTCTCACGACCTCTTCGGCTTTTGGGCCTTGCAGCGCGATCAGCGCCCAATCATCGTAATGGTGGAATTCGATGTCCTCACTCAGATGCTGTTTGATCCAAGCAATATCTTTATCTTTACAGCCCGCATTCAAAACAAAATGGAATTGGTCATCATCGGTTTTGGTGACCATCAGATCGTCAATAATGCCGCCCTGCTCGTTCGTCAGTACGGTATATTTCGTGCGGAAGGGTTTTACTTTTTCGTAGGATGAAGGCGTCAGCTTTTCAATCAGCTCAGCCGCGCCCGCGCCCTTAAACATGGCTTGGCCCATATGTGACACATCAAACAAACCGCAAGAGGCGCGCGTCCATTCATGCTCTTTCATCACACCCAGCTTGTAATAAAGCGGCATATCGTATCCGGCGAATTCGCCCATTTTCGCGCCAAGTTCGATATGTGCACTGTGTAATGCTGTGTATTTCATTCGCCATGTCCTTTTATTTTTGAATCGAGAATGACCCGATACTATCGCGCGATGGGCAAAACATGAAGTGTGAAATCGAGCTTCACCCCGATATTTTGATAAAGCGCCTGCGCCGCCTTATTATCGCTCTCCGCCAGCCAGTACAGGCGCGCCCATTTCTCTTTGAAGGCAATCTGGCTGAGCTCCATCACCATCACGCGGGCAATCCCCTTCTTGCGAAAGACCGGATCGACATACACATCCTGCATATAGCAAACGGGATTGATACTGCCTGTTGTGTGATGAATAACGTAATGAACAAGGCCGACCATCTGACCATCCAGCTGCGCACACAAGCCGTGTACAGGAAAATTGGGGTCGGTTAAGCGTGACCAAGTTTCGGTCGTAACGGCTTCATCGCGATGCCCTTTATTATTCCCATCCCACAGCGGCAACCAGCTGGGGAAATCTTCAGAGACTAAGGGGCGGATTTTCAGAGACATCACTGCACCATATTATTTGGTGGCGGCGTTAGGGCGCTCCAGCGGATCAAAGCCGTAATGTCTGAGCCAGCGCACGTCGGACTCAAAGAAGGTGCGCAGATCGGGAATGCCATATTTGAGCATGGTTAGGCGTTCAATCCCCGCGCCGAAGGCAAAGCCTTGATATTCTTCCGGATCAACGCCGCAATTTTTCAGCACATTCGGATGCACCATGCCGGAGCCTAAAATCTCCATCCATTTTTGATCAGCAGGATCTTTGGCTTTGCCCAGCTTGATACCATCACCCTGTTTGTAATAGCCGATATCCACTTCCGCGCCCGGCTCAACAAACGGGAAGAAAGACGGGCGGAATTGCACTGGCAGATCATCCATTTCAAAAAAGGCGCGCACAAAATCGGTCAGGCAGCCCTTCAGATGCGCCATGGTCACGCCCTTATCGACATAGAGGCACTCCATCTGATGGAACATCGGCGTGTGGGTCATATCAAAATCACTGCGATAGGTACGACCGAAACACACAATTTTGTGCGGCGGCTGGTTATTCTCCATATGGCGGATTTGCACCGAGGATGTGTGGGTACGCAAAAGCTTCTTAGCATACTCGCCCTCTTCATCTTCGGTTTCGGGCAGGAAGAATGTGTCCTGCATCTCGCGCGCCGGATGGCCGGGCGGGAAATTCAGCGCCGTGAAATTGTACCAGTCATTTTCGATGTCCGGCCCTTCAGCCACTTCAAAGCCCATCGCCGCGAAAATCGTGACCAGCTCTTCCATCGTTTGTGAAATCGGATGAATGCGGCCCATCTCTTGCGGGCGGGGTGAGAGCGTAATATCGGCCACCTCATCTTTTAGGCGCGCCGCCATTTCTTTCTTCTTCAAAGAGCTTTCGGCCTTGCGGATCGTATCGGCAATATCATCCTTGAGCTGGTTGAGCGCTTGGCCTGTGGTTTTGCGCTCCTCCGGGTCCATGCCGCCCAGCGTTTTCATCAGTGCGGTAATGCGGCCCTTCTTGCCCAGCACGCTGACGCGCACATCATCAAGGCTTTTGAGGTCGTTCGCCGCCTCAATCTCGGTGGTAATTTCTGTTTTTAATGCGTTTATATCGGTCATAGCTTCTGAGTGTTTTACACGCTGTTATACGGGGGGTAAAGCCCATTTCTGTTCCAAGATTGCCCGGATTTCGGGCAGTGTGTGAATGATATGATCCGGCGAAGCCTCGCGCAAGCGTTTGCGGGTGATATATCCGTCGGTAATGCCAATCGATGTCAGAGCGAGCACGCGCGCAATCTCCGGCTCTTCCGTGCTGTCGCCGATAATTACAACATCTTCGGGCTTGAGGCCCTGCTGCTTCATGTAATGAGTCAGACGCTCGGTCTTGTGTGTGCCCTCAACGATGGATGCACCGCTACATCCAAAGGCCAGAATATCGTCAAAATAATCGGCGATGCGCAAACGCTGCACATGCTCCTTAATGCGCTCGGTGCGGTAGTTGGAAAGAATAATGCAGCGCATGCCCTGATCTTTAATCCATGCCAAAATCTGGCGCGCGCCCGCGCGGGTGCGGGCATGCTTGGCCAAATCTTCATAGGCTTTTTGAAAAATCTCATTGGCCGCATCTTTTTTCGCCAGCACGTCATCCACGCTAAGGCCGTTGAGCTTATAAAAATGCATGATCGGAAAATTGAAGGTCTCACGGTATTTTTGAAGAGATATTGGCTGCGCGCCGTAGAATTCGAGGCATACATTACCCGCCTCGACCGAGGCGCGCGTATCGGACAATATTGTCCCGTTCCAATCAAAAACAATGAGCTTGTGATTCATGATCGATATTGAACCATGCGCATAGCCTAAAAAACAGCCCGCTCGTTTAAAGCGGACTGTTTTATTGTTAATCAAACTTGAGCGAACCGAAATCTTGATATCTTTGCGGCGCGGCTTCGATTTGATCAAGCACCACTGAGAGCACGTCTTTTACAGACCGGCCTGCCTGCTCATTAAACGCAAAGACCGGGGTCTGCTTAAACAGCAACTCACCATCATGAATTTCGGTTTGCGTTATATTCAGGCGCAGCTGTGAGCCGCTATTGCTGGGCATCTGGGACATATCTATTTTTAAAACCGGGTGGGCTTGGCGCAGAAGTTTTTTCACGCGCGGATAAATATCCATGATCGCGGTTTTCAACTCCCCCGCATCGTCGAAGGATTGCAGTGTTGATTTCAGGGCCGAAGCCTGCTCGGAGAATGTATTTGTAATATGTGCAGTCATAATTCTTGTTCCTTAAAAAAATATTTTGGATGAAATTCGGAAATAAAAAAAAGCAGACCGAAACGGGCTGCTTTTTCTTCAAGAATTATATGTATGACGATTTAAGCAGCTTTCTTTTCGGCCTGCTTGATACAGTCTTGTGCTTGCTTGGCAATTGCCGCAAAACCTTTTTCGTCATGGATCGCAATCTCAGACAGAGATTTGCGGTCCAACTCAAGGCCTGCGAGCTTCAAACCATGCATGAATGTAGAATAGCTCATACCATGGATACGGGCTGCGGCGTTGATGCGCTGAATCCACAAACGGCGGAAATCGCGCTTTTTGTTGCGGCGGTCACGATATGCGTATTGACCGGCTTTCTCAACAGCCTGAACGGCGGTGCGGAAACAATTCTTCCGGCGGCCGTAATAGCCTTTAGCTTGCTTAATAATTTTTTTGTGTCTTGCGTGTGCTCTCACGCCACCTTTTACACGGGCCATTATTTCGCTCCTTCTGTTTTAGAAGAAACGGATTTCTTCTTGCGGTTATAGGGAAGGAAGTTGCGCAAAACGATGCGTGCGTCAGGATCAGACAGAACAGATGTTCCTTTGGCTTTACGCTTCATTGATTTTGGCTTGTTCATCTGCATGTGGCGCATTTTGGCCTGTTTTGATTTGACCTTGCCACTTTTGGTGACCTTGAATCGCTTCTTGGCACCAGATTTGGTTTTTAGCTTCGACATTTCATTTTCCTTTGTTTTTTAGGGCCTTGCAGCCATTCAAGCACAACCGAGGCAGTCGATAAATTGGCCAGATCGCGCGTTAGAGTGCGTTTTATACACATCATCGCCCTCTAAATGCAAGTCTTTTGTATCTTAAATATTTTGCGCGGCAAACTCAGAAATTTGGTGAAAAATCATACTGCGGTGATTGAGCTGATCCATCGCATGTCCGCCATCGTGAAATGAGAAAATCTCTATGCGTTTCGAGCGCATATTTTCTTTTGCAATTTGCAAATGCTCCAAGGGCACAATTTCATCACGCACACCCTGAATAATCAACACCGGCATGAACACTTCTTTTAACGCGTAATGAAGCGTGTTTTTGCGAAGCTCCTTCAGCAGGGTCATTCCAACCTTGTGTCCATCACATTCGAAATACCCCTTTTGAACCGCCTCACCCGTCAAACTCTGGTGAAGGTCAAACCTGTTTTCGCTGTAATCATTCGTATCAAGAACGGGCCAAAGCAGGATCATCATTTTAACATTCAGATCAACATTCATAATTGAGAGCGTGGCCCCCAGCCCCTCACCAATAAAAGCAAAGTTTTTATACCCTTTGCCTTCGGCCCAATAAATCACATGCTTGAAATCTTCGCAGGCGCCGCCCAGACTGAAGTCCTGCTCTTGTCCATCACTCCCCCCGCAGCCGTAATAATCAAAGCGCAGCGTATGATAGCCCTTTTCAACCAGCAAATGCTCCAGATCATAGAAAATATCATTGCTGCCGTCCTTGTTACCAGGAAAGCTATGCGACATGAGAAACAACGTGTCATCAGCCGACGACAAAGAGCTTTCGGCAGGCACGCGGTGTATCGCTTTTAAGATGCGATCTTGGCTGGCGTGGATATCAATTGTTTCAGACATGAGTATGTGTTCGTTTGCAAAAATCAACAAACACCATACCTTTTTTTGCACGTAAATTCACGCCCTTAAACAACTTTGCGCTGTATAAAAAATCGGCTGCTCAAAAGCAGCCGATAAATTCTGATCTGTGTGTTTAAAACACATAAATAAAAATATGTTCTAGGTTTCGGAGTATTGGAGAGTCCCATCAAAATACGTATTCTTTTGAGAAGCCGTACCAGTTCCTTTTACACCGTTTTCTCTAAGAGATTGTAGCTGCTGTTCTTTTGCCCTCTCAGCTTCATAATCTGGAAGTTCGCCCCATGGCGTTCCTTCAAAGCCTTCCATGGACACTGTTTTTGGACTTTTGAAAGTCACTTCTATAGTGGTCTTTGTTAATTTATCTTCAACCATCGGTTCTCCCTTTCTCGTAATTCCTATACGTTTATAAAAAAACCAAGCAACTTATGTCAATATAAAATTTAATGTGCTGCCGCCCAGGATTGGCCCGCGCCCGCTTCAACATCTAAAGGCACCGAGATTTCAACGCCGTTAATTTTAAAGGCGTTTTGCATGATTTCTGAGACCAGCGCAGAGGTTTTATCCAGCTCAGCTTTCGGCACTTCGAAGATAAGCTCGTCATGCACCTGCAAAAGCATTTTTGCATTTAATCCGGCCTTTTCCAAAGCAGGCGGAATTTTTGCCATCGCGATTTTCATGATATCGGCCGCCGTACCCTGCAAGGGCGCATTGATCGCCGCGCGCTCGGCTCCGCCGCGTTGAGCAGGGATTTTCGCATCAATATAAGGTGTAAAACATTTGCGACCATAGAGCGTTTTGACGAAACCACTTTTTCGCGCTTCGTCTTTCTTCGTCTCCATATAGGTTTGAATTTCGTGGAAACGCGTCAGATAACGTTTGATAAAATCATTCGCATCGCCCGGATCACACCCCAGCTGTTTCGCCAGCCCCCAGCCGGAAATACCGTAGATAATGCCGAAATTCACAGCCTTTGCGCGGCGGCGATCCTCCGGGCTGACCTGATCCAGCGGCACATCAAAGACCTGCGATGCTGTCAGGCTGTGAATGTCGACATCATCTCTAAAGGCCTGCTTGAGCGCCTCTACACCTGCCATCTCCGCCGCGAGCCGCAATTCAACCTGCGAGTAATCAACCGAGAGGAGCACATGCCCGTCCTCGGCGACGAAGGCCTCACGGATGCGGCGGCCATCTTCGGTGCGGATCGGAATGTTCTGCAAATTCGGATCAGATGAGGCCAAACGCCCCGTGCTGGTGCCCGTCATATGATAAGAGGTATGAACGCGGCCAGTCGCAGGATTGATCTGCTCTTGCAGCGCCTCGGTGTAGGTCGAGCGCAGTTTCGAAAGCCCGCGCCAATCGAGAATTTTTTGAACGATTTCATGCCCCTGCGCAGCCAAATCCTCCAGCGCTTTCACATCGGTCGCCCATTGGCCAGTCTTGGTCTTTTTGCCGCCTTCCATGCCCATTTGGTCGAACAAAATTTCGCCGATTTGTTTGGGTGATCCGATATTAAATTCCGTGCCTGCCGCTTTATGAATTTCAGTTTCCAAATCGGCGATGCGTTTTGCAAAATCCGCGCTCATCTCTTTGAGCTTGGCGGGATCAACCTTGATACCCTCCAGCTCCATACGTGCAATAACTGGTATCAGCGGTCGTTCGATATCCTCATAAACAGCTGTCATTTTTTCCTGCGCCAAACGGGGCTTAAGAGTTTTATAAAGGCGCAGCGTGATTTCGGAATCCTCAGCCGCATAATCCAGGGCCTTATCAATTTCGACCTGATCGAATGTAACCTGTTTCGCGCCCTTGCCCGCGACCTCCTCATATTTGATCGGCTCGAAATCGAAATACTGCTTTGAGAGATTATCCATCGAATGAGAATGCGAAGACCCATCGAGTACATAAGACATCAGCATCGTATCATCGCACGGATGAATGTGAATGCCGTGCTTCGCAAAAATTTGCCAATCATACTTCATGTTATGTGCGACCTTGATCAGGCCCTCATCTTCCAGCGCAGGCTTTAAAATCGCGAGCGCGCGCTTCATGTCCATTTGTGGAATGTCTTCGCTTTCACCGGCCGGATCACCGAATAAATCTGTTGGTGCGGCGCTTTTATGCCCCAGCGGGATATAGGCTGCCTTGCCGATTTTGCTCGCCAGTGAAATCCCGACCAATTCCGCCTTGGCCGGCGTGAGTGATGTGGTTTCTGTATCAATCACTAAAACGCCCTCTTCCTGCGCTTCATCGATCCAACTTTGCAGAGTCTTCTCATCATTAATGAGCGTGTATTTATTTTCGGACGGTGCAGGCCATGCCACATCGTCATCCCGAGCGTTAGTCGAGGGATCTTTGATGTTTGAATCTTGATTAGATCCCTCGACTTCGGTCGGGATGACGCCATTATTGAGGCGTTTAATGATCGAATTAAAAGCATGGGTTTGCAAAAAAGCCATCAGCCCCGGCTTGTCAGGGTCGTGAGTTTTAAGATCCTCCAGTGCGACGGGCACCGGCGCTTGATCATCCAGCTTCACCAGCTTTTGCGAAATTCGCGCCATCTGCGCATGCTCAATCAAGCTCTCGCGGCGCTTATTTTGTTTAATCTCTTCCGCGCGCGCCAGCAGCGTTTCCAAATCGCCATATTCATTAATCAGCTGCGCCGCCGTTTTGACGCCGATACCGGGCACGCCGGGGACATTATCGGTGCTATCGCCCGCAAGTGCCTGCACATCGACAACCTTATCGGGTGTGACGCCGAATTTCTCCAGCACGTCTTTTTCCTCCATGAACTTTCCCTTCATGGGATCGAGCATGCGCACACCGGGGCGGATCAGCTGCATCAAATCTTTATCGGAAGAGACAATCACGACCTTCTTCCCGGCCTCCAGTGCGAGGCGCGTATAGGCCGCAATCAGATCATCCGCCTCATACCCCTCCAGCTCAATTGCGGGCATATCAAACGCCTCGGTTGCATCGCGGATGAGGGGGAATTGCGGGATTAAATCTTCCGGCGTTTCATCGCGGTTGGCTTTGTATTCGGGATAAATCTCGTTTCTGAAATTGGCGCGCGCCGCATCGAAAATCACCGCAATATAGGGCGCGTGATAGTCATTCAGCATCTTGAGCAACATATTGGTAAAGCCGTAAACCGCACCGACTTCCACACCTTCGGGGTTGGTCATGCCCGCTTGGCGGCCATAGGCCATCGCATAATAAGCGCGGAAGATAAAACCCGAGCCGTCAATCAGATATAATTCGGAATCGCTCATGCCCGTTAAAGTGGAGGATTCCCCTCGCCCTGTCTAGCGCGCAAATTATACAAAGCTTTTTTGAGTCTCAATCACGCTTCTTCTTGACCAAGAAAATTAAAAATCATTAGGCTGGAACTCTATATTTATTTTATTTTTTAACCCTAAAAAGACAGAAAATTACAAGATGGGCTCCTCAGTTAATCCTCTTTATCAGCCAATAGCGACTCTATGTGGAAACTTTCAAACTCAAGCGGGAAATCCTGATGTGGATCTGGACGAGTGGCTTGATAACCTTAGAAATGAGTGTCATCCAAGTCAGCGGGAAGAGTTTGAATCGACCGTTTCTGATTACAGGAAATCGTTAGATCCAACTGCATAGAGAGCCACAGCGGCCGCGTTCGATACATTCAAACTGGCGATAGGCAGCTGTGTCGGCAGCTTGACCAGCTCGTCACAATTTTCTGCCACCAAGCGGCGCATGCCGGGCCCTTCCGCGCCCAGCACCAAAATACGTTTACCGTCTTTTGGAAGAGCGCTGATCGTTTTCTCGCCGCGCTCATCCAAACCATAGGCAAAAAAGCCGTTTGATTTGAGCTCCTCCAGCGCGCGGCTAAGATTCGTCTCGAAGGCGACCGGCATATGCTCCAATCCGCCGCAAGCCGTTTTGGCCAGAACACCGTCCAGCTCCGGCGCATGTTTGCGCTGCATAACAATACCGTCAGCACCGAACGCCGCGGCGCTGCGGATAATTGCGCCGACATTATGCGGATCTGTCACCTGATCGAGCATAAGAAGTAAGCTCTCGCCCTTGGTCTCTGCACGGATAATAAAATCTTGAATAAAAATGTCCGGCAAAGCACGGCACGCCAGCGCCAATCCCTGATGCACAGCGCCGCGCGGTAGCATCCCCTCCAGCCTGTCCTTATCCAGAACTTGCGGCTGCGGGCGACGCACGCCTTTGTCCCCAGCTTCGCGCAGCGTGTCTTCGAATCCGCGCAGCGCCTGGTCGGTTAAGAACAGCGCATCAACCTCGCGCACAGGGTTCAGCCATGCTTCGCGCACGGCATGAAAACCGTATAAAGTAGGGCCGTTATGTGTATTTCTCTGTTTTTTCATCTCCCGCGCACATTTACACACTTGACACAGACGGCGAAAGTCTTTTTTCTGCACATCTGTCTTTGATCGACACTCTTAATATTTTGGTTCGGTGGGGTGGTCGAGTGGTTAAAGGCATCGGATTGTAACTCCGACGACGCAAGTCTACGTAGGTTCGAATCCTACCCCCACCACCATCTTCTCCCAAAAAATATCAATTTGACATATCCATAAACCCCTTCAATTGCAGCTTGATGGTGATCCGCAAAAAGCGGAAATATTTGCGGAAAAATACGGCGCTTGGAACGATGCGCTT
>JAGRKE010000012.1 GCA_020442385.1 Alphaproteobacteria bacterium | reverse complement strand
TACTCTAGGGATAACAGGCTGATAGCGCCCAAGCGCTCACAGAGACGGCGCTGTTTGGCACCTCGATGTCGGCTCATCTCATCCTGGGGCTGGAGCAGGTCCCAAGGGTATGGCTGTTCGCCATTTAAAGAGGTACGTGAGCTGGGTTCAGAACGTCGTGAGACAGTTCGGTCCCTATCTGCCGTGGGAGTTGGAGTCTTGAGAGGAGCTGCCCTTAGTACGAGAGGACCGGGGTGGACGAACCTCTGGTGTATCTGTTGTCGCGCCAGCGGCAGCGCAGAGTAGCTATGTTCGGACTGGATAACCGCTGAAAGCATCTAAGCGGGAAGCCGCCCTCAATACCAGGACTCCCTATCAGAGCCGTGGAAGACCACCACGTTGATAGGATGGATGTGGAAGTATGGCAACATATGAAGCTAACCATTACTAATTGCTCGATTGGCTTGAATTCTTACCCGTCAGTTTACTGATGGGTGTCTGCGTACAGTAATAAATCTGCTGTCTGAGAAAGAATTCAGTTTTGCTCGATATTGTTGGTTGTAATTGATGTTTATTTGGATGATCTGGTGGTTATAGCGAGAGTGAAACACCCGATCCCATCCCGAACTCGGCCGTGAAACCTCTTTGCGACGATGGTACTTCGTCTTAAGGCGCGGGAGAGTAGTGCGCTGCCAGATCTTCCAAGTGAACATCATGTCATTCTTGTCACGCCAAAGCGCTAGCGAAGGCGGATCAAACTTATTTCACGAACCCTGCTTTAAAAGCAACCGGCCCAATGGCCGGTTTTTTATTTTCCAAGTTTGACCTTTTACAGCTTTTATATGTATTGTCTTTCGCATGAAGGATCAATTTGACAGAATCGAGTATTCTGCATTTATAGGCAATGATGAGTCTCGCGGGGCTCATTATGCTGCGGTTATCGATGCTCTGGATTTGAAAAACGGAAATCTGGTATCAATTTTGGATATTGGCTGCGGTAGCGGTGATTTCGAAGTGCTTTTGGCAAATAAATTTCCACATTTAAACAACATTCTGGCGTATGATCCGCAGTCTGTACAAGTTTCTGAAGCGAAAAAGAAAAGTCTTGAAAATGTGGAGTTTGTTTGTTGTTCAACACTGCATTTTGATCGTGATCAAAAATTCGATTTTGCCGTTTCTATTCTGGTTTTGCCCTATGCCGAAACCCAAGAAGATCTGAACGATGTATTTGCAGTGGCATCACGTCACTTGAAGCCGTGCGGAAAATTTATTTCAGTTACATACAATCCAGATTTCGATCCCGATGAAGAGCAAATTTTAGCATCCCGCAATTTTGAAAGGCTTGGCTTGAATGGTTTGGGTGTGAAGTTTGTTGATCCCGAGAATGGTGGCGTCCAATTCGAGACAAAAGCGGTGCAGCATGGTGCAAATAGTTATATGGCTGCTGCACACTTGTCGGGTTTTTCAAAAATTAGTCATGATGTTCTTTATCTGGATAAAAACGGTGCGCGTATGTCTTCTGATAATGGGTTGATTGCAAGACAGCCATATATGGTTCTGGAGTGTATTAAATAAATTCCGGCTTAAGAGGATTCTTCCCCCTTCAAAACCTTCATGGTTCTTACCAGCGCGTTGACGTGCGGCAGGATGGCCTTTTCGTATTTATGGCGCTGCTCGGGCGGGATTTTGGCCAGCAGCGCGTCCATATGTTTGTAGGTGTCATCATCAATCTCGGTGCGGGATTTTGCTTTATCTATATCCTCGGCATATTGCATGTTCAGCTTGGTCATTACATGTTCGAGGATCGTGGAAACATTGCTGTCCATTTTTGAGATGCGTTTCTGGAAGTCGGCGCGCGTCATGGTGATGACGGTGCTTTCTTCCACGGCCTCATAATTCAGGTCCATCGGCTCGTCAGACATGAGGCAAACCTCACCGATAATGCGGCCCGGCCCGTATTGGCTGACCTCGATTTTTTCATCATCCTCCAGAATGTAAGAGCGGATCAGACCCTTTTGGATGATATAGGCGCGGGCGTGCTCCTCCCCCGCCTTGATAAACGGCTTGCCGGTATAAATCACTTTACGCTCAAAAACATCGTCGTTTTTTGTCATGCCGGAGGCTCCTCCTCTTTCAAGCTCTCCAATCTATCACGAAGCGGCCCCTTCGAAAACACACTGTATGTTGTCATAATGTTGACTTTGTGTTGAGGATTTGTTAAAAATCCCTGTTTTAAAAAAAAAGGAATGAAAAATGGCACAGGAAGATTTTGATCCCTTTATCGCAAATTTTTTGCCATCAAAGAAAAATGTGCGTAATGGAGCGCTGGCGCTTTTGTTTCTTGGCGCCGCAGCCGCTATAGGGTATCCAAATCGTGACAAGATTGAAAAAACGTTTGAAAAAATTCATTCTGTTGTTTGTTCCCAGAGCAACATAGCACCCCCGCAATAAGCGATTTTCCTTGTACTTTTCCCAAAAAAGTCTTTAATATGCCCTCGTCTTCGGGACTTCGTGCTTTGACTACAAATCAGCCGAATACCTACTGAAGCGCTGATTGTAAAATGACAAAGTAAGGAGTAACGCTATGTCACAAACAGGAACCGTTAAATGGTTTAACCCCACAAAAGGCTACGGCTTTATTGTGCCTGAAGAAGGCGACAAAGATGTGTTCGTTCACATCTCCGCTGTTCAGGAAGCTGGTCTAAGCGGACTGGCTGAGGGGCAAAAAATTCAATTCGAATTGCAGGAAAATCGCGGCAAACAATCCGCAGCAAATCTGCAGGTTGTCGAAGGCGAATAATTTAAATTGCCACTCTAATTTAAGGCAGGGCTTTTGCAAAAAAGCCCTGTTTTATTTTGTAAAAATCATGCCCGTGTGTGGAATTTTTTAAGCTGTTTTATGCAGTATAAAATTTTATAAATCATTGTTTAATAATGAAATTCCGGCTCAGTAGTAAATTTTCAAAACGCATTTCTGCCGCAGTGCAAAACACATAAATTTTGCAGAATTTGTGCAGAATATAGTACTATGGCCCTTCATTTTAACGACTATTGTGAGGGCAATAAAAATGAGAGCATGTTCTTCTGCATCTGGTGGTGTGATGTTTATTCCTGATGATTTTGAGGAAAAGGACGGTAAGTCTAAACCTGTTTCTTACCGCGAACTGGCGGGCGAGAAATCAGAGCGTATTCAGCAATCCAAATTTTTCGGACGCAAGAAGCCTGAAGCTCCTGCAACAAAAGCAGCTTAATTTAAAAATATACGGTTTTGAAGGCCCGGGATGCTTGGTCGCTCCCGGGCTTTTGCATTGCGCATTAGAGGATATTTTCCTTGCGCTTTGACCGTGCGGGCGGTATCACCTCAGGGGCGCACTGAAAGCCCTAAAGGATCAATAGAATGAATATCGACAAAATCGCAATCGGGGACAACCCGCCCGATGAGGTGAATGTTCTCATCGAAAATCCGATGGGCGGCATCCCGGTGAAGTATGAGCTGGATAAAGAAAGCGGGTGCATGGTCGTGGACCGTTTTCTGCACACACCAATGTTTTATCCGGGGAATTACGGCTTTATTCCGCATACGCTCTCGGGTGATGGCGACCCGGTCGATGTGCTGGTGGTGGGGCGCACACCTGTGATGCCCGGCGCGATTATGGCGGTGCGCCCGGTCGGCGTTTTGTTGATGGAAGACGATGGCGGGCAAGACGAGAAGATTATCGCCGTGCCGGCGAATAAGCTTTACCCCTATCATGCCGATGTTGAGGAATATACCGATTTGCGCAAGATTAACCGCGACCAGATCGAGCATTTCTTCACCCACTATAAAGACCTTGAGAAGGGTAAGTGGTCCAAGACGTTGGGCTGGGACGGCGTAGAAAAAGCCAAGGCGCTGATCGTTGAAGGTATCGAGCGCGCGAAGTAATCACTCATAAGTTTGGTGTTTCACTTTCTCTGGCTTTTTTAGCCAAGAGGGAGGTTTTAATATTCCAAACGTAGCTTTTCGCGGAGAAAATCAGCGGACGTTGTTAGGTTATTAATAGCAACATCAATATCCGCTGTTGACGAGTTTCCATTATCAAGGAGTTGTTTTGCAAATGCATATAAGTGAAAAAAGGCACGCGCGTTACCTGTGACTTTTGGATCGATGTTTTTCTCAGAAAAAAGCTGGTCATGCATAACACTGTCTAAATTTTCTGCAAATGTAGACAAAAAATTGTAGCATGCTTTTAGATTTTCTTCTTTTTTCATAATCATAAAATACTATGAGTGATTAGCAATGTCAATAAATCTGACACTTGATTATAAAAGGGGCTTTGCGATTTTGGTATCTTAGGTGTGAAATTTATCCATTCCTTATCCCTCCTGATGCCAGAAGGGGCGGTCGATCATTGGGGTTGAGGCGCTCGCGGTTTCCTGCTGCGCGATCAGGCCGGAGAGATAGCCCTCGCGCCCCGCATCAATCGCTTTTGCAAAGGCCCCGGCCATCGCGGCTGGGTCAGCGGATTTTGACACAGCCGTATTGAGCAATACGGCATCATAGCCTAGCTCCATCGCCGCCGCAGCGTGTGATGGCGCGCCGATGCCCGCATCAACCACCAGTGTTTTGGTTGGAAAACGCGCGCGCAAAGCCTTTAGCGCGAAGGGGTTGTTTAGCCCGCGCCCAGAACCGATAGGCGCCCCCCAGGGCATGAGAATATCACAGCCCAGATCAACCAGGCGCTCGGCCAGAACCATATCATCGGTCATGTAAGGGAAAACTTTAAAGCCTTTATTGATGAGCGCTTCGGCGGCCTCAACAAGGCCGAACGGATCGGGCTGGAGTGTGTAATCATCGCCAATAACCTCCAGCTTGATCCAGCTTGTGTCAAACACCTCGCGCGCCATTTCTGCTGTGGTGATGGCTTGCGCCGCGCCGTGGCATCCGGCGGTGTTGGGCAGGACAGGGATGTTAAAGCTCTTGATAATGTCCCAGAATTTCTGGCCTTCGCCCGATGCGCTCTCGCGGCGCAAGGATACAGTGAGCAGCCCCGGTTTAGAGGCGGCAATCGCATTTTTCAGCGCTTCGGGAGACGGATATCCGGCTGTGCCTAAAAATAAGCGCGATTTCAGGATTGTGCCATCAATATGCAAAGCTTTGCTCATAGACAGAGCTTATACTATCCGCCCTGCATTGGCGCAACGATTTCTATCTCATCACCGTCTTGGATAGGTGTGCCGACATAATTGTCTTTGGGCACGAACGAGCCGTTGCGCGCGACCGCGATCATCATGCTGACATAGCCTTGCTGTTCAAGGATGTTATAGAGATTAAGCGGCGCTTCGAAGGTCTGTTCGCGGCCGTTGATTGTCACCTTCATCGGGGGCTCCTGTAAAAAGGGTCGTGTATTTATGGTCTTTTCCATTAATCATATGCTCTACACATTCGGCCATGATTGGCGCAAGAAGGAAGCCGTGGCGGAAGAGGCCGTTACAGCCCAGCACATTTCCCTTGACCCGAATGCGCGGCAGATTATTGCTATAGGCTGGGCGCAGGCCCGCGGCGATATCGACAATCTGCGCATCGCCAAAGGTTGGGTGCAGGCTGTAGAGCGCGCTGAGAAGCTCCAGGCTTGAGCGGACACTGACAAATTCGCTGTTGGCGGTTTCAATCATGGTCGCACCGATCATGAATATGTTGCCTTTGCGCGGCACGACATAGAGCGGATAACGCGGATGCATCAGGCGTACAGGGCGGCGCAGATAGAATTCCTTGTTGCGCACAATGACCAGCTCGCCCTTGACACCGCGCAGCGCATAATCTTCTTTTTCCGCGCCATAACCGCGGCAATCAATCACATAGTCATATTCTTGTTGCAGTTGTTTCGGATCGGCGATTTCATGGCGTTGTTCAAAATCCATATCTTTGAGCATGGCTTCAATGGTTTTTTGCGGATGCAGATGCGCTTCTTCCTTCAGGAGGAGTCCTCCGGAAAAACGCTCGGCGATTTGCGGCTCCAGCTGCATGATCTTGGTGGTGTCAACGTGTTCAAACACGGCAGAGTCAGTCAGGTGATTTTGGAATCGCTCCAGGATATAGCGGTCTTCGTCATGCGCAACCAGTAGGCTGCCTGCACGCTCAAATTCAGTTTGCGCGGCGCGGCCCAGATCGTGAGTGATGCGCTCCCAGATGCGAATGCCCTCCAGTCCGGCTTCGATCCAATCACGCGGCATATGCTCAATCTCGCTGTAGGGGGCGAGCATGCCCCCGGCCATGTAGCTGGCATTGCGCGCAGGCAGGTGGTTCTTTTCATAGAGCACAACCTCATGCCCGCTGCGGCTCAGCTCGCGCACAGCGCACAAGCCCATAATGCCCGCCCCGATGACGGCAATTCTTTTCGCAGTATTTGACATGGCGCTTATCTTAGCGCTTTTTGCGTCAAGAGTCACGGGGAAGGCGAATTGGCATGCATTTGTGGGATGTTAGCGGATTTTCTAATGTTTGTTTAAAAGACGAAAACTTTTGTGGTAACCCTTGCTTTTGCAGGGGCAGGGGTCTATATAGGTGCATCTTCGTGGGCCCACGCCCATTTTCAAGGTGACGCGGGGTGGAGCAGCCCGCTAAGGCCGTAAGGCCGGTAAAATTAAAACTGCCTCAGGCATGGTGCCTGATTTTTTGGTGACGCGGGGTGGAGCAGCCCGGTAGCTCGTCAGGCTCATAACCTGAAGGTCGTCAGTTCAAATCTGGCCCCCGCAACCAATTTTTTCTTTATATTTCAATGTCTTAAGTCGATGGCGCCGAAAGGCGCTTTTCGTTTTTTGGCCCCATGGAACACTCACGGGACAGTAAGAAACAAATAACTACAATCACTTACAATAAATTGTCCCTTCCGTTGTCCCATGCCTTTGTACGCACATTCTAAGTTGCTGTATCCACTGCATATTTCTCTGTTGCAAGCATAAGAGTTGCAATCTGTTGTGATTGATGGCTTGATATTTGTGCTTGTTTTGTTCTATTTTAAGTTATGGCTACGATTGAGAAAAGAGAGTTAAGCGGTGGCGCGCAATCATACCGCGCCAGAGTACGGATCAAAGGGCATCCGCAGCAGATCGCGACCTTTGAACGCCTGACTGATGCCAGGCGCTGGGTACAGCAGACGGAAGCGGCCATCCGCGAAGGACGGTATTTCAAAACCAGCCAGGCTCGTAAATTTACGCTCTCCGATGCGATTGAGCGTTATCGCACTGAAGTTCTCATTCACAAAAAAGCCAGTAACGTTAATGTTGAGAATTATTTGGCTTATTGGGAGAAGGAAATTGGCGCATATGCGCTGGCCGATTTGACCCCATCATTGATCGTTACAGCGCGAAACAAACTGGCGGGCAGCAAGGGTAGACAAGGCAGTGTGAGATTGAGATATAACGTATAAATTTCTTGACTCTCATGTAATTTTATAGGATTATAATCCTCATTAACACCACAGCTGCGCCCGCATAAAAATCCCCGATGGGGATTTTTATGCATTTTTGAAGATGCGAACAACGCGGCGCGTTGCTTCGCCGGTGTTTTTTTATGCGCAAAATCAACCTTTAAAATTCTCGAGAAAAATCATGAATATCAAACTGAACAAGCCGTTTGCGGCGAATTCCGCCGTGGACGAATTCGACGTGCGTCAAATAAAAAAGGCGCTCAATCGTCTGGGATATTATCAACCCTACGAAAAAACCGGTATCACCAGTATTCCAGATGCGGACGTATTTTCTGCTCTTAAATCTTTTCAGAAAGATCAAGGATTACAACCCACCGGAACGGCCAGACCGGGCGATGAAACCGTCACAAAACTCAGCAGCGAAGCAGGGAAAAAGAAAAGCGGCAAATATATCTGGCGCACGGTCGGCGATAATAAGGTGCGTGATAGTCATGCCGAACTGGATGGAACCGTCCGCGATCTTGCCGACTCTCCTGATCCGGGTGAAGAGTTTAACTGCAGATGTTGGGCAGAATTTTCAACTCCGGAAGGGTTGCAACAAGAACTCATTAGCGAGGTCAATGATTCTACCCCAAAATGGATGGAAGAAGATTTTACCAATCATTTCTATAACGGCAACGGACAAGCTATTACCCTTTCACAGACAGGTTATCTCGGCGAAATCATCGAAAAAGCACGCGAAATCATGTTTCATCGTGTTGAAGATCAGGTTGCCGATAAGATGCGTGAAATAAAATCTGGAAAACTGGTTTACACCACAGAAAATTCATATCCCCGCCTCGTTGAAGTTTTTTATGTATTCGGCGGCGGAACCATACGCACAAAAACAGAAGGCATAGTGACAAAGGATGGAGATATTTTGTCAATCACAGCCACCGTCGAGTATGAATATTATGATGTATTCACAGATCCGTTAAGCATTAGAGAATATACCCCTTTCGTCTTCACATCAGATCCTAAAGAAGCGTACGACTGGTATGTAAAAACAACAGACGGCGGTGGAACTTATTTTGTAATTACTGATCGTTGGAAAACGCGTATACTAGGAAGCATAAAACTTACAAATTAAGGCTAAGGAAAAAATCCGTAAAGTGGCACAAACAAAGGCCATAATATTGGTATTAACAATGGTCCTACCCATTTCCCCAAAAACAAAAAAGATCCTGTAAAATGCAAGAGAGAGAGCAAAACGATCAGCAAAATAATATCTATTATAATTATTACCGCATAAATTTTCAGCACCTTAAATAGAATGTGGGTTGCAATGTCTCTTTTGTAATTCTCCATGATTTCTTGTGAAAATTGCTGATGGTAAAAATTCCAGATAATCAGGCAAAGCCCTGTATATATGCAGGCTGTAATCCATGCGGAAACTAATACAACTAAGGTACTAAATCCGTCCCCGGCATAATTGGCACAATCCATCCGCCAGCCATTCAAAGGATCGGGATTAAACGGATCTTCTTTAAAAGGTGCATTGCGAATATCCCACTGTAAATGAACGGCCAGGTTCATCAATGCGTAGCAAATACCTGCCGCAATAATAACTCTGCTAGCACGGATCCAAGCCGGAGATTCAGGAGAAACGGAAAAAACCAGCCCCGGTACAAAAGCCAACCAGGCAAAAAACCAATAATTCAACGTTCCATACCAGGGCCGTTCGGCGATAAGTTTCTGACAGGGTGTTTGTGCGTTTTCGTAATTTTCAAGGGAAACGTAAGACTGAGCATCCTTCACCGCCGGATGGAATTCAAAAATCCCAACAGCAATCAGCAACAAGCCAATAATGAAAATACTTTTTTTCATTATTGGATCGTATTGGTAAATGCATGTTTTATCAATGTGATATATGCTGGCGTTATGAGCGATACAGTTACTATTTTCACTATCGGATTCACAGGCTCCAGCGCGGAGCATTTCTTTGAAAGGCTGCGTAAAGCGAGCGTGAAGAAAGTCATCGATACGCGTTTATGGGCAAGTTTGCAGCTGGCAGGATTTGCGAAGAAAAAAGACCTGCCGTATTTCCTGAAAGAGATTGCCGGGATTGATTACGAATACCGGGAAGAGCTTGCGCCTTCTGATGATATCCTCAGGTCCTTCAAGGACAATAAGATAAGCTGGGACGAATACGAGGCGCAGTATATCGATCTTATCAATCATCGGAATATTGCTAATGTTCTGTCGCCCGAGGAAGCGGATCAGGCGTGTTTTCTGTGCGCATGCAAAACAGAACATCATTGCCACCGCCGCCTTCTGGCTGAGTATTTACAGAGCGAATGGGATCAGCCTGTGGAGATCGCGCATTTATGAAGATTGGTACAAATTGTAAATTGAATTGACAATTTGTACCAATGGCGGTAAATTACCCCTATGAGCTTTATTCCCCGTAACGCAGAGAAAATATTAAAAAAACTGGCGAAGAGCTATCCGGCTGTCGTCGTGACCGGGCCGCGTCAATCGGGCAAAACAACGCTCACGCAGGCCGTATTTTCTGATAAGCCCTATGTGTCGCTGGAAGATCCTGATATGCGGGAATTCGCCGATACCGATCCGCGCGGCTTTCTAGCGCAATATCCCAAAGGTGCCATTCTTGATGAGGTGCAGCGTTGTCCTGATCTTTTCTCCTATCTCCAGACCCGTTTGGATGCCGATAAAAAAATGGGGCAGTTCATTCTGACTGGCTCTCAACAGTTCGGGTTGATTTCGGGTATTTCACAGAGTTTGGCGGGACGGACGGCCAAAATTTCACTTTTGCCGTTCAGTCTGCAGGAATTGCAGCAGGCGGGCAAAGCGCCAAAAAAGCTCGAAGATCTTTTGTTCAAAGGTCTGTATCCGCCGATTTATGATCGGAAGTTAGAAGCCGGTATCTGGCATGCGAACTATATCGATACCTATATCGAGCGGGACGTGCGCCAGCTGATCAACGTGCGTGATTTAAGCACCTTCCAGCGTTTTGTCCGCATGTGTGCTGCCAGAACGGGACAGATTTTAAACCTGTCCGATCTGGCCGGGGATTGCGGTATCACGCATAACACTGCCAAGGCATGGATCTCCGTCTTGGAAGCCAGTTACATTATTCACCTGTTGCAGCCGCATCATAAGAACTTCAATAAGCGCCTTATTAAATCACCCAAGCTGTATTTTTACGATACAGGACTTGCGGCCTGGCTCTTAAATATTCAAACGCCGGAGCAGCTGGTAACGCATTCAGCGCGCGGCCAGCTGTTTGAAACATGGGTGGTGTCGGAGCTGATCAAATACCGTTACCATCAGGCCTTGGGGTCTAACCTGTATTTCTGGCGCGATCATAAGGGGCATGAGGTTGATGTTTTGATCGAGCAAGCTGATAAACTGATCCCGGTAGAAATCAAATCCGGTCAGACGGTGGCGCGGGACTTCTTTGATGGCTTAAAGAAATTTCAGGACATCGCCGGTAAAGACTCCGGTCAGGGCACTCTGATTTATGGCGGCTCCGGCTCGCAAACACGGGAACAATTCAATGTGATGGGCTGGCAGGATATTAAGAATATTTCAAAAGATCTTGGTGTTTAAAGAAGCGTTTCAAGGGACACTGGCGGGATAGTTGGCGGCAAAAAGGGACAATAAATCACGAATTGCGGCAAAAGCGACTTCTCTCTAACCATTTGATTTATTTATTGTATTCTGTTTTTATCTTTTGTGGTTAATTGCCAGAATCACACTCATAACCTGAAGGTCGTAGGTTCAAATCCTACTCCCGCAACCAATTTTTTCCTTTATAAGTCAATGACTTAACCGTCATTTCGATGCGATGCAGATCGATACCCTGCATCGGATTTGGAAGCAATCCGGAAGCAAATTCCTTACAACCCCTTCGAAAATCAGTGAAAATAAGAGCGGCACATCGGCTTTCTTTTTTGGGCTATGTCATTTAAATCTGTCGCAGTAACGGTACTGTGAGTACCCTTATCAGCGAAAATTTAAAGCGATCCTCCCGCCACTTTTCTTAACTCTGCTATATTACTGATCCATAAATTCACGTTTTTCGTGAAAAAATGGAGCAATAGTATAGCAATTTTTCGTGCAATCTTAAGGTTTTTGCTATACTATTAATCCATAAATTCATGTTTTTCATGAAAAAATGGAGCAGTAGTATAGTAATGGAACAAGAAACGTTTGTAAGTCAAGGCCGGGCACGCCTTTCCGCTGTTTTGCAAACGGCGGGAAAGCTGGTGTCTATTGATGACGCTGCGGAGGCGCTTGACCTTGAAAGGCAGGACGCTGCCAAAATGCTGGCCCGCTGGACGCATCAGGGCTGGCTGGCGCGGGTCGGTCCCGGCCTTTACGCCCCTATACCGGTGGGCGCCCTTACAACGCAGCAGGTTATTGAAGACCCGTGGATACTGGCACCTTCGCTTTTCGGCCCCTGTTATATCGGCGGATGGACGGCGGCAGGCTACCACGATTTCACGGAGCAAATATTCCGCAGCATCTTCGTTTTTACAACCCATGAAGTGCGTCATAAAGCGCAGACCTATCATGGGACTGATTTTGCGCTGAAACATACGAAAGAAGAAAATCTGTTCGGCCTTAAAACGCTTTGGCGTGGCGGCATGAAGCTGTCCATATCCGATAAGCACCGCACGATTGTCGATATGCTCGATACGCCGGAAACGGGCGGCGGCATCACACATGTTTTTGAATGCCTTAAAGCCTACCTGAAAGATCAAGAATCGGATATAAATCAATTGATTGATTATGCCGCACGGCTTGGAAACGGTGCCGTATTCAAGAGGCTTGGTTTTCTGGCAGAACAAGCAGGCGTCGAAGCTTTACTTCAGCCCTGCCGTGACCGCATGACAACCGGAAACGCCAAGCTTGATCCCGCTATTTCCAGCCCGCGTCTGATCAGTAAATGGAATCTCTGGATTCCTGAAACCTGGGCTTAACGGAAGGAACCCATGATCGACCGCCGTGAAATTCTGGCCATGGCCGCCACCGTAAGCCTGCGCCCGGACGTTATCGAGAAAGATTACGTCTTGGGGTGGCTGCTGGCCGGTATCTATAATCATCCGGCAATAAATAAAAACTGGGTGTTCAAGGGCGGAACCTGTCTTAAAAAATGCTATTTCGAAACATACCGGTTTTCGGAGGATCTTGATTTTACGCTGACCGATGAAAGCCAGATTGATAAAGATTTCCTGCGCAGCACATTCGAAACCATAGCCGAATGGGTGTATGAACAGACGGGGATTGAGGTTCCGAAAGACGGCCTGTCCTTTGACATCTACACCAATCCGCGCGGAAAAATATCATGCCAGGGCAAGGTTTCTTACCGCGGCCCAGTTTCGCCGACCTCAGGTGGCTATCCAAAAATCAAACTTGATCTGACAGCGGATGAAAAGCTGGTGTTGTCGCCTGCGCTGCAGCCCGTTTACCATCCTTATTCGGATGAGCCGGAGGGCGGCATTCAGGCGCTTTGCTACGTCTATGAAGAAGTGTTCGGCGAAAAATTCAGGGCATTGGCGGAAAGAACCCGCCCCCGAGATTTATACGATGTGGTCAATCTGTTCAGAAACTCAACCATCAAACCGGCGGCAGGCGTTCTTCTCGATATTCTGCGGCAAAAATGTGAATTTAAAGGGATCGCCGTCCCGGTTTTGGCCGATCTTGAATCACACAAAGAAAGCCTGGAAGGCTCGTGGGCGAGTATGCTGGGGCATCAGTTGCCGAACCTTCCGCCGGTTGAAAGTTACTGGAACGAGTTGCCCGCCATTTTTGAATGGATTGAACATGGACACGAGCCGGTCATTCCGACAGCGTACCCCTTAAAGCCCGGCGAAACGGTTATCCGCGAGCGCCCTGGCCGCAGTCTGACCGTACGGCATGGCGCACAGCATCTTGAAATAGTCCGTTTCGCGGCGGCTAACAGGTTGTGCGTTGAACTGGACTACGTTGATGACAAAGGCCGTCATTCATCTCCTATCATTGAACCATATTCCCTGAGATCCACACAAAATGGTGATGTGATTTTGCATGGCATTAAAGTTGAGAATGGGGAACATAGAAGCTACCGCACGGACCGTATTCGTGGGGCGCGCGTGATGAACAGGGCCTTTACGCCGCGTTATGAGGTTGAACTGACCTCGGGCGGACCTGTTGTTCTGGCTCCGACCGTTGCCGAATCCAGAAAAATAAAACCATTCGGTACACCCATCCGAAGAGCAACCCGGCCTGTCAGAAGAGCAGGCTCTTCTTCTTTCGGGCCTAAATACGTTTTTCAATGCCCCATGTGTCAGAAAAAATTTACACGCAGCAAAAACGATTCCAAGCTTAATAAGCATAAGAACAAAAATGGCTATCCCTGTTCTGGTCGGACAGGATACTTAACGGAAGTAAAGTAAGGGCAGGACAGAGAATGATGTTCACCGCTCGCACTTTGCTTTTTCGCTGTCGTTCATTTTACCTCCACCGGCTTGCCGTAAGGGTCGAAATCTTCGCATAATTCGTGTCTGAAGGCGTAACCGCGCGGGTTGGAAATGATCCTGGTTTTGCCAAAGGTCTGATCATTGGGCTGGTGCGTGTGGCCGTATACCCAGAAATCGGGTTGATATTTGTCGATGATTTTGATCATATCCCGGGATGTATATGCGGGTTCAATCTCCCTCATCCCATGACGGTTTAATCCTGTCGGTCCCGGTATCGGTGCATGATGCGATAAAACGACCCGTGGCCCTGATAGATCAGTCTCAAACCGTTTAATCAGATTTTCAACATAGCGTTCATGGAATTTGAGCGTATCTTCCGGCGTCAGCTTCTGCGTTTTATCAGTACGGATGACCCAGTAATCATTCATGTATTCCTGCGCATAGCGCATAGCCTGATAGTTACCACCATCAAAATCCGTCCACATCGTGCCGCCATAAAAATGAACACCGTCAATTTCGACCGCGCTGTTCTTCAGATAATGGACATTCGGCAGTTTCCGGCTGATCCATTCCAGTGCCACTCTTTCGGCCACGTCCATATTGGTGTTGTAATACTCGTGATTGCCGGAAATATAAATCACCGGCTTATTCCAGAATTTCAGCAAGAATTTAAGCGGGTTATAATGTTTAAAGCTGACAATATCGCCGGCCAGTAACATGACATCGCCGTCAATATCAGTCGGTGGATGCCAGTTGTACCCAAATTCCAGATGCACATCGCTGTAAGTGATTATTTTCATGGGAGCTCTTTCGTTAGAAGCGTTTTCGGTGATGAACGCTTCATTCGCGGGGACAGTCAAATCGATATTTCTGACCTTTCTGCACATTATATGTTTCTTACTGCAAATCAGGTTTTGTTTTATTTATATTTCAATGGGTTAATTGTTTTCCTTTCTGCGTTTATTCCTTTTTCTTTCTGCATTTTTGATGGCGCTATGCCCAGTATGTGCAAAATTTGCACATACTGTATTGGTAGTGGCTCTGTGTTTACCGCTTTCAAAAATCTTTTAAGTGCACGATCCTGCCGCTTATAAGCTATAAGAAGCAATATGATGCATCTTAAATAACCGTTCGGAACGTTAGTGATATACGCCGTATACGTTCAATTTTAAAGCCGTCAACCACATCTGATTTTCTTGCCGGGATGGCGTGTGCCCATTCATAACGCGCCGGGCCGGAGAGGATAATCAGACTGCGCGGATCCAGATAGAGGTCATGTCTTTCCTGTCCGTTTGTGAACTGCATGACTGCGCCCGATCCAAGGCTTAAGGACGCGATGGTATCGCTGAAACACGGCACGCAATCCACATGTGCAGAAATGCCCTGACCGGGCAGATATTCGTTCACAATCGCCTGATTGGGTTTGAAGGGAAGTTTTTGTGCGACCGGCATAAGCCAATCAGGCAACGGGCCGAGATAAGAGTCAGCCGTCACCGCGCGTGCTTTGTAATCATATTTGTAACCGTAATGCTGTACCCGCCGTTTGAGGTCATTGAGCCAAGGCTGCTGGTTGATAATTTTAACCAACGCCCGCTCTTCTTCTGCTGTGATAAAATCGGGAAGATACTGAAGGCCGGGAATATTCGGCGCGGTTGGCGGAAGGATATCGAATAAAAGACCCGTCATAAATGCACGATCTCTACAGGCTGGCTCCACTCGCGTTGCAGATATTCAGCCAGCAGACGGCGGTGGCATTGATGTTCTGTTTTGCAGGCACACAGGAAACATGTCTGGTCAACCTCCTCGGGTGATAGAACATTGGCAATATTCCGATGATGAATGAGGTCAATATACTGAACTTCGTATTCATCCCAGCTTATCTTACTGTCCTTGAAAGGCTTTAAAATATCGTCGCTGGGTGCCAGTTCTTTGCGGTATTCGTAATCAATGCCAGCGATCTCTTTTAGGAAATACGGTAGGTCTTTTTTCTTGGCAAAACCTGCCAGCTGCGAACTTGCCCATAGGCGTGTGTCGATGACTTTCTTAACCCCCGTGCCGCACAGCCGTTCAAAGAAATCTTCAGCGCTGGATCCTGTAAAGCCGATGGTAAAAATGTTGGTTGTCATACCTTTGTAACCAAATGCCAAATAAATTCTTGCCTAAAATGTTCTTGTTTTGTACACATAGTATATCGTAAAATTTCAAAGGTAAAGCAAGCAGTTGCATATTTATGCGTAATGGAACAGGTATTAAAACAGACAGCAGAAACCGCGCAAAAGCTGGAGAGTATTTATCCGGATTATGATGCATGGCTGACGGCGGCATCATGGGAGCTGGAAGACGCTGCGTGGCTTCTGGTCGGTCTGGATCCGGCGATGGCGGGTATAAATAATTGCGCTTTGTCGGAGGCCGCGCAAGAACAGCTGCGTCAGTATGAAATGGCGTTTGGCAAACATTTCATGATCTTTGATCAGTACAGGGTTTTGATCGGTGATTCTATAGCGCTCAAGGCTGAGCGGGAATGGATTTTCGGTGCAGATGGAGGTCTTGAACCCATACGATTTTTACAGTGGTGTTTTGACCATCATATCGGTTGGCATGAACGCTTGCAGCGTTATTTAGACGAAAGTGGATGCACATTCCGTTATTCAGATGACAGCGACATGCTGCGCGCCATTAAGCGCATGGCGAAGCAGGATTGCTGGCTATTGCATGATGCGGTGCTTTTAACGCTGGGCTTTCATCCTGATATGAATATGAACACGCTCATCCGGCGGCCTAATTTGCAGCCGGGCTGCGACCGTTTTGACCGCGATGCATTGACCCGGGCGAGTTATCTGGCTGATACGGCGCGTGGTAGCTGGCGTGCGGGCAAGCTCGAGATCGGGAATGATGATGAAGTGCGGGAGGATCTGTCCTTGTTCGTCCTGCGCGATTCATGCGAGCCGCAGGCGGAAGTCTTTCCTAAGCCATTCCTGCTCTGGGCGCAGGATAAGGGCTATGCCCCGCCGCCGCAATTACTGGAGGAGCTGGGGCTGGAGCCACGCTCAGTAAATGATAACGCTTCAGGCCAATCCGGCTATTCAACGCCGTATCTCCAACTGATGCAAAAGGCAATTGATGTTCACCGCATTACCGATCAGAACCAGCCGTTGAAAAAAGAGCTGGAAGCTTGGTTTATTGAGCAGACCATCAATGGCGAGGCCATCAGCGCCAATGACGCCTCTTACATGGCTTCCTTCGTTCGTTCCCCGAAATCTCGCAAGGGCGGCGGTCGTAAATATTAGGGTGATACCCTGACACCCATACGGTTCCCGCCGTGACAACGTAGCGCGCATTTTCTCATTTCCGCACACTGAACCCATCATCGGTTCTAACACATGCGAAAGGAGAAACAGATGAGCGAACAATTTATAAAACCCGGAGCGGCAAAACC
>JAGRKE010000011.1 GCA_020442385.1 Alphaproteobacteria bacterium | reverse complement strand
GCATCATAATTACGCCGGCAACGCGCGATTGTCTCGCGCAGACCCCCAATGCTCTCCACCCATTTCAATGCGTCATAGCAATCTTCCACCGCCAGCATCGAGGGCGTATTGATCGTCTCGCCCACAAAAATGCCGTCAATCAACTGACCCTTTTTCGTCATCTTGAAAATTTTCGGCAACGGACGATCCGGCGTGTAGCTTTCCAAACGCGCCACAGCGCGCGGGGACAGCACGATCATGCCGTGCGCGGCCTCTCCGCCCAGAACCTTCTGCCAGCTCCAGGTCGTGACATCCAGCTTGTCCCACGGCAAATCATAAGCAAACACCGCCGAGGTCGCGTCGCAGATTGTAATGCCTTCGCGGCTCTCAGAAATCCAGTCACCATTGGGCACGCGCACACCGCTCGTCGTGCCGTTCCACGCGAACACGATATCGCGCGCAGGATCGGCCTGTGACAGATCGGCAATCTCACCATAATCCGCCTCGAAGGCGCGCAGGTCGGTAATTTTCAAATCGTTCTTAATGTCTTTCAACCACTGCGCGCTGAAGCTTTCCCATGCGAACACGTCCACACCGCGCGCGCCGATCATCGACCACAGCGCCATTTCCACAGCGCCGGTATCAGAGGCCGGAACGATACCAACCTTGTAATCCGCCGGAATGCCCAGCAACGCGCGCTGCTTTTCGATTACCTCATACAATCGTGCCTTGGGCGCGCTGGCGCGGTGCGAGCGGCCGAAAAACCCACCTGCAAGCGCTTCAACACTCCAGCCGGGGCGTTTGGCGCAAGGGCCTGATGAAAAACAGGGATTTTGGGGCTTTGTGGTTGGTTTATCCATGGCTTAAAGTCTCAGCGTGTTAAAATTTGTTTTAGCGTTTGGGAATTCCTGTTTTACTGTTCCATGACCTCTAGATCAAACAAAACATTCTCAACATGTCCTACATTCTTACTTTTGTTGCGTCCGACCCCGAGGCCCATCCTTTAACGCCGGTGCATTTTCCATCCGGCGATGTGACGTGGCTCTCGCCGAATAAAGCCGCCGATGTAGCCATTGGTGCGGCGCCGGGCCATGAGGCGCTGGAGGATATTCGCGATGCACTGGAGATGGAAGAAATTGATATCTTCCTAAGCCCGGCGGAAAACCGCCGTAAAAGGCTGTTACTAGCCGATATGGACAGCACAATCGTCACCGGAGAAACGCTGGATGAACTCGCTGATTTTGCCGGATTAAAGGATAAAATCGCCGCCATCACCCAGCGCGCCATGAATGGCGAGCTGAATTTCCATGACGCTATTCGCGAGCGCGTCGGGCTGCTCAAAGATTTATCGGAAGGAGCGCTGCATAAAACACTGGCGCGCACAAAACTTAGCCCCGGCGCAAAAACGCTCGTCGCAACCATGAAAAAACACGGAAGCCACTGCGTTCTGGTTTCGGGCGGCTTTACCTTTTTCACCGAAGCGATTGCCGGGCAGGCAGGCTTTGATGCGCATCACGGCAATACACTGGAGATTAAAGGCAGCGCGTTAACCGGGCGCGTGATCGAGCCGATTTTGGATAAGCACGCCAAGGTCGAGTTTCTAAAGCAGCATTTATCCGCGCTGGATTTGCAGCCGCAAGACGCCATGACCATTGGCGATGGCGCGAACGACTTACCGATGCTTAAAACCGCGGGGCTGGGGATTGGCTATCATCCCAAACCCAACGTCGCCAAGGAACTGGTCAATATGATCCTCTATGGGGATTTAACCGCCGCGCTCTATGCGCAGGGCTACAGCGATGATATGATTTGCTTCGAAGACTAATACATCCAAGGACCGATACATGACTGAGAAATGGGACTACAAAATTTCTGACGCGGAGCTGGAAGAGCTGATCGGGAAATATTGTAATGACTTCACAGCGCTGGCGAGGGCAGGACGCTATGACCCCATTACCGGCCGTGATCAGGAGATTGACGATTCCATTCTGATTTTGCTGCAAAAGGGGCGCAAGAACGTCTCGCTGCTGGCACCCGCCGGGGTTGGTAAAACCGCACTGGTGGTTGGGCTGGCGCAGCGCATTGTCTCCGGCGATGTGCCGGATTATCTCAAAGACGCGCGCGTGATCGAGGTGGATTTGGCGCAGATGGCCGCCGGAACATCCAGCCGCGCCGAGTTTCAGGGGCGCTTTATCCCGCTGTGTAAGGGCATTGCCGAGCGTTATCACAACCCGGAAAACCCGCGCATTATTTTATTCATCGATGAATTTCACCAGATCATGCCTTCATGCGAGGGCAGCTCGTATGCCGGTCTGTCTGATGTGATGAAACCGTATCTGACCGCGGGCGACTTACTGGTGATTGGCGCAACCACGCTGGATGAGTTTCGTCAATATGTTGCGCTCGATCCCGCGATGGAGCGACGCTTTCAAAAGGTTTTCCTCAATCCGCCCAATACGGTTGAGACCTACCGCATTCTCCAAGCCCTGCGCGGCGGTTTTGAAAAGCATCATAAGGTGCGCGTCAGTAATGAATTGTTGCTCATGATTGCCAAGCTGACTGATGAGCAAATGCGCAAACGTAACCAGCCCGATAAATCGATTATCACACTAGATGCCGCGATGGCCTACCACGTCAAGGAAAAGGGCATTGATCAGGAACTGGATCTGGATTCAATTTATTACATGGTCGCGCGCGAAACGGGCCTGAACGCCGCCGCGCTGCATGATGAGCGCAAAGTGCACGAGAATGAAAAAGAGGTGGCCAAGCTGGAAAATGCTGCACAATAAGCCTTATTTTTTTGCAGCAAAAATTTTAAAGCCCTCGCCCTCAAATATCTTATCTACCGCACTGAACTGATCATCCAAAACGCCCTCATAGGGCAAATGCGCATTGGCGACCATATAAAGCGCGCCGCCGGGCTTTAGCGCCTTATAAGCGTTGTATATGAAGGTTTTTCCGATTGATATATCGGTGGCCTTGCCTTCATGAAAGGGCGGGTTCATCACAATAAAATCCAGATTTTCAAGGCCGCTTATATCGCGGGTTAAATCCCGCCATAAAAATTCACATCTTGTTTGTGCAGCAATTTTTGAGAGCGTCTCTGCGCAGCATTCCAACGCGCGTGCATCCGCATCCGCCGCCAGAAGACTCTCCACGCCGCCATGAGTTTTTACAATGTGCGCGCTGAGATAGCCGTAGCCGCATCCGAAATCTGCGCCGCGTCCTTTTAAATTATCAGGCAAAAAGCGCAGCAAAATTTCAGAGCCTTTATCGATTTTATTCCAGCCGAAAATACCGGGTTGAGAGATGAAATCACCGCCCAGAACCGCCTGCTTATCCCCAGCCTTTTGCGCCGATTTCACCGCTTTTTCATCATAAGAATCCACTCTCGCCCAGCATACGCGCGCTTTGTTTTTAGAGTCATCTTGCACGCCCGCAAGACCGAAATTTTGCAGCATTTTTTTAAGTCGTCCACCGCCCGCCTTATTATCAGCGGCGCAGACAAACAACCCGCCGGGCCGCAGCATCAATAGCGCGCGCGCAGCGATATAGGCCGCCTCATCCTTGTTTTTGGGCATAAGCGCCAAGACCATGTCATAGGAGCCATCAGGAATACCAGAAGCCGCACTATGCCCTAAACTCTCCAGATCCATCGCATAGGGTTTAAAGGGCTGATACAGCGCCGCAGAGGGGCCTAAAAGCCCCAAATCCACATGCGTCTGCGCATGCATAAACAGCACGCTCTGGCCCGTCTCCGGCCAGTTTAAAATTCCTTTTTGGAATGGATGAAAGAGTGTGCTCACAGATAGATCCATGCGCACAAGAATGTCTGAATTATTGCTAAATCACAAGAGCCTGATCGCCAACGATATTGCCATTATTAATCAGGTTCGCAAGGGACGCGCCTGCGCCGCCCTCAATCATCGCAATCGCAACAAAATCTGTGCCCATGCCGTCCGCATTGACCAGCACTTGGGTGTTACCGCCGCTATTTGAAAGCTGCACAAAATCAGAAAGCGCATCACTCATCGGGTCAAAGCCTTCCAGAAGATCGGTAATGTTGATTACATCCCCGCCGATGCCACTTTCAAAATCTTTGATCGTATCGACGCTGCCGTCAAAAGACTGGAAAAGGAACGTATCAGAGCCCGCGCCGCCAAATAGAACATCATCATCCGCGCCGCCGACAATAATATCATCCCCGGCCTCGGCATAGATCAAATCTGCGCCCGCACCACCGACCAGAATGTCATTCCCCTGCTCGCTGTTATCGACAGTAAGCTCAAGCACATTGATATCAAACAGCACGTCTTCATAATCCGCATCGCCCAGATTGGGCAAATCTTCAAAGCCAATGCGCAACAAATCAGGATTCTCCGCATCCACAAGGCCGGACAGGGCATGAGTCTCACCATCCCAGTTCAAGTTCGCATCACCGCCACGCTCGGTCGTGTGGTAGTGATAGCCGCCGAGAGCTTGCACACTCACGCCATCATCATAAACAATGGTGATATCGCCGCCATTATCGGTAATCAGTGCATCACGTTCATTTGCACCGCCAAAATCATACACAAAGCGGATCGCGCCCGGATCGTTGATATTATCAAGTCCGTTATATTCGCCATTCACGCGGTCGCCATTGGCAATAATGAAAAACGCATATTCGCCGCCATTCTCACCCACAGGCAAATCTATAATCTGCGCGGTGTTCAGGCCAACATCCTTCACATTGGTGTAGAGAATTTGCGCCGCTTCCATCTCACCATTCGCGCCGATGCGGTACATACCCAGCGTATTGTTATACCCGGCAAAGCCCTCACGGAAGGTCAAGCTTACTTGCGCGTCAAAATCAACAGTGAGGTTATTATTGCTGATCCCTAGTGAAGCAGTCGCACCAACATTCACGCCCGATTGCAACTCAGGGAAAACAACATTATCGACAAAATCACGATCAACGAACATCAGCGGTGTGGCATTACCGCCATACAGCGTGTCATCGCCAGCGCCGCCATATATCTCATCATCGCCGTAAGAGCCGCGGATTTCATCGTTATCCGCACCGCCATCGAGAAAATCATAGCCATAGCCACCATTTATAATATCATCACCATCAGAGCCGAAAATCTGGTCGTCACCGACATTGCCCCAAAGGATATCGCCGCCGCTGCCGCCTGAAATAAAAACATTTCCGTAGGTCACATTCGCATCGGCAAGATTGATGATATCGCCGCCTGCACCGGCGAAAAATTGTTCGATATTTTGAATCATAATATCGCCATTCTCATCGACCAAGAACAACGCATCACCCAAATTGGAAAAGAGGAGCGTATCCGTCCCCTCTAGCCCGTCATATATTCCCTGATTTACATTCATGACCTGATCGATCACGATTTCTTCCCCGCTATAGGGGTTGATGAGCGTGACGCTCAACTGCTCTTCAGCACCTTCAAAGAAAATGAAATCATCACCCGATGTTGGCATACTTTCCCACTCTTAAATTCTTTTTATGAGCTCTCACATATTTTAGGTTGGATGGTGTATTTTTATTAGATTGCCGCGCCTAAAAAACGCTTCCACCTCCGAAACCCCGCACACTAGCCAATTCTACGTTAATTTGGTTAATATTTTATGTAAATTAATACTTTGGGTTATGGTTGTGGGTATTTTTTATTGTTTTTCATGTGCTTAAGAAAAATTTTTGGCCTATACCTATGCGTAAAAAATTTGTTCTTTTTATTGATGTCAGGGCACTGAAGGTCTACATATAGCTGCAATAAATACGAAAAAACTTCAAAAAAAAGGCGGCGCGCTCTTGGCAAAATTAATTTCGAAAAAAGACCTACCCTATAAGAATAAGGGCGACCTAACGACGGGTCCGATACACAAGCATTTGATCCGCCTCACCCTGCCGATGATTTGGGGCATTTTTGCCGTGATCAGCGTGCAGCTAGCCGATACCTATTTCATCGGGCTTTTGGGTACGGAAGAGCTGGCGGCGATCAGTTTCACCTTCCCGGTCACCATGCTGCTAACGCATTTGATTTTCGGATTGAACATTGCCGTTTCATCTGTCGTCTCACGCCTGATTGGTGAGAAACAAAAAGAGGATGTGAAGCGCGTCGTTCAACACGCGGTCATTCTGGCCTTTATTACATCTGTTGTTTTTGCCGCCCTGACATATATTTTTCTCGATCCTGTATTCAGGGCGCTGGGCGCGGATGGGCAGATGCTCGCCATTATCCATGAGTATATGCCGATCTGGCTGCTTGGCTATTGCCTGATTGCGATTCCGATGAACGGAAATTCCGCCATCCGCGCATCCGGCAACGCCATGCACCCGGCGATTGTCATGACCACGGTTTCAATCGTGAATATCGTGCTCGACCCGATCTTCATCTTCGGCAAATTCGGCCTGCCCGCCTATGGCGTTCAGGGCGCGGCAATCGCTACCGTGATCGCCTATATTTGCGGGATGGTGCTCGGCCTGTATTTCCTGATTGTGCGGGAAAAACTGATCTGTTTAAGCAGCCTGCATCTGGATAAAGTCAAAGACTCTTTGAAGCGCCTTGGTGTGATTGCCTTGCCTGCGGGCATTACCAACACGATCGTTCCGGCCGGCAATGCGGTTATTCTTGCGATGCTGGCGGGCTTTGGCGCAGAAGTGGTTGCGGCCTACGGCGTTGCCACGCGCATTGAGGCCTTTGCCATGCTGACGATTATTGCGCTCGCCACAGGTCTCGCGCCCGTTGTCGGACAAAATTGGGGCGCGAAGATTTATGAGCGCGTTCATGGCGCGATCAATATGGCGATTAAGTTCAATCTCTATTGGTCGTTTGCAGCGGCTATCATTCTTGGCCTGTTTGCGCGCCAAATCGCAGGCGCGTTTTCCGACGACCCGATCGTTATTCATTACAGCGTCTTATTCTTCTGGATCGTGCCGTTTTCCTACGCCTTTGGAAATTTGGTGTTCGGTTGGAGCTCGGCCTTTAATGCGATGGGCATGCCCGAGCGGTCCTTTATGATGATTGTCGGCAAAGCCGCGCTCACCCTGATCGGGGCATATGTCGGAAGCCTGTATTTCGGCGTGATCGGCGTTTTCGGAGCATTGGCCGGAGCGAATGTGCTCAGCGGCGCGCTCTCGCACTGGATCAGCTGGCGCACTTGCCTAAAGACGGAAGGCCAGCGCCAAGCGGCCGACTAAAAACTAATTCCCGAACAAGCCTTTGAGTTTCTGGCCCACCTGATCCTTGATCTGATTGATCTGGCTCACGCCCATTTCCTGCAAAGCTTCGGATGACATGCCCTGATAAAAACCGCCATTCGCCGCCGCGTCACTGAACTTCTTCAAAAGCTGGCGGGAGACCTGCGCCATCGCATCGCGCACCAGAATCCCGTTCTCGCGCTGACCGATCCCGGTCAGCAAAATCTGATCAATCGTCACCGGCGATAAATCCTGCGCACTCAGCAAGGTGACGCTCGGATTAACCTGCGAGCCCGCCAGTTCCAGCCGGTTGATAATCACCTTGAGCTTTTCCGCGCCGCTCGCCTCCACCGCGGGCTCCTTCGGCGCGGGCTTAATATTTTTCTGAATGGTTTGCAAATTTGTGGTTTGCTCCTTCACCTCGACATTCACATCCGTGCCACGCACGACAATGTCTTTGAAAGTAATCAGTTCCTTACTGATGGAGCCGAGCGTGATATCAATTTCTTCCACGCGCACCGCATGCGGCTTATCAAAACCCGGCGGGTTGCCGATCGTTAGCCCGACCACTTTGGCCGTGCGCTCTTGCAGTGACACGCTCATCGAGGAAATATCAACATCCACGCCCAAAGTCTGGCTGGCGTAGCGCTCCGTCACTTGCTGCGCGATGGAGCCTAAATTCATCATTACATACACCCCGCCGCCAAACACCGCGAGAAAACCCACTGTACCAACGGTCATTAATGTTTTTGTTACGCTCATGATGAAATCCCTTTTTTGTTGTGCAATGCCTATCCCGTTTTACGCGAATTTGAACCGCATCACAACCCACTGATTTAAAATGAAAATCCCTCAATCCTTCTTTTCGTTTTTTGATTTTAGGGGGGCGGGGGATGGGAGTAGACATAGTGCAGCCACCTTTGGTTTTAATTAGAAGGAATATAGTCCTACAAATAAATCGGAAAGTCAATCTTTGAACTATTTTTATTGTTGTTTTACATGGTGTTAAGAAAATTCTTCTTCTAAAAAATACATATTGCAATAAATCCCAAAACATGTAGATACTCAAAAAATCATACGGCCTGATGCTCATGGTCTTTGAAAGCGAGCGGGACGTGGGACTTGTGTAACTTTTTTACGGAGTTTCGTGTTTATGAACACAGTTGATTTACCCGCTCATATCCTCAAATATTTTGAAACACACCCGCATAAAACACCCTATCTGCTTATGGACCTAGACAAGGTGGCCGACAATTTTAAACGGCTGCAAAAAGCCATGCCGCGGGCACATCATTACTATGCCATCAAAGCCAACCCTGAGCCTGCCGTTTTAAAGCGTCTAGTGGCGGAAGGTGGATATTTCGAAGTAGCCAGCGTAAACGAAATTGATATGTGTTTGTCCGCCGGCGCGCCGACCAATACGATTCTCTACGGCAATCCGTTGAAGAAAGAGAATGAGATCAGAGCCGCCTTTGAGCGCGGCATTAGGCAATTTGTTTTTGACGAATATACGGATCTTGAAAAAATCGCGCGCGCGGCGCCCGGCGCTCATGTTATTTGCCGAATTTTTGCCGACGGCGCGGGCGCAGTATCGCCGTTAACCGTTAAATTCGGGGCTCTGCCGGATAATGCTGAAAGATGGCTGCTGCAAGCGCCCACTATGGGACTTGTGCCTTATGGAGTTTCTTTTCACACCGGCTCGCAGCAGCTTGAGCCCAAGGCCTGGGAAAAACCAACGCAGCAGGTTGCAGAAATTTTTAAGTCATTGGAAAAGGCCGGACATCCACTCAGCATTCTGGATGTGGGTGGCGGATTTCCCGTTCGCTACCGCCATGACGTTCCCGGCATTGAAACATTCGCTGCTGCAATTTTGAAATACGTCGATGCCTATTTTGAAACCGCGCCCCTCATCTATACAGAGCCAGGCCGTTATATGGTCGGCGATGCGGGATTCATTTTAACCGAGGTCGTCCAAGTCGCGCCGCCCTATGAAGCCGGACATCCGAATTGGGTTTATCTAGATATCGGGCGATATGGAGGGTTGGTTGAAGAAAAAATTGATTACCCAGCCCTGTCTTTTAAAACAGGAAAGACCAAACATGTGATTTTGGCCGGGCAAACCTGTGACTCAAACGATGTCCTATACAATGACTGTTTTAATTACCAGCTTCCGATCTCGCTGCAAGACGGCGACAAAATTGTTCTGGCCTACACCGGCGCTTACACCACTACATACTCGACGACGCTCAACGGCTTTGAAACACTCAAAAGCTATACAACGCAAAAGAAAAAAGCGCCCGCGAGCCCTTGTATCTATCCGCAATCCTTTCTCGAGCAATGTGAATTTACAGCCGAAGAGCTTGCCCTGTTCCCCTCCGCAAAAAATATTAAACGCGTGACATGCGAAGAGTTTGGCGACGGAGTCATCGCCCAGCGTGACTTTAAACGTGGAGAAATAATCGGCGCTTTTACAGGCATAAAAGGCATCGACATCAAACAACACACATTGCAAATTTCACCAACGCTGCATCTGCATGACCCGCATTTTATTGGTTATTTGCTGCATAGTTGTGACCCCAACAGCGTTTTAGATATGCATCAAAATCAGATTTACTGCATCAAAGATATCAAAGCCGGAGAGCCTCTGACTATGGATTATGCCTCCACAGAAGATGTACTGTTTCGACAGTTTCCTTGTCTGTGCCCGGCCTCAAACTGCCGCATGTGGATCACGGGCCGCGCTGAAGCCATTAATGTTGACGGGCAAAACTATTTAGCCTCTCTGGAAGATAAACAAAGCGATGCTACTCGTTTGCTTGCTTAGGAAACCTATTTTTCGCACTTGATAAAACATATACCACGAAGCCGCTGAGCATGCCGGGGACAAGCTCCATCAGTTGTTTATCCAGATGCAGCCCGTAGCGCCAGAGCACCGTCACGCCCAGCCCGGTAAAAAGCATGACCAGCGCGGTGCTTTGACTGGGCCGCCCGCCGAGCAAATGCACCACCATCAGCGGGCCGATGCTGGCCGCCAATCCGCCCCACGCAACAATGACCAGCGCCAGAACGCCCTTCATGGCAAATAGAGCGATTCCAACAATCAGCGTGATAATCAAAATCGTGCCGATGCGCGCGAAGAAATATGAATCGCGCCATTTGGGAACCAGATGCTGCGTCAGCGATGAGGACGCGGCGAGCAGCAAAGAATCAGCCGTGGACATAGTGGCGGAGAACAGCCCGGCAATCAGCAGGCCGACCAAAACCGGCGGCAATAGATCCTGCCAGAGCTGCGGGATCGAAAGCTCAGGGTCAAACACATCCGCCTCAGGGATCAGTAAGCGCGCAATGAGACCACTAAGCACCGCCATCGCCAGCACAATTGTGCGCCATGTAATGTAAATCCCGCGCGCGGTTTTGATATCTTTGGCCGAGCGCGCGACCATATGCCGCACCATCAATTGCGGCTGGCCCAAAATTCCGACCCCGAAAAAGAACCAGCCCACCAAAACAGGCAGCAATTTAAATTGCAACGGATTGGTCAGGCCCGGATCAATCACGGCGAGCTGCGTCCACAGCGCGCCTACCCCCCCGACCGCCTGCAAGCCTGAGACAATCAAAATCGCCAGCGAGGCAAAGATAATGATGGCTTGGAGCGCATCGGTCCAGATGGAGGCACGGATGCCCCCCGCCCAGCAATAGGCAAGCAGCACCAGCGCGCCGATGACGACGAAATATTCAAAATCCCAACCGAACAGGGCCTGACCAACCTTCGCCCCCGCGACCAATTGAGCCGCACAATAAGTCCCCATAAACACAATAGTCAGCAGCGAAGTAATAATCGTGATCTTGTGAAAATCCTGCCCGCCCAGCTTGCCCACCAACGTCGGAAAAGTGCGGATATGTTTGGCCTCTGAGACGCTGCGCACTTTATCACCCGCAATAAACCAGCCCAGAATATCGCCGAGCATAATGCCGCCGGTCGCACAAATCGCCGTGATTCCCGAATGATACGCGAGGCCCGCAAAGCCGATAAAAGTTGCGCCACTGGAAATGGTTGCGCCGAAAGATAAGCCGACAAGCCAAGCCGGAACTTCACGGCTGGCCAGCAAATAATCATCCACCGTCTCCTTGCGCCAAAAAGCCGAGATGATTCCCACGGCGGTAAAAAGTGCAAAAAAAACAAAAAAGCTGATGAGCATTTTTACAAACTTTCTTTTTCAATCGCGGCAATGATAAAATGTACTGACCGTCATCGAAAGGACTGTTATGAAATATTCTGTATGTATCGGCCGCGCTTTGTCCATAGCCGCGCTTATTTTTTTCACATGGACAAATTACAGCTATGCTCAGTCCTATTACAATAAACGCACAGCTACACCCGGCGCGCGGGACAATGCCCCCAGTCAAGCCGCAACTGACCACGCCGCGCAAGTGGCTAATTTCTGCCCTGAACATTGGGAAACGCAGGAGTGTTTGGCTGCCGTATCCGAATCGACGCTGGTGATGGCCGCCAATTACGGCGCCAATTTGGATAAGCGCGGTAAAAAGGCAGCGATTGAAGATTTGAAGGAGCATTGCGCCGCCGCCACGGCCGCTTCGCAAGGGGACTTTCCGGCCGAAGCTATGCGCAGCGCCTTTGTCGAATGCGCCAATGAAATTGTCGATATCTCCGATGAAACGGGGATCGAGCCGGATAAATCCCACTACCAGATTCTGGTCGGCGCAGTGCTGTGTCTGGATGGCGACCGCCGCTGCGGCTATGTCGAAGACGGCCTACAAAGATATTAAACCTCTGATTTAAAACAAAAATATTCCCTTATTCACACCGCCTCTTATTATGGTTAGGGCCAGGCGGTCAAAGGTGATACAATTATGTCGTAAGTAAAGAATGGATTATAATTTTATTATCCGAAAAGGAGGTCCCTCATGGCAATCACAGGATATTGTGTGAAATGTAAGGAAAAAAATGTCGAGCTTCAGGGCGCGGCCATTCACAAAACGAAAAAAGGCGGCTATATGGCCAAAGGCAAGCATGGTAAGTGCGGCACGACCGTGTGTTCCATCATGTCGGAAGCAAAAGCGAAAGCGGCCATGGCCAGCGGTGTTCCTGCCGGTTAGAGAATGTAACCGCCATATTTGATGAAAACCGAATGGGAGACTCTCTCATTCGGTTTTTGTTTGCCCAAGAGGCGCCCCGGCGTTATAAGCAGCCCATGAGCATCGATAAAATAGAAGAAAAAATCGCGCATCAGGATAAAGAGATTCAAGATCTGAGCGATATTGTTTTCAAGCAAGGCAAAGATATTGAAGCGCTGAAGGCCTATATCCGCACACTTGAGGGCAAGGTGGAGGCGCTCAAAGATGATCTGCAAGAGGGTAAGGACGCGCCCGCCTCGGTCAGTGAAATGGCCGCGCGTGATAAGCCACCGCATTATTAAGCGATTAAAGACAGCTTCTCTTCACGGCTCAGACGTTTGATTTCGTATTCCCGTTTTGAAGCCGCGCTGCGGGTTTTAAATTTTTCCTGAAAGACAACTTCGAACGGACCGCGCCCTTTTGTGTATTTTGCGCCGCTGCCATTCTCATGGGCGGTCAGGCGCTTGGCAAAATCATTCGTGATGCCGGTGTAAAGCGTCTGGTCCGCGCATTTCAAAATATAAACCACCCAATCCATTTTTTTATGCTACAACCCAGCGCATGAAGAATAAACGGGAATATGATGTGATCGTAATCGGCGCAGGTGCGGCCGGACTGATGTGCGCGATCGAAGCGGGCAAGCGCGGGCGCAGCGTCTGGCTGGTTGATCATGCCGCAAAGACAGCCGAGAAAATTCGCATCTCCGGCGGCGGGCGGTGCAATTTCACCAATATCAATACGCGCCCGGAAACCTTTGTGTCTGGCAACCCGCATTTTTGCAAATCCGCGCTGAGCCAATACACGCCGCGCGACTTTATCGCACTGGTTGAAAAGCACGGCATCGCCTATCACGAGAAAACGCTGGGCCAGTTGTTTTGCGATGAATCGGCGCAGCAGATTATCGATATGCTGCTGAAAGAATGTGAGGATGCGGGCGTTCGCTACAGCAAGGAAACAACCGTCTATAGCGTTGCGGCGATTGAGGGCGGCGGCTATAGCCTGTCCACCAGTCTGGGTGATGCACGCTGCCGTTCCTTGGTGATTGCCACAGGCGGGTTGTCGATCCCCAAAATCGGCGCAACGCGTTTTGGCTATGACATCGCCCTGCAATTTGGCCTCAAGGTTTTGGATACCTATCCCGCCCTTGTGCCTTTTACGTTTCAGGCTGTACTGCTTGAGCGTTGTAAATCTCTGAGCGGTCTGTCGGTAGATGCAATTGTCTCATGCGGGAAGCAGTCCTTTCGCGAAGGGCTGCTCTTCACCCATCGCGGTCTAAGCGGCCCGTCGATTTTGCAAATCTCATCCTATTGGCGCGAGGGTGATGAGATCGCGGTGAACCTTGCGCCGGATACAAACATGTTCGAATTTTTCAAAGCCCGCAAACATGAAAACGGCAAGCAGGATATTCAAACCGCACTCTCGCATATTGTACCGAGCCGTCTAGCCGAAAGCATTTGCGTGGCCGAAGGCATCAAAGGGCGTCTTGGCGATTTGCCGGATAAAAAGCTGGAAGCGCTGGCGCGCGCAGTGAATGACTGGCGCGTAAAACCCGCCGGAACCGAAGGATACCGCACCGCCGAGGTGACGCGCCAAGGGGTGGATACGAATGAGCTGTCCTCCAAGACCATGGAGGCGAAAAATGTGCCCGGCCTGTATTTCATCGGCGAGGTTGTGGATGTCACCGGACATCTGGGCGGCTTTAACTTTCAATGGGCGTGGTCTTCGGGCTATGTTGCCGGGCAGAATGTATAAAAAGCCCACCAACGTCATCCCGAGCGAAGCCGAGGGATCTGATAAGGTGATTAAAATTGAAGATCCCTCCACTCCTTTACAGTCGGTCGGGATGACAAAAAGGAAATGACATGACAAAAATTTACGGCATTAAAAATTGTGACACGATGAAGAAGGCCTTCACGTGGCTAGAGGAAAACGGCGTGAATTACATTTTCCATGACTATAAAAAAGACGGTGCGAATGAGGATGTCTTGCGCGCCGCGATCGCCGAGCATGGTTGGGAAAATGTGATTAACCGCCGCGGCACAACATGGAAAAAGCTGCCGGAAAATGTAAAAGAAAATATGGACGAAACGGGCGCGATTGAAGTGGCGATGGATAATCCATCGATTGTGAAGCGCCCCCTTCTTGTTCATGGTAAAGAAATCTATCTCGGATTTTCTCAGCAGGATTATAGCGAAATTTTCTAATGTCGAGTCTTCTTCTCTCCGTTAAAGACGCCATGGTGCGCTATTCCGAAAAGCCCGTTTTCGAGGGGCTGGAATTTAATATCCATGAGAGAAGCCGCATCGCGCTGGTTGGTAAAAACGGTGCGGGCAAATCGACGCTGATGAATATCATCACCGGCGTGCAGGAATTGGATGATGGAGAGAGATGGGAAAATCCCGGCCTAACTATCGGGTATTTGCATCAGGATATCGTGCCCAAAGATGAAACCGTTTTTGACTTTATCTTTGAGGAAATTAAAGATGAGGAGCGCGACCTGCATGCCTATAAGGTCGATATCGTGGCCGAAGCCTTGGAGCTGGATGTCAAAGCGAAGATGACCAACCTGTCCGGCGGGCAGGTGCGCCGCGCAGGGCTTGCAAGGGCGCTGGTAGAAGAGCCGGATATCTTGCTGCTGGATGAACCAACCAACCATTTGGATCTGGAAGCAATTGAATGGTTGGAAGATTATTTGAACGCTTATCGCGGCACGCTTTTGTGCATTTCACACGACAAAACTTTTCTATCCAATATCACCAATCAAGTGTTCTGGCTGGACCGGGGAAAGTTGAAAGTTTCGCCGCGCGGATTCAAATATTTTGATGAATGGTCAACCGATCTTTTAGAGCAAGAAGAGCGTGAGCTTAAAAACCGCAAGCAGACAGTAGGCCTTGAGGTTGCCTGGGCCAGCCGCGGCGTGAAAGCGCGCGTAAAGCGCAATGTTCGTCGCCTCGAACAGGTCAAAGAAATGCGCGCGAAGCTGAAGGCCGATGAGTCATCCTTCCGGCGCGCCACACAGAAAATCAAAATCGAGCCGATTAAAAACATCGATAGCCACGCCAAAGTCGTCGGTGAGTTTTATAACGTTTCAAAAAATTTCACGGACGATGAGAGAGACATCACAATCTTGAATAAATTTTCAATGCGCATTGTGCGCGGTGACCGCATTGGAATTTTGGGCAAAAACGGATCGGGAAAAACAACGTTTTTAAAATTGCTGCTGGGTGAATTAGAGCCGGATGAAGGCAGCGTAAAAACCCGTAAAGAACTGGAGTTTTCCTACTTCGATCAAAAGCGCAGCGACCTTGACCCCACAGATACGCTCAAGAAAACGCTTTCGCCCGGTGGTGGAGATTACATCAATGTGATGGGCAAGCAGCGCCATGTCTGCGGGTATTTGAAAGATTTCATGTTCGATCCCGCGCGCGCGCAAGACAAGGTTTCACAGCTCTCCGGCGGGCAAAAAAACCGCCTGATGCTGGCTAAAATTCTGGCCGATCCGAAAAGCTGCCTAATTCTGGATGAGCCGACCAATGATCTGGATATGGAGACATTGGACATGCTCGAGGAAATTCTCTCGCATTATCCCGGTACGTTGATTGTGGTCTCTCACGACCGTGATTTTCTCGATCAAACTGTGACCAAGATCCTTGCCTTTGAAGGCGATGGAAAAATTGAAGCCGTAATTGGCGGCTATAGTGATTATCTGGAGATGAAAAAGGAGCAGGCCGCTGAAGAATCACCGCAAGAGATAGCAGCCGTAAGGCCGATAGAAAAGCACACCGCGCCGGTCGAAAAACCGAAAGCGCCCCAAAATCAAACACGAAAACGCCTGACCTATAAACTGGAGCGCGAGCTTAAATTACTGCCCGGAAAAATCGAGCGCAGCGAAAAAGAAATCGCGACCCTGTCAGAACAATTGTCTGATGTGGATTTTTATACGCGCGACCCGGACGGATTTCACGAAGCGACGAAAGCCCTAAGCGAAGAACAAGTAAAATTGGAACGCTACGAAAATCGCTGGCTGGAACTGGAAGAGATGAAAACCGAGATTGACGCTTAGCAAAAACAAAGAGCCTCAAATTCTGAGGCTCTTTTCTTGAATTTCAAACGTGATGGCTTAGAGAACAGCAGCAAGCTCGAGGACACCAACGCCGCCGCCAGGACCACCTGCGCCAGGACCAATTGGGTCAATAGGCATGACGATTTCAAAACCGCCACCGCCACCACCACCGCCGCCGCCGCCGCCACCGCCGCCTTCAATTTCAGCAGCAACAGCTTCGTGAGCATTCATAGAAAGAGGTCCATATGAGTGGAGCACATCAACAGAATCGTCATTTGTATCGTCAAATCTCAGGCTGAAATCTTTGATCTCAATATTGTCTGTTTCGTGGTCGTAACTTGTGTCGATCGCACCAAGCGCACCTTCAGGAATGAAGCTATCGCTCAAGGTTTCGAAGTTTTTATCCTTGCCCAAAACAGCAAATTCAAGAATATGGGCAATTTCAATATCCAACAATTCACCACCTTCAAAGCCATTGCTTTGCGGAGCTGTAAATTCTTCAGCCGTTTGCAGAAGGCCTTCCAAACCAAAATCTTCTGCCCCTGAAACAATCTCAGAAACTTCTAGAGGTTTAGATTCATATTGAACCATCGCTTCATCAGCATTGTTGGGTTCGTAAAGTGGCTGCTCTTGCGTACCCACCATCGCGACCTCGAAATGATCTAAGCCTTCAGACTCTGCAACCTGCAAAAGATGTGCAGCTTCTGTTGTTTTTTCTACGAGATTGTCTTGAATGTTTGAATTCTGCATTTTTAAACCCGCCATAAAAATAAGTTATTGTTTTTTAATGTTTTTTATCAAAAGCAAGGAGGCTTTTTTCGCAACCTTACACTTTCATGCTAGCGAAAAATGTTTAAAATTTTATGAAAATTAGTGGGGGCATGAAAGATTATGGCGGTGTCGGTGGGATGTCTTTGGTGCGGGGCTAACGCCCCTGCCAAAGTGGCAAACGCTAAATTCGCCCGTCATTCTTCCGGCCTCATTAAGCTTATTGTCGAACCGGGTTCGAATACTCATCTCCAAAATTTTTCCCTTACTATATCCAAATTTACAAGGCACGAGGAGCGCCGCGTAGGAAGCCTACGTCAGTGACGAGTAACGCTGTAAATTTGGATATATAAGAGGAAAAATGGCGGTGTCGGTGGGATTCGAACCCACGATACGCGTAAACGTATACACGCTTTCCAAGCGTGCGCCTTCAGCCACTCGGCCACGACACCTAATCGGTTTACGTGGCCTCATAATTAATAAGATTTGTTTGCTGACGCAAACGGGGCCACGACACCATCAAGAGATAACTCAATCGGAGCGCAGACTAGCGTTATCTCCCTGAAAGTGCAAGAGCTCTATGGGCTATCAGCGCGCGGAAAATATTGCTACACTGAGCGCGCGGAATTGTTTCATTTCAATGGTGGAGATAAAAACTCATGCGCGGTGTTCATTTTTATATTGTTCTAGTCCTGATCCCGGCCGTTTTGGCACTGGGGCATGATATTGCGCTTTTGCTGGAAAACAGCTCTTTTAACGAGTTGATTGCGACCATGCAAAGTGGAGAGCGCCCGCTGATGTCTTACCTGTCCGATCTGGGGTTTATCTGGACGCATTATGCACGCGAAAGCTATGAGAGCGTGCGAGAGAGTTCTGATCCGCAAACTTGGGAGATGATCAAAATGCTGCTGATGCAAAAGGCGTTGTTTGTCGCGCTGGCCTTTGCGGGCGTGAATTTCCTGCTGCTATTTATTTTGAAGCTTTTGAAGGTCGGCCCGTTTAAAGGCTAACGCGGCTTTTTAAAGAATTCCCGACACGCTTTTGATTTCTTTATCAATGACCTCAAGGTCTTCGGACCGGGAAAGACGGTGATCGCCGTCTTCGATAATCACGACATCCAGCTCCGCACCTTCATAAGCCTCTTGAATACGGGTCGCGGTTTGCCAGGGCACGTCCTTATCCTGCCCGCCCTGAATAAGGCGCATGGAAAAATTCACATGGCGGATCTCGTGCAAAAGAAGATGATCTTTGGCTTCCTCATAAAATGCCTTGGTAAAAGCGTACGGCACGTCGCTGTAATCATTGGGCACATAGGCGATGCCGTTTTCCTCCAGCTCTTGCCTTTGCGCGCCGTTCAGGCGGCGATAAATATCCTCAGTGAAATCCGGCGCGGCGGCAATGCCAACCAGCGCATGCACCATGGCCGGACGCGCCCGCGCCACCAAGAGCGCTATCCAGCCGCCCATGGACGAGCCGACCAGAACTACCGGGCCACTAGCGATATGCTCTATAATATCGAGCGCATCACCAAGCCAAATGCCGATTGTACCCTCATCAAATGTGCCCTCGGATTGGCCGTGACCGCTATAATCAAATCGGATATAACCCTGTCCGCGCGCCGCGCACTGTGCCTCAAGATATTGGGCTTTTGTGCCCTCCATATCCGAACGGTAACCGCCCAGAAATATAACCACGGGCAAGGATTTCCCCGTACCCGAGGCCGGGGTATATCTGTAGGCTAATTTTGGTTTATTGTCCCGCTCGAGATATTGAACGCTCATAGTCTTTCTCCCGCTTGCATGTTAGACTAACGCGCTCTATAGAGTAAAGAAACAACCAATAAAGATTCTCCCGTATGTCCCTTTCAAATCATATTCCTGTTGTTATGCAGATTATTCCCGAGCTGAGCGCGGGCGGGGCGGAGCAGGGGTGCATTGATGTGGCCGCCGAGCTGGTGCGTAGCGGTGCAAAGGCGATTGTAGTCTCTAATGGTGGAGACCGCGTGCATGAGCTGGCCCGGATCGGGGCTATTCATATTGATATGCCTATCCATAGCAAAAACCCGCTGATGATCCTCAAGAACGCCAGAAAGCTGCGCCGGTTGATTGGCGAATATCAGGTGAATATTGTCCATGCCCGTAGCCGCGCCCCGGCCTGGAGCGCATGGCAAGCTTGCAAGGGGACAGACGCGCATTTTATGACCACCGCCCATGCGCCCTATAATACCGGGGGGCGAGCCAAGCATCTCTATAACAGCGTGATGGCCAAGGGTGAGCGCGTGATTGCGATTTCGAATTATGTGGCCAATTATCTGCGCCACCACTACCGCGTGCCGGATTCGAAAATTCGGGTCATTCACCGCGGCATCCAGCTGGAGCGCTTTCATCCAACCACAGTCACGCCCGAGCGTATGATTGCCTTGTCAAGCGAATGGCGCATTCCTGATGGATCGAACATTATTATGCTGCCCGGGCGTATTACGCGCTGGAAGGGGCATCATGTTCTGATTGAGGCAATGGCCCTTTTGGGCCGTAAAGATTTGTTTTGCGTGATTATCGGCTCTGATCAGGGCCGCGACGAATACCGCAAGGAACTGGAAGCTACGATTGAGGAAAAGGGACTGGGCGGACAGGTGCGCATTGTTGAGCACTGCAATGACATGCCTGCGGCCTATATGCTGGCTTCGGTCGTTGTGTCGGCCTCCACCGACCCGGAAGGCTTTGGCCGCATCCCGGTGGAAGCGCAAGCGATGGGCCGCCCGATTATCGCCACGGATCATGGCGGCGCTCAGGAAACGGTGATCCACGGGCAAACCGGCTGGTTGGTTCCGCATTCTGACCCGATGGCACTCAAACATGCGATTGAGAGCGTGATGGCAATGACACCCAATCAGCGGGTGATGCTGGCCACGCGGGCCATGGCCCATATTGCAGAGCATTTCACGCGCGAGCAGATGTGCGACAAGACATTGAATGTTTATGCCGAATTGCTGCGCGGTCAATTTGCGCAAAAAACAGGATAAGAGATGACGGCAAATTCAAAAGAGCAGGAGCGCATTCTCGTTATCAAACTCGGCGCACTGGGGGACTTTATACAAGCGTTGGGGCCGATGGCCGCAATCCGCAATCACCATAAAGAAGCGCATATCACACTACTGACGACAAAGCCTTTTAAGAGATTTGCTGAAAAATGCAATTATTTCAATGAAATATGGATCGACACCAAGCCGAAATTTTATCAGATCAGCGGCTGGCGGGCGCTGCGCAAAAAGCTCAATAGCGGCCAATTCGATCGTGTATACGATCTGCAAAATAACGACCGTACGTCTTTTTACCTTAAATTATTTTCACCGAAACCCGAATGGGTGGGGGCGGCGCCCGGTGCCTCTCACCGCAACACTTCCCCGGAACGCACGGCCGGACACGCTTTTGACGGACACGTACAAACACTGGCACTGGTCGGTGTAAAAAACGTACAGATTGATACGCTGGAGTGGATGAAAGGCGATATCTCAGGCTTTGCCCTGAAAGCACCCTATGCGCTGCTTGTCCCCGGATCCGCCCCCCAGCATCTCTATAAGCGCTGGCCGGCGCAAAGCTATGCGGCCCTTGCCAAAGCCCTACATGAACGGGGGGTACAGCCCGTGATTTTAGGGGCACTGAGCGAGATCAAGGCCGCGCAAACCATTATGCGCGCCTGCCCCGAGGCCCTCAATCTGGTTGCCAAAACATCTCTGGATCAGATTATCAGCCTGGCCAAAGACGCGGATTTTGCCGTGGGAAATGATACCGGGCCGATGCATCTGATCGGCGCAAGCGGATGCACATCTCTTGTCTTATTCTCCGGGCGCAGCAATCCTGTACGTCATAAACCAAAGGGCCGCGCCGTCAAAACACTTCAATCACAGGATTTGTCGGATTTATCGCTAGAGGCGGTTCTGGGCGCGCTCTAAGCGTCATTCAATTCCCTAAGGCATTTCAAAACTGTGCAGGCAGAATCGCAAGCCAGCGTGTAGTAAATCGTTTGGGCATCGCGGCGCGTTGTGACAATGCCGTCGCGGCGCAAACGGGCTAAATGCTGGGAAAGCGCAGACTGGCTCAAACCGATAATCTCTTCGAGTTCGCCAACATTTTTCTCATCATCACAGAGAACATGGACAATTTTCAAACGCCTCTCATTCGAGAGCGCCTTTAGAAGATTGGCAACATCTTCCAGATTGTTTTCATCAAATCGTACACTCATATATCTCTCATTCGCGCCAAAAAACGCTGCTCACCTTTTGTTTCAAGTGAAGAACGTTTTTGTCAAAAGCGTAACCAAACTCAGTACGAATAGCGCTATTCCATTATATTTCTCATGGTTTTGTCAAGCTTTCACTACCATGCGCTGCAAAAACGACCTCTCTTTAAAAAAGAAAATAAAGAAGAAAATTACAATCTAAAGTTTTATTTTAAAGATTTTTTCCCCGGCAAATCCCGAATCAAGCGATGGGCTAAACCATCAGGCATGGCACTCAACGCCCAAACAGCAAAACGCGTCACAAACGGGAAAGCGATTCGCCCCTTCCCCCTTGCCAATCCCTTGATAATAATTGCGGCGGCGCGCTCTACGGGCATTAAGAGCGGCATATCAAAATCATTCACAGCCGTCATCGGCGTGACAACAAAACCGGGACAGATCACACTCACGCACAAACCCGTCTTTTCAAGCCCGGCACGAAGCGCTTCTCCGTAGACGCGCACAGCAGCCTTGGAGGCACAATAAGCCGGTGCGCCAGAAAAGCCCCGAAAGCCCGCCAGCGAGCTCATGATCGCAATATGCCCGTGCCCACGCACAACCATTGCGGGTAAAAGTGGGTTGATCGTATTTAGGACCCCGGTCACATTCACATCGAAAATCATCTGCGCTTGTGCCGATGGTTCCAATTCTTTTTGCCCGGTTCCGCCGGAAATTCCGGCATTGGCGATCACAAGATCAACGCTCTGGCGCGCATTGCAGCCCTGCAACCACGCGGCCATAGCCGCTGCATCCGTCACATCAATGCAGTCTTCATGAACCTGCGCGCCCGATGCACGGCAGCTTTGCACCACTTCGGCTAGTCTTTGCGCATCACGCCCACTCAGCGACAGGCAAACACCGGGTGCGGCATATTGACGGGCAAGCTCTGCGCCCAGGCCGCTGGAAGCACCGGTAATGACAATATGTTTAAACTTATCCAGAGTATGCATCATGCCCGCCTTTTTAAATTGCGCTTCTATCCTTCACCATTTAGGTTTAAACACAAGATATAAAATAGTGAAAACAGGATCAAAATTTTGAGTGATTTTAAACGCCGCGGTCTTATGTATGTGATGTCCTCGCCCTCGGGCGCCGGGAAAACGACGATTACGCGCGCCCTGCTCAAACAAAATGATGATGTGGTCATTTCCATTTCCGCCACCACCCGCCCGCGCCGCGCGGGCGAGGTTCACGGGCAGGATTATTATTTCGTCGAGCCTGATGAGTTTCGCGCCATGGCCGAAAACGGCGAAATGCTGGAGCATGCCAAAGTTTTTGATCATTATTACGGCACACCCGCAAAGCCCGTCCGTGAGGCCTTAGAAAGCGGCAAAGACGTGCTGTTTGATATTGATTGGCAAGGCACACAACAATTACGCGAAGCGGCGCGCGATGATCTGGTGACGGTCTTTATTTTGCCGCCATCTCGTCAAGAATTGGAAAAGCGCCTGCGCAACCGTTCGCGCGATACCAAAGAAAGCGAAGACGATATTCGCGGACGCATGTCCAAGGCCGCCGCGGAAATGTCGCATTACAGCGAATATGATTACGTGATCATCAATAATGATGTCGATGAAGCAATCGCAAAGGCGCAGCTTATTCTCGATGGTGAGCGCTTGAAGCGCCGCCGCACGCAAGGCATGTCCGATTTTGTACGCGGACTGATCGGCGGGCTTTAGATTTTCAACAGTTTCGCCAAGTTGATAAAATCTTCAACCTTTAAATTTTCCGCGCGGCTGGTCGGATCAAGGCCAAGCGCCTCTATGGCGCCTATATATTTTTTCAAGCTGGAACGAATCATTTTCCGGCGCTGACCAAAGGCGGCTTCGGTGATTTTTTCAACAGCTGCAAAAGAGGGAGCATCGCTAGGCAGGGTTTTCGGCACAAAGTGCACAACAGCTGAACGCACCTTGGGCGGCGGTGTAAAGGCGCTGGGCGGCAAATCATAAATCACACGAACATCACACAGCCATTGCGCCATAACCGAGAGACGGCCATAAGCCTTGCCGCCCGGCGGGGCGCAAATGCGATCCGCCACTTCCTTTTGGAACATCAAACTCATAAAGCCGTACGTATTTTGGTTTTTTCGCATATCTTTCAACCAGTTAATGAGCAGCGGCGTGGCAATATTATAGGGCAGGTTCGCGACAATCGCACGTGGCTCCGGCACCATTGCGGGTAAATCAACCGCCAGCGCATCGCCGTGATGGATGTCCAAACGTTCGCCTGCGCGCGCTTGTAGGTCTTGCAGCGCGGCAACGGCACGCGGATCAAATTCAATCGCGATCACCTTTTTCGCCGCAGATTTTAAAAGACTGCGGGTAAGGCCGCCCGGACCAGGCCCGATTTCAAACACGTACACCCCATCAAAATCGCCGGATTCCCGCACGATTTTGTCCGTAATATTTTGATCTAAAAGAAAATTTTGTCCCAGCGCCTTTTGCGCACGAAGGTCATGTGCCTCAATAACATCGCGCAAAGGCGGTAAATCATCCAATTCACTTAAATTCTTTTTATTTTTCATAATGAAATCCTGTGTTTATCTGCGGCGGGAATTGAAGGATTTTGGTGCGAGAATGCTAAATTTTGAGACCCGCAGCACAGCACAGTTTTCTCCTATTCGAGCAGCGGACGCGCAGAAATTTTGTATTTGCAGCCCAAAAGATAAAAATTCACGCCGCGGATTAGGAGCCAATGCGGTTCTCTATAAAGGCTGATGCCTTAAGATCAAGGTAATAGCGCCGCTGCGCACGCTCAAGACGCTGATTGCCGATCGTTTGTTTCATATCATCCGCAGAGGGCATGGTCTCATCAGAGATTTGGCGAATATCGCGCAGATACAAAATATGATAGCCGCTGGCCGAGCGGATGGGCGCGCTGACCGTCTCTTTTGCCATCGTCCGCAGCACACCATCAACTTCTTGCGCGAGCTGACCCTGCTGTACCCAGCCGAGATCGCCGCCATTGCTAGCGCCAGCAGATTTAGAAAATTCCTGCGCCACCTTGTAAAACGGAGCCTGCCCCTCTCTTATTTGACCGACCAGACGGTTTGCCAATTGCTGTACATTACTAGCCTCTTGGGAAGTTTCGTAGGGCAGAAAAATCTCCGCCACCAGATATTCGGTTGTACCTTTGTTGGCCTGCATGCGCGCCAGCGCATCCTCTACGTCATTATCTGTAACCGAGACTTGCGAAAGAACGGCGCTTTGCACAATCTTGGTCCATGCAATCTGGGCCTGAATTTGGCGTTCCATCGTCGCCTTGTTCACACCGCTGCGCTTTAGAATTTCAGTAAATTGCTCGGGCGTAAACTTATTCTGTTCCGCCAGAGAGGCGAAGGCTTTATCGATTTCCTCATCGCTAACCTCAATACCCAGACGCTCAGCCTCTTGCAACTTAATTTGCTCTTCAATCAACGAAGCAAGCACCTGCTGTGAAACCTTATTCATAATCTCAGGCGTATTGGCAAGACCAGAAGAGGTCATGATCAAGCGCATACGGTCATTGACATCGGAAATAGAGATCGCGTCCTGATTGACAATCGCCGCGATCTGTTCGCTCATTGCGCGCGGCGAACCCGGCGCCGTCAGCAACACGGCAAACATCATTAGAAAAGCAACAAAAATACGCATACGCGATTCCTTAAAATTCGAACCCATGAGAGTATATAGCCTAAAACACTGTGATAGCAAACAGATGTACTCTTCTAGGCCGTAGAGCTTTGCCCAGCCTTGCCAAAGCGCCCCCCGGCGCGGTAGCTCGGCAAATAACGCGGCAAGATCGAGCGCAACGCTGTCGCGTTTACACCAAGATCCACCAGCGTTAGCGCCTTTTTACCCACGACCGTATCGGTCTTGAGCGATTCCACTTGATCGGGGGTCAACAGCGGCTTGGGCAAAAATTGTAAAAAGAATGCCTCAATCTTCGCTGCCCAGAAAGGCAGCTTCACCAGCGGACGCGGGCGCTGCGTATAATCAAAGAGCAGTTCATAAATCTCTTTAAAGCTGAGCACATCCGGCCCGCCGAGCTCATAGATATTCCCTTGCGGGTTAGAATCACCCAGAGCCGGGCGCTCCAACGCCGCCATCGCCGCATCCGCTACATCGCCGACAAACACAGGTTGAAAACGGGTTTCACCGCCGCCAATTAACGGCAAAACGGGCACGAAGCGCGCCATATGCGCGAACATATTGAAAAAGTCATCATCCTCACCAAACACAACGCTGGGGCGCAAAATGGTGGCGGTTTTATAGGCTTTAAGTACCGCCTTTTCTCCAGCCAGCTTACTTTTGGCATATTTCGATGTGCCGGTATCACAGCCTAGCGCGGAGATGTGAACGAAGCGCTCCACCCCCGCTTTTTTGCAGGCCTGCGCAATAACTTCGGGTAAGTCCGTATGAATGCGATTAAAGCGGCGCATCCGCCCACGCTCATATAAAATTCCAACACAATTGACCACATAGTCCGAACCGCTCACCGCCTGCGCCAAGCTGGAATCATCGCCATAGTTACATGCGAAAGGCACAACCTGTCCGACAGCGCCAGCGGGCTTGAGGAAATACGCACGCTCAGGCACGCGGGTGGCAACCTTCACCGTTACGCCGCGCTTTGCCAGCTCACGTACAACCTGCGTACCGATAAATCCTGTTCCGCCAAATACGGTTGCGACTTTGTTTTTTAGGGTCATAGAATCGTCTCTTTTGTAATTTTCCTGTGGTTACAGCGAATATATAAGAACATAACCTATATAAATCACAGTGGAATTGGTACGGTTTTATGATGAAAACCCTGTCTTTTATTTTATCTTTGGGCGTTTTTGCGCTTCTTTCATATGGTTTTATCCCCGCACATGCCGATGATGTGAATATCGATGTCGGCAAAGCCCCGATTGTGGTGGAGCTGTTTACCTCGCAAGGCTGCAGCTCTTGTCCGCCAGCGGAGAAAATTCTCGGCCAGCTCTCCGGGCATCAGCGGATTTATACGCTCTCTTGCCATGTGACCTATTGGGATTATCTGGGCTGGGAAGATACGTTCGGCCTAAAAAGCTGCGATCAGCGGCAATTTTCGATTATGAAGGCGCGGGGGAAGGGCAATTACTACACCCCGCAAATGGTGGTGAACGGACGCGATGAATTTCCCGGCCACCGCTCAAACGCGATTAAAAGCGCGATTGAGAAATCCGCCAAGGCGCCGTTGCGCCCGATCTCTTTGTCACATAAGGATCAAAGCACCATTATCGCCATGCTGCCGCCCGCCCCGACCGGCAATTACACGCTGTGGGCGTTTGGTTATGAAGAACCGCAAACGGTGAACGTACAAGGCGGAGAAAATCGCGGACGCAAGCTGTTATCAACGAACACTGTACGTGTTATTCAACCCGTTGATACATGGGATGGTTCGCAAAAAATGGTACGCTTTGATGTGGGCCGCGCCGATGAGCTGGACGGCGTTGTTTTAATCGCCCAACAAGAGGGTTATGGCCCGATTATCGCCAGCGGGCGGCTGGAATTTTAACCTCTCCGGCACAGCGTTTTTTAATTGACATAATGTACATACTTTTGTATGATCCAAGGCATTATGTATCTTAAAACTGCGTTTTTAGAAAAGCTTCGCGAGACGTTCAAAAAAGCCGAATGTCTGGCTGATGCCGATTCCAAAGGCTACGTCGTAAAAAACGTCGTGCTTGTCGGTGCGCTTTTCAAAAAAAATGAGCCCGGCAACGATCTCTCGAAAAACGACAAATCTTCTTTTAAAGAAGTGGCGAAGAGACTGGCCGAGACCGGTGTGAAACTTCATCCTGAATTTAGCGTAAACGCCGTTAATCTGGCTTATGAAGAAAACTTCCTGGATAGAGAGTATATTCATTCGCTTGATAAAGAACAGAATAATCAGGTCAATCTGGTTGTACTCAGCAATCTTTTTAATCCGCCCGAAAATATGCGCAAAAAACATCGCGTGCCAAGCAGCGGCCTTAGTAAGGAAGATCTGCAAGATCACGATAAATATTTCCATTTAGTGGCATCAGGACACACCTCTAAAAACTGGGTCGGTGCGCTAAAAAAATATGATGCCTCTTTCGTAACCGTGCTGCCGGGTATTGATGAGGATAGCTCGCCTATGGAGCTGGATATATATACCGGGCTTTTGGATAAAGGGTATGAGACAGGACCATTTAAACAAGATTCATCTTGCAACATCTTTCTTCACGAAAGAGTTATTCGCTAACTACCCCTTCTTCACGAAACTAGCCAGGGCACGTTTATTGGTCCTGTTCCTTTAATATATCCGAGAATTTTATATCAAGTGCCTCGCAGATTTTTAGCAAGGTTTTCAAGGTTGGCGAATTGCGGCTGGTCTCCATCATGGCAATGGTGGATTCACCAATACCGGCGGCTGTTGCCAAAGCATCTTGAGACAATCCGCGTTTTTTGCGGATATGTTTGATTTGATCTATGCATTGGCGAATTTTTTTATCGGTTTTGTCCATCATTATAATGATGGATGTGTTTGACGGAAAATGTGTAGCAACTTATCCTCATTATTAGGAGGATAGCCTTTTGTATCTTATCGTACGTGAAAAGGATTTACCGTATGTGCTCGATCAAATTGCAGATGCATTGAAATCCGGCGCGGTTGAAGAAATTCTAATCGTCGATGAGGATGATTTTATTATTGGCATCATAGAGCCTTTAAAGTCCTAACCCTTCTTCACAAAACTATCCATCACGCGTTTATGGCCGCCATGCTCGAAATTGATATCGAGCTTATGCCCGTCGATATTAATGATACTGCCGTAACCGAATTTTTCATGGAAAACGCGGTCGCCGCGCGCAAACACTGTACCGTCCTCGGCGCGCACTTTACGATCATGCACCTGACGCTTGGGCGCGGGTGCTTTAGGTTTAAAACCTGATGAATCCCAATGCTGGGAGCGACCGACCTGATACAGCCCGCTGTCGGACTGCACCTCTATATGATCCTCAGGCAGTTCATCGACAAAACGCGATGGGATTGCATTGATCCAGTTGCCATACATGCGGCGGTTGGCGGCAAAGGAAACATGCGCCTTTTTGCGGGCGCGCGTAATACCGACATAGGCCAAGCGGCGTTCTTCCTCCAGCCCCTTTACCCCGTTCTCATCCATGGTTTTTTGAGAAGGGAAGAGCCCTTCCTCCCAGCCGGGCAAAAACACCGCATCGAATTCCAAACCCTTCGCACCGTGCAAGGTCATAATGGTGGCTTTTTCACCATATTGATCATTTTGGTTTTCAAGCACCAGCGCGACATGCTCCAAAAATTCGGGCAGAGAATCATATTCGCCCATACCCGAAACCAGTTCTTTCAGGTTTTCGAGCCGCCCCGGCGCCTCGGGGGTTTTGTCCTCTTTCCACATCTGCATATAGCCCGATTCTTCGAGCATTTGCGCGGTGAGTTCAGGGTGCGGAGTGCTGTCAACCAATGAACGCCAGCGCGCAAAATCATCAAGCAGCTTCATCAGCGTGGTTTTGACCTTCGGGCGCAGCTCATCGGTTTGGGTTAAATCCATGATCGCATCATGCAGACAAATGCCCTTCGCGCGGCCATAGGCATAAAGCGTATTAACAGTCGAATCCCCCAGTCCGCGCTTTGGTTTATTGATAATGCGCTCCAACGCCAAATCATCGGCAGGCTGCGCAATCACACGCAGATAGGCCAGTGCATCACGAATTTCCTGACGTTCATAAAAACGCGGGCCGCCAATGACGCGGTAGGGAATACCCAGCTGTATGAAGCGTTCTTCAAATTCGCGGGTTTGGAATCCGGCGCGCACCAGCACCGCCATTTCATTGAGACTCCAGCCTTTACGTTGGAGCTGCTCAATCTCTTCGCCGACCCAGCGCGCCTCAGCCTCGCCGTCCCACAGGCCACGGATAGTCAGTTTCTCACCGTCGCCCGCCTCGCTCCACAGCTCTTTGCCCAAACGATCTCCATTGTTGGAAATCACTGCCCCAGCGGCTTTTAGGATATGGTTGGTCGAACGGTAATTTTGTTCCAGCCGGATAATCTTCGCACCAGGAAAATCCTTTTCGAATTTGAGAATGTTGCCAACCTCCGCCCCGCGCCAACCATAGATCGACTGGTCATCATCGCCTACACAGCAAATATTATTCGAACCCTGCGCCAGAAGCCGCAGCCAGAGATATTGCGCGACGTTGGTATCCTGATATTCATCAACGAGAATATATTTAAAGCGGCGGTGATAATCGGCCAGCACTTCGGCGTGCGCAGGATTGCGCAAAATTGTAATCATGTGCAAAAGCAAATCACCAAAATCACAAGCATTCACGGCTTTCAAACGGTCTTGGTACAGACGGTAGAGGATTGGCAATTTACCGCCCGCCAGATCACCCGCCTCGTCTGCATTGATTTGATCGGGCGTAAGGCCGCGGTCTTTCCAGCGGTCAATAAAATGAATCATCGCCTTGGGCGCCCATTTTTTATGATCAACGCCGTTCACCTCCATAATCTGTTTGAGCAGGCGCACCTGATCATCGGGATCAAGGATGGTAAAATTGCTGGATAGACCAACAAGATCGGCATGTTTGCGAAGCATCCGCGCGGCCAGAGAGTGGAAGGTGCCGAGCCACCACCCTTCCACTGGCGCGCCGTTCAAAAGATGGGAAACACGCTCTTTCATTTCCTGCGCCGCCTTATTGGTAAAAGTCACGGCCAGAATCTGTCCAGGATAGGCTTTACCCGTATGCAGCAAATGCGCAAGGCGCGTGGTGAGCACCCGTGTTTTTCCCGTGCCAGCACCGGCCAGCACAAGCACCGGCCCATCAAGGGTTTCCACCGCTTCATTTTGCGGGGCGTTCAAGTTTTGAAGGTAAGGTGGCGTTTGCGTCATAGACAGCGCTGTTGGTGAATCATGCATGATTTATAAATAGGGCGGGAGCGCCCAGAACACAAGCACGCGGCGCGGGGTTATCCCGTTTTCTGGCTTTGGCCCGCAGCCGGAGCAGCAGCGATGCGGTTGCGACCATTTTGCTTGGCGGTGTAGAGCGCACCGTCGGCGCGGTCCATCAAATCTTCGATTGCTTCGCCGTTGGTATATTCGGCGATACCGCCTGAGAGCGTAATGCGCCCGAGCTTTTCACCGCTATTGCGGTTAATCACTTCTTTATTCGCAACAGCCTTGCGCAAATTTTCGCCCAAAACTTCGCCGCCCTTAAGATTGGTTTCCGGTAAAATAAGTACGAATTCTTCACCACCGTAGCGCGCAACCATGTCGCGGCCCTTCACACCATCGGTGAGCGTACGCGCCACAAGGCGCAGAACTTGGTCGCCGACCTGGTGACCGTAATTGTCGTTGAATTCTTTGAAGTGATCAATATCGAACATAATCACAGAAAATGTTTGGCTGTTTGTCTTCGCGCTATCAATCACGCGCTCAATCTCTGCATCGAAAGCTTTACGGTTGGCAAGGTTTGTTAGGCCATCGGTCAGCGCCTCTTTACGCGCGATCTCAAGATCGTGCTGAAGCTCTTCCATCGCCTTGGTAGACATGGTCAATTTTTCTTCTAAAACGGTGTTTTGCGAGATCATATCTTGCGTGCCAGCGACAATATCTTTGAGTAAGGCTTCGATCTCTTCTTTTGAGTCGGTTCCTGAAAGCTTTTCTGTCACACCAGAGAGTGTTTGATTATATTTCTGCGCGGAATTTTTAACATTCGAGACAACCCCGGTCACATCTTTGATGGTTTCATTGATGCGGTTGCCGAATTTTTGCACCTCTTCGCTTTGCTGATTCTCGCTGAGGAAGCGCTGATGAATCTCCTGACAACGCTCCAACGTGATATTCTGCTCGGCCGCAACCAGAATATCAATGGCGCGGGTCACGTCCGCATTCGCACCTGATGCGTAAACATACCAAAGCTCGTAAAGCTCGGGCGTGGGCGGCAAGCCCTCTTTCTCTATACGCTCCAGAGCTTCTTTTGAAAACTCACCAGCTTTTTCAATGGAATGTGAATATTGCACAATCAGTCTTAAATTTAAGGTTGTTTAAGATATTTTTTCAGGGTTTTTTAAATACCACACTTACAGAATAAATATAAGGGTTTAAAAAGGCTATAACAAATCCGACTTTATGAGCCTATCCACATCGTTTTTTTTTCGAATATATCCGGCAAATCCTTGAGTGTTTCGACAATCTGGAAAAGATCGCCGCGCGCACCGTGTAGAAACTTTTGATCCTGCGCCTGCTCAATCATAGCGATTAACGGGTCCCAAAAGCCCTCGAAATTCAACAGCGCGATCGGTTTATTATGCAGGGCGATTTGCTTCCATGTCACAATCTCGAAGAATTCTGCCAGCGTGCCAAGCCCGCCGGGCAAGACCACAAATGCATCGGCGAGCTGCGACATTTTAAATTGACGCTGTTGCATGGTTTCAGTGATATGCAGTCTTGTTAGCCCCTGATGTGCAACTTCGCGATCGACCAAATGCTGTGGGATCACGCCCTCAACCTCGGCCCCGGCTTCAAGCGCCGCATCGGCGGCCGCACCCATTAGACCGCGCCGCCCGCCGCCATAAATCAAACGCCAGCGCCGCTGCGCGACCAGATCACCCAGATCGCGCGCAAGCGCCATATAGCGTTCATCGACATCCGGCGATGAGGAACAAAACACACATAGATTAAGAGAATTCGTTGTCACGCTTTAGTTATAGCGCAGAGATGCACGCAGCCAAGAGGGAAATTTAAGGAAAAATGATTTAAGCCGCGCTGCCCAGCGACATGCCGGTTTTTTCAAGACCAACCAGTTGATGCAAATCAGGCTCGTTATTCAAAGCACTTTTCACATCTTTGTTATCAAGCACCTTGATATCGTCTTTATTCTGAATTTTAAGTTTCAGATAGCCCAGAGAATCGGTTGATTGTTTCTGAATTTCCGCCGCGCTTTGGTTAAATTGCTCTTTCACGGTTTCGTTTTTGGATTCGCGCAAAATGGCCGTGACATCATCGCCGCCTTTTTCAAAGCCATTATCGCGGATGTCTTTTTGAACCCGCTCAACATGCTCGATACCGCCTTCAATGGCATGCTTTACATCCAGCGCCTTTTGAAATTCGGGAAGATTGGGATTATCGGCATCCAGCTGCATAATCTCTTGCACGCCGTGACCGGCCTCAATCGCCTTTGCCAGATTTTTATTCGGTTTTATATCGGGGTTTTTTTGCTGTTTCGAATCTGAAAGCAAACCGACAAAACCGTCTTTACGGGTATCAACAACGCCGGCGCTGGATTTAATACTCTCTTCCAGCTCTTCAATTTGCCGTTTGACCTGCTTCATGCCCGCGCCTTTTTTAATGTCGGTAATGAAAAAGTTAGCATTTTGCACCTGATCCGAATGCTTAAGCGCCGCAGCCATTGATTTACCCGCACCAATCATACCAAGCATATTCGCCGCAAGGGCCGTCCCAAAAAGTTCAATGCCTGTATTGGGCATGGCTTCTTTGGGCGCGATATCTCCAATATTAATACCCATATCTTTGGCGCTTTCGGCGATGCTGGCCTGTGTTTTCTTAATCGCATCTTTCATGCCGCCAATTGAACCATTCACAGAATCAAGATTGGTTTTCAAACTGCCCGCCGCCGCATTCGCCATGGATGCGCCGCTTTTTTGACCCGCATTAATTTTTGAAACCGCGCCTGCATCAACATTTGGAATGCTCTTTAGATCCGGCGCAATAAAGCTCATCAAACCCTTGGTGGGAACAGTATTATCGGCCTTTTGGGTATCCATACCCAGCCCGAAACCAAAGCCGGTTTCGCTGCGCGATGCGCAATTAAAACTTTTTGAAAGATAGCCCGTTGCCATGCTCACACCCTTTAATTCGTACATAAAAGAATAGCTTTTTATGGTTAATATATTGTTACTAAAGCCGCTTTTATGCCTCTGAGCCATCATACATGATTTGCGGCATGCTGCACCACAATATCAATATAAGATGTTGATATACTTAGATTAATTAAAGGAAATCCGGCGATAACCCAGTGATTCCGCGATATGATGTTTTTTTAATATTTCCGCACCGCCCGCCAAGTCAGCGATTGTGCGCGCCACGCGCAAAATTCGGTAATAGCCGCGCGCGGAAAGCTTCGCGGCCTCCATGCTTTTATTCAGCAGGGCTTTGGCGTCCTCTTCCATCGGGGCAATTTGCTCCAGCACATTGGTATCGCTATGGGCATTTACACGCATGGTATTGCCCACACCCAGCGCATCAAAGCGGGCCGCTTGAATAGCGCGGGCCGCCGCAACGCGCGCAGCGACATCGGCCGAACATTCACCCTTGGGTGCATCCAAATCCGAGACCTGCACCGGGGGGACATCAACCTGAAGATCAATACGGTCCATCAGCGGGCCGGAAATTTTAGATTGGTAATCACCGCCGCAGCGCGGTGCCTTGGTGCACTCCAGATCAGGATCACCCAAATGACCACAGCGGCAGGGATTCATCGCCGCAATCAATTGATAGCGCGCAGGATAGGTTACATGGGAATTGGCGCGGGCAATCATCGCCGTGCCGGTTTCCAAGGGCTGGCGCATCGACTCCAATGTTGCGCGGGCAAATTCCGGCAGCTCATCAAGGAATAGAACGCCGTTATGAGCCAGCGATATTTCCCCCGGCTTCACGCGGTGGCCGCCGCCAACCAGCGCAGGTTGAGAGGCGCTGTGGTGCGGGTCGCGAAACGGGCGCTGCTTTAAAAGGCCGCCTTCGGGCAGTGTTCCGGCCAATGAATGAACCATTGAAACCTCGAGCGCCTCCTTGGGCGAGAGTGGCGGTAAAATACCGGGCAGACAACTGGCCAGCATAGATTTGCCCGAGCCCGGCGGACCGATCATCAGCAAGTTGTGGCCGCCCGCCGCAGCTATCTCCAGCGCGCGTTTGGCGGTTTCCTGCCCCTTTACATCCGCAAGGTCAGGGACAGCTTTTTCATCCATCGTGTTCAGGCGCGCCTCAGGCCGACCCAGCACTTGCGTACCTTTAATGTGATTGATCAGCTGTAATAAATCGCGCGGGGCGAGAATATCAAGATCGCCCGCCCAGGCGGCTTCCCCGCCGCAGCCCTCCGGGCAGATCAGGCGGTTGTCATTCGCGCCCGCATGCACCGCCGCGGGCAAAATGCCCGCCACAGGACGGATAGAAGCATCCAGCGAAAGTTCCCCCAACACCACGCAGCCCTCAAGCTCTTCTTTCGGGATAACACCCATCGCCGCGAGCAACCCCAGCGCGATCGGCAGATCATAATGTGAGCCTTCTTTCGAGACATCGGCAGGGGCAAGATTAACCGTTAAACGCTTCGCGGGCAGTGCCAGCCCCAGCGCATGCAAGGCGGCGCGCACGCGCTCCTTACTCTCGGCCACGGCCTTATCAGGCAGGCCGACAATAGTAAAAGCCGGAAGACCATTAGAGATTTGAACCTGAACATCGACGGGCTGCACATCCACGCCTTGAAAAGCGACCGTATTAACCCGCGCAACCATTCAGATATTCCCCTTTTGTTCTCATCTCTTTTAGTTATCGCACATGCGTTGCCTAAACACAATTTGAAAAACAAATCGGACTTTCCCACATTTTTCTGAATCGCTGAAATCCTCGTGTAGAAAAGGGTTTCAAAGCGTGAGGAAAAGAAAATTTTACCTGTTAACGATTGATTCATCTTTACCCTTTAAGACGAGAGATAAGAGGCGAAAAAACACCGTCCAAAACAAAACGGAAAGTTGAACAGAACAAGGTGATAGATATGTTGAACGATATTGAATTGGCAACACTGGCTTATAAGCTGCAAACGCCCATGGTGATCTCTGACATTTTAGATGGCAAAGAGACCTATGACGGGGATGCAAAATATGCATTGCACGAAGCGATTAGTGAGATGAAACCAGATTCAGCGTTGCTGGCGATTTGTCTGTCAGCCTTAAAAATTGCCAATATCTACCGCAATGCCTCCTCCAGCATGGATGTGATGAGCATCGAAGCCACGCGCATTATCAATGAATATGGCGCGATCTGGGTTAAGAACGCGAATAATCAAGATCTGGACGGGGATGAAGTTTTTGACACGCTGATCCACACAACAGAAGATTTAGAAACCATGGCCGAGTTGCTGGATTTAAATTGCAGCTTCCTGCGCGCCAAGGATTCACAAGCAGCGTCAATCTGTGATGTGCTGTTTACACAAGCGCACTCTCACGCGATGATCGCCGATGCCTTTATCAATGCCGCCGACCAGATGGTGGTGAATGGCACCGTGCCAAACATTCAAGCGCAGCGCAGTGGATACAGTGATAACGTTATTCAGTTTCCGGGCGCAAGTGTTTAAGCGCTGAGCATCGGACCCAGTTTTTTACCGGCCAGAATGTGGGCATGATAATGGGGGACTTCTTGTCCCCCATGTCTGCCGGTATTGGAAATCACACGAAAACCATCGGTTTTTAAATTTTTCTGCTCAATAATTTTTGCAATCGCGGCGTGGAAGGCTTTGATCTCGTCCGCACTGGCGTTGGCGCCAAAATCATCAATCGAAACATACGCACCCTTTGGAATCACCAGAATGTGGATCGGCGCTTGCGGTGCAATATCGTTAAAAGCCAGCACGTGATCATCCTCATAAACCGTATCGTTAGGAATTTCCCCGCGCAGAATTTTGGCAAAAATATTATTCTGGTCATAAGCACTCATATCCGATTGATCCTTGACTTTGTTGGCATGCGAAACCAGATTACGGGTCATAGGAACGAGAGGCAAGAGACCATGTTGCTGACCATGCTCAAAGCGAAAATTCACCGCGCGACCATTATGCAGTGTGATTTGCATTATGAAGGCTCAATTACGATTGATATGGATTTGCTGGAGGCCAGCGGCATCCTGCCCAATGAGCAGGTCGATGTTCTGAACATCAATAATGGTCAGCGTTTTACCACCTATGCGATTGAGGGCGCGCGCGGATCGGGCATCATAGGCATCAACGGCGCGGCAGCGCGTCTGGCTCAAAACGGCGATCTGGTGATTATTTGCGCCTATGCACAGATGGAAACTGATGAAGCCGCGGCCTATAAACCAACGGTTGTCCTGATGGATGAGAAGAATAAGGTGAAGGCTTAGGTTTTCTTAAAAATACGAAACCAAAGGCACAGGCTGTAAGAATTTAAGCGCGTTTACGGGGCGACGTTTTGCGAGCTCCTCAAATCCCTGATCAAAGAATTTCGGCATTTCTTCATTGCGCTCTTCCCACGATTGGAAGCCGGTTGCAACAACCAAAATTTTGCCCAGATTCGGGTCTTGCGCTACAGCCGCAAAATTATGCCCTGCTGTACTGAGCCACCCTGACTTTCCACGATTAACGGTACGATTATTTACCGTGTAAGGGGCCGCTCTTTCCCCTTCTGCTCCTAAGAGAAATGGATTTGAGTTTTCAAACTCTTCATTACCGCGCCGTGGGCCCGTTTTAATTTTTGTGTCTTCAAATATTTTTGAATGCTCGGGATAGTCGCCCCAAATATGCTCACATAACAGGGCCACTTCATTGGCGGTCGAGAAACTGTCCAGACGGTAATATTTTCCGCGGCTGTTTCTGCCCGTTAACGGCAAGCCTGATGCATTATAAAATTTGGTATTGCTCATCCCCAGCTCTTTAGCCTTGGGCGCCATGTAATCCCGGACAAATTTTTGCTCCGACCCGGCGATTTTACGCGCCAGCATAATCGCCGCATCATTAAAGGACTTCACAGCCGCCAGCCGCATCGCCTGATCCACGCTTATCTTGTAAAAACCACTGGTCCATGTCTGATCGCGTACAGAGCGCGGAATGCTGAGTATATCTTCGGGGTTAAGCGTTCCGGCCTCCACATGCTCAAAAACAATGCTCAAAGTCATCAATTTTGTCAGGGAGGCGATATTCACCAACTCATCAGCTTTTTCATTTTCAAAGACCGCCGGGGTACCAAACTGTTTGATGAGGTGTGTTTTAAGACACTTAACAGGCCGATCCCCTGAGACAGTTTCCAGCGCCTCATTCGGAACATTTTCCGCAGCGGACGCAAAAGAGGCGGTCGGCAATAATGTTAATCCTGCCCCGCCCCAAAACGCAGTTTTTAGAAACTCTTTTCGATTCATAATGAAACAACGTTACCAAATATGACAAAAAAACGTCAAGCCCGCAAAAACAATATTGACATAAGAATAAAATATGATTATTACATTTGTTGCTATAAAAATTATCAAATAGGGTAAAAATGAGTACAAATATGTTTGGCATCGAGCAGGCACGGCGCATTATCGCAGACACTGATTGGAACAAAAACATTCTGTGGAAAGGTGAGGGGCGTTTCACCTTCGCCATGGTTGAGCCAACCAATTTCGGAATTGCCGCCCCCGACCCTAAAAATGGATCAGCCAACACGAAAGAAGCTGAGTATTACAAGGAATATCAGGCCGACCCGGAAAGCTTCGTTGAGAAAACGGTGGCGGACTGGCATAAGGCCGTCAAAGCCATGAATGAAGAAGCTAATATCATTATTGTGCCGACCATCCCGAATACAGACACTGAAAAATTTTATGATCAGGTTTTTATGGCCGATGCCTCTTTATCCATGCAAAATGATAAAGGTGCTTTGGTCACAATGTTCAGTAAATTTTCAAATACTGAACGCATTCCTGAAGTGAATATGCACAAGGCATTTCTGGAAGTTATTGATGACGAACTTCTCAAGCGCGGATATTTGGAAGAGAAGCCAAAGCGCATTTTCGCCGATATGCCTCATTATTTTGAGGGCACAGGCGATTGCCGTTATGATTATTACCGCGGCGTCTTTTTTGCCGGCTATATTGATAAACCTTGCAGAGCCAATGCGCACAAGGGCCGGTCAGACATCCGCTCACACGACGTGGTCGCAAACTGGACCGGCGCACCTATTAACTCTATTAAAACGGAATCGCCCTGCTTTCACATCGATACGTCAACCTTGTTTGCCTGCGAAACGCCCTATGTTTTCATGGACAAAAATGGCATCGATAAGCGTTCGGTTGAAAAATTTAACAATGCGGCTTTCCGCAAATACGGTCTGAAGCCTGCGGAATATGTTATCGAGCTGTCCCCTGAAGAAGCGGATAATTTCGCCGCAAATTCGCTGTATATCGGCAATCACAAAATGGTTGTTCCCATTGAGGCCGGAAAAGATTTTTCCGAAAAGGTTCGCAATGCGGGCCTGACCCCGATTGAGATTCCGATTGCTTATCTGGTGAAGGCCGGCGGCGCGTTTAACTGTATTAAAAACCCGCTCTACCGCAAGCACATCCCCGGTGGGTTTGCCGCACACCCGGAGCTGATCCCGGGCATTAGCGCCTAGAGATTTATTTCTCTAAAGCTGCCCTCATTTGATGTTTCGAAATAGGAAGGCCGTAAACATTTTTTTCAAACGTCATGTATTGACCTTCACTAACGTTCTTGAATGTTTTTATGATTGTGCGCTTGAAAGGTGATGAGCACTGCTCCAAACGGCATTCGATGGCGGCGCGGCTATAGCGTGAGGACAAACTGATCATTGATTGAGAATCAACGGCCCGTTTTTCCAAGTCTTCGTACGCTTTTAACACTGTAATATTTAGGTCGCTTTTTTCCTGCGACGTTAATGGCCTTGCTAATCTTTTAAGCGTCTCCAAAAACCAAGCTTCTGAAAATCCAATATAATGGACTTTCGGATCCTTTTTGTACGCAGGGTTATGTTTCATTTCATGCTCAAGAGACAGTTTCTTGGCCAAAAGCTCTTTTTTATCCATTTCGGAGTTATAGAAAAAAAATGGGGAAAGCTCAAGGCTCTTGCGCGATCGCCTTCGGGTCGATGAGTTTGTAGTAATAATAACCCTTAAGAACCTGATTATCGACGCGGGCGTAATATGGATGCTCGCCGATACGGGTATAGCCTAAGTTTTCGTATAGCTTAATCGCATCGACCAGCGTTTCACGCACGTCCAGATTCACAACGCCGAAGCCTTCTTTCAAGGCAACCTCTTCGGCCTTTTCAACCAGCATTTTCGCAAGGCCGTGACCGCGCGCCCAGGGCGCAATAAAATTGGTGGTGAGCTGTACGATATGGGCCTGCGCTTCGTTATTGAGCGGAGGCTTCCAAAGCTGACACGTGCCGCAAATCACGCCATCCAGACGCGCCACGAGCAGCATGCGCGCCGGCATAACAATTACGCCTTCCCAATAGCGCTCCAATGATTCGCGTGGGGGTAAATCAACCCAGCCGAAGCCGCCGCCGCCCTTAATCGCGGCGTCCGTTGCATCGCATAAATCTTGCAGATCGCTGGGGCTGAGCGCCTCAAGAAGCTCAACACTGGGGCGTGTCTCCAGCGGTTTCATTCTGGTTTGGTCCGGCATGTGCCCCCCTCTTTAAGACATGTTCAGTTTAAAGTTACTAAAAGAAACTGTGCCCCTTTGCCCCATTTTCAAGGGCGGCGCGGCAACCAGCGCATACACTCTAAATATCATGCTTAATTTTTATTAAAGCACGAAAAAGTGAATAAAACAGTAATGACAAACCGTTTTCTATGTTGCACAGCAAAAAAGCGCCTTAGATTTTTCTTACGTTTTTTAAGTGTACATCATTAAGCGCATGATGCAAAAAGACCTCTATGAGCGATGAGATTTATTATATGACCCCGCGCGGATATCAGGCATTGGCCGAAGAACAGGATTTTCTGATCCATACCGAACGCCCGCGGATTTGCGAGATTGTGTCCTGGGCCGCCGGGAATGGGGATCGCTCAGAAAACGGCGATTATATCTATAACAAGAAACGCCTGCGCGAGATCGACCGGCGGCTGCGCTATCTCAAGAAACGTCTTGAGAATGCAAAAATTGTCGATCCGAAAGACCAGCAGAATCTGGAGCGGGTTTATTTCGGAGCCACCGTCACATACGCCCGCGAAGATAACCGCGAAGTCACCGTGCATCTGGTGGGTGTGGACGAAGCGGATTTCGACCCCAAAGCCGGCAAAACAAAAATCAATTGGGAATCACCGGTTGGCAAAGCCTTATTAAAAGCCGAAGTCGGCGATATACGCAAAGTGCGTATTGACGGTGCGGTCGAGCATATTGAGGTGCTGGAGATTTCTTATATGTTCGAGACCTAAAGGCCGAATCATTGCCTGTTGACCGTTGTGTCCTGGCATCTTTTAAGCATAATTTTTATAGGGTACGCTGGTAGGGCATTTGAATATGCCATTGTATTTTCTCGGGGGAGACCACACACATCATGACACGCCTTTGCGCAAAAATGTTATGGCTTGCGGCGCTGCCGCTTTTGCTGTTCGGCTGTGCGGAAATGAATGTCAAAGAAGTGGATTATGCGCAAGGTCGACCTGTACCCGAGAGCGCACACCCCAAGCCGATTAGATTTTCCCGCCTGCGCTTTTTGCTACCACCGGGCACGGAAGTTGGTCTGGAAAGCGGACTGGGTTTAGGGCTGGGACGATTGTGCTCTTGGCAAAATTATCCGGTAAACCGACGCGTCTTTAACAGTAAGTTAGAGTCTGAATGGATACAAAATACCTTTGCCACTGCCTTAGAGGCTAACGGTTACGATGTGGTTGAAAATATCGATGCTGATTTTAGACCTGAAGATGAAATCGAGCGCGCCGAATATTTAGTCAGCGCCCGGGTGAAGGATGTGGATTTGGATGTATGCCATCGCGGCCCTGATGCGTTCCTATCGTGGTTTACTGGCAATCCGGGGACCAAAGGCAAGTTATATGCCCAGATTGACTGGAGCGTTTATGACGCGCTGCACCGCACGGTTGTTTATAAAACAAGCACCGAAGGCTATACAGAGCGCGGCTATCCGAACTTGGAAGGATTGGAGCTGCTATTTTATGATGCCTTTGAAATGGCGGCACACAATCTTGCCGCCGACAAAGATTTTTACGAGCTGATTGTCGAGGGCAAACCGCCGCAACAGGAACAGCGCGAACACCGCAACAAGCAAAATTTCGAGAGCACGCCGCATAAATTTGATGCCCGCGAGGCCGTTGATTTACAGGGCAAATCGCTCTCCCGCCAACCGCTGCCCAAGCATATCGAAGATGTGCGCAAAGCCAATGTAATGATCCAGAAAATGGGGCATGGTTCGGGCGTGTTCTTGACTAAAGAAGGCCATATCCTGACCAACCAGCATGTTGTTGGCGATGCGACCCGTATGCGCATTATCACCAAGGGTAAGCAGCATAAGTTGGTGGCCGAGGTCTTGCGTGTCGATAAGGTGCGCGATGTGGCGTTGCTCAAACTGGAAGAGGTGCCGGAGAATCTTGAGATTGAAACCCTGCCAATTCGCACCGAAAAACTAACCATCAGTGAAGATGTCTATGCAATGGGCAACCCGATAGATTACCGCGCGCTACAGGATAGCGTCACAAAGGGCATTGTCAGCGCTCATCGGGTCTATAAGGAGGAAGCGGTACACTTACCCTTCATTCAGGCCGATGTTGATATCCACGGCGGTAATTCCGGCGGCGCATTGCTGGATGAATACGGCAATCTGGTTGGGATCTCAGTAAGCGGAGTTTCGTATCTTGGATCGGGGTACAGCTCGGGTCTTAATTTCTTCATTCCCATTGCAGAAGCCTTGCGCGCGCTGGATATAACCATCGACGGCTATGATGCGCCGGATTATCCCCTCTCCCGCGAAGAGCGCGAAGAAGACGACCCGGAAGAATCCTACGAAGCGCCGATTGCGTTGGTGGAGTAAGCAATAAAACTAAGCAGCCGGTGTTTCAGGCGCGCTAGAAACCTTATGAACATTTTTAGGTTTCTTATCGACCGCATAAGTCTGACTGGTGATGTCAGAAATATTCCAGCGCAAAAGCTCCCACAAAACTTTCGTTGCGGCGCGCGGCGGGGCCGGCGATGTAATGCTGGCGGAGGAGAGGATGTAAACATCCTTTTTAGGATCAACGATATTGGCCACCAAATCTTTATAGATCTGTCCGGCGCGTATATTTTCTTCAGCAAAAATAAGCTGGCTGTATGAAATATCTTTTGCTTTCCCCAGACCGGGCTTTGCAATTGACATGTTGCCCTTTGGAAATTCGGCATAGGGTGTTTCGATCATTTTCGGGGTTGGTTTAAATATGATCATGCGCGGAAACCCAAGAACGCGCGTACCTTGTTTCATCGGTACGCCCGTATCAAGATTCTGTAGACGACTGAAAAGCGCTTTCAGTTTTTTCTGATTGGAGCCGATAAAGAAATCGTCATAGGGCAGGACTCCACCACGATAAAGCACAGAAATTCGATCTTTGAATTCTTTCTTATCGAGACCGTTTTTATACAGGCTTTTCAGACGACTGATCACATCCTGCGCCGATTTCACAGAGATTGTCATGTAATCACGCCTTTCGGTCTTGAGCCAGCTCTCCAGCGTTTGGCCGCCCTCGCCCTTCATAGCACGAAAATCCAAAAGTAGATGTGACGTGTCTGCGTTCAGTGTTAACAGAAATTTTTTACCGTCCTGAATGGCCTGCGTAATCTTTTCGCTATATGTTTTTCGGCTGCGTTCATAAAGATGGTCCTCTCGCGCGTAACCAGCGGCGTGCGCGAAATAAGGATTTACGCTTTTGTCAAAGCCGAGACGTTTATACGCATCGACAAAAAACATAGGATTGGCATCCTCAAGTGAAATAATCTCATAATTTTCGCGTACAAAATCATGCGGACGGCTATAGCCAGGGTTTTGCAGCTTTTCTTTATCATCCAGCTCTTTCAAGTACTGCGAAAAGCGCTTGGGCGACCATCTCTTGGACACCCCTGTATTTTTGTTAAAAATAACGGCATATTTGTGATGCATAGCTTTTCAAATCCTCTGGCCCAAACTTATAGCCCAAGTAATAAAATTATGTCAAAAATATTTTGTTTTATTTTAGCCCTGCTTTTTACGACCGTGCCGCTGGCCGCGACGGCGCAGGATCATGATATTACCGCTAAAACGCCGGAATTCAAATTGCCGGTGGATTGTGAGCTGGGCGAAAATTGCTGGATTGTGAATTATGTCGATATGGATTCGGGCGAGGGCGCCAAGGATTTTAAGTGCAATGCGCGCAGCTATAACGGCCATAAGGGCACGGATTTCGCCGTAAGCTCGATGGCCGATGTGACAACGGGTGTAGATGTGCTTGCGCCCTTGGCCGGAACGGTTTTGCGTGTGCGCGATGGTGAGCCCGATACCCTTAAAAGCAAAGAGGATCTGGAGGCCATTCGCGCCGCACGCAGAGAATGCGGCAACGGCCTTTTAATCGATCATAGCGCGGCTGGCTTTCCGGGCCTAAGCACCGTTTATTGTCATTTGAAACAAGGCAGCATCGTTGTGCAACCCGATGATGTCGTGATTGGCGGCCAGAAAATCGCGCAAATCGGCCATTCGGGCGAAGCGGAATTTCCGCATCTGCATTTTGGTGTGACATGGAAGAACGGTGTGACCGACCCGTTTTCAGGCGCGCAAAACAGCGAGGGCTGCGGGCAAGAAAAACAATCCTTATGGGCGAGCGATGAGGCCGTTTCTTACGAAGCCGGGGCCATTTTCGATGCGGGCTTTAGTGAAACCGCGCCCGATTTTGGCGCAATTAAGGCCGGAGAAACCCAGCCCGAAGCCCTGAAGAGCAGTGCACAAGCGCTCATCTTCTGGGCCGCGTTCTACGGCGTGGAAGCAGGCGATGAGATCACTCTTGAGATTGTTGCGCCGGACGGGCTACGGATTGTAAAGCGCAACATAACGCAGGAGAAAACCCGGGCGCGCCAATATTATTATACGGGCCGAAAATCGACCGGCGGGGCGATTGAAGCGGGGGTCTATAAGGGGTTGGCAACGCTATCGCGCGGCGGTCAAACAATAGAACAAAAAACCGAGATGATTGCCGTGCGTTAACGCGCCCGGCGCAGATAAACGTAGAGCGCCCCGCTGCCGCCGTCTTTGGGCTGCGCCGGATATGCCTTTAAAACGACCCCGACAAGATCGCCTTCAAACAACCAGCCCGGCACATTTTGACGCAATACACCGGGGCCTTCTCCGCGCCCCTTCCCGGTAATGACCAAGAGGCAACGCTTATGCTGTGCATAGGCTTGTAAGACAAATTTCTCAAGCGCTGGGCGCGCTTCATCCTGCGTCAGACCATGCAAATCCAGCGTTCCTTCGATGGTGATCTTACCCTTTCGCAGACGTTCATCCGTGCGTTTATCCAGCTCGGTCGCTTTAGCGCGCGGCGTTGTCTTTTTTCGCGGTGTTTTGATCATGACAGTTTCGCGAATTTTCGGCTCTGCGCGCTCTTTTTCTTCGCCTTCAAGATAATCCCGCCCCTTCAAACGCTTCACATCCCCGGTCATCGCGCGCCAGAGCGATGCGTCATCTACGCTCAAACCCGGTTTATTGCTGTCTCTTTTGTCACTCATGCGCCGTCATAATAGTTGATTTTTTCTATTAAAAACAATGATTTAATGAAATTTCTGCCGAAAATGCTCAAAAATGGCCCTCAAATTGCATATTATAAGGGCAAAACAGAGCCTTAAGATAAGGAGCTTTGGAAACAGGATGTTTTACACGCTGGGAAAAATACTCTCGCAGACGCCGCGTCAGGCTGAACAGACTGACACGCGTCAGGAGATTCGCCGACACGACCCCGACCAGCAACGCCGCAAAAAAGGCGAAACTGAGGACGAGGCTGAACTGCTGGCGCTGGAGGATGATACAACCGTATCCATCACGGCGCTGCGTGCGTTTTTGCAGGAATTTTTGAAGTCACTTCCTCCCGAACAACGAGAAGGTGAGAGCCAAGACGGCAACCAAGAAAACATGCCCGAAAAAGACACACCCAAAATGGGGCATGATTTTAACAAGGAGCGCCCGGTCAACGGCGCTATGGCACAGGCCACAGGTGCCTATAAAACCGCCGCGCAAAGCGGCCATGAGGACACGAAATTCAAAAAAGGCAGCGCGCAAGAAACTGCAGAAAATTTGGGGTTGGATGGCAGCGAGATCCGCACAATTCACACGCTGATCAATGATTTAAAAGCCTTATCCGCGCAGGGGTATGAAGAACTTGTGCTTGAACGCAACGCAACCTTCCTGCAAAGTTTGGTTGCGGCCGTGGACAAACTCAAAGGCGGCGCTTAAGCCAGCCGGTATCCCTGATCTTCAGTTAAGAGAATGGCCGGATTGGCCGGGTCTTTTTCAATTTTTTGGCGCAGGCGGTAAATATGCGTCTCCAGCGTGTGGGTCTCTACCGAATCCGCATAGCCCCAGACCTCCCCCAGCAATGTTTCACGATCAGTCACTTGTGATCCGTTTTGATACAGAAACAATAAGATATGCTGCTCTTTTTCCGTGAGGCGAATTTCATCCCCGCTCTCGGCGCAAGTTAAAAGCCCTTCCAGCGGATTGAGCGTATAATTGCCGATTTCAACCGGCGCGGCAGAGGCATTTTTGCTGCGCTCTTTTGCGTGTCTTTGCACCCGGTCAAGCAGCGCGCCAATACGAAAAGGCGGCGTAAAATGGTCATTTTCAAGAATTTCAAGCCCGTCCGGCGCTGCGCCGATGCATATATAGGTTTTATCTGCGCCATCAAATGCGCTTTCAATCCGGCAAATATCTTGCACTTTTGCCGCCTTGAGCGCCGCGCGCAGTGCAGGGATTGAAGAGGTATCGGGCTGTATAATCACGATCTCGGCCATAGGCATTTTTACCACACTCTGTGCGGCAAAAACAGCCCTGTGCATCGCTTTGCGCGAGGATGCACAGCGCCAAAACCCTGATTTCTCATGCTTTTCAATGGCATGGCTTTTGCAACGCTTCTAAACGGACATAAACAGTTTTGGTAAAAAATGCATAGTTTTAGCCCTGTAACACAGCCAATCAGCGATTTTAGCGCACCAAAAAAGATCCTGACGATGATCAAGAACGAGCGCATGGGCGGATCTGTGCCCAAATGGGAAAGCGCGCGCGCCACCGCCAAAACCGAGATTGAGCGTTCTTTGAGCGCAAGTACGCATGCACAAGGCGCGCCGATGCCACTGACCTCGCTATCTTATTACGAGGGCGAGAGCGCGGAACCATCCGCACCAAATGCGCCGCAGGAATTCGGCTTTGCCGATCTGGTCGATATGGTCAATCCGCTGCAGCATATTCCGCTGGTCGCTCAGCTTTACCGCGGTGTAACGGGTGATGAAATCAAGCCCGCCAGTCAGGTTATGGGCGGCGCACTCTTTGGCGGCGCGCTGGGCGCAGCCGCCGGGCTCGTAAATGTGGTTATTCAGGAAGAGACAGGCAAAGATATTACGGGCAATGCCCTTGCCATGGCGCGCGGTGAGCGCCCGCATTACATTAAATCCAAAACCCCCGAAGCACGCCTGAATGAAGCGGTTCAGATTGCACAGCATTATGATGATTTATCCAATTCCCTGCTGGCTTTTAGTGATTTAAGCCACCCTTCGGGCATTACCATTGAGCGGCTTGATAAAACTGCTTAAGCCCTAATTATCGCGCGCACCAAAAACGCCTGTTCCCACGCGTATAGAAGTCGCGCCTTGTGCAATCGCGGTTTCGAAATCCCCGCTCATCCCCATGCTAAGCTGTGCCAACCCCAAATCTCTCGCCTGTTTGGCAAGCAACGCAAAATGGGCCGCCGGAGGCTCATTCACGGGCGGAATGCACATGAGGCCCTGAATATCCAGCCCGCATTCGCCGTAACAAAAATCATAAAAATCTTGCAGCGCATCCGGGTGAATACCGGATTTTTGATCTTCATTCCCCGTGTTCACCTGAATGAAACAGGGCAGATCACGCCCTTGCTTTGCCATTTCGGTGGCTACTGCGCGTGCGATTTTCTCCCGGTCCAGCGTTTCAATCACATCAAACAGCGCGACCGCCTCTTTGGCTTTATTGCTTTGCAGCGGCCCGATCAGATGAAGCTGTAAATCAGGGTATTTCAAGCGTCGCTCAGCCCAACGCTCTTGCGCCTCCTGCACGCGGTTTTCACCAAACAGGCGCTGCCCGGCCGTCAAGGCCTCCTCAATGCGCGCGTCGGGCTGCATCTTGCTCACCGCGACAAGGCGTACATCATCCGCCGCACGTCCGGCAGCGGCGGCGGCTTTTTCAATCGTGTCGTGAATGGTTTTGAGATTTTGAGCTATGGACATGTCTTCAAGTCTACAACAGTTTGCACAAAAGAAAAGGGCGCCCGAAAGCGCCCTTCCCAAATTCATATGGTGAACAGATTAGAAGTTAATCTGTGTACCCAATGTTACGTATGTAGCGTCTACGTCATTACCACCATCTGGGTTAATGCCTGTAGCTTCGTGCTCAACATAACCGATAGAACCGCGGAATGTCATGCCTGGACCATATGTATATGTCACACCACCTGAGTAGCGTGTTGCGTCCACACCGTCGATCCCGAATGAGTTCTCTTGGTCATAGTAAGATGCGCCCAACTTGAAAGCACCAGTTGTATAGTCAACACCAACAACCCATGTTTCTTCGTCGTCGAAGCCTACGCCTTCAACACCACCGTTGTCTTCAACGTAAGCAGCGCCTACGCCGAATGCACCGAAGTCAAGGTCAAGACCTGCGTTCCATGCTTGACGGTCATCAGAGTCAACTGCGGCAGGAACGGGTGGCAAAACAGCATCAGCTTCGTTATCACCGTGTGAGTAACCAGCACCGGCTGTCAGACCTACGCCGTTGAATTCGCCTTCATAGCGAACAGCAGCTTCGTATGTTGCACCGATTGTGTCTTCCTGATCATCAAGACCAATGCCGTTTTCGTTAGCATTGTCTGTGTCAGGTGAATAAGACAAACCAAGCTGGAAGCCGTTCATGACAGGTGACAAGTATGTCAGTTTGTCAGACTTACCTGCTGGGTCCATGTCATAGTCAAGACCACCAGAGTTGTTTGCACCAATTGGCAGACCAGCTGGTACAAGAGCAGCTGACAGCAATGTTGTGTAGTTCACTGGGTTAACGAACTGACGGATACCGTCGATGTTGGAGTCAGCAGAAGGAGCAGCAACCTGCAACAGGTAAGCAGCACCGTCTTCAGCACCAGCATTCACACGACCCCATGAACCAGCGAAATACGCATATGATTCATCAACGTCGAATGAGTCGTTTACGGCACCAGCATTGCTTGTGCCAACATCTGCATCAGCTTCCAAGTGGAAACCAACGATCAGACCATTGTCCAATGTTGTTTCGCCTGTGAAGTGAATTTCAGTGTTACGGATGAAGTCCAGATCGTTAACAGGACCTGTAGGAGTCGTGCTGTCTTCGTCCTGATCTACGTATACACCGTAGCCCTTGAAGTAACCGCCCAATTCGAGGTCAACATCCGCATGTGCAGGAGCAGCAGCGAACACCAGACCGCAAACAGCAGCTGAAGTAAGTAGTTTTTTCATTTAAATTTCCTCCAATAGAAATTGATTTAAATGTATGATTAAAAGATCCGATAAATACGAACCCAACAATAGAATTGCCCTCTATTACTAGTGGACCTCCTGATTTAGCCAGCATATATGGCAAGCGTCAACGCGGGAAAAACAAAAATATCACATTTTTTTAACGCGCGTTGCAATTTTGCAACACACCAAAAAACGGGATTTTTCCCACAATCAGACACTATTTCTTATCTATTGCACGCTTGTCGCACTGCGCGCGGCGTGGTAAGCAGAATACTTAAGTTGATGAGTTAGGTATTAGAACAATCATGAAAAACGCTTTAGCACCTTTAGTTCTGGTTTTAACAGCCAGCTGCGCTTTCTTCATTGCCGGCTGTGACAGCATTGAAACCGAGGCGAAATATCCAAGCGGACTTGACCGCAACCAGACCGGCGGCGATGGCAATATTTATGGCGAAAAAGAAAGTATTTTCGGCAATGACGGCCTGAGCATTCTGGGTGGCAAAAAAGACAATGAAGACGATAGTGGCATTGGCGTGAATAGCTTCCTTTGGCGCGCCTCACTTGACACGGTGTCTTTTATGCCACTAGCCAGCGCCGATCCGTTTGGCGGGGTTATCCTGACCGACTGGTATATGCCCAATGCGGAAAGCGAAGAGCGCTTTAAGATCAATGTCTTTATTTTGGGCCGCCAGCTGCGCTCTGACGGGGTGCGCGTGCGTGTCTTTAAGCAAGTTAAGAGCGGTGGCGGCTGGAAAGATGTCGAAGCAGCGGACGAAACCGCGCGCAATCTGGAAGATGCGATTCTGACCCGCGCGCGGCAATTGCGCATTGCGCAGCTCGATGAATAAAATAAAAGCCCTCGATTGAGAGGGCTTTTTTAATTCCTGATATATGAATTAGATTTATTTCCATTCAAGATCGTGGCGGGGATTGTCTAACTTAACACCTTCTTTATAGGCTGGAAAATTAAGAAGCCCCTGATCTTGCGCTGTCACTGTTGTCTCTATGCCAAAATGTTTGGAAATAATGGATTCGCCAGTTTTCTTATTATCAAGAAGTTCTTCCAGTTTTAAGTCCGCCATCGCTACTCTCCCTTAAATTTTGTCTAATGCTCTAAAGAATACAACAAACTATTTAGTTATGTCAAATATTTTACGCCTTTACGCTTCCGTGCTTTTACGGTAATTCATTAAGCCTTGCAAGACTTTGAGCCGAAACGGAAATCCAAAAAATGAGCGAAATTCGCTACAACATCAAAGATACTGAAATTAAATGGCAAAAAACCTGGGATGAGCGCGGGTGTTTCAACGTATCCGCCGATTCCAATCAGGATAAATATTACGTGCTGGAGATGTTTCCCTACCCCAGCGGCCGTATTCATGTCGGCCATGTGCGCAATTACACCCTCGGCGATGTTGTCGCGCGCTACCGCAAAGCCAAGGGATTTAACGTGATTCATCCGATGGGTTGGGATGCGTTTGGCTTGCCGGCGGAAAATGCAGCGATTGATGCGGGCGTGCATCCGGGCAAATGGACGCATGAAAATATTGATCAGATGCGCACGCAGCTGCAATCAATGGGCCTGTCGATTGATTGGAGCCGCGAGGTTGCGACCTGCGATCCCGATTATTACCGCCACGAACAAAAAATGTTCCTCGATTTCCTGAAAAAAGGTATCGCCTACCGCAAGGAATCGGTTGTGAACTGGGACCCGGTGGATAACACCGTTTTGGCCAATGAACAGGTTATCGACGGCAAGGGCTGGCGCACAGGCGCGCCGGTGGAGCGCCGCAAGCTGAACCAATGGTTCCTGAAAATCACCGATTACGCCGAGGAATTGCTGGAAGAGGTGCAAAAGCTCGACCGCTGGCCGGAAAAAGTGCGCATCATGCAGGAAAACTGGATCGGCAAATCCAAGGGCCTGCAATTCACATGGAATATCACGGGCAGTGATGAACAAATTGAGGTCTTCACCACCCGCCCCGATACATTATTCGGCGCGTCTTTCATCGCGCTAGCGCCTGACCACCCGTTAAGTGAAAAGCTGGCGGGCAATCAAGACGGCTTTGAAGCCTTTATCAAGAAATGCCAAAGCATCGGCACATCCGAAGAAGCCATTGCGCAGGCAGAAAAGCTCGGCTTTGATACCGGATTTAAGGCCACGCACCCGTTGCTGCCCGGTCAGGAATTCCCGATCTATATCGCCAACTTCATCCTGATGGATTACGGCACAGGCGCGATTTTTGGCGTGCCAGGCCATGATCAGCGCGACTTTGATTTCGCGAGCAAATACGACTTGCCGATTAAACAGGTGGTCAAGCCCACCGATGACAGCGCATGCGAGCTGCCCTTCATGGAGGCCGGCGTAGCGATCAACTCCGAATTTTTAGATGGCCTAAATAAAGAAGACGCCATCGCCGCGATGATCAAAAAATGTGAAGAGATCGACAATGGCAAGGGCATTACACAATTCCGCCTGCGGGATTGGGGCGTATCCCGCCAGCGCTACTGGGGCTGCCCGATCCCGATTATTTATTGTGAGGATTGCGGCGCAGTGCCCGTTCCCGAATCAGATTTGCCCGTGACTTTGCCTGAGGATGTAACCTTCGATAAACCGGGCAACCCGCTCGCGCACCATCCAACTTGGAAAAATTGCGCCTGTCCGAAATGCGGCAAAGACGCCACGCGCGAGACCGACACATTCGACACGTTCTTTGAATCCAGCTGGTATCAATTCCGCTATTGCGATCCGAAAAATGAAACGCTGCCCGTTGCCAAAAATAAGGCCGCCTATTGGATGCACGCCACCAAGGGCAATTTTACAGGCGTTGACCAATATATTGGCGGCGTCGAGCACGCGGTTTTGCATTTGCTCTATGCCCGTTTTTTCACCAAGGCCATGCGCGATTGCGGCCTTTTGGATGTGTCCGAGCCCTTTAACGGCCTGTTCACGCAAGGCATGGTCACGCATGAGACTTATACCGATGCTAATGGCAAATGGATCACGCCCGCCGAATATGATGCGATGGAAGATAAATCCGGCATTAAAGTTGGCCCGTCGATCAAAATGTCGAAATCGAAAAAGAACGTGGTTGACCCGCAAGATATTATCGACACCTACGGCGCGGATGCAGCGCGGCTGTTTATTCTGTCTGACTCACCGCCCGAGCGCGATCTAGAATGGACCGAAAGCGGGATTGAGGGCGCGTGGCGCTTTGTGAATAAACTCTATCGCATGGTGATGGAATATAAAGATTACATCCCCGCCGATGATGTGCAAAAGCCGGGACATTTCGATGATGATGTGATGGAATTGCGCCGCAGCGCGCACAAGGCCGCCGCAGGTGTGGCCAAAAGCATTGAAGATTTCGCAATGAATAAGGCGGTTGCGCAAATTCGCGAGCTGTCTAACGCGCTTGGTAATCCGGATCAAGCGCAAGCGCTGGTGAAACTTAATGGCGGCGCATGGGCAGTTAAAGAAGCGTTGGAGATTCTGGTTAAACTGTTTAATCCGATGATGCCGCATTTGGCCGAAGAGCTTTGGAACGCGCTGGGCCATGAAACCATTCTTGCTGATGAGAACTGGCCGCAAGCCGATGAAGCACTGCTGAGCGATGATGTTGTTACGATCGGAGTTCAAGTGAACGGCAAGGTGCGCGCACAAATTTCTATCGCGCCCGATGCCAGCGAAGATGTTGCGCGCGAAGCCGCGCTATCGCAAGACAACGTCAAAAGATATGTCGAGGGCGAAGGCAAGCAGGTGCGCAAATTTATCTATGTGCCCGGAAAAATCGTAAATGTGGTGGCCGGATGAGATTTCTTGTAGCGCTTAGCTTTGTTTTATTTCTGACCGCCTGCGGCTTTCAGCCCATGTACGGCAAGAACAAATATACCGCGATCGGTGTTGAAGAAAAGCTAGCGCTCGTGCAGATCGAAAATATTCCTGACCGCGAAGGCCAGTATTTGCGCAATGAGCTGATTGATCGTTTTTACCGCAGCGGCCGCCCGGATAATTCAAGATTTTCTCTGCAGGTGCGCCCGGTTAAAGAAAATCTGATCGAGCTCGACATTACAACCGAATCCGATTCAACACGCGGACAGCTTAAGATGAGCAGCGGCTTCATGCTCAGAGATCTAAAGACCAATGAAGTTGTGCTAACCCGGACCATTCAGGCGATTACCAGCTACAACATCCTCAGCAGTGAATTTTCCACCCGCGTGTCGGAGGACAATGCGCGTCTGAATGCGTTGCAGGATCTCTCGCGCCAGATTGAACAACAGCTCAATCTTTACTTCAAGCGCACGCAGTAGCGATTAAGGCTAAAAAGACACACTGCATCCGTAAAAATTCTGAGACTTCGGCGCAGAATTATAATGTTGCTCAAGCAGCTCTTGCGGAATATCCCCGTCTTGCTCCCAAGCCTGCGCTATTTGATTGAATATAACCATACGCTTCTCGTTCAATGCCTTGGCTTCAGAAAGCTCTTGCGGCGTTGGCGGAATTTTTCTGCGGCCGATTGCGCTTAAAGGATTGGGAATAAATCCAATAGCGGCGCCGTCTTTTCTTAACTGAATACCGCTAAAGTTGGAATTGGCATAGGATGTAACACCAACAATTTCTGTCGTCATTTTTCTTCTCACAAAGATTACGGCCCTTTCGGACCTCGGTTAACTCAACACGTCTGTGAAAGAAAATGCGAAAAAGAGCATGCGCCTTCACTGCAGTGTCCAACTGAATGGAAACCACAGCGGTGCTCTTAAAAGTTTTCGAGAGGCTGTGGCGCTTTAGCTTTTTTAGCGCGGTGCAAGCTGATACCATCAAATGCCGCGATTGCTGCGAGAGCAATAACCCAACTTATACGCCCGAAAATTTTTTCTGTCAAATTTAATTGAAAAGCGCCGCCGCGCTCTTCCCTCACGCCCGCCCGGTGCTATATTGGTCCTCAATGTCGGAGATTAAAACCAAATCGCAGAACTGGCCGGTTGCAAGCAAAGAGGACGTTATCGGCCTGTATGCGGGCACGGAAACCAATGAAACATTCGCCGACACAGCCTCGCGCATCGGGATGGAGGTTGAACTTAACCTCTATAACACTGATACGCTCGAGCCCTTAACCGAAGAACAAAGCAAATGCCTGATTTGCGAAGGGCAGCGTAACGCGCTTTCGATTAATAACGAGCCTTCGGCTTCAACGCTGGAAGTTATCAGTGAGCCGCACCTGCCGGGTAATTTTGGCGATCTGATTGAGCAAATTAACGGGCGCTTTGACGAACTGTGGCAGATCGGATCAGATCACCATACCCTGCCCAGCCCCTTTGCCTATCTGCCGCACATAACACCCGAAGAACACCATCAAACCCACAATGACCGCTATATCGCCTTTTGGGGCCCGCCGCGCGAAGATGTGGTTGAGGCTTATCACTCCTTTGTCGATCCCAGCATTCAGGTCTCGGTTTCCTATCGCGATTACGAGCATTTGCTGCGTATCATCCGCTTATCGATCGCGCTAGAGCCGTTCCTGATTTTAACCACCGAAGCGGATGCAGGGTTTTATGAGCGCGAGCAGGTTGGCGGATCGCCGCGCACGCGGGTTTTGAAACGGCGCGGGCGCAATGGCGGCGTGCCCGATTTTTATTACAGCGCCAAAACCGGCGAAGAGCTGATCGACCGCCATATCGATTTCACCCTGAACAACAAGCATATGTTTGTCTGTTTTAACCATGACGGGCAGCTTGCCAAATTGCCGGGGCTGGAATGGGCCTCGTTTTTAGAACTAGAGGAAAAAGGCTACGGGCCGCAAAATCTGCTCAATTACCGTCAGGCCCAATCGATGAGCTGGCGGCGCACGGTGAATATTTCTGAAATTCGTGACGGCGAAGGCACATTGTTCGGTCACCGCGCGGAAATCTCCAGCCTGTTTTGCACCGGCCTGCAACATCAGCGCGCCACCAGCGCCGTGATCAGCTGTCTTGCGGCGTATTGCAAGCATTTTTACAATAATATCAATGAGTTATCGAAGGATTTCGGAATTGATCTAGATAATCTTGAGGGCACGAAAGACCTGCTGAATCAAAATTTTGAGAATGCCTATGCGCATGAAGGGCGTTATTTCGACCTGCCGTTTGGCACGCGCACGATTAAAGAGTTTGCCACGGGCTTTGCCGAAATCTCGCAAGAGTGCCTGAAGCGCTGGAACCTTGATCAGCATAGCGGGCCGCTGATGCATATTTTGTCTGAAGGCCGCCCGGACTGGCTGGTCAACCGCGAGCTGTTTCAAACGCTCGATCAGCAAAAAGCCTATATGCGCGCCCTACCCGATCTCAGCGCCGCCCGCCCGGAGCTTAAAAGCGCCGCGCAGTGCGCCGATTTCACCAAAGAAATTGTCAGCGGTTTTTTGGAGACAGTTTTAGCTCAATAAGATCATAGAGCTTGGCGGAATAGTTATCGCTATAAACCTCATCCAGCCTAAAGATGCTGCCGACCGATCCGGCGTTAATCTCGGTTAGATATTCGCCGATAAAATCAATCCCGACAAACATCATACCGCGCTGTTTTAAAACCGCGCCGACCTCTTCGGAAATTTTGCGCTCGCGCGCGCTCAGCTCTGCCGCGATATCTTTGCTGCCGCGGAAGATTCGAAATTCTTCTTCGTTTGCGGGAACAGAATTTAAAACGCCAACAATCTCGCCATCAAAAAACACAACGCGCTTATTACCCTCCAGCACTTCTTTGAGGAACGGCTGAAACATCAAAGGCTCAGGATACTCTTTGAGCTTTTCCTTCGCATCCTCAACCGATTGGCTGCGGGTGATGCCGTGACCATGAAAACCGTGCAGCGGTTTTATGATGATGTCTTTGTGCGCGGCGTAGAACGCCTCAATCTCGTCAAGATTACGGCTGACCAGCGTTGGCGGCAGATAGTCGGCGAAATCAAAAATCGATAGCTTGTCGGGCATATTGCGAATCCAAAACGGATCATTGACGAATAAAACGTCATCGCGCAACCGCTCAAGCAACACTGTGTTGGTCACATAGGCAATGTCATAGGGCGGGTCCTGGCGGAACATAATCACATCAAAGCTTGAGAGATCATGGCGTTCATACTCACCCAGATCAAAATGTGGCTTTGTACCCAGATTAACAAGCACCGTAGCGCATAATGCACACACAACGCCGCTATTATCCAAGCTCACCGTATCGGGTGTGTAATGAAAAACATCATAGCCGCGCACCGTAGCCTCATGCATCAGCGTGAGGGTGTGCGAGTCGCCCGGCGCAGGCTGGTCTATCGGCTCCATTTGAAATGCAATTTTCATCGCAAGAAACCTAGACGCGCAAGGGGGTAAAGTAAATAAGGGAATTGACGCAGCGCCTGAGGCGCTTAGGATAAAGATATGAAGATTGGGTACCGGGACATTGAAAGCTTCGTCAAAGCGCCAAACAAGGCCGCGCGCGTGATCCTTGTCTATGGCCCTGATTCCGGCCTGATGAAAGAACGCGCCAAGACCATGGGCCTCAGCGTTGTGCCCGATATCAACGACCCGTTTAATGCGGTCACGCTCTCAACCGATATATTGCTTGATGACCCAGCGCGCCTTTCCGATGAGGCAGGCGCGCTATCGATGATGGGCGGAGACCGCCTGATCCGCGTTGAGGATGCGGGCGATAAAATCACCCCGTTGATTAAAGACTATCTGCAAAACCCCAATGAGAACGCGCTGATTATTCTCGAGGCCGGAGAGCTGGGTCCGCGCAGTTCCTTGCGCAAATTATGCGAGGCGGAGAAAAACGCCGCCGCCCTGCCCTGCTATGTTGAGGATGAGCGCGATTTGGGCCGCCTGATCCGCCAGAGCATGCAAGACGCCAATCTGATGATTGATAATGATGCGGTTAGCTGGCTGGCGGTGAATATCTCCGGCAACCGGCAAAAAGTGCGATCAGAACTGGATAAGGTGATTACCTATAAGGGCGCGGAAGGCGGCAAAGTGACGCTGGAAGATGTACGCGCCTGTTGCGGCGAAGCGGGCGCGATTGCGCTGGATGATCTGGTTTATTCGGCCGCCGGAAACCAGCCGGAAAAGGCGCTGCGCACCTACGCGCAGCTTATGGAGGAGGGCGTGAATTTCATTGTTGTAGTCCGAGCCCTGCAAAATCATTTCCGCAAGCTGCACCTTACCCGCGCAAAAATCGATGGCGGAATGAGTGTTGATGAGGCCGTGAAGGGCCTGCAACCCCCGCTCTTTTTCAAGCAAGCGCCGATTTTCAAGGCGCAGGCCGGGCGGTGGCGTCTTGCCACGCTGGATAAGGTTCTGGGTCGCCTGATGGATCTGGAGGCGCAATGCAAAACGACAAACATGCCCGTTGAAACGCTGTGCGCGCAGGCAGTCTTATCGATTAGTTCCGTTCGGAATTAAGAAGATAGTTTTTTCAAAACGTCATCAAGCTGATCAAGCGATTTGAAGCTGATCGAAACCTTGCCCGATTCCCCGTCTTTGCTGTCGATGGAGACGCGCATGCCCAAATGATCGGATAAATCCTTCTCCAGCGCCAGCGTATCGACATCTTTTTGATAGCCGCCATCTGAAGAGGAGGAGCCCTTCGACGCTTTCGCAGGTTTTCCGGCCGCCTCAGCCGCCAAACGCTCAGTCTCGCGCACGCTCAAGCCCTGTGAGACAACCTCGCGGGCCAAGCTTTCCGGGTCTTTCGCAGTTACCAATGCACGGGCGTGCCCCGCCGTTAGATCACCGCGCTCCAGATAGGCCAGCACGACATCCGGCAGATTCAAAAGACGCACCATGTTTGCAATATAAGGACGGCTCTTGCCCAGAGATTCGGCGAGCTGTTCTTGCGTATAGCTATATTCCTTCATCAGGCGCTGATAACCCATCGCCTCATCAACCGGGTTCAAATCTTCGCGCTGCAGGTTTTCAATCAGCGCAATTTCGAGCGCTTCAACGTCCGTAAGCTCCTTCACAATAATCGGAACGTCGTGCAGCTGCGCCCGCTGCGCCGCGCGCCATCTTCGCTCTCCGGCGATAATTTCATAGCGCCCTTCATCGGTCTCGCGTACCAAAATCGGTTGCAACAAACCATGCGCTTTGATTGAGTCCGCCAGCTCGCTCAGACTTTCATCATCGAACATCTTGCGCGGCTGGAAGCGACTTTGCTCAAGCAGCTCAATGCCGACTTTCAGGCCGCCTTTACCGGCAGGCGCAGATGGCTCACCTACACCTGTGAACTCTTCATCATCTTCGAATAGCGCATTCAACCCGCGCCCAAGACCTCTGTTTTTCGGATTTGCTTCGCTCATCTCTTAGGCCGCCTTTACGTCTTTGTTATAGGCGCGCTCGCGGCGGATAATCTCCTTAGCCAGCTTGATATAGGCCTGCGCACCCGCGCAGCGCATATCATAGACAATCGCCGGCAACCCGTAGGACGGGGCCTCGGACAGGCGCACATTGCGCGGAATAACCGTTTTATAAACCTTATCGCCGAAATGCCCGCGCACATCTTCCTCTACCATGCGGGAGAGGTTATTGCGCGAATCGTACATGGTCAGCACCACGCCATGAATATCCAGCTCTGGGTTGAAGGTTTTGCGCACACGCTCCACGGTTTTGGAGAGATGACTCAAACCCTCCAGCGCGTAAAATTCGCATTGAAGCGGCACGATAATCGACTGCGCCGCGACTAAAGCGTTAAGCGTCAGCAGGTTCAAAGAGGGCGGGCAATCAATGATCACATAGTCGTATGGCAGCGGCTTTCGCAGCGCGGCGCGCAGACGAAACTCGCGATTATGTGCCGTAACCAACTCAATCTCTGCCCCAGACAAATGCACAGAAGACGGCACGACCGACAGGCCGGGAACCTTGGTTTTCACAGCCGCCTCGGTGATATCGACCGCCTCGAAGAGCACATCATACACCGAATTGCGGATCAGTGAGCGGCGCACGCCAAGACCCGTCGAGGCATTGCCCTGCGGGTCCAAATCAACGAGCAGCACCTTCTTGCCAATCGCGCAAAGCGCGGTCGCCATGTTGATTGCTGTTGTTGTTTTGCCCACGCCGCCTTTTTGGTTGGCAATTGCCAAAAGACGCGGGGTTTGCACCGAATACGCTGTGCGCGAAGGTTGTAAAGCCATAGGTCACCTTTGGTTAGGACTAGGGTTTTAGATAGATATTTGAATGTGATTCGAGTGTGCGAAGATTCGCGCTGAGCGTCAAGAATTCATCTAGCTTTTAGGCCGTTTATAAACAGGATTCGCCCCTCATCCGCCGTTTGGCTGGGGTAATCCTTCACATCGAAGCCAAAATGCTTTTGCGCGTCCGCAATTTCTTCGGCGTAAGATTGCCCCTTTAAAAACAGCATTTCCAAGGCCGGATTGTCCGTAGCCCAAATTTCCGCATATCGCAAAAGCGTGGGCAAATCCGACAGGGCGCGGGCGGTAATTAAATCGGGCTTTAGCCCTTCAATCTCTTCAATCCGGGCATTTTCAACTGTTACATTTTCCGCTCCTGTTTCACGTGAAACAGTGCGCAAAAATTGTGCTTTACGCTCATCCGATTCAATGAGATGAACTTCGATATCCGGGCGCATTATCCCAATAACCAGCCCCGGAAAGCCCGCGCCGGAGCCCAGATCAACCAGAGTTTTTATGCTTTCGGAGATATAAGGAAGAATTTGCGCAGAATCGGCAAAATGCCGCTGCCAGCTTTCTTGAATTGTTTTGGGACTAATAAGATTAATCGCCGCCTGCCACTTTAACAACAACGCGTGATAGGCCTGCAATTTGGCAAATGTTTCATGTGAAACATCGAACTGTTGCTGAAAATCCTCAGGCTGCATTTTTCGATTTCGAGAGTTTGGACGGCTTTTTAACATGACGCAAAAGGGCGACCAGAGCCGCGGGTGTTACGCCCGGAATGCGCGATGCGGCGCCGAGTGTGGCGGGGCGGGCCTGCTCAAGCTTGCTGCGCACCTCATTGGACAGACTGCCGATTTCGTTGTAATCGAGATTTTCGGGCAGCTCTAAAGCCTCATCCTTGCGGAAAGCAGCAATATCGGCCTCGTGACGCTCCATATAGCCCGCATACAGCGCATCAAACTCGATTTGCTCACGAATGGCAGGCTCGATCGTGGCAAGCTCGGGCCATACGCCCTGTAGCTGCTCCCAATCAATATCGGGATAGCGCAAAAGATCGCTAACGCTGCGGCGCTGCCCGTCTTTATTGACGCCAATGCCGTAACCCTCAAGCTCGTTTGGGGTGGCCTGCATACCGCCCACCATAAGCCGCGCAGCTGATAATTTCTCAGATTTTTCCTGCCAGAGTTTTTGGCGACCCTCGCCCACGCAACCAATCTCGATGCCCTTATCCGTCAGGCGCTGATCAGCATTGTCCGCGCGCAGGCGCAAGCGGTATTCCGCACGACTGGTAAACATGCGATACGGCTCGGGCGCGCCGCGTGTGATAAGATCATCGATCAAAACGCCGATATAGGCATCGGCCCGATCCAGCGCAAACGTCGGCGCTGTTTCACGTGAAACGCCCTCTTTGCATTGCAAAGCAGCATTTATGCCCGCCATGAGCCCCTGCGCCGCGGCTTCTTCATAGCCAGTCGTGCCGTTAATCTGCCCCGCCAGGAACAATCCGGGAATTTTTTTGGTCTCAAGGGTATATTTCAAATCGCGCGGATCAACATAGTCATATTCGATCGCATAGCCCCATTCTAAAATCTCGACATTTTCAAGCCCCTTGATTGAGCGGATATAGCGCTCCTGCACATCCGTCGGAAGCGAGGTCGAAATCCCGTTCGGATAAACAGTGTGGTCCTCCAACCCCTCAGGCTCCAAAAACACCTGATGGCGGGATTTATCGGCAAAGCGGGTAATTTTATCCTCAATCGAGGGGCAATAGCGCGGGCCTGTGCCGCTGATATTGCCGGAATACATCGCCGAGAGATGAATGTTATCGGCGATAATTTTATGTGTCTCTTCATTTGTGTAGGTGATGTGACAAGGAATTTGCGGCACGCTGACCTTGTCGGTCATGTAAGAAAATGGCTGAGGCTCGGCATCGCCTGGCTGCTCCTCGCACGCGCTCCAGTCAATCGTGCGGCCATCAAGGCGCGCGGGCGTTCCCGTTTTCAGGCGGCCCAGCGGGAATTTCAAACGCTCCAGCGTTTCTGCAAGACCAATTGTCGGCTTTTCACCTACGCGTCCGGCAGGCTCGGTGTCTTGCCCGCGATGGATAATACCGCGCAAAAACGTGCCTGTTGTAAGAACGACGGCCTTACAGGAAATCGTCTCCCCGTCCAGCGTGATGACGCCGCGCACGCCGCCCTGCTCGTCCAGATCCAGATCATCCGCCGCGCCTTCAATAATGTCGAGATTGGGATAATCGAAAAGAATTTCCTGCATCGCGGCGCGATAAAGCTTGCGATCCGCCTGCGCCCGCGGCCCGCGCACAGCCGGGCCTTTGGAGGCATTGAGCATGCGAAACTGAATGCCAGCCTGATCAATCACGCGGCCCATAAGACCGTCCAGCGCATCCACCTCGCGCACCAGATGGCCCTTGCCCAGCCCGCCAATCGCCGGGTTACACGACATCACGCCAACAGTTTCTTTTTTATGGGTCAGCAGCGCGGTTTTCGCGCCCGTGCGTGCCGATGCCGCCGCCGCCTCACAGCCTGCGTGCCCGCCTCCAACAACAATGACATCATATCGTCTTTGCATTTTATTCTCTGACTTCGTTGCATCGTCGCTCGCGTAGTTATTTCTACGCAACGCTCCTCGCGCCTTGCCAGAGCAATAAACTGCTTTGACGAACGCTTTTATCTATGGCGGGCTTTATACATCAAAGCCGGGCAGAAATGCTAGGAAATTTAGGCTTTACTTCCCGATGCAAAAATCATTGAAGATCACATCCAGCAAATCTTCGACATCGACCTTGCCGGTAATGCGGCCCAGCGCGCGGATGGCAAGGCGCATATCTTCGGCCATTAGTTCGGGCAGGTCAGCGGCCAGAGCGCGGCCCAGCGCCTGATGACACGCCTCCAGCGCGGCGCGGTGACGCTGGCGGGTTAGGGATGGGGTTTCGCTAGAGCCGATCAGCTCCGCCACCTTATCAGTCAGCGCCTTGATCAATGCCTCAAGCCCCTCACCCGTTTTCGCGGAAAATAACAGGGACGGGCACGGCAGTTCCAGCGCCGCCTGCTCATCAATCTTATTCACCGCCACCAGCGCATTTACATCCAGCAAGTCCAGCGTGTGCGGATCGGGCTGCGCGCTTGTCGCGTCAAATAACAGCAGCTTGATATCCGCCTCTTGCGCGCGTTTAAGGGCGCGGCGAATGCCTTCGGATTCAATCAAATCCTGCCCCTCCTCGCCAATCTGATCGGGGCGCAGCCCGGCTGTATCCGCCAGAATAACCGGGTAGCCGCCCAGATCGAGATGCACTTCAATCACATCACGGGTCGTGCCGGCAATATCGGAAACAATCGCCACGTCGCGCTGCGCCAATGCGTTAATCAAACTGGATTTACCCGCATTGGGCGCACCGATGACGGCGACGTGTATACCATCGCGCAATCGCTCCCCCCGGCGGTTATCATTCAAATGATCGGCAATGCTTTGGCTCAAACCTTCGATAACCGAGCGCAGCTGCGGCGCGATCCCTTCGGGTAAATCCTCATCAGGGAATTCAAGATCGGCCTCCAAATGCGCAAGCGAGGTTTTCAGCTCCTCGGTCCAGCCCTGATAGAGCGTGGCGAGCACCCCGCCCATTTGCGAGAGCGCCTGTGCCTTTTGTGCGGCCGTTTCTGCATCAACCAAATCGGCAATCGCTTCGGCGGCGGTTAAATCCATTTTACCGTTCATAAAGGCGCGTTTTGTAAACTCTCCAGCCTCAGCCATGCGGTGACCGGGCTGCGCCCCCAGAACGCCCAGCAATTCGTCAATAATCGCCCGCCCGCCATGAATATGATATTCGACAACATCCTCGCCCGTAAAACTGGCTGGATTTTTAAAGCCCAGCACCAAAGCACGGTCGATCAGCGATCCATCAGCCGGATTTTTCAGCGGCAAAAGCTGTGACGTACGCGCCATTAAATCTTTTCCCGTCAGAGCCTTAGCGGATTTCCATGACTCAGGCCCTGAGACACGCACAACCGCAATGCCAGACCGACCGTTCGGTGTGGCTAACGCAAATATCGTATCGTCTACAGGCGTGCTCATGCTTTATTTCTTGGTGTTTTTACTGTCCGTGGACTGCATCGGGTTATTCATGCCCATTTGCTCCCAAAACATCTTTTGAACCTGGCCCCAGCCCTCAATCGTGGCCGGCAGCCATGTTTTGAGCATAACATCAGGATCGAGGGAATTAATATTCTCGCGCATGCGCTCTTCCAGCTCTTTCATCAGCGCATCTTGCATCGGCTCCACATTCGGCAGGCCGAAAAACTGGCGCGCTTCCTGCGGTGTGCATTCAATATCGAATTTTACTTTCATAGCGGATTCTCCTTTGATCTTCAGCGACCCTAGGCAAAAAGCACACAAAAGTCCATCGGGATTGCGCATTCAAAACCGCCCTGATACCGTAGGTGCGCTTTCACGCGAATAAGGAGACTTCATATGCCCGAGATCCAAATTCCCGCCCATGATGGCGGCCCTTTCAAAGCCTATATCGCCCTGCCAGACAAAGTGCCCGCGCCCGTAGTGATCATGATTCAAGAGATTTTCGGCATTAATCAGGAAATGCGCGATAAGTGCGATGATATGGCCGCGCGCGGGTATGTGGCGCTGTGCCCGGATTTATTCTGGCGCATCGAACCGGGGATTGAGCTGGTCGATAGCGTGCCCGAACAGCTACAGCGCGCGTTTGACCTGTTTGGACAATTCGATGTTGAGATGGGGATAGCCGACCTGAAAAGCACGCTTGAATATATGCGCGGCTTTGAGGCCTCAAACGGCAAAACGGGCTGTGTCGGCTATTGCTTGGGCGGCAAGCTGGCCTATCTGATGGCGGCTGAGAGCGATATCGACGCCAGCGTCGCCTATTACGGCGTGGGGATTGAGGGGATGACCGATATGGCCGGGAACATCACCAAGCCCTTGCTGATGCATGTAGCGGAGGAAGATGAATTCGTGCCTAAAGATGCGCAAGAGCAAATCAAGCTCGCCCTTATGCCCAAGCCCAATATCTCCATTCATTTCTATCCCGGTGTAAACCATGCGTTCGCGCGCGGGCAAGGCATGCATTACAACGCGGACGCGGCGCGCGAGGCCAATGAGCGTACACGGGAATTTTTGGAAAAAGCGTTGAGTAAATAAATTTCACAGCCCCAAAACGTGTGGCCGCCTCAAAAACCAAAAGGTTCTTGAGACGACCAGCGACGCGAGGGACACATAATTACGGCGTTTTGTTACCACTGATATAAGCGTTCAAAGCGTCAAAGGCTTGGTCACTGCGGCAATCCTGGTAGCGGCGCAGCGCCAGAGCGGGGCGCCCACCGGCTGCGGTAGAAGTAGGATGCCAAAAACCAAACCGGGCTTTTGAACGTGTGGCATCGGCCTTAGGCGTAGGCGAGAGGGCAAAGCGTACACCAAATATAAGGCCTGCAGACGCCGATTTTCCTGCCGTGCGCAGGGTTCGATCCGTGGTGAATGTTGAGGAGGTATGAATGGATTTGAGCAGGGGAAGGCAAGAATCCACCACAGGCGAGGAAGGAACTTTTTCGATAGCCGCCTTGCGCGCACTATCGGAAACCGTATCGGGGGCAGAGCTGTAGTCATCAATCTGCCCGTGAAAAGACGTAAAAGCATGCGCAGGAGCGGCGGGGCATAAAAAAAGAACCGCGGCCAGAAACGACAAACACACAACATGTCTGCCACCCGCACGGTTCTTGTTATTCATATAGTCACCCATTAACCCGACCCTTAAATCATACGCACTTTATTCTTTTTATGAGGCTTGAGTGTGGGCTCTAACGGCCTTTTTATTTTTACATAACTCTATAGCCTATAACTCCATCCCACCATATTCTACGCCGCAGGGCAACAATTATCGTTTCGATTTTGTGTGGAATTTCAATCGATTACGGGAATAATTTGTCTTTAATTTTATGAATAGAGAAAAAAGGCAGGAATCGCAAACCCTTCCCAACGCCCACGGCCTCGGAAGGGTTTTAAAGCGTAATTAATTTATTGATTCATAGATTGGAAGAATTCGTCGTTGGTTTTGGACGTTTTCATCTTATCGAGCAGGAATTCAACCGCATCGACGGTGCCCATCGGGTTGAGAATACGGCGCAGCACCCACATTTTCTGGAGCGTGTCCTTATCCACCAAAAGCTCTTCCTTACGCGTGCCGGATTTTTGAATATCAATCGCCGGGAAGACGCGTTTATCAGAAATCTTGCGGTCGAGAACAATTTCAGAGTTACCTGTGCCCTTAAATTCTTCGAAGATCACCTCATCCATACGTGAGCCTGTATCAATCAGGGCTGTCGCGATAATGGTCAGGGATCCGCCTTGTTCAATATTACGCGCGGCGCCGAAGAAACGCTTCGGGCGTTGCAGGGCGTTGGCATCCACACCACCGGTCAAAACTTTACCAGAGGAGGGTACTACTGTGTTGTACGCCCGCGCGAGACGCGTGATGGAATCGAGCAAAATAACAACGTCGCGTTTATGCTCAACCAGGCGCTTGGCCTTCTCCATCACCATTTCGGCCACCTGTACGTGGCGGCTGGCCGGCTCATCAAAGGTTGAAGAAATCACTTCCCCACGTACGGAGCGGGCCATATCGGTCACCTCTTCCGGACGTTCGTCAATCAGAAGAACGATCAGATAGGCATCCGGGTGGTTTGTCGCGATGGAATGCGCAATATTTTGCAGCATCACAGTCTTACCTGTACGCGGCGGCGCCACGATCAAGGCGCGCTGACCAAAACCAATCGGCGAGGTCAGCTCAATCACACGCTGCACATAGCATTTCTTGGTCGGATCATCGAGCTCAAGCTTAATTTTACGCTCAGGATAAAGCGGTGTGAGGTTATCAAAGTTAATACGGTGGCGGACTTTTTCCGGCCCTTCACCATTGATTGAGCCAACCTTGAGCAACGCGAAATAACGCTCGGAATCTTTCGGGGCGCGGATCTCGCCCTCAACAATATCGCCCGTACGCAGGCCAAAGCGGCGCACTTGCGAGGGCGATACATAAATATCATCGGGACCGGGCAGGTAATTTTCTTCCGGGGAGCGCAGGAAGCCAAAGCCGTCCTGCAAAACCTCTAAAACGCCAACGCCGGAGATTGAGACATCCTGACTGGCGAGCTGTTTGAGGATCGCAAACATCATGTCCTGTTTGCGCATCGTGTTGCAATTTTCGATATCAAGCTCTTCCGCGAACGCTAAAAGTTCGGCTGGGGAGCGTGTTTTCAGTTCCTGTAAGTTCATGAAAAACTCTTATATTTGTAAAAAATTCGAAATCTTGGGAATAATGGCGATGTGAGTGTTTAAATCTGCTTTTTTCTGCGTTCTTAAACTGCGAAAGCTATTGTTCTCCAAGCTTTTCAAGCAAAGCCGCACGCGCGGCACCTAAAAAATCTACTCTAAATGTTTGTGGATTTTTCCTAAAGACGTCCCACATATACCCAAATGTATAAGGTGAGTCAACTCTTTATGTTTATTGTAAAGCGAAATCCTAAAGTTTCTCTTAGCGGCTAAAACGGCTGCGCGACGGCCATAATAACAATGATGATCATCAGCGCGGTCGGCACTTCGTTCATTATACGGTAAAACTTGGCAGCGCGCGTGTTCTGATCGGCGGCAAAAACCTTCACCCATTTGGCAAACACGTGATGCAAGCCGGTCATTAAAACGATAGCGGTCAGCTTCACATGCATCCACGGCGCACTGAGCAAAGCCGGGTTCGCCCAGAGCATCAGTCCACCAAACAGCCATGCCGCAACAAAGGCCGGGTTCATAATAACCTTGAGCAGGCGGCGCTCCATCACCTTGAAGGTTTCGGCTTTGTCCGAACCCTTCTTCGCCTCTGCATGATAAACAAATAAACGCGGCAAATAGAGCATGCCAGCCATCCACGCGATAATCGAAATAATATGCAGCGCGCGCAGCCATTCATAATTTTGGGAGAGGAGTTCTTGCATGTCATTATGGAGAGATTATCGAGCTATGCTCAGTGATATCATCAATTGTAAAATCAATATCAGTATACTCTTCAATAAAATAGTCTTCAGCAGACTCGGAAATAGCGCTTATGTGAGCGCTTTCAATTTCAACTTTTTCGTTATAGCAAAAAGGAGAGGTTCTGATATTCGCAACACCCTTGAATTTTTCCAAGAGTTTTTGAAACGCCAGATACGTATTCACATTATTTTCCGCCGCCTCCCCAAAAAGTTTTTTAATTGAATTGTCTTTTGTAGGGTCCTGTACAATCTGCACATCATACCCTCTTTCATCGTCGCCATAGGCATGGGCATGAACAAAAAATTCAGGGTCTTTTGAAAGTGGCTCTAAAAGCTCGAAACTTTTTTCAGCAATTCCATCTTCTGAGAGATTTGACATTTATATTCTCCTAAATTTTTTATATAGCACTATACATAAATCAAAGATATTGGTCTGTCAAAATCTAGGCCGCCTTTTTGATTGTTTTGCTGTAGCGCATACAGCATTGATCGAATTGTTTCGGGCACAGGCATTTTGCGCCCTCGCCCTTTATGCCTGTTTTCTTGAGATGGTCTTTGACCAGCGTGGCCAGCCCCTTGATAAAGGCCGGATGCGTGCCAACCGTTTGGGCGCGGTAATAACCGGGAATGCCTAGCTTATCCGCGACATGCCTGTATTCCACATCCAGCTCAACCAGCGTTTCAACATGTTCCTGCGTGAAGGCATGCGGGAAAATGATCACGGGCTTTTTGTCTTGAGCCGCACGTTTAAGCTCTTCATCCAAACTAGGCCCGATCCATTTTTGCCGTCCGACGCGGCTTTGATAACAAATCGCCCAATCGAGATTTTTATAACCCAGAGCTTTCACCGTCTCGCGCGCCGTTTCTTCGCATTGCCATTGATAGGGATCGCCATCGCGGATCACGCTCTCGGGCAAACCATGTGCAGAAAATAAAACCCGCACATCTTTGTGGCCTGCTTTTTTGGCCGCACTTAGTTGCACCTTGATATTGTCCGCGCTGGCTTTGATAAAGCCTTTATTGCGCGGATAGCAGCACACCATGCTGGTCGGGCGTTTATAGCCGGCCTCAAACATCGCCTTGTCCCAAACGCCCAGCGAGGACCATGTGGTCGTGGTTGAGAATTGCGGGTAAAGCGGCAGGATCATAATCCGATCCGCACCCCAATCACGTACCTCGCGCACAACTTGCGCACTCATCGGATGCCAATAGCGCATACAAACAAACGTTTTAAAAACCGCTGATTGATTGGATTTCAGTTCTTTCTCCAGCGCCTTGGCCTGCGCTTGCGTATTGGCAAGCAGGGGAGATGCGCCGCCAAGCTCCCCGTAACTCTCGCCCGCTTCACGTTTGGATCGGCGATTGGCTATCAGACTTGCCAGCAGGCAACGAAAAGGAACAGGCAGGCGGATAATATTTTTATCCATGAAGAAATTCATCAGGAACGGGCGAATGGCATTGGGCGAATCCGGTCCGCCGAGATTAAATAATACAACGGCAATTTTTTCGCTCATCTTTGAAATCCTCTGACAAACTCTACCAGCTCCGCCACGTGTTCGGGCGGCGTGTCCTTGTTTATGCCATGGCCAAGGTTAAAGATAAACGGCCCCGCAGATAAATCTGATAGTATGCGCTCGGCCGCCCTTTTCATCGCATCCCCACCAGCGAGCAAAGCGATCGGGTCTAAATTACCCTGCACAGGCATCTGGTTTTGCAGAGCAGAAGCCGCCCATTTTGTGTTTACAGCTGTATCCAGACCAACCGCATCCACGCCCGTTTCACTGACATAGGCCAGATAGCTCTGCCCGGCCCCTTTTGGGAATCCGATGATCGGAATGTGTGGATGAGTGTCTTTAACCGTTTTAACAATTTGCTGCGCTGGACGAATGACCCAGCGTTTAAACCCGTCACTATCGAGCGCGCCAGACCAGCTGTCGAAAATCTGCAGGGCTTCCGCGCCCGCATTCACCTGTTCAATCAAATAGGCCGATGTGGCCTCAACCAAAAGATCAATCAGCGCTTGGAAATTATCCGGATCGGAATAGGCGAATTTTTTCACATGGGCGAAATCCTTACTGCCGCCCCCCTCAACCATGTAAGTCGCCACGGTCCATGGCGCACCGGCAAAACCGATCAGGGCCGTATCATGAAATCCCTCGCTTGAGAGCGCCGCACGGGTATTTTTCAGGGCCTGATAAACCGGGTTTAGCGTTTGCGAAAACTTTGAATAGCCCAAATTTTTCAAACCCGATCCATCGTGGATAGGATCAAGCTTTGGCCCTTCACCAGCAACAAATTCCAAATGCTGACCCAGCGCATGCGGAATCACCAAAATATCGGAAAAGATAATCGCCGCATCCATCTGATAGCGCCGAATGGGCTGCATTGTGACCTCACACGCCGCGTCGGGATCATAAGCCATATCCAGAAAGCTGCCTTTTTTTGTCCGCAGCTCACGATATTCAGGCAAGTAGCGTCCGGCCTGGCGCATAAACCAAAGCGGTATGCGATCGCTTTTATGGCCTTCAAGCGTGTTTAAAAATCTCTTTTGTCCCTGCACAGGCAAAGACTGGTTTACATGGTTCATTACAAACTTATCTCTCAAGCAAAATTAAAGCGGCTTACCCGCCGCGCTTTTTTAAATACTAATTATTTATTTATATTTAAAAAGGTTTTTTTAGATAGTAGGGCCTGTGAGTCATGGGTATATATTTTATCCAGATTTTTACCCCCAGAATCACAAAAGGGGAGTCCTTATAGTTTCTTTCGATTCGTTATGATTCGCTCAGATCATCCATAAGAGGTAAATTTCATTTTCACACACGTGGACGAATCACATTTTTTAAAAGGCATAAAGAGGGGGTAATTTCATCCCGGATTTACCCCCAAAGTCATTCATGATTCCCGCACAGAGATATGCCAAGCTTCGGCTTTGCTTTATACTTTTTTTGGCAAAGTGATTCGAACCGCTAACCATCAAGCTAACGACGAATGTGAGATAATGTTCCAAGAGGCATATACAAAACTGGATTTGGCCGATGTGGCCACCATTCTTGATCAGGTCAATCCGGCCTTTGATGGCGGAAATTTTGACCCGGTCGAAACCACGATCATGGCGGTTGATATGCCGTTTTACCCCGGCTACCGCTTTTTGGAGATCTCAAACCACAGCGTTTCCCCGCCGATGGAGCGTTTTGTTGTTTATAGCCCTGAAAATTTCACCGTTCTGGATTTTAGCAACGAGCCGATTTACGCACTGAATAAAGACGTACCGATTCTGCTCGATGATTCGACTGTGTGTGAGTATGTGCGGTTTTTCTTTACCCATGTGCGCGGACGCCACGGCCGTTTCTTAATATCCGAAGGTGTCGATGATATCCAATGGAAGGAAGAGCCGCCGCCGGCCGCGCGCAAGGCGATTGGCAAGATGCTCAAGGTTCTCGATATCAAAGAAAAGGGCAAGGATGGCTCCTATAAGATGGAAGCGACCATGATGTTTAAAGATTCGCTGTTTAAAAGTGATGTAGAGGTCTCCCCCGAAGGAGCGGTCAGCCTGGTCAATGAAGAGCTTTTGGTCGAAGATATGCCCGTTTTGGACGACACATTCGGGCAATAAAAACACTAAATTTATTGACATAATACGTAATTTTCTGTAGTTTTCCTGTATGACAGAAAAGCTTGAAATCGACCTTTCACAAGAATTGGCTACGGCGGAGCAAATAGAAGATTCGCAAGAAGATATTTCGTTGCGTGGTTTTAAAGAGCTTTACGACTCTTTGGAGAATGCACAAACTCTTGAAGAGGCTCAGCTCTATAGTGCGGCCATTGCCTATAAATTTTCTCAAAATATTAAACCTTACTTTGATCCCGACAAGCTAAGAAATGCACAAGAAAAGATGCAAACCCTTAATATATCATATGTTTTTGACGGTGTTAAAGAACAAACAGAGGCATATATGGAGGGTATCAAACCGTATTCATCGGCGTTTGCCAATTTGAAAGTGGGGACCAAAACTTTTTTAGAATCCTTTGATCAAACAGACATGAAAAAAGATGTTTCTAGAGAATTAGGTCTTAAGTACGTTCGAGAGGCGATAGAACCCTTTTTTGAAAAACCGCAAAGTCCTAAGAAATCATTCTGGAACCGCTTTGGTTTTTAAAAACGGGGCTCTTTAACTTTAATTCGGCGATTCGTTTTTTCTTAAAAAAATTCCTCTTTCAAACCCCGCAAATCTTAATGCTCTCTGAACAAAACCATGCAATATGGTAAATCCTATTAATGTTACGTTAAAGACTTGATAAAAAAAGGCATTTTCTTTTCGATAACGCCCTATTTTTCTGTGTTTTGGCAAGGTTTCGTTAAGACTTTCCCCGCCATAATGGAGATATCTGCAGCACGAGGGTTCAAACGCAGATTCATTTTTAACAAGGGCACATTTTAGTGATTTGGGGTTATGACGGACGTAATTAGCATTGGAACAGGTAAGAATACAGCCAAAGAGCGCATCTGCCGCGTTTCCTATACATTGAACAACGAACAGCCGGTAATCAGCACGATTATTGGTGATCAGCCTTTATTCTATATGGATTACGAGGTTGATTACGAAGATGATGATATGGCGTTTGATGCGGCTGAGGTGAAAATCCTCGAAGCCGAGCTGGAAAATCTTCATAAAGAAATTAAATCGCTCGAGCGTTTCTCTCAGGAATTTACCTTTCTGCCCGAAGAGCGCTTGGAAATTTTCACAAAAGATAAAGACACACTCACAGGTGCAAAGCCCTCTTCCAACGAAGATGTGGTGGCGCTGAAGGATATTTTGGGCCAAAGCCGTCTGGCCGCCGCCTATATTGAAAATGCTGATGCGCATAATGTTGAAATCGCCTTCAGTGGCCAGGTTCGCGATGCTTACTATGATCGCAAGGCCGGTAAAATCCTGATCAATAACAATCTGGAGTTTGTGGATCAGATCTTGCTGGCCGCGCGTGAGTTGCGCCGTCAATGGCAACACCGTCAGGGCGCCCTAATCCACCCGCTGATGTTCCACCCGGACAATGCGGTTTTGATTAATAGAATGCAAAACGCTGATTTGGTGACCTCCATGATCCGCGTCGCATGGGAATTGCAGCTTTCCGGTTATAAAAATGCGTGGGAGCGCATTGAGAAATCATCACTGGCCGATCTGGGCCGTGCGTTTGCGCGCGAAGCCTTCTTGGATTTCCGCACAATTAATAACGGCCAAGCCGCCGCAGCGGTTGTTGAGAGCTGGTTCTTGTCCGAGCGTTGCCGCGCCGAAGATAAAAAACTGATCCAAAATATGCTGGCTGATTATCAAGGCTATGTGTTTGATCAGGACGAAGCAGAAAAATCGATCACACCGGCATTGATTTCCGCCCTTGGTGAGATGCCATTCGGCAAAAATTACCTCTCTGGGCATGTTGAAACGCTGATGAATGATCCGATTTTCACGGATGTGCGTGACCGTTCTAACGCGAATTTCCTTTGGTTTATCAAGTTTGAGCGCTCATTCCGCGAGACGGAACAAGAATTGCAAACATCTCCTGAACATACCGCAGATGGCGTCCGCCAGGCTGCATTCCTAAAAGAAAATCAGGGGAATTCAAATGGCACATCAGAGGCCTCAGGGGAGATCGTACAACTTTATACACAGCCAAGATCCGAAAAATCGGAACCTGGAAAAGGGTTGGCACGTCTGTCCCGTAGAAAAGATGACTCCCAAAAGAGCGCGGACATCATCTATCTACGTCGCTGGTCAGGAGAATAATCACGATCAAATTTCAACCATAACTGAGTTCCAGAGTATGAAATCGAGTAGATCACAGCGTTATATGAAAGACAGGGTGAAGGGCCTTAAAAAAGCCTCGCCTTTTGCATCCCCGTTTTCGCGTTCGTTCGATTTAACCGATATCGAAGGATTGGACGGGTTTTGGTCGATTGATTATCTATGCTCTGATTTTTCCGAAAAATCTGAAGGTGTTACAACCGAAAAAGAACTCTTAAGTGATTGTCTGGAGGCTTTGCTGGCCTCTCCAACAGCGCGCTTGTTGGTTAAGGAAGCCGCTGCGGAAGGGTGGATGGTGAGCATTTCCGACCGCGAAGGATATGATTTCCATCTTGATGTTGGCGAAAAACAAATTGTTCTGGATGATAACGGCTTGTCGATGGCGGCGCTGGGGCGCTCGGATTATTTCCGCAATGTTCTAACCGTATCGCTGATCCGCGCTTTGCGTGATGTATGGCAGGAAAAGCGCCATGGTGGTTTTGATGAGAAATACGGCCCGCAAGATATTCTGATGCTTGAGCGGGTACGCGCCGCCGATTGCGACGTGATGACGATTTTAGTGGCATGGGAGATGCGCAGTGAAGGGCGCGGCGATCTCTGGCGTCACATGATTGGCTCGGAAGAGGGCGATATGGCGATGGCGTTTTCCGGCTATCTGGAGCGCGATCCAAGCGCGACCTTTAGCCATGGCGCTTTAAAGGCAGCCTTCAAACAGTGGTATCGCAGCGATGATCGCGTAAAGGCCTGCGATCACGAAACTTTGGAATATATGGATTCGCTGGTGCGGGAATATGCGAACACGAATCCGTTCGGCAGCACAAAACTAACGCCGGTAGGCATTGAGGTTTTATCGTGTATGCCCGATAAAACCGCCTATTTGCAAGGTGAAGGGCGCGATGTTGAGCGCGACCCGTTCTATGCGGGCCTGAATGACGAGATCAATCAAATCCATCTTGAGCAAATTTTATACGACATACGCGCCGTTTACGTGCAGGGCGTTCCTTTCCGTGATGCGGCGCTGGCAAGCAAGATCTTCCCTGGCGGTGAATTCACTGCGGAAGAAACATTCGGCGAAATTCAATAAAGACTTTTCCCTATATTATAAACTGTTAGGATAAGCGCGTTATGGCTGACAAACCCAAGGACGCGCCGAAATTTCACCTGCACCTGGTCTCTGATGCGACCGGGACGACGTTGCTGGGTCTGGCGCGCGCGGTTCTGGCGCAGTTTGAAGGCGTAGAGCCGGTGCAAAAATTTTGGCCTCTGGTGCGCACGCAGCGTCAGCTCGAGCGCGTAATCTCTAAAATTGAAGAAAACCCCGGCCCGGTCATTTTTACCTTTGTCGATGAGAAAATGCGCCATCGCCTGCAGGAACGCTGTGATGAGCTGCATGTGCCCTGCGTGGCGGTGCTTGATCCGATTATCCGCAGCCTTTCGTCCTATTTGGGCCAGCATGCGAAGGGTGTGCCGGGCTTGCAACATACGATGGATGATGCGTATTTCCGCCGTGTATCCGCGATTGATTTTACGATGCGCCATGATGACGGAAAGAATTTGAAAGACCTTAATCAGGCCGAGATTATTTTGGTCGGTGTGTCGCGCACATCCAAAACCCCGACCAGCGTGTTTCTGGCGCGCCGGGGGATTAAGGCGGCCAATATTCCGCTGGTGCCCGGTGTTGATGTGCCGCCGGAAAAATTCGAGCTTAAAAACCCAATGTATGTCGGCTTAACGGCCAGCCCCGATCGCCTGATGCAAATCCGCCGCACCCGTTTAAATGCCGATAAAAAGGCAACCAAGGCGCAGGTTGAGAATAATGAATATCTCGATTTCGATAAAATTGAGGAAGAGGTGCGCAGCGCTCGCCGTCTGTTTTCCAAACATGGCTGGGCGGTTATTGATGTAACCAAACGCTCGATCGAGGAAACCGCCGCTGAGATTCTGGCGCTGTATCAAAACCATCAGGACCAGAGCCATGACGAGTAACCCGTCTCTTGTTTTGGCCTCTAAAAGTCATGCGCGTCAGGCGATGCTGAAAAATGCCGGGCTGTGTTTTGATCTGGCCCCTGCGGCGATTGATGAACATAAAATCATTGAAACGCTGCAAGGCGAAGGCAAAGATGTTGGTGAAATTGCCAAAGAACTAGCACAGAAAAAAGCGCTGAGCATTGCTTCGCTGCATGCGGACCGGCTGGTGATTGGATCAGATCAAACCCTTGATTTTGAAGAACAATTAATGACCAAGGCGTGTGATGAAGAATCGGCTCTAGAGAAGTTAAAAATTCTGCGGGGTAAAACGCATACACTTATTTCCGCTGTGGCTGTGGCCAAAGGCGATCAGATTTTATGGTCGGCCTCTGATCAGGCCTCGCTCACGATGCATGATTTAGATGACGAATTTTTGGCGGCCTATTGCAAAGAAGCGGGCGATGCGCTGGTCAATTGCGTCGGCGCGTATGAATATGAGCGCGCGGGTGCGTGGCTGTTTTCCAACGTGAAGGGCGATTATTTTACAATTCTGGGCATGCCGCTTTTGCCGCTGCTGGCCTATCTGCGGGAGCATCACGGAGCGCGGCCATAAATTGACATATTTTCAAAACAGCAATACGCTTTAAGCCATGGAAGAAAAATTCAAAGCCGCCATCATAGGAAATCCAGCACACCACAGTAAGTCGCCGCTGATTCATCAATATTGGGCGAATAAATACGGATTCCAGCTTCGTTATGAGGCTATCGATATTTCTCCTGAAAATTTGTCGAAAGAGTTTTTGGCTTTGATTTCAGATATGTATATGGGGTTTAGCGTTACGCTTCCGCACAAACAAAATATCATGAAACTTTGTGATAATTTTGACGATGTTGCCAAAGCGATTAATGCGGTCAATATGATTTACATCAAAGATCAAAAAATTTGCGGATCGAACACCGACGCGTTCGGTTTCATAGAAAGTATCCGTCAGGCTGTTCCCGCATATGATTTTAAAGCTTTGCCCGCTGTTGTATTGGGCGCGGGCGGCGCTGCGCGGGCGGTTGTTTACGGGTTGTTGCGAGAGGGCGCGCAGGTGTTTCTGATCAATCGGACGCGTGAAAAAGCAAAGCAGGTCGCTGATGAAATGTCATGCTTTGGTTGTGTTTCAGTTTTTGATTGGTCGGAAAAAGAGGACGCGCTCACCAATGCGGGATTGCTGGCTAACACGACACCGCTAGGTATGGACGGTTTTCCAGATCTGGATATTAATTTGGATAATCTGCCTGAGACGGCTGTTGTCAGCGATGTTGTTTACGTGCCCTTGCGCACAAGTCTTCTTAAGCAGGCCGCGTCCAGAGGCAATCCTGTCGTGAACGGTTTGGGGATGCTGCTGCATCAGGCGCGGCCTGCTTTTAAAACATGGTTCGGCGTTATGCCTGATATTGATGACGAATTGCAGAGTATGATTTTGAAATGATCGTCTTGGGAATTACAGGATCAATCGGTATGGGCAAATCCACCGTTGGCACGATGTTCGAAGAGCATGGCGTGAAGGTGCATGAATCCGATGCGGCCGTGCATGAATTGTTGCAACCCGGTGCGGAAGGGTTTAACGCGGTCGTTGCGGCCTTTCCCTATTTTGAATATCCGCAAATTTACGGCGGCAAAACCAAGGCAGGCGGCCGCGAGCTGGATCGCAAAAAGCTGGGCGATCTGGTTTTTGCAGATGCAGCCGAGCGTGAGAAGCTGGAGGGGATTTTGCACCCGCTGGTGCGCGCGGCGCAGGATAAGTTTTTGCGCGATCAAAAACGACTAGGCACGAAAATTGTGGCGCTGGATATTCCGCTGCTTTTTGAAACGGGTGCGGAGACACGCGTTGATTATACCGTGAATGTCAGCGCGTCTGCGCATGTGCAAAAAGCCCGCGTTTTAGAACGCCCGGGGATGACGGAAGAGAAATTCAACGCTATTGTGGCCCGGCAAATGCCCGATTCTGAGAAATGTGCCCGCGCCGATTTTATTGTGCATACGGGGCTGGGCCGGGCAGAGACTATGAAAGACGTAAAAAAGATTTTGGCGGATATATAAAGACCAATGAGTAAAAGCGTTACAATTTTCACGCATAAGGCAATCGAAGGACCGGCGCGGCTGGTTGATATTTTGGACCGAGCCGGTTTTGCGCAGACCCATATTTTAACCTCGAAAGCGGACCTTACAGATTTTGACGCGCTCGTGCCTGATTTGCTGGTGGTCATGGGCGGTCCAATGGGTGTGTACGAGGCTGAGCGCTATCCCTATTTAACTCACGAAATTGAAATTATAAAGGCGCGGATTGCGGCAGGCAAACCTGTGCTGGGTGTTTGTTTGGGCGCGCAACTGATCGCAGCGGCGCTGGGTTCGAATGTTTATAAATCCGATCGCGGGTTTGAGATTGGCTGGTATCCCTTAAGCATCAATGAGGTGGGCCAGAGTGGGCCCGCCCGCCATTTGGATTCGGCCTTAACCAACATGTTCCATTGGCATCAAGATACGTTCGATTTGCCGGAAGGGGCACGGTTGCTCGGGTCAAGCGCGCTTTACCCGCATCAGATTTTTACGCATGGTGAAAATATTATGGCGCTGCAATGCCATCCCGAGGTTGAGACAGATCAGCTGGATGATTGGCTTAGTGAATTGAGTGATGAGGCGCAAAGGCAAAAAATTGCCACAGATATTCGAACCTTCATGCCGGATATGGATCGCCAATTCCGCCTATTCATGCAAGAGTGGTTAGAGCAGATAGGACTTGGCGCATGAAAGAAATCGTTCTCGATACCGAAACCACCGGTATGGACCCCGGGGATGGGCACCGCATTATTGAGATTGGCTGTGTCGAACTGGAAAACCATGTGCCGACCGGTCGTCATTTGCAGCTTTATATCAATCCTGAACGTGAGGTGCCGCCCGATGCGACCGCCATTCACGGCATTACGGATGAATTTTTAAAGGACAAGCCTGTCTTCTCACAAGTTTATTCTGAATTTGTCGAATTTATTAAGGGCGGCAAGCTGGTCATTCACAATGCTGAGTTCGACATGAAATTTATCAATTGGGAATTGGCGCAGGTCGGTCATCCGCCTATTCCTTGGCCCAATGTTATCGATACGCTGGGCATGGCACGGCAGAAGTTCCCCGGCTCTCCGGCCAATCTGGACGCGCTGTGTCGGCGCTTTGGTATTGATAATACGGAGCGGACCTATCACGGCGCGCTTTTGGACTCTGAACTTTTGGCCGAAGTGTATTTGGAGCTTTTGGGCGGCCGCCAGCATGGTTTGGGTTTGGCGGCGGATAAGGAAAAGGCGGCCTCAGCTGCGCGTAAAAAGATCGAGCGCGTGCAGCGCGAACCCAGAAAACACACCGCCAGTCCCGAAGAACTGGCGGCGCATGAAACCTTACTTGGAAAGCTGGATGATCCGCTGTGGCGGAAAAAGGCTTAAGGCTTATTTTTTCTTTTTACCGCTGGTGTCTTTCTTGGCTGTCTCTTGCAGCTCTTCTCTGAGTTCCTGACGCGCGGCCTCGATCTCTTCACCGAAGCGCTGCATATAAAGCGCATGGAAATCAATCGGGTTGAGCATTAAGGGCGGGTAGCCGCCGCTGATTGTCACATCGGACATGATCTGGCGCGCAAAGGGGAAAATCAGGCGCGGAATTTCAATCAGCAAAAACGGGTGATGGCTTTCCTCAGGAATTTCATCGCCGATGCTGACCGTTGCGCCATATTGCAGCTCACCGATGAACATGGCTTCATTGCCTTGTTTGGCTTCTGCGCGGATGTTCAAAACAACTTCATAAAGCGCGTCATCGTTTTTATCTTCGATTTTGCGGGCATCCATGCCGATATTTAAATCCATTTCGGGCAGATCTCTTCCGCCGCGCAAAACTTCGGAGGCATTCGGATTTTCGAAGGACAGATCGCGCACATATTGGGCGATAATGTTTACAGGAATGTCCTGCGCCTCGACATTTTCATCTTTTTCTTCGCTCATAATCGTTAATCCCTTTCGTTTAAAGCCGTTCAGCTAAGATTATCGTTAAATTTTAAGATTGGCGCAATAGGCGATCACTCACTCTTATTCTCATCAGTAATATCTTCATAATCCGCTTCGATAATGTTCGGATTATTCTGCTGGGCGTTGCCGTAGAACTCGCCGCCGCCAACGCTCCAGTTTGTATGATCGCGGATATAGGACTTCACTGCACCGCGCACAGCCGGGATGAGCAGTAAAAACCCGATCGTATCTGTAATAAAGCCCGGCGTAATCAGGGTTGCGCCCGCCACCACAAGGCAAAATCCGTCAAACAGCTCGCTTAGGGGAACCTTGCCGCGCTCGGCCGCATCGCGCATCGCCATAATTGTTTGCATACCCTGGTGGCGCACCAGCGCGCCGCCGATGATCGCCGTAATTAGCGCGAGCAAAAGCGTGTTTATCAGGCCGATCTCCTCACCAACACTGGCGAACACCATGAGTTCGAGCAGCGGCAGAATTATAAATATTACAAAAAAAGGCATCAAAACCCCTTGTTCTTTGCGTTTTCAAAGCTAATCTATGTACCAAGACCGCAAAATCAACCATAAAGCTTATTTTCTGCGGTTTTGTTCGTTTGTGTTATAATAAACGAATAGCCATTGAAATGAAGGAAAACGTTACGTGCCTGCCGATATCATTGTTTATGCTCTTGTTGCTGCCGGATTGATTTTCTGGCTGCGCAGCGTTCTTGGCACACGCCATGGCGACGAAAAACAGCGCCCCAATCCCTATATGGCTTCTGCGGAAAAGCCCAGTGATGCGCCCATAGAGGGCTTATATACCGAGCTTGAGTTGCCCGAAACGCCTGAAGATAAGGTAAGAGAGCTGGTTGAAAACCCTGTGCGCGGCATGCGCGTTGATAATAAAACCGCAGAAAACGGCCTTGTTGATATTACAAAAATCGACCGCGAGTTTGATGTGCGCGTCTTTTTAGAAGCGGCGCAAGATGCCTTTGCAATTATTGTTGAATCCTTTGCCGAGGGCGATCGTGAGACTTTGAAAGACCTGCTTGCGCCGCCGGTCTATGCGGCGTTTGAGGGCGCTATAAATGTGCGTGAGGAAAAAGGCGAGAGCGTTGAAACTGAAATTCATGCGATTAAAAGGGCTGAAATTATTGAAGCATGGCTGGATAAAAAGACGGCTTATATAACGGTGCGCTTCACGGCTGAGGAAACCAGCGTAACCAAGGATTCCGAAAGCAATATTATCGCAGGTGATGCAGATCGTATTTCGGAGATGCGCGATATTTGGGTGTTTTCCCGCGTTCTAAAATCACGCGACCCGCGCTGGTTGTTACAGGAAACGCGCGGCGGGTTCGACGATGATAACGAGCTTCTTCCCAATTCCGACGATTAATACAGCTTTGGCTTTTAAAAAAGCCATGATAAATAAGAATGCATGCGCATTCTGATTCTCTCAGCCCTGCTTTTGTTGACCGCGTGTAGCGGTGCGCCGCCTGAAACACAGCCGAAAATGAATATCGAGCCCGCGAGTTTTAACGATCTTCCGGGTTGGACATCTGAAAATTTTCAAAATTTTGCACAGGCCTTTAGTAAATCCTGCGATCAAATTAGAAAAAGGTCCGGCCATTTAAATCTGTCTGATGATTTAAACGAAGCCGGCAACGTTGATACGTGGAACACGGCGTGCCAAGAATTTGCGCGCCTTAAAAATCCGAACAGCCCGGAAGAAATCCGCGCCTTTTTTGAGCAGCGTTTTCAGCCCTGGGCCGTGAGCGCAGACAAAAAGCGCGATGGTTTATTCACCGGTTATTATGAAGCGTCGTTGAAAGGCTCACGCACGAAATCAGAGCGCTACCGCTATCCGCTGCATGCCCGCCCGGATGATCTGGTGATGGTGCAGCTGGGTGATTTTCGTGAAGAGCTAAAGGGTCAGCGCATTGCCGGGCGTGTTGTTGACGGCAGTCTTAAACCCTATCAAAGCCGCGAGGATATTGTGCGCGGGAACTGGCCACATAATGACAAGGTTTTGGTGTGGGTCGACAGTGCGGTGGATGCGTTCTTTGTGCAAATTCAAGGCTCTGGCGTGATTGAGCTTGAAGGCGGCGGTATCATGCGCATCGGCTATGCGGGCCAGAACGGTCATGTCTATTATGCAATCGGGCGCGAGCTGGTTAAACGCGGAGAGCTGGATAAAGAGAATGTCTCGATGCAAAGCATCCGCGCATGGCTGGAGAGCCACCCGAATGAGGCCGATGAGGTTATGAATTCCAATGAGTCCTATGTCTTTTTTGAAGAGAAGGCAGAGGGCGCAACCGGGGGCTCTGGCGTGACCTTAACCGCCGGGCGCTCATTGGCAATTGATCATTCGATTATTCCCTATCACATTCCGATCTGGCTGGATGCGCAAAGTCCGGATGGTTCTGGTCGCCTGCAACGTCTGATGATGGCGCAAGATACGGGCGGGGCGATCCGCGGCCCGGTGCGCGGTGATGTGTATTGGGGGTATGGCGAAAGAGCAGAAGCGCTGGCCGGTGCCATGAAATCCGAAGGTCGTTATTGGTTCTTGTTGCCTAAGCTTTAATACGGCACAGGAAAATCACGGCGGACGGTTTCGATGTCGGCGAGAACCTCGTCGTTTAATGTCACATCAATCGAATCGATATTGGTTTTGAGCTGCTGCATCGTCGTGGCGCCGATGATGTTTGCGGTCACGAACGGCTGGCGGTTCACAAAGGCCAGCGCCATTTGACAAACATCCAGCCCGTGTTTTTCCGCCACATCAATATAGGCTTTTACGGCCGCATTGCATTGCGGGGTGTCGCGGCGTTCCGCCGAGGGTGTGATGGTCAGGCGTGTGCCTTCGGGCCGTGCCCCATCAATATATTTCCCGCTGATGATCCCGCGTGCGAGGGGCGACCAGGCCAGCAAACCACATTCTTCCGCATGAGCGAACTCGGCGAGCTCCGGTTCGAACTGGCGGCAGAGCAGGGAATATTCATTCTGGATTGAGGCCATACGCGGCAGAGTATGGCGATCCGACAGGCCCAGCCATTGCGCCGTGCCCCATGCGGTTTCATTCGACAAGCCAATGTGACGGATTTTTCCGGCCTTGATGAAATCATTCATCGTCTCCAAGACTTCGAGAAAATTCTCCAGCACCTGCGTTTTATCAAAGCTGTATTCACGGGCAATATCCCAGTGGCGCTGGAACGCATAAGACCCGCGGTTCGGCCAGTGGAGTTGGTATAGATCTATATAATCAGTTTGCAGGCGCTTTAGGCTGCCCTCAAGCGCTTCGTTTAAGCTGGCGCGGTTAATCTGTGAGTTTCCGCCGCGTACCCAAGGCAGGCCCGGCCCGGCAATTTTAGAGGCCAGAATAACTTTATCGCGGTTTTGCCGCGCGGCGAACCACGTGCCGATAATCTCTTCAGTTTTGCCGTAAGTCTGCGCGCTGGGCGGCACGGCATACATTTCGGCGGTGTCGAAGAAATTAATCCCGCGCTCCAGCGCGTAATCCATTTGCTCGTGGCCCTGCTTTTCCGTGTTTTGATTGCCCCATGTCATTGTGCCCAAACAAATCAAGCTGACATCCATGCCGGTGCGTCCCAGTTTTCGGTATTCCATTTTTATCCTTTGATTAAATTTTTGCCGCGTTTTTTACAGGATTGGTCTGCTCATCAGATTGATCTGAAGATTTTTCAAACTGTCTTCCGGCGGTACGGGTAGTGTCAAATCCGGCGGGTTTGCAAAAATAACCGGCAGGGTTTTGTTGAAATCATCGACAATTTTCTGATCAATCTCGCGTCGGCGGATTGTGACCTTATCCAAGATATAGCCATATTGCTCATCGGCTTTGTAGTAACACTGAATCGGCTCCATTATGTACTCGCCAAAAGAGTCGGTGTGCGTGTACCAAATACGCACAGAGGTTGAAAATTCTTCCACGCTGTTGAATTTGAGCGTGGTGGGAAATTGCACATACATCTCGGTGAAAACTTTGCAAATACCAAAAGCCATTGTGCCTTTATAAGGTTTGAAAAGTTGAAAAACAAAAAAGGCAAACAGCAAGACAACGCCGCCAATGATGCTGCGCATGATCAGGGTTTTACGGTTTTTCTTTTTATCGGCACTGACGGTGCTTTTCGCGACCATCTCTTCGATGCCATCAACGGGCGCAACGGATTGCTTTAGTTTTTTTGTATCCGTTTTTTTAGGCTGTTTTTTTGGGTCTTTGTTTTCGGGGGTGTCGCTCATGTCGCCAGAACCGATACGCGGGCGTTGGCCTCCTGCATTTGACTCTTCTTGCTTTCCTCGACCAGCTCTTCAACGATTTCATCAATAATTGCGCTGATCATCGCGGTGCGCACCTCGCCGCTCTCGCTGTTGGCCAGAACACGGCGGCGAATTTCACTGCGCGCGCTGCCGCCCGGATAAGAGGCGGCCAGCATTTGACGTGCACGGCCTGCACCGATTAGAGAGTAAAGACGGTTGCGGATGGCCACGTCCTCGGCCGAAGTGGACAACGCCCATAATTCAATCGGGCCAAGCGTGTTATAGAGATGCTGCTCGTAACGACCGTCGGTTGTTCCCAGCACAAGCAGACACGGCGCGCCGATTGATTTCGGGCCGGTGAGTTTATGGCGGATCACATTGCGCGCAGTATCGGATAGGCCAAAACGGTCCTGCACATCATCAACGGCCTTATCGGAAATGGCCGTACCGAGCACCCAGACGCCGGTGGCCAGATCGACCATGTCTTTGCTGAAGTCATCGAGCAGCTGTGAGGTTAGAACAATCTGCACGCCGCGCTTGCGTCCCTCACGCACGTCGCGGATAATCTGCGCGCGCACGGAGAAGGAATTGCTGGTGCGGTGGAATTCGTCATAGCACAGGCGCTTCGGGCTTTCCGCCACTTCCTGCAGACGGATCTCGTGATATTCCTGATATTTCTTCGGCACGTGCTGAACGGCCTCTTTGCCCATCCACCATGACCGCACCAGCGCGTGACGCGCCAGCATATACATGATGGAGGTTTGGCGGTCGGCGGTTTCATCGCCTTGCGGCGCGACATCCATCAGATCAAGCGAGCAAATCCGCGCATCGGCAATGTCGAACTGCGTGACCGAGGAGAGGATCGGGAATTCACGAATGGCCGATGTGACCATACGCTCAAACGCGCCGATAATCGTCTCGGAGCTAAAGCCGACAGCGGTCTCTTCCAGCAAAGAGCGGATTTGCGGACGGCGCGAAGCGGTAATAGAATCATTCAAGGTCGGCACGGCGTGACGTTGTGCGAGGTTGGCAATGTGATATTGCTCCAGCTCGAACATCTTATCGACGATATCCCACCAATACGGATCGGACGGCAAATGCACGTTGAATTTTTGCAGCGCCTCATCCACGTCCGATTCAAGGCGCGGCAGATAAGGGCGCGCCTCGGCATTGGCGGCTTTATCATCGCGCCAGCGATACATCTCATCCACCACAAGACCGCAAAGCTGCTGCATGCCGTCATAAGGCTTATCATAGCCCGGCGGGGTGCAGAGCAAAGTCAGAAGCTCGACGAGGAAGCTGCGCTCATCAGGTAGCGGCGCGCGGCAACCAAGCTGCGTATCAAACGGGTTAATCGCATATTGATGCGACATTTGAAGACGGTAATAGGCCGCTTCATGCTGACGGTTAAGCGGCAGCGCTTCACGGATCAGGGAAATCAGGCCCGAAGATGAAGGGCCGATATCCACCACAGCGATATAGGGCAATTGATTAAGGCCAGGCGACAAACAGGTCGCAAGATTCAGCGTGTTCAGCAACACCGATTTACCCGCACCGGGCTGTGCGAAGATCAGATCAAACCATGTCGTCGTTAAATTCGTGCCCGTCTGGTACGGCCACACCTTTCCATCAGGCGTGCGGAACAACATCGAGCCTTGCTCAAACGGGCTGGAGGGTCTTTGCCACGGCATGAGCTTGAAAATCTCGCGCAGGGGCGCAATCCCCGTTACGCCCGTTCCGGCGCAATGAATGCCCATAGCGGAAGACATGACACAATCCAGCGCATCGCCGGAAAATTCACTGACCTGACAATAGCCCCAACTTTCGATCGCCTGCAAAAGTGTGGAGAGGCGATCAAGAATGATGCTTTTCTCATCAACCTTGCACCATGTGGCGAATGAGCAGCGGAAGCGCACGACAGGCTCGTTGCGGGCCATCATCTGCAGCCCTTCAAGCGAGAATTTGATTTGTTTATTGGCTGCGTTCGTTGTGCCCATGATAGTGGCGAGGAAGGTGCGCAGCTGCGTGGCGTAAACGCCGCCGCCTTCAACAAGGAAGGAAATGCGAAACGGGATATCGGCCTCTACCAGACGGCTGAGCAGGGCGGGAAATGCTGTGGCATCCATCGGGCCGAGCGTCATGTCCGCTCCGGCCCAGAGCAAATCACCTATGCGCACAACCGAGCGGCCAAGCACTTTTGCGTCCGAAGCAACAATTTGGTTGGCCAGCGGCGGCCAGAGAATATCGGACATATCAACGCCGCTCATCGGGGCGCGGGTCGGAATCGGATCACCGGGCAAACAGGCGCGCCATTTTTCATTGCTGCGATCCGGGAAAAGCTCAGAGCGCACATCGGAAAGCGCATCATGCACCTCCATCAAATTGCCGCTGATGCCTAGCTCGTCCAAAGAGGACATGATAGCGGAAACAAAGCTTTTATGCTGGGTGCGCAGCGGCTCTAAAGCGGCATGCGGATATTGCGCAAATCCGGCCGGCAACCAATTTTTAGCCTGTTCTTTCGCTTCACCCGAGGCGCGCTTAAGCTCGCTTTGACTCAGCACGCTGGGGCGGGTCCATAAGACGAAATAGGCGGATTCTTGCGTGACAAAACGTTTAAGGTGACGGATGCGCTCGGAAAACAGATCATCCAGATCCAGCTTCATGTTTTGCGCGGACACGCGGCTGGGGCGCACGAGTGACTCAAGCTGTTTTTTTACACGGTTTGG
>JAGRKE010000010.1 GCA_020442385.1 Alphaproteobacteria bacterium | reverse complement strand
CTATTTTTCTAGCATTAGTGGTATTGGCTATTACTTAAGAGCATTTTGGGGCGCCTAAAGTCAGCCTAGACTTCAATTCTGTATTTTCTTGAGATACGGGTGAAAAATGGAGCGAGTGAAGGGATTCGAACCCTCGACCCCAACCTTGGCAAGGTTGTGCTCTACCCCTGAGCTACACTCGCTTGTATAAGACCAATAGGGCTTAGAGACCTCGGAATATACTGAATTTGATTGGGAATGCAAGCCCAAAAAGGCTGGGAAATTCTAATAAAGCTCTCCGACCTTGACCAGCGGCACTTTATAGCCGATTGGATCGTGGTTTTCGAACAGCGAATAGATAATGACATCCGGGCTTTTTTCGACCGGGCCGGTCATTGTTTCTGGGATTTCGTAATGCATCAAATCACCCGCATGATCATTGTCATTATAAACCAGCATGAATAAACGCTGGTCGCGGTAAAACTCCACGCGTTTTACAAGGCGTTCAAAGGGCTTGTCGCTCACCATCATCAAACCGCCGTCATTAAGAATGCCAAGCTCTATATTCATGCGAGGCCTCCCGGTTTGAGATTAAAACCGATATTGACCGCAGGCTCGCTAACGCCTGCGCCCAGGCTATGCTCAAAGGCAGCTTTCATCTTAGGAATGACCGCAGGCTCGGGAAGTTTTTCAACCAAAGCCTGCAAAACAGGTGTGTTTTCGGAAACGGTACTATGCGCCTGCCCATCATAGGCCCCGGGCGGTGCCATGCCCAGCACCTGCATATCTGGCGGCGGTGGCCCTATACGTGCAGACATCACAGCATTATTAACAGGCTGAACGCCCGCCTCTTCAAGCTGATCCAGCAATGCGTCATGTGTATGTATTAGATCGCCTGTCATAGCGAATATTGCCCCTCTTTGCCGTATTTGACCCCTTTATCATAAGGTTAAAATGTTAAAAAACTCTTAGTACGAAGAGCGGCTAAGGGCTTGATTTGATTGTTATGCACAGGCATAAGAAGAATATGAGCGCAGCCCCGCATATACCAGAAAATGATCCCTTGCCGACCACGCCGGAGGATTTGTTCGAAATTCTGCAAGAGATTGATATAGAATATGAAATTCATCATCACGCGCCGATTTTCACGGTTGAGGAGGGCGAGCCTCTGAAGGCTGCTATTCCCGGCTTGCATTGCCGGAATTTATTTCTGCGCGATAAGAAAAAGAGCATGTATCTGGTTGTGGCGGCGAATGAAACCGCTATCGATTTGAAAAAACTGCAAGATTTGATCGGTTCGGCGCGCCTGTCCTTCGGTTCAGCGGAGCGTTTATGGACACATTTGGGCATTCGCCCCGGCTCGGTTTGCCCGTTTTGCGCGGTGAATGATAAAGATCATCAGGTTGAGGTGATTTTGGATGGCTATATGATGCAAAGCGAGATCGTGAATTACCATCCGCTTGATAATGCGATGACCATTTCATTAACGCCGCGCGACCTTTTGAAATTTTTGGACTATACGGGACATGTGCCGCGGATCCTTGATTTAAGCGCCGCCGCGCCCGATTAGTGAGCGTTATACTTGCTTTTATAAGCGCAAACTCTACATAGTGGACCGACATATATTAAAGAGAGACATATAATATGCACGATCAAAACCACGATCTAATACCGCTTGAATCGCTAATTTTCGATGTTGGGACTGCCGATTTTGAAGAGAAGGTTGTAAAAGCTTCGTTTGAAAAACCTGTGTTGGTCGATTTTTGGGCGCCGTGGTGCGGCCCGTGCAAACAGCTTATGCCAGTATTAGAGCAGGTTGTGGAACAGGCTGGTGGAGATATCCTAATGGCCAAGGTTAATGTAGATGAAAACCAGCAATTGGCGCAGGCTCTTAGAATTCAATCTGTGCCCACCGTGTTTGCCTTCTTTCAAGGGCGGCCCGTTGATGCGTTTCAGGGTGTTTTGCCCGAAGGCCAGATTAAAGCCTTTATTGATAAGATTGTGCAAGCCGCGCGCAATACCCAGCCCGATGCGATTGATATTCCTGAGGCCTTGAGCCAAGCGGCGCAGGCGCTCTCAGACAATGATCTGGCAACGGCGCAGGCGATTTACTCACAAATCCTCTCGCAGGATCAAAAAAACGCCAAAGCCTATACCGGGCTAGTGCGCAGCTTCATTGTCGCCGGGCATATTGAGCAAGCCGTGCAGCTGGTTGAGAATGCGCCCGAGGATATTGCGGCCGACCCCGCTTTTGGTGAGGCAAAGACCGCAGTTGAATTGGCGCAAGGCTCGATGCATGCTGACATTCCGGCGCTGCAGTCCAAAATTGAAGCCAACCCGAAGGATCATGAAAGCCGTCTTGAGTTAGCCGGGGCGCTCTTTGCTTCCGGGCAAAAACAAGAAGCGGCCGAGCATTTGCTCGAGAGCATTCGTCTTGATGCCAAGTGGAATGAGCAGCAGGCGCGCAAGGAGCTTTTGAAAATGTTCGAAGCGATGGGGCATTCCGATCCGCTGACCATTGAAATGCGCCGCAAACTTTCTTCGCTGCTCTTCGCTTAATCACTTCTCAATCATGAAAAAGACACTATATAGGTAGAGTTATGGACAAAAATCCCTTTGCGCCGCTTTATGATGCTTTGCCTGATACACTTCCGATTTTTCCGTTGGAGGGCGTGCTGTTATTGCCGCGCGGGAATTTGCCTCTGAATATTTTCGAGCCGCGCTATCTGGCGATGGTCGAAGATGCGCTGCGCTGTCAGCGCTTGATCGGCATGGTCCAGCCCAATACAAAGGCCCCGCAGGAGGGTGATGTGCCCGTTGTCTACGACATTGGCTGCGCCGGAAAAATTACAGAGTTTAGCGAAACGCCTGACGGGCGCTATCTCATTACGCTGACCGGGATTTCACGTTTCAAAATTGAAAAAGAGCTGGATGGTAAAAGCGGTTACCGCCGCGTCAAGCCGGATTGGAGCGGGTATAAATGCGATATCAATTCACAATCATGCGGCAAGCTGGACCGGGGCAAACTGCATGAATTTTTAAAATCTTACTTTCATAAGGAAGGGATGAGCTGTGATTGGGGCGCGCTTGAAGATACGGATGACAGCTCTCTTATTACATGCTTGTCGATGGTCTGCCCGTTTGATCCGTGTGAAAAGCAGGCTTTGTTAGAGGCCGATTGCTGCGATGCGCGCGCGAAAATGTTTATGACGATGTTAGAGATGGCATCTTGTCAGGGCGATTGTGAAAGCCATCATTGATTTTTTTCTCTAAAGCGCCTAGAAAAACCCTATGAGCGCTGTTGATCCGAAATTGCTGGAAATTCTGGTTTGCCCTTTAACCAAAGGGCCGCTGGATTATGATGCCAAGGCGGGCGAGCTTATTTCGAAACAGGCCGGTCTGGCCTATCCCATTCGTGACGGTATTCCGATCATGCTTGTCGATGAGGCGCGCAAGCTGTGAGCGGGAACGAGCGCATTATCATTTTCGATACGACCTTAAGAGATGGCGAGCAATCGCCGGGCTGTTCCATGAATCTGGAGGAGAAGCTGCGCATGGCGCATCTTCTTGATGAACTGGGGGTGGACGTGATTGAGGCGGGTTTTCCTGTGGCCTCCCCCGGGGATTTTGAGGCGGTCAACCAGATTGCAAAGACGGTTAAAAGCGCGAGCGTGTGCGGCCTCTCGCGCGCGATTAAGGGGGATATTCAAGCCGCCGGGGATGCGATTAAGCCTGCCACCAAGGAAGGGCGTGGGCGCATTCATACCTTTATTTCTACATCTCCGTTGCATATGAAATACAAGCTGCAAATGCCGCCCGATGAGGTGCTGAACGCCGTATCTGAGAGCGTGACCTTTGCGCGCAGCCTAACCGATGATGTGGAATGGTCGGCCGAAGATGCCAGCCGCACCGAGGATGATTTTCTCTGCCGCGCGGTCGAGGCGGCAATCAAGGCGGGCGCAACCACGATTAATATTCCTGACACGGTTGGCTATAGTGTGCCCGAAGAATATGGCGCGAAGATCGCGATGTTGTTTGCGCGCGTGCCCAATATCGACAAGGCGGTCATCTCCACCCACTGCCATAATGATTTGGGACTGGCCGTAGCGAATTCCTTGGCCGGCGTGGCTGCGGGTGCGCGCCAGATCGAATGTACAATCAATGGTATTGGTGAGCGCGCGGGTAATGCGGCGCTGGAAGAAATTGTCATGGCCATGCGAACACGCACCGATATGCTGCCCTATGAGAATAATATTGATACGAAACGTATCACAAAAACGTCACGAATTTTATCAGCCATTACAGGATTTTCTGTGCAGCCGAATAAAGCAATTGTCGGCGCGAATGCTTTTGCTCATGCCAGCGGAATTCATCAAGACGGCGTGCTGAAAAATGTGCAGACCTATGAAATTATGACCCCGGAATCTGTCGGGCTAACGGAATCAAAATTGGTGATGGCGAAACATTCGGGCCGTCATGCCTTCCGCAAAAAATTGGAAGAGCTGGGGTTCGATCTTGGTGACAATGCGCTGCAAGAAGCGTTTGACCGTTTCAAACGTTTGGCGGATAAAAAGAAAGAGATTTACGAAGACGACCTGATCGCGCTGGTTGAGGATGAGGTCGTGCGTCATAACGAAACTTTGCGTTTTATATCCTTGCAGGTTATTGCAGGAACCACCGGCCCGCAAACGGCCGAGCTGTGTTTGAATGTTGAGGGCGAGGAAAAATGCGTCAAGGTGGAGGGTAAGGGCCCGGTCGATGCGATTTTTAAGGCGGTGCGGGCGATCTATCCGCATGAAGAAGCGCATCTCAAACTTTATCAGGTTCATGCAATTACCGGCGGCACCGATGCGCAGGCCGAGGTGACGGTGCGCCTGGAGGAAAATGGAAAAACCGTGAACGGGCAGGGCGCGGATGCCGACACGCTGGTCGCTTCCGCGCGTGCCTATGTGAATGCGGTCAATAAATTGCTGCTGAAGCGACAGCAAAAAAATCCGCAAAAAATGGGCGTTAATCCTTAAAGCGCTGTTTTTATAAGCTCAAAAACATCTTCGAACATTGCGCTCGTCAGGCGGCCGGTATTGGTGTTGTAGCGCGAGCAGTGGTAGCTATCGATGAGCGTTAGACCTTTGTCCAAATCATGCGCCGCGCCGTGGCCGAATTTATGGGCGGAGAGTTTTGTGCCGAAGGTGCGCAGCACCGCATTATGCGAGACGAGGCCCAGACTGAGGATCACTTCCAAGTTCGGCATGGCGGCAATTTCATCTTCGAGAAACGGGCGACAGGTTTTTTCCTCCTCCGTCGTGGGTTTGTTTTGCGGCGGGACGCAGCGCACCGCGTTGGTGATCCGGCAATTGACCATCTCTAATCCGTCATCGGCGCGGGCCTTAAACTCGCCGCGCGCAAAGCCGAACTTAATAAGGGTGGGGTAGAGCAAATCGCCCGCATAATCCCCGGTAAAGGGACGCCCGGAAAAATTCGCCCCTTTTAAGCCTGGTGCGAGGCCGACCACGAGTAATTGCGAATCCAGCCCGCCGAAGGACGGAACGGGTGCGTTAAATTTATCAGGAAACTTAATACGGTTTTCTGCACGAAACCCTTGTAGGCGTGGGCATAAATCACAATTATGGGCAGGGGTTGAAAGGCTCATGGCTCAAAGACTAAAACCATGCGCAAAGACTTGCAATATTTAATCAGAGCGCTTATAACCTCAGTTCACTTTAATATTAAGGACTAAAAAACATGGCACGCGTTACCGTTGAAGATTGTGTTGAAAAGATTCCAAACCGTTTCGAGCTTGTGATGATGGCATCACAGCGCGCCCGTAAAATCGGTTCCGGCGCTCCGCTGACTGTTGAGCGCGACAATGATAAAAATCCTGTTGTGGCTCTGCGTGAGATTGCTGGCGACACGGTTGAAAAAGCCGATCTGGAAGAAGAGCTGATTCGTAATCACCAGCGCATGGTGGCTTATGAAGAGGAAGAAGAAGAGATCGACCTGATGGATGGCGAAAGAGAGTGGGGCACAATTGCTGCGCAAGCACAGGCCGAAGGCATGTATGCCGATGAAGACATCGTTGATGATGACGATGATTCAGAACCATCACTTGAAGATATGGCAGGCGGCGCCCCAAGCGGCGAATAAACCTCTGTATAGATTAATATTTTCTCAAAAGCCGGAGTGATCCGGCTTTTTTATTATTCTATTTTCGTGATAGTCTAGACCCGTAGGATAATAAGAGTTTAAAGGCATGGTCACACAAGAGCAGCTCATCGATCAGATCAAAGACTATAATGAGAATTTCGATGCTCAAATCATCAGTAATGCTTATGATTATGCCAAGGTCATGCATGAGGGGCAGATGCGCTCTTCGGGCGAACCTTATTACACCCACCCGGTCGAGGTGGCGAGCATTCTGGCAGAAATGAAAATGGATACGGCCACGATTGTGACGGCCATTTTGCATGACACGCTTGAAGATACGGATGCGACCTATGAGGATCTTGAGAAAAAGTTCTCCAAGGAGGTTGCTGACCTTGTAAACGGTGTCTCTAAACTGACCCGGATTGAAAGCCAGACGATGGAGGGCAAGCAGGCGGAGAATTTCCGCAAGCTTTTGCTGGCTATGTCCGAAGATATTCGCGTGCTGCTCGTGAAACTGGCCGACCGGCTTCATAATATGCGTACGATCGAAGGAATTCAAAAACCTGAGAAGCGTCGGCGCATCGCCCTTGAAACGCTTGAGATTTATGCGCCGCTGGCCGAGCGTGTGGGGCTGCACACCATTAAAGAGGAGCTGGAGGATTTGGCCTTCGCGCAGCTCAATCCAGAGGCGAGGGAGAGTATCACCAACCGCTTATCCTTCTTGCGTCAAGAAGGTACGGATCTGGTTGAAAATATTATTGCCGAACTGGAGCAAGTGCTGGGTAAGGGCGGGCTGAAGGTAAAAATTCAGGGCCGGGAGAAGACACGCTATTCGATCTGGAAGAAAATGCAGCGCAAGAATGTCGCCTTTGAGCAGCTCTCCGATATTATGGCGTTTCGGATTTTGGTTGAGAAATCCGAAGACTGCTACACCGCTCTTGGGCTTTTGCATGGGAAATATCCCAGCATTCCAGGGCGCTTCAAGGATTATATCTCAACGCCCAAGCCCAACGGCTATAGCTCTCTCCACACCACAATCATGGGCCCGTTTAAACAGCGCATTGAGGTGCAAATTAGAACAAGGGATATGAACAGTCAGGCCGAGCTGGGCGTGGCGGCGCACTGGGCCTATAAGCACGGCGCAGCGGCCTCGACGCAGGATGTAAAAAAATACCGCTGGCTGCGAGAGCTGCTTGAGATTTTGGAGCAGGAACACACGCCTGAAGATTTCTGGGAAAACACAAAGCTGGAATTATTCCAAGATCAGGTATTCGTTTTTACGCCCAAGGGGGATTTGATCGAGCTACCGAGCCAGGCCACACCGATTGATTTTGCTTACGCCATTCACTCCGATATCGGTGATAAATGTGTCGGGGCGAAGATTAACGGGCGCATCGCGCCGCTCAACTCCAAGCTGGGAAATGGTGATCAGGTTGATGTGATTACCTCAAAAACCCAGACGCCGTCTCCAACGTGGGAGCGCTTTGTGGTCACGGGCAAGGCGCGTTCGCACATCCGTAAATTTATCCGTAATCAGCAGCGCGCGGAATATATTACGCTGGGCAAGGCGATGCTGCAGAAGATCTTCCGTCAGGAAGGATACGATTTTACCGAGAAAGCGGTCGCCGGTGTTCTGAAAGCTTTAAAGCTGGATGAGAATGATGATGTTTACGCCAATATCGGCTCGGGTATTTTGGTGGCGCGCGATGTCTTTAAAACGATTTTTCCCAGTCATAAGACCGAGGTCGCAAAACGTCCATCGGCCGATATGGATCAGGCGGTTATGGTCAAACCCGGTTCAGGCCGCGATGCGCCGATGCCGATCAAGGGTCTTATTCCCGGTATGGCCGTGCATTTTGCGCGCTGCTGTCACCCGCTGCCGGGGGACCGAATTGTCGGGATTGTGACGACGGGCAAGGGGGTTACCATTCATACAATTGATTGCGATACGCTTGAAACCTTTGCCGACACGCCTGAGCGTTGGCTGGATGTATCGTGGGGCGATGGGCCTGATACGCCCGAGGCCCATGTCGGCCGGATTGATGTAACCTTCCAAAATGAACAAGGTGCTTTGGCTACCATGTCGACGGTTATCTCTAAAAATGGCGGTAATATCATTAATTTGCGCATTACGAATAGAAGCGTTGATTTTTGGGACTTAACGGTCGATGTTTCTGTGAAGGATACAAAACATCTGAATGATATTGTTGCGGCGCTCAGGGCGACGCCTTTGATTACGTCGGTTGACCGGGCGCGCGGGCGCTAAGGTTTTTTTCTAAATTTATAGAGATGATGAATGTTTAAACGCCGGATTCCTCTGACCTTTTTTCAGAATTTGAAAGAAATCCTCTGGCCATCCATGGGCTGGCCGCGCGCTTTTAAATATGTGCAGCGCCGTGTGATCCGTATTTCAGATAATTCCAAGAAAATCGCCGCTGGGCTTGCGTTTGGCGCGGTCATTTCTTTTACGCCGATTGTCGGTACGCACATTATTCAAGCCGGTTTGCTCGCCTATATTTTTCGCGCCAATGTGGTTGCTGCTGCCATTGGCACGTTGGTGGGCAATCCCTGGACTTTTCCGTTCATGTGGTGGGCTGCGATTAGTTTTGGTTCGTTTCTATTCGGCCTGTTTGGTTTGCCGGCCAGTACAAATTTACCCGAGGCTATGAATTTTTCGATTTTCTGGGATGTTATGCGTCATGAACCGCTGCGTGTCTTTTTGCCGTGGTGCATGGGTGGGTATTTGATTGCCTTGCTAAGCTGGCCGTTTTTCTATTATCTGTTTTATTACCCGGTAAAAGCAGCCAAGATTGCGCGCCGTAAGGCTCGCCTGCGCAAGGCCCTTAAAACCGCGCGTGAAGTCACGGAGAAAAAGACAAAATGATTATCGGTATGGGATCAGATTTGATTGATATACGCCGCGTTGAAAAAGTCATGGCGCATTTTGAGCGGCGTTTTATTGCGCGCTGTTTTACTGAAACGGAAAAAGCCAAGGCCGAGCGCCGCCGCGCGGCCGGTACGCATATTGATACCTATGCCAAACGCTTCGCCGCGAAGGAGGCGTGCTCGAAAGCGTTGGGCACAGGCTTTAATCAGGGCGTGTTTATGAAGGATATCGGCGTTGTCAATTTACCCTCCGGTGCGCCGACGCTGGAGCTGACCGGTGGAGCGCTGGAGCGTTTGAATTCTATAGTTCCGAGAGGAAAAACCCCGTTTATTCATTTAACCCTGACCGATGAGCCGCCGCTGGCCAAAGCCTTTGTTATAATTGAGGCGCGTTAAGGCTGGCCAATTTACCTCTCATCATGTAAAAGCCTTAGCTATGAATGAAAAAGTTGAAATGAAAACAGACGAAAAAGAAAAAGCGCCGCCTCTAAATGCAAAAGAAGAGCTGAACGACTTTTTTAAAACGGCGATGATTGCCGTTTTTCTGGCCATGCTAATCCGCAGCTTTATGTACGAGCCTTTTAACATTCCCTCCGGCTCTATGCGTCCGACGCTCGAGGTTGGCGATTATCTGTTTGTTCATAAACCCTCTTATGGCTATAGCCGTTATTCTTTTCCTTTTGGAATAGCGCCGATTGAGGGACGCATCTGGGCGAAGGAGCCGCAGCGCGGCGATGTCGTGGTGTTTAAGCTTCCATCCAATACGGGGGTTGATTATATCAAGCGCGTCGTTGGTTTGCCCGGAGAGACCATTCAGGTGCGCCGCGGCCGCCTTTATATTGATAACGAATTGGTTGAGCGTGAGCCGGTAGGCCTTAAAAAGATTGAAAATCCGCGCCACGGCAATACCAATATGATTGAATATATCGAAACACTGCCGGGCGGAGTTATGCACTCTATTTATGAAGAGAGCGATGATGAGGTTCTAGATAATACGGATGTCTATACCGTGCCCGAAGGCCATTATTTCATGATGGGCGATAACCGTGATAATTCTCAAGATAGCCGCGTCAGTCATGTGGTTGGTTATGTGCCGTTTGAAAATTTTGTCGGGCGGGCAGATTTTATTTTCTTCTCAACCAATGGCAAAGCAACAATTTTCGAGCCTTGGAAATGGCCGTGGGCTATTCGCTATAACCGCTTTTTCAATTCGATTGATCCTGTCAGATCACAGCCGGAGGCCTCTTCGGAGTCTTAAGACATGAGTGATGCGCCTATCGAAAATCTTGAGAAAGACATAGGTCACAGCTTTCAAAATAAAAGCTACATCGAAGATGCGCTGACGCACTCCAGTTCCGGGAGGGCGAAGAATTACGAGCGACTTGAGTTTTTGGGTGACCGGGTTTTGGGGTTGGTGATTGCGCAGATGTTGTTTGAACGCTTCCCCGACGAGCCTGAGGGCGATCTGGCAAAACGTTTGGCTGCGCTGGTTCAGGGACGTTTTTTGGCGCAGATTGCACGTAAAATTGATTTAGGCTCCTATGTTATGTTTTCCGATGCAGAGAAGGCGGCCGGCGGTTCGGAGAATGAGAATATTCTCGCCGATGTGTTTGAAGCCGTGATTGGTGCGCTTTACCTCGATAGCGGGTTTGATAAATGCCAGTCTATGATTGAGCGTTTATGGGCGGATGGTTTTTATGAAATGAAAGCGCCGCCTCAGCACCCAAAAACCACGCTGCAGGAATGGGCGCAGGCGCAAGGGCTACCGTTGCCCGTTTATAAGATTGTGGGCCAGAGTGGGCCCGACCATATGCCAGTCTTTGATGTGGAGCTTTTGATCGAGGGGTATGCGCCGCTTGTGTCGCAAGGGCCGTCACGTCAGGAAGCGGAGCGCAGCGTAGCTCTGGCATTCCTTCAGACAATTGATGGTCAAAACGCATGAGTGCTTCAGACTCTTCAGAAAAAAAATGTGGTTTTATTGCAATCGTTGGTGTGCCCAATGCCGGTAAATCGACTCTGACCAACGCGCTTGTGGGCACAAAAGTTTCCATTGTTTCGCGCAAGGTTCAAACCACGCGTACACGCGTGATGGGGATTTTGGCGCATAATAACGCGCAGTTAATCTTGATTGATACGCCGGGTGTTTTTACGCCCAAAAAGACGCTTGAAAGAGCCATGGTCAAAGCCGCTTGGGACGCTCTGCCTGATGCGGACATGATTTTGCATCTGGTTGATGCAACGGCCAAAGACCCTGCGGCGGAGAATGCTGAAATTTTAGAACGTTTGCCATCGGGGCAGCCGGTGTTTTTGGTTCTTAATAAAGTCGACAAAGTGAATAAGCCTGATCTTTTGGCTCTGGCTCAGGGGTTCAATGAGCGTTTTTCTTATGCGGCGACCTTTATGGTTTCATCTTTAAAGGAGCAGGGCTTAGAGGCTATGCTCGATACGTTGGCTGAGCATAGCCCGCAGGGGCCATGGATGTTTGATGAGGATCAGGTCAGCGATATGCCCCTGCGTCTGATGGCGGCAGAGATTACGCGCGAGAAGATTTTTGAGCGGCTTCATCAGGAATTGCCTTACGAAATTATGGTAGAGACGGAGAGCTGGGAAGAATATGAGAATTCTTCGGTCAAGATTTCACAAGTTATTTTTGTTCAAAAAGAGTCTCAAAAAGGAATTGTCGTGGGCAAAGGCGGGCGCACAATCAAGGCGATCGGTGAGGCCGCGCGTAAGGATTTGGAGCAGCAGTTAGAGCGCCGCGTGCATCTGAAATTATTTGCCAAGGTCCAGGAAAATTGGAGCGAGCGCGCCGAAAATTACCGTTTGATTGGGCTCGATTTTTAGAAAAATTTCGTTTTTTACGCATGAATGTGAATAAACGAATCTTTTTTTTCAGCTAGTGCTTGGCAGAATGAAAAGAGGCTGCTAGTGTACTTTCTTCTAAGATAAAAATTTGTTGATTTCTTGTTCAATATCAAGCGCTTAGCTTGGTTTCTTGTTTGTTGGGAGATAAAAATATGAGTTGGACTGATGACCGTGTTGCGCTTCTGAAAAAGCTCTGGGGGGAAGGAAAAACCGCCGCTGAAATTGCACAAGAGCTTGGGGGAGTGACAAGAAATGCGGTGATTGGTAAGGCGCACCGTTTGAAACTTTCAAACCGGGTTTCTCCCATTCAACAAAATAAAAAACCGGCCGCAACCAAGCCGCCTGTTGAGAAAAAACCAAAGCAAAAAATTTTGGCTGAAGACGCCGATCGTGAAACCGTTTCTCTGTTGGAGTTGGGCGCGCGTATGTGCCGCTGGCCAATCGGTGATCCGCGTGAAGAGAATTTCGGTTTTTGCGGCGAGCACATGATTTCCGGTCTTCCTTACTGTGCCGAACACGCAAAGGTGGCTTATCAGGCGGCAACCCGCAACCGCATCCTCAAAGAAGAGCAAGAGGCGCAAGTCCTGAAAGAAGCACTGGCCAAGCAAGCCGGCGCGAAAAAATCGGCTGCTAAGTAACGCTCAGAGACCATTTACTTTTTTCTCTCTAAATCTATATAAAAGCTAGGAACGCTTCGGCGTTCCTGCTATTTTGTGCGTGTTTTTGTTATTTATAAAGAGCGGGCGTCTGAACTTATGCAGTCTTCGAAGTATGTTGCGATTATTATAGCGGTTCTGGCTTTAATCTGGGTGGGTTCAGGAATTTTCTTTCCCCCTTCATCCTCTTCTGCGACAGAGGAAGAGGCTCAAAACAAGACCGCGGAGAAAAAAGTTATCGATGTTCGCGTTCGTGAAAGCGAGGCACAGCCCTTTACCGACAAAATTGAGGTCACAGGACGTTCCCAGGCTTCAAAATCTGTGATTTTGAGAACGGAGACGGCTGGGTTACTGACCAAAGTTCTTAAGGAAGAGGGTACGGCCGTAGCGCTTGATGAGGCTCTGGCTCAAATCGAACTTGGTGATAGAGAGCCCCGTATTCGTGAGGCGCGTCAGCGTGTCAATCAACGTAGTATCGAATATAATGCCGCGAAAAAACTGCAAGATCGGGGATTTAACTCCAAAGTAAAACTCGCACAGACGCTGGCCGATTTGGAAGACGCCAAAACCGCACTCAAAGAAGCGGAGCTGGATCTTTCCAGAACGAAAATCAAGGCACCGTTCGATGGTATTGTTTCCGAGCAAGCGGTTGAAATAGGAGATTATCTGGCTGTAGGCGATGCGATGTTTACTGTCGTGGATCTAGATCCGATAGAATTTGTCGGTTTTGTTTCAGAACGTCACATAAAAGATATTCAATTAGAAAGCCCAGTGCGCGTTATGTTTCTAAATGGATCTGAGATTACCGGAACAGTTTCCTATATTGCGCCGGCGGCGAGCGAAAACACCCGCACCTTTCGCGTAATAGTTTCAGCGGCGAATGAGGATTTGTCTTTGAAAGAAGGTCTGACAGCGACAATTTACATTCCGGCCTCGGATAGAAAAGCGCATAAAATTTCACCCTCAATACTGTCCTTAGATGATGAAGGCCAGATCGGTGTTAAGATTGTGAATGAACATAACAAAGTTGTCTTTATTCCGGTCACAATTTTGGAAGATACAAGTGAAGCGATGTGGATTTCCGGGCTGCCTGAAAAAACACGCATTATTACTGTCGGGCAAGAATTTGTTTCAGAAGGGCAAGAGGTTAACCCCGTTTCATCGGACGGTGAGGGGCTTCTTTAATGTATAAAATCATTGATGCCGCGATTGCCCATACCCGCACGGTTCTTTCAATTTTCGTTTTGCTTTTGATCGCTGGTACATATTCTTATGTGACAATTTCTAAAGAATCTTCGCCCGATATTGATATTCCGCAGATCTATATCTCCATGTTTCTCGAAGGTGTTTCCCCGGATGATGCCGAGCGTCTGCTGGTCCGACCGATGGAGCAAGAGCTGGCGACCATCGAGGGGATTAAAGAGATGCGCAGTTCCGCCTATCTGGGGGGTGGGTTTGTGCTTCTCGAATTTAATGCCGGTTTTGATAAGGATAAAGCGCTTGATGATGTGCAAAAAGCCGTCGATCAGGTTCGGCCCGAATTGCCAAACGAAGTTGAAGAGCCAAAAGTTACCGAAGTGAATTTCAGCTTGTTTCCGGTTTTAGTTGTCACCTTATCAGGAGATGTGCCGGAGCGAACGTTGCTGAAGCTTGCGCGCGATCTTCAGGACAAAATAGAAACGATACCCGCCGTATTGGAAGCTGGTATTGCAGGCGACCGGGAAGAGCTTGTGGAGATTCTTGTAAAGCCTGAATTGCTGGAGAGCTACGGTCTGCGTGGCAATGATATTCTCAACTTCTTTAATGTGTCGAACAGATTGGTTGCGGCGGGAAATCTCGATACTGGGGCCGGGCGCTTTGCAATTGAAGTGCCGGGGCTGTTTGAGAGTATCTATGATGTGATGAGTATGCCACTGCGCGTCAGCGGAGATTCGGCGATTACGGTGGCTGATATTGCCGAAATTCGGCGCACCTTTAAAGACCCAGAAAACTTTGCGCGCCTGAATGGTGAACGGGCAATTGCGATTGAGGTTGTTAAACGCACGGGCGAGAACGTGATCGATACGATTGAAGAGGTGCGTAAAGTTGTGGCGCAGGAAAGCGCCTATTGGCCGGAGACCATCAATGTGGCCTTTACTCAAGATGAATCTGACCGCATTCGTACCATGCTTAGTGACCTGCAAAATAATGTGATCAGCGCGATTATTCTGGTGATGATTGTTGTGGTTTGGGCGCTTGGGTTGCGTGCGGCGGGGCTTGTGGGTGTTGCTATTCCGGGCGCTTTTCTAACCGGGATATTGTTTTTGTTCTCGACCGGCTTGACGGTGAATATTGTTGTGCTGTTTGCCCTCATTCTTTCAGTTGGCATGCTGGTTGACGGCGCGATTGTTGTGACTGAATATGCCGACCGTAAAATGTCGGAGGGTTTGCCAAAACAAGGGGCTTATGCGGAGGCGGCCAAACGTATGGCCTGGCCGATTATTTCATCGACGGCAACAACCCTGGCCGCTTTCGCACCGCTTTTATTCTGGCCGGACGTGGTCGGCGAATTCATGAAATATATGCCGATCACTCTGATTGCGGTTTTATCGGCGTCTTTGCTAATGGCACTTATATTCGTGCCGACTTTGGGGGCGCTTTTCGGTAAGGCCGGTGCGGCCAACGACCCGGAAATTAAGCGTATGCTGGCGGCCTCTGAAACAGGTGATTTATCTGAGATTAAAGGCTTTACCGGCTGGTATATCAGCGTTTTGAATATTGCTTTGAAGCGGCCGCTTCTGATTTTAGGGGCCGCAGTTGCTCTGCTGGTCGGGGTGCAGATGGCCTATGGTAAGCTTGGAAAAGGTGTCGAGTTTTTCCCGGATATTGAGCCTGATTTCGCCAGCGTGCTTGTTCATGCGCGCGGAAACCTCTCCGTTTTTGAGCAAGATCAACTGGTGCGCGAGGTTGAAAAATACATTCTGGGTGTTGACGGTATTGAAACTGTCTATACCCGCGCCGGAAAGGCGGCGCAGCGTGGATCGGATCTTGCTGCGGATGTGATCGGCCAGTTCCAGCTCCAGCTTAAAGATTGGGATAAGCGTCCGAAAGCGGATGCTATTCTTGATGAAATCCGCGAGCGCACAAAAGATGTTGCCGGCATTCAGGTCGAAACCCGCAAACAAGAGCGCGGACCGCCGACAGGTAAAGCCGTGCAGGTGCAACTGGCCTCGCGTTTCCCAGAAAAGTTGGAAGAGGCGACAAAGACTGTTCTTTCGGCGTTCGAAGAGCTTGGCGGTTTTCGGGATATTGAAGATAGCCGTCCGCTGCCTGGTATTGACTGGGAACTAAATGTCGACCGGGCGCAGGCTGCGAAATTCGGGCTCGATATTACCCAGATTGGCTATTATGTGCGTATGGTCACAAACGGTTTGAAGGTTGCCGAATACCGCCCCGATGACAGCGATGATGAGATTGATATTGTAATTCGCCACGGCAAAGACGCGCGCACTCTGGATCAGCTCGATCGTGTGCGTATTGAAACATCGCAGGGCTCTGTGCCGATTAGCAGTGTCATGGAGCGCACACCGCAGCCTGCCGTGGGGATTATTAGCCGCGCCGATCAAAAACGGATTGTCAAAATTCAGGCTGACGTTCTGCCCGGTGCGAATATTGCAGCGCGGGTGGATGATATTAAAGGCTGGATTGATAATAACCGCACACGTTTTGATCCGTCTGTTGAAATCACTTTTAAGGGTGAGGATGAAGATCAAAAGCGCTCTCAAGATTTCTTGATGAAGGCCTTTGTCGTGGCGTTGTTTATTATGGCGATTATTCTGGTGACCCAGTTTAACAGTTTCTACAACGCGTTCTTAATTCTCTCTGCCGTCATTATGTCGACGATTGGTGTGATGATTGGCCTAATGGTCACCGGGCAGCCCTTTGGTATTATCATGAGTGGGATTGGCGTGATTGCGCTAGCCGGAATTATCGTGAATAACAATATCGTTTTGATCGATACATTTGATCATTTGCGTAAAAATTTCGGCGATCGTATGGATTTGCGGGAAATTATTCTGCGCACGGGTGCACAGCGCCTGCGCCCGGTTTTACTGACCACCATCACAACCGTTATCGGCCTTCTGCCGATGGTGATGCAGATTAATATCAATTTCTTCACGCGTGAGGTTTCAATTGGCGCGCCGTCCACACAATGGTGGGTTCAACTGGCCACGGCTGTAGCGTCGGGCCTTGTGTTCTCAACGGTTCTGACATTGATCGTGACACCGGCGGCCTTGATGGCGCAGGAGAAAATTGTCAACGGTCTTGGCCGCGCCAAAATGTTTGTCGTGTCTAAAGTAAAAAGAGGGAAAAACGCTAGCGTATAACGGTTATATCAACTGCTTCACGGCCTTTTTCAACGATCTTAAGCTTAACTTTTACGCGCTGGCCTGCTTCAAGCTCTTCGATTTCAAGCTTATCAAGAAGTGTTTTATGAATAAAAACATCCTTCATACCATCATCGGGTATGATAAAGCCGAATCCCTGTTCAGGTTTATACCACTTAACCAGCCCCCCCATGGTCACGGTTCCATCCTCTGAATCTGGTTCGGGCATAAGGTTGACCTCGCCCTGCTCAAGAACCTCGGTAATGTCTTTAACTTGCTTGCCTTTTGGCCCGTCAAAAAGCGTGCACATCAAAATTGCGCCTTCGCCAACGGTGTGAAGGCCGGCGCGTTGCAGCGTTGTGATATGAAGAAAGGCATCGAAGCTCTCATCTTCGGGCACGACAAAGCCGAACCCTTTGGTTCCATTGAACCATTTGAGATGCAATTTAATCGGTCTAATTTCGCCTTCGGACTGAGGCTGAGAGTGAAGGGCGTCCAAAACACAATCCCCTGATACTAGATACGCACCAAGACAGGTACACAAAATTACTACCTTAAATACTGCCCCAATTCGAACAATAAATCCAGAAAATTTCATTTTGTATGCACGTGATTGATTATTTTGTTGTGATTTTTAGGTATAATGAAAAGAAAAGGACGCTTTTATGACCGAGCATTCATATCCGTGGATTGGAAATTATGGCTCTGAGACCCTGGATTGGTCTATGGAGATTGATCCCAAACCCGTTTTTTCGTTTCTGGAAGAGACCGTTTCTCGTACGCCGCAGGCTGCGGCGCTAGATTTTATGGGTAAGGTCTATAGCTGGGCAGAGCTTGGCGATCTGGCTGATAAATTTGCGCGTGGTCTACAAAATCTGGGCGTACGCAAGGGGGTGCGTGTTGGTTTATTTCTGCCTAACTGCCCGTATTTCATCATTGCCTATTACGCGGTTTTGAAAATCGGCGGCACAGTTGTGAACTTTAATCCGCTTTATGCCCAAAGCGAGCTTGAGCACCAAATTGAGGACAGTGAGACGGAAATCATGGTCACGCTGGATCTGGCGATGCTGTTTGAGAAGATGGAGAAATGCCTGAGTGCGACGCGGCTCGAGAAGCTGATTATTTGTAAATTTACCGATATTTTAGCGTTCCCTAAAAATCTGCTCTTCCCGATTGTGAAGGGCAAGGATATGGCTAAAATCCGCCCACAGCGCCGCGTTGTATGGTTTCACGACCTGATTGATAATGATGGCGATTATACACCTGCCGAAATTGATGTGATGGATGATGTGGCCGTGCTGCAATATACGGGCGGCACAACCGGCGTTCCCAAAGGTGCGATGCTGACCCATTGCAATCTATATTCAAACGTTTTGCAGGCTTATGCGCATTTTCCTGATCCGGGCGGTAAGCAGGAATCGATGGTTGCGGTTTTACCGTTCTTCCATGTGTTTGCCATGACGGTGACAATGAATTTGGCCATTCATGCCGGCATGAAAATTTTGACCATTCCGCGTTTTGAGCTTGATCAGACCTTGAAGCTGATCCACAAGCACAAGCCTGATTACATGGCGGCGGTTCCGGCGATTTTTAATGCCATGAACAACCACAAAAAGATTTCCAGCTTTAATCTGAAATCCTTGAAGTTTTGCATTTCTGGCGGCGCGCCGCTGCCCGTTGAGGTGAAAAAGAAGTTTGAGGAAAAAACCGGCGCCGTTGTTGTGGAAGGCTATGGCCTGACAGAAGCCTCACCTGTAACGCATGTGAACCCGCCTTGCGGTGAGAATGTCGCAGGGTCGATCGGCCTACCGCTGCCGCGCACGGTGGTGGAAATTATAGATTACGAGGATAAGGAAACGCCTATGCCCATGGGTGAGCGCGGGGAGGTTTGTATTCGCGGGCCGCAAGTGATGAAGGGCTATTGGAACAAGCCAGAGGCTACGGCTGACGTGTTGCGCAAGACCGAAGATGGCGAGATGCGCCTTTACACGGGTGATATCGGCATCATGGATGAGAAGGGCTATGTCTATATTGTCGATCGCATCAAGGATATGATTATCACCAACGGCTATAATGTGTATCCGCGCAATATCGAAGAGGGCATTTACCAGCACCCCAGCGTTGAAGAATGTATTGTTGCAGGCCTGCCGCATCCGCAGCGCGGTGAAATCGTCAAGGCGTGGATTAAGCTCAAAGAAGGCCGCGAGCTTTCAGCGGATGATCTGAAAACGTTCCTTGAAGATAAATTGTCCAAGATGGAGATGCCAAAGCTGATCGAATTTCGCGACGAGCCGTTGCCTAAAACTCTAATCGGAAAACTTAGCCGCAAGGATATCGTCGCGCAGGAGCTGGAAAAAAAATCTTAGCCGCGTAAAACGCCGCCGGTTTTCTCGAGCACGAGCTCTACCACCTTTTTTGAAATCTCTTCAATCTGCGCATCGGTCAGGCTTTGCTCGACGGGCTGTAATGTGATGTTGAGCGCGATGGATTTCTTGCCTGGCTCAACGCCCTTGCCTTGATATACATCAAAGATAGAAGCATCGGTGATCAAAGCTTTATCAGCAGCCTTGGCGGCACGGATAATATCTTCGGCGGCCACGTTTTCATCAATCAAGAATGCGAAATCACGGCTAAGCGGCTGCAGAGGCGGCAGATTTAAATATGGTTTTTCCGTTCCGCCTTTCTTTTTAGAGGCGGGAATATTCTCCAGATAAATTTCAAATCCGACCACCGGGCCTTTGACATCAAGCTGCTCGAGCACGGCTGGGTGTAGCTCACCAAAATAGGCGAGAACGTTTTTTCCTAAACGCAACGAACCGGATCGTCCGGGGTGGTAATGCTCTGGTGCATCCCTTGATATTTGTGCATTTGCGCCCGGTGCGCCGCAGGACTCCAGTGCGACGATCGCATCGGCTTTGGCATCATAAAGATCAACAGTGCGCGCGGCTGCGCTGTCAGCCCAGTGCCGATCACCGTATGATCCTGCGCGAATGCCAGCCGCCATATAGGCTTGCCCCTCTGGTTTGGAGGAGGTGAAAACGGGGCCGACCTCACACAGCGCGACGTTTTCAAATCCGCGCGCCGCATTGCGTCCGGCGGCCTCAATCAAATTGGGCAGGATAGAGGGGCGCATTTGGTTCATCTCGGCGCTGATCGCGTTGCTTAAGGTAAGCGCTGCATTATCGTTGGAGCCAAATTCTGCGGCTAGGTCTTTATTCATGAACGACCATGTCACGCATTCATTCAGGCCGCGGGCGGCCATGGCGGCGCGCGCCTTGCGGGTGCGGCTGAGCAGATCTGTTTCTGCGCTTTCAGGTGTTGTGCTCTCGCTTCGCACAGACAGAGCGGGAATTTTATCAAACCCGACAATGCGGATAATTTCTTCCGCTATATCTGCTTTGCCGAAGACATCAGGGCGCCAGGAAGGCGGGGTAATGCTCCATGTTTTTCCATCTTTAATCTCAAAGCCGAGCGCCTTTAAAATCTCTTGCTGGCGCTTTGCTTCGACATCTATGCCAATAAGGTCTTTGGTATAAGACAGATAATATTCAATCTCGCGCTTCCATTTAGGAACGCTTCCGGCCTCTACAACCTCGCTGGCTTCGCCTCCACAAATCTCAAGGATCATTTGCGTGGCGAGCTCAATGCCTGCGGCTGTGAATTCAGGATCAACCCCGCGCTCAAAGCGGTAGCGCGCATCACTGATAACGCCCAGATCGCGACCCGTACGCGCAATACGCGCAGGATCGAAATAAGCAGATTCAAGAAAGACATTGACGGTGTCTTCTTCACTTCCCGTTGATGTGCCGCCAACAATTCCGCCAAGGCCGAGCAAACCGTTTTCGTCGGTAATGGCGATTTCACCGCCATCCAGCGTATAAGATTTATCATTCAGCGCCTCAAACTCTTCGCCCTTTTTGCCTTGCCGCACGAGGATATTGCCCTTTATTTTATCGGCATCATAGACATGTAGAGGGCGGGCATAGCCGAGCGTCATAAAATTGGTAATATCAACCAGCGCCGAGATCGGACGCAGGCCCACAGCCTTCAAAAGAGTCTGCAGCCATTCGGGAGAGGGGCCGTTTTTTACGCCGCGAATTTCACGCCCCAGAAAGAGCGGACAGCCTTCAGCGTCTTCAATTTTTACATCAATCTTGGATTTGAATGTACCCTTTACCGGATCGGTTTTGACCGGGTTTAAAGTGCCCAGACCCGCTGCTGCTAGATCACGGGCAATGCCGTAAACGCCCGCGCAATCGGGGCGGTTGGGCGTTAAGTTAATTTCAATGACAGGGTCATCAAGGCCGAAAATTTCTGCCATGGGCATCCCGATCTCAAATTTATCATCAACCTCAATAATGCCCTCATGTTCATCCGAAAGACACATCTCGCGCTCGGACACCAGCATGCCGCACGATTCAACGCCGCGAATTTTGGTTTTTTTCAACGTGACATCAAGGCCGGGGATATAGGTTTTCTCCGGCGCGAAAATGCCCTTCATACCCGCGCGGGCATTCGGCGCTCCGCACACAACCTGCATTGTGCCCTCTGCCGTTTTTACGGTGCACACTTGCAGCTTATCCGCATCCGGGTGTTTCTCGGCCTTTTCAACATAGGCGACCTTGAAAGCGGCGAAATCAGCGGCCGGGTCTTCCAGTCCCTCCAGCTCCAATCCAATATTGGTCAGGGTGGAGCAGATTTCCTCTAAAGAGGCATTTGTGTCGAGGTGTTTTTTAAGCCAAGAAAGCGTGAATTTCATATCTTTATCCTAAAACTATGTCAGCCTCTAGCGATAGCCAAGAATGGCAGGAAAATCAACTCTTTCCAGCTATTGAGAGAATGTTTTTAAGGCTTCATTTTTTTATAGAAGGTCGATTTGGCCATGCCCAGAGCCTTGGCCGCTTTTGTGATGTTGTGGTCGTAATGCTCAAGCGCCAGCTCCATGGCTTCGCGCTCTATGTCCTGCGCGGTTTTGAAATGCCCGTTTTGGGCAAAAATATTAATTGCATTATAAAGCGGCGCGGATGGCGTTTGCGGGCTTTGGCTCTCCTGCCCTTGGGCAATCAGGGCTGAGAGGTCTTCGATCTCAATGGTGTTGCCCTCACTCATCACCATGGCGCGGTTGATCGCATTTTCCAGTTGGCGCACATTGCCCGGCCAATCATGATCAATCAGTGACTTTTCCGCCGCATCAGACATGGCTTTGGGGACGCCGCCTTCATCAACGCAAAAACGCTCAATGAAATGATTGATCAGCTTGGGAATATCCTGTTTGCGTTCACGCAAGGGGGGAAGCTCGATTTGCAAAACATTGACGCGAAAGAAAAGGTCTTCACGAAATGTGCCTTTCTCAACGGCCTTTTGAAGGTCACGGTTGGTCGCGGAAATAATGCGCACATTAACGGGCACGGGCCTGCCTGCGCCGACGGGCTCAACCTCTTTTTGTTGAAGAACCCGCAGAAGTTTAACTTGTGTATCGAGCGGCAGTTCGCCGATTTCATCAAGAAAAATCGTGCCGCCTTCGGCCTCGCGAAACTTCCCAATAACTTTGTCCGTTGCGCCTGTGAACGCGCCTTTTTCATGGCCGAATAATGTGCTTTCGACCAACTGCGCGGGGATTGCGCCGCAATTCACAGCGATAAAAGGCTTGCCCGCGCGGGTGCTTTGCCCGTGTATGGCTTTTGCCATCACCTCTTTACCCGTGCCGGTTTCCCCGGTGATCAGGATCGGGATATCACTTTGTGAGGCCTTGAACGCTGCATTCACGGTTGGTAAAAGACCACCATCATAGCCAATCAGATTGACCAGAGAAAACGTGCCGTCTTTTTCATGCTTCAGGCGGGCGATCTCTTTTGAGAGCGTGCTGATCTTAAATGCGTTTTTAACCGTCGCGATAACACGGTCGCCTTCATAAGGCTTGGTGATGAAATCAAGCGCGCCTAATCTTAACGCCTGTACCGCATGGTCGATATCTTTGCTGCCGGTGAGCATGATCACGGGAATAGATGGGTATTTTTGTTGCATGATCTCGAGCGTTTCCATGCCGCCCATCACCGGCATGTTCAGATCCAGAATCACCAGCTTAATTGATTTTTCCTGATCGGTTTCAAGACGCTCAAGAGCCTCACGCCCATTGCTGGCTTCTTGGCATCCGAAATCAAGTTTCCGGCGCAAAAGCGTGGCCATCATTTGGCGCTGCATTTCATCATCTTCAACAATCAAAATCGGTTTGGGCATGATTTTATTGTCGCATGAAATATTTAAAAAATCGTTCGATTTTTAGAAAAATATACATAATTTCTCTTTTTCATACGTTCGTATTTGAGAATTTTTAGAAGAGTGAAAATTAAACCATTGAAAAACAATGAATATTTTTTGGCACATCTCTTGCAATTACATAATAAAAAATAAGAGATAAAACGAAGAAAATATTGGTTTTTTAAGGGGGAAGGGACATGTTGGTCATCGTCAAAAACGCAGAAGAAACTCTATTTCAGGAACTTAAAACCTGCTGGGAAGACTTTCCAACGTATCGATGCTTGCATTTGAGGTTCTCGCAACTTGAACAGGATAAAGAAGAATGGCTTTCGGATGTGCTCGAAACATTGCGCAGCCATCTGGAGGGTGAAGAAGGACAAGTTTATCTGTGTCATGATAACGATTTATTTGTGCTGACCCGTCACATCACGCACAAGCGCACCAAGCAAATTTTAGCCCACCTATCCCACAAACTTGCGCCAGCCTCGCTCGCGGGGCTGGCGGCTCTTTTTGAGATTGGTGTGGACTGGCCGAAACTCAAACAAATAAGCATCAAAAAGATTGAAGCCTTGAAAATGCTACAGGCGCAGGCGCGTGTTACGCGTAAAGAGCTTCTTAACAAAAGGTCGCGTGAAGATGTTTTGAAAACGCTTGATCCTGATTTGCTCAGTTCACTGCCGATGCGCCGGGAATCACGCGGCAAGCCGGAAATTATGATTGTTGAGGACGATCTCTTTTCACAAAAGATGGTCGGCAACGCGCTGAAAAATAAATATTCAGTGTCTATGACGGGTGACGGGCAGGGCGCATTGATGGGCTATGTGAACAAGGCGCCGGATGTTTTGTTCCTCGATATCGGTTTGCCCGACATTGATGGGCATGCTGTGTTGGAGAAAATTTTTAAGCTCGACCCTGATGCTTATGTCGTGATGTTTAGCGGCAATAAAGACCGCGACAATGTTATGAAAGCTGTCGAGCTCGGCGCGAAAGGGTTCGTCGGTAAGCCGTTCACCTCGGAAAAGCTGCTGCAATATATTCAAAAATCACCGTTTATACAGGCAAAACAAAAAAAGGAGTTTGATCATGGAAATTTTATCCACTGATGTGGAAGGCACATTGGCATCTTTGGTTTCATCAATCGGGCGCGATCCTGTCAGTTGGGAAGGCTGGATGTGTTTGCATATTGAGATCTATGAAGGGCAAGAAATGTGCGATGATTGCTTTGTCTGGGCAAAAAACATTATCGACTCTTATTTGCAAGCTTCAGACGGCCGCGTCTTTTTTTGCAACGATCGTGACATCTATATCATTTGTAAGGACGTGCCCTTTCAAACTTTAAAGCAAGCAGCGCAAATGATTTGCGATCTGGTTTACAACCAAAGCGGCATTTTAACGCGCAATAAGATATATGATTTGTGTGAAGACGGTCCATCTTTTGCTGATGGGTTTTTTGAACGCGTGGGTAGCTTGGACGATGTTCTGCACCGAAATAACCACATTCTTGAAAGAGCGCACGAATATGCGCTTTCCGGCCTGGTCAACGATATGAAGCAGAAAAAATCCTCTGATGTTTTCGGCGCGCCCAAGGTGCTTTTGGTTGAGGATGACCCCATTACACGCTTTATGGTGCGCAAGGCGGTCAAAGATGATTGCGATCTGGCCACGGCCGGCGAAGCCAATAAAGTTTTCTCTGTCTATGCTTCTTATCAGCCAGATATTGTGTTTTTGGACATTAATTTGCCCGACGGCAGTGGCTATGACGTGCTTGATTGGATCATGAATAATGATCCTGGAGCCTGTGTTGTGATGTTTAGCGGAAATGGCGATATCGACAACATAGTTAGCTCTATGGGTTATGGCGCTAGAGGCTTTGTAACAAAACCATTCTCAAAAGAAAAACTTCTGCACTACATCCATAATTTTGCGGGGTAATTGAAACGGCTAAAAGGAGATAGCCATGAAACCGAAATTAATATTAAAAGCCTACAACAAAGCCTTTATTATAAGTGCCATATTATCACTGAGTATTTATTCGGTTTTAAAGCTCTCCACGCTTAATATTTTTTCGCCCTATGTAATGCAAAATTTACCGGAAATTATTTTGGGCATCAGCGTTTTCGTTGTTGCCTGTAAACAGCTTTTTATCTTTCGCCCGGTTGCGCGGTCTGTACGCTTGCGCAATGAAGAGCTAAAAAAAGCAAGGCAGGAGGCTGAAGAAATTGCACAATTTCCAATCAATAATCCGCATCCCCTGATGAAAATTAGCTGTAAGGGCGATATTCTTTTTGCCAACCCGGCGGCTTATGAGCATTACCCAGCTTTGAAAGAATATGGCCTCGATCACCCGATCATGCAGAATTTGGAAGAGTTTATTGATCAGGTTCATATTGAGCCGAATAAGAAGCATATGAAAGTGCGTGAAATTACCTATGGCGGGTTTGTCTACCAACAGACCATTACCTCGGTTTTATCCAAGGGAGAATTGGCGCTGGTGGTTTATTGCTATGATATTACAGCGATTAAAAAAGCGCAGAATGAAGCGCGCCTTCTGGGCGCAGTGGTGGAAGAAGCGAGCGACGGTGTGATCATTACAAAAGCGGATATCACCAATCCTGAAATTATTTACGTGAATGACGCGGTGACGCGCATTACAGGCTATGAGACGCACGAGCTCATTGGTCAAACACCGAAGATGCTTCAGGGTTCGGCGACCAACCGCAAGACTCTGGATGAGCTGAGAGAGGCATTGTCACAAGGGCGTGCGTTTAAAGGCGAATTGCAGAACTACACCAAAAAAGGAATGTTGTATTGGCTCGATATTAGCATTGTGCCGGTAAAAGACGAGAAGGGACGTATTACGCACTTTGCGGCGATTGAGCGCGATATCACACAACGTAAAGCCTTTGAAAAAGAGCTGCAAATTAACCGTGAGGCGGCCGAAGTGGCGAACCGCGCAAAGGGCGACTTCCTTGCCAATATGTCGCATGAGCTGCGCACGCCGATGAACGGGATTATCGGGCTGTCTGAATTGCTGATGGAAATGGATATGGGCGCCGATCAATTCGAATTGGCTGAAGCAGTGAATAGCTCTTCACGCAATTTACTGATCTTGCTCAACGACATTCTTGATTTATCGAAAATTGAGGCGGGTGAACTCACACTTGAAAATATTCCCTTTGATACGCGCCGCGCCGTGCGTCAAACCGTTGATCTGTTGCGTCCGATTGCATCGCGCAAAGGTGTAATTCTCGATAGCGCAATCAATCCGATCGTGCCCGACCGCCTGATGGGAGATCCAGCCCGATTGCAGCAAATTATGAACAACCTGATCAGCAATGCGATTAAATTTACCGATGTCGGGTATGTGCGTATTGATGTCACAAGCGCGCGCGATGGGGCCGGCGATCCCGAACTGCATATTCGCGTGGAAGATACAGGCATTGGAATTGCAGAAGACAAGCGCGAGATGGTTTTTCAAAAATTCACGCAAGCTGATGTTTCAACAGCCCGAAAATATGGAGGCACAGGTTTAGGTCTTTCAATTACGAAAGAGCTGGTCGAGATGATGGGCGGTACAATCAGTTTTGATAGCGCAGAGGGACGCGGCACAACTTTCTATGTTGAAATCCCCCTAGAAGCGGCCGCTAAGGAAGAAATCGTGAAGGACGGAAACGGTTTCAAAATGGCCATACCAATTGATACTAAGTCTAAGGTCATGGTCGTTGATGATCACCCTGTAAATTTATTATTCATGCGCAAAGTTTTGAAGAAACTTGGTTTTGACAAGGTGGATGAGGCGGTCTGCGGCCGTGAAGCGGTCGAGTTGGCAGAGAAAACAAAATATGACCTGATTTTCATGGATTGTCAGATGCCTGAAATTGATGGCTTTGAAGCATCAACCATTATCCGTGAGCGCGAGGAATTAATTGGTGATATCAAGATCATTGCTGTGACGGCCGATGCAATGAAGGGCGCACGGGAAAAATGTCTTGATGCAGGCATGAATGGCTATATCAGTAAGCCGGTTGATATTGAAAAATTAAAATCGATTTTGGGTGAATGGCTACCAGGAGATGCCGCTTCTCAATCGCAAGTTTTTGATATTGTAGAGGAGCTTGGGGCGGAAGCGAAAGACGAGGAAGCGTCTATGGTTATGGATTGGGATCGCTTGCGGATGTTTACCGATGGATCACCCGAAGAAGAACGAGCTTTGATTGAGATGTTCTCAACCTATGCCGAAGAATCTTTAGGAATTTTGAAAATTTGCCAAGATGGTGCCGATGAAGAATGGAAAAAGGCGGCGCACAAACTTAAAGGATCGGCTGCCAATCTCGGCGCGCAGATTTTATCAGAGATGTGTTTCGAAGCCGAACTTGGTTTTGAAAAGAGCGAACAAGAAAAGGAAGAAATTCTAGCCAAAATTCTTTCCTCTTATGAGCAAGTGTGTGAGCACTTAGATCGTGAAGTCGTTCAGGCGTAATACGTTATTGTGCGAGCATGGGTTTTAAATCAATAAGTAGCCTATTATCTTCAGCGGTTGTTGCTGGTAATAAAGAGCTGTATTGAATGCCAAGAGGCTCATCCGCGCTGATTGAAATTTTAACGCCGTCCGGTGTTTGAGAAAATTTACAATCATACTCACGGCCGTCTTTTTCAATTCTAAGATCTTGTTGCTGAGAGATCAGCGCTTGTTTAATCAGGATATCAATCGAACTTTGTGTGGATGCTGGCAAAATTTCGTAATCAACTGGCTCTGAGGCGTTGATCATGAACCGCAATTTATCTTTGTGGGATTTGAAACGCGGATCGTGAAGGCTGACATCGAAATTGTTTGATGGTTCTGTGTTCTCTTGTTCGGGCGCGGTATTTTGATTTTCTGCGCTTTCTCCGGCGGCCGGTTCCAGATCAGCGGGTAATTCAGGGCCCATTGGCTCTGCTGCGCTTTCCTGTATGTCCATATTTTCGCCACCAATAAAATCTTCATCATTGATGTAGATATCATGACCGTAAACATACAGGTCGCCCGGTGCGACGCTCGCGCTGTTTTCGACAAGATCGACAAGATGGGTTTCATCGGTTTCAACTCTGTAGGTTCCTGGTTTTACAAATTCGAAAACATAGAAACCGTCAAAACCTGTTTCGACGCTCATGATTTTTTCATTCGACGCTATATCAACCAAATTCAAAATCAGACCGGCAACGGCTTTACGGTTTGATTGTCTATAGACGGTTCCTTCAATTGATCCGGTTTCAACAACAGGGAAAACGGCATCAATCATTTTTCCTTGAATAGGAACGGTGCTAAAGCCTTCATAGGCCGGAATGTAGTAAGGGTCTTTTAAGGACGGCGTATCAACATAAACATTGGTGATTGTATCTCCCGGAGCGTTGGCGATGATATAGCCGTCTTTATCTGTGCCTTCTCTGGTCTTGCCGCCGCCTATACGTAGTTGTGCGCCTTCAATGGGCTGCTCGCCTTCATTAAATTCACCGTCTGCATTTTCATCAAGGAAGACACGCGCTCTGACAGGAGCATATTGTCGGCGTGATGCGCTGCTGAATTCATAGCCGTCATCATTGGTGTAAGGATGCAGCGATGTCGTTGCGCGGAGAATAAATTCAAACCCTCCGTCGCGAATATAAGCTGCCTCTGCAGTTCCAAGGAAAGTTTTGAAATCATAACCGGCTTGTGTCCCAATCCTGTAGTCTGATGTGGTGAAATTGTGTGATAAATTAAGCGCGGCTTGGAAGCCATCCTCAGTCTTATAGCGAATTTCCGCATTGCCCGAGGCCAACTCTGTCTCGGGATACATGTTATAGTTTATGCCGCCGCGTAATTGCCATGGGCCCTCACGCACCGTTGTCGTTAGGCCTCCTGTGGTGCGCTCGTGAGCGTTATCAGCGAGGCGTGTGCTGGTATTATGTGAGAGACGAATGCCGCCTCTTGAAAAGGTTTGGGTAAAATCAACATCGGTTGTTTTGAGACCGCTTTTACGCTCGGTATGTATGGTGTTAAAGCGCAAGCCCAGCGGCAGCGTGAAAAGTTTAATATTTCTGTTGAGTTGCGCTTTGGTTTCGAACGTTTTTCGGTTGGTACCAAAGCCGGACAGCTCGCTTTCAAAATCTTTATAAACAGCGGCGTTTAGATTGGCTCTGAAGCCCAGGAATTTTGTAATGTAAGACAAATTAAATGCATGTCCGCCTGCAACCTCACGGTAGGCTTCCCCCTCGAACAATCCGATCGGTGTGCTGGCAGCGGCTCCCAATGTGGCATATTCACGGCTTTTATCGGCATTCGGAATTTCCGTGTAATTGCCAAGCAGGGTCAGCCAGCGATTAACCCCGTAAGAGGTGTTTAAAGTTTTGACGGTCCCGCGCGGCTCTGTACGCGGTGAATTATCAAGCAGGATAAACGGGCGGTCTGAATCGAGTATCCCCGCGTTATAGCGGAATTGCCCTTCGGGAAGCATATTGCCTCCGGCGTTATATGTACGCAGTTCTTCGCGCACCTGACCCTGCGGTCCAAAGAACAAGATTTTGACTTCGTTGTTGCCGTAGTTCAAAACGACATCTTCAAAAACATATTGGCCGTCATTGGGAACGACACCAAAATTGACAAGCTCTTCGTTGTTATAAATTTCTATGTCCCATCCGGGTGGACCGCTGCCGACGATGGTAATCAGATCAAATTCACTATTTCTGTTTTTGTTGTCATTAGACAGCGTTATACCGCGTCCGATGGCTGTATTTGTAATCAAATCTCTCTGACCGATTGTGACATCGCCGGCCTCGGCCTTACGCAAGCCCGGCAGAAGGTATTCTTCGCCTGCGGACTGACGGCTGAGTTTGAAACGAATATTGTCCGGCCTCACAATGTTTCCGTCTTCGAGCCGGAAATTTGCTGAGTAATCAGCCAGAGCCTTCCCTAAATGCTGAACGCCAGTAAATATGTTGGATCCGACAAGATCATCCTCTTCGGTATCAAATTGATAAACCGCTTGATAATCAAGCACCGGGCGTCCGAGCATTTGGTAGGTATTTTCGCGCCGCGGGAGCAGTTTTTTGCTCTCTTCTCGCAACTCCTTACGAGACATCATCTGATCTCTTTGGTCTTCGCGCTTTTTATCGCGTATGAAAGAGAGCTCTTCTTCAGCCTCCACACTGATTGTGAGGTTGGAAAGATCGATTGTCATGTTGACCGGCCAAAGCTCGTTAATAATCTCGTATTGGACGTATAAGTCGTCTGTAGCCAAATATTCCGAGCTTAAGATTGCATCTTCGGCGATAGAGCGGCGTTCGCCGCGCACAGTGATCTCATTGCGGCTACCATCAAGGGTAAAAGTATTTTCTTCGCGCGAGGCATAGCCCTGCGCAAATCTATCTTGAACCTCAACATCGGCATAAAATTCAAAATTTTCAGAGAGTTCGCGTAAGGGGAGGTAGTATTTCCCGTCTTTTTCATAGGCAAATATTGCCTCAGAAATCCGCCAATCAGGCAAAAGCAGAACCTGAAAAATATACTCGTTGGGGATATTTTCTTCCTGCGCCCATGATTTGTTTTCATAAGCATAGGGCAGCCCTGTGCTGAAAACAACCGTTACAGCACACAGGATAGTAAAAAATATCCTTTTTATCAAAGACTTAAGGCATTTTTCGACCATGCTACCCCTGATAGTCGTTGTAAAATGTGAATAAAGGGCAAAATACCCAACTTATCCACAGGGTAGCAAGTCCTATGCCAAAAGCCTTTAAACTGTCAGTTTGTGATTAATTGCTGAGTGTGACCGTCGACTGCGCCAGCGTTTTTCCCTTAAATTCAGGATCATCCGGGTCTGCACGATACAAGATATTGACCGAATTGCAGCTTGTCGCTGTTTCCGGCCCTAGTCCGATATCAAAATCGAGATATCTCTTGGAAATTTCAGGATATACGGAAATTCCACGCACTTGCTTCAACACTTTGTTTTGGCCGCTGTCGGTGCATATGAAGTCAAAATCACCATAGATACTTTCATTGCCTTCACGGTTGAGCACAAAGCTGGCTTTTAATCCGCCGCCGGTTCTGGTGAGTTTTGCATCGGAAATGCTTGCTGAGGCTTGTAGCGCCCCGTTACGTACAAAAACGGGCAGGGAAATCGCCGGTTGTACAGCCAGTTTGATGGCTTGGCCGTCTTTACTATCGGTTTGGATATCAAATTTTTCAGGCTTGGTTTCGGTCACGATCCAGAGGTGTGAACGGTATTCTGCTGTTTGCAGATCAGAAGGGCGGCGCAGAAGAAGGCGGATCTGTTGTGAACCTCCGGCGGGGATGGTAACGCGTCTGGGGGCAAAACGAACCATATCATCGGCCCAAAGCACACCACTGTCATCGCCGTTTTCGTCAACAGCCTTCAGAGATTTATACTCATCCATTTTGTATTTGCGCCAGCCTAGACGGTAGGTCTGCTCTTCGCCAGTATTATTAATGATTGTAAGGATTTCAGAGCGTTTAGGACCCTCAAAAACAACGCGTTTCAGGCTTACGCGCAGGGCGTATGCATCATGCGCAGACAGCACAAATACGATGCCTGTGCAAAAAACACAAAAGAGAAAAGTTATAATCATTTGGCGCATGCGTCTCTATCCTCGTAAGGGCCTGCAAAAGCTTTTTAAGGTTTCCAAGCCAAGTTTTGCATCATTTTAATATAGCTTTCAAGTTCTTAGTGAATATACGCAATTATTGAAAGTTCGCAAAGATCCGTGTACTGCCCACATATGTGCCGGTGAGCTGTCCCGGTTTTGTGACCAAAGAGGCCCCAACGGGCACTGTAAAGCTGTTTTGTCCGATTTGTGGCGTGATGGTTATCTTGTTGCCGCCATTCGCTGTTAAAATATTAAAATTGTTGACTGTAACAGCCGTCACACCGTTTGTGAGCTTTACGGCGGTGTCCTCAATGCTGACGGTTACAGGGAAAGCCGCACCCTTGACAGTAAAGCGGCCAACGCGCGGTGTGCCACCGGCCAATGCCAGAGAGCTGTTATTATCAATGACGAGTTGATTAAGGGATGTATCAATGCGCGCTTGGCCGGCGCGGTCCAGTGTCATAGCAAGCGTTCCAAAGCTCAAGGATGTGCTGACAGTTAGTTCGATTGCTCGGACCAGGCGCACGGTAATGGGCAGGGTCGCGGTGCTGGCAATGACACCTCTAAGAGCATGCAGGCCGAAGCAAGACAGGGAAATTAACCCTGTTTTGAGCAAGTTATGACTTTTTTCCTTCTTGCCTTTCTTCACGAAAGTGCCCCGCATTCTGCTGTTAAAGTCACTTTATAAACGCAAGTTCTTTACTAAAACGTTAAAGCCGGCATCATGAAAGCGCCGGCTTTAAACAAATTTATATGGTGTTAAAAATGCGTTCTAAGCCGGGATTAGTTGTAATTCGCTGTGACTGTCACAGACCCGGTATATGTGCCGGCAACCTGGCCCGCACCCACATTCAACACGCCGCCCAAGCGGAAGCCTGCGACTGTTGAAGCCGTCAGTGATGCTGCAATAGACGCACCTGAAGCCGCCGTACCTGTGTCGTTGGCACCGCCGCCGCCTGCAGGCGCTGTCAGACGGAAGGTGTTAACGGCCATGGTATGAGCCGCACCATCTGTCAGCGCAACGCTGGCCGGTGTTGTAATATCGATCTGGCGCCCTGTGCTGCCTTTAACGGTGAAACCGCCGGACTGAATTGTACCGCCAATTGACGTTACGCCGCCGCCGACTGAAATACCGTCGGCGTTATCAACGGTTGCTGTACCGCCCGCGCCACTTTCTGTCAAAGAACCGAAGTTCAAAGAGCGTGTTTGTGTAATGTCAACAGGATCAAGAATGATCGCCTGAATCGGGACACCATCCGTAGCAGCATTGGCGTGGTGTCCTACGGCGCCGATTGCTAGTAAAGTTGTCGATCCCAACAGGACCGTTTTCATAGAAATGTTCATAGAGATATCTCCTGTCTACGTATGTGTTTGCCCTTATTATTTTTTTATAAGCACAATGATCTGAGAAAATTTGCCCGGAAAAGTGGACATATTGACTGAATATCATTGTACCCTATTCCGAATCTAAAACAAGAGGACTTAACAAAATCCTAATAGGCCCACAAAAAAATTGTGTCTAAAGTATAGAGTTTTTACAGAATCTTTTCATGTTTCCTTTTATTTCAATGTTTAAAAAAATTTCTGTAATTCAAAATTTTTTTTGTTTGTATTGTGTGGATGAGTGAAAATGCGCCGCTCATGCTTGTGTTTTTAAAAGCGCTTTCTACCTTGGATTTTAAAGTGTTGTAGTAATTTTCGTTTTTTTGCAGAAGTGATTCTTCGATTTTGCAAATTGCAAAGCGGCAATCTGTTTCCGAAATGTTCGGATTCAAAAGTTCGACCAGAAATTTGAGAACACGGCGCAGGGAAAAAGGGGCCTTTTTTTGCGGAATATAAAGATGGCTGACCTGCGCATATTTTTTATCGTGGTCGACCAAAATACGCGGGAAATAAAACCCCAAATCTTTCAGTTCCTCAGGAATGTCTTGAGGCTCAGTGTGGGCACTGAAGCTGCGAATATCGATATGTCCGATCCCCTCTACATCTATGCTCATAGGGATGGATTTGATGTAGGGCGCATCGGTTTCAACAAAGCCGTAATGCAGGAAAGAATCCAGTGCATCCAGCCTATCATAACAAGCAAAACACTCGGCGCTTCCGTCAATAGGCGTTGCAATTTGTATATCGAGAAAGCTTTGTTTCTCGTGATAAAGATTATTGTAATGCGCGCCCTGCGGATGGTGGTTCAAAAATTCAACCACCGGCATCAAAATTTCTTGCGGTTTGTTTTTGCTGGTGTGTAGAGAAAATCCGGCGATGCGGCTTTTGAGAAATGTGAAGACGGCCAGCTCGTCAAAAAACTCAGGATCATTCAACGTTTTTTTGAGCAGGTCTACTTCTGGGCCTTCGCGGGCGGCAAGCAGCATATCGGTTATGTCGGGATGATCTTTCATTTTCAGCCACGGACATGTCTCGATATGGCTTTGCAGCTTTTGGATTTCGTTAAACAACGCGACCATAATTTCAAGAATGTGTTGGCGGGTTTGGTCGAGCCGCTCGTCGCAATGTGCAATCACCAGCGCGCCGTTTTCGATATCCAGATCAAAATATTCGCAAGGTATAAGCAGATCATGCGGAATGCGAAATAGATGCTCGGAGCGTACATCTTCAGTCGTAAAAACAGAAATTTGGTTATTCTCAAGCCTGATTTGTACGTGCGGGTTAATGAAACTGCCCGCGTCTTTTAGTGCGCCACACAGACCCTCGATCAGACTTTTGGCTTTTGGATTATCACTAATTACGTTAGGCATGGTTTCAAACTTTAAAGATTGAGCCGTGCAAGTCCAGTTTACTTTGCAGGGCTTTTGTCTAATATGAGCTACATTATTCTTAATTACTATATATGGATTGCGCGTAAAAGATGCTCGAAGAAAAAGAAGTTACTCTGGAAGAGGCGGTTAATATTGCTATTGGCCATATGCAGCACGGGAATTACCGCGTGGCGGAAATGGTTTTGCAGGATATTTTGACAGCGCAGCCCGATCATCACAATTCACATTATATGCTGGGTCTGGCGCGCTATTTCATGGGCAATATTCAAGGCGCGCTTGAGCATGTTGAAAAAGCTGTCGAAGCTGAGGATGCGGCCGCTGAATGGTGGTGTAATTACGGCATTTTGCTCAATGAGACGGGGCGGCTGGATGATGCGATCAATGCCTATGATAAGGCGGTTGAAATTGATGCGGCTTACGGTAACAGCTTTTGGAATAAATCACATACGCTCTGGCTGGCTGGGCGGTATGAAGAGGCCGAAGAGGCCGCGCGCGCAGGCATTGAGAAAGATCCGGGTTCGGCCGAAGCATGGCTTAATCTCGGCACGGCTATTGTGAAGCTGGGGCGTTTGGAAGAGGCGGCGCAAGCATGGGAGAAAGCGCTGGAGCTTGATCCGAATTTTGCGTTTGCCTGGAACAATTTGGGCAATGTTTTGCGCGATATGGGGCAATTGGAAGCGGCCGAGCAGAAGTGCCGCAAGGCGCTGGAGCTTGATCCAAACCATGCGCAGTCTATGAATAATCTGGCCAATGCTCTGCTAGATTTGGGCGAAACAAAAGAAGCGGAAGAATGGTATCGCAAAGCGATTATGCAACAGCCTGATTATGTTGAGGCGCATAATAATCTGTGTATCACGCTCATTCGTCAAAACCGCTTTGAAGAAGCGATACAAGAGGCGCGCGTCGCGCTGTCTTATCGTCCCGATTACAGTCAGGGCTTGATGAATTTGAGCATTGCCTACCGCTCAATCGGCCGTATGGAAGAGGCGCAAAAAGCAATTGAAAAGGCGGCCGTGCTTGATCCTGAATCAGCGGAAATTCATGCGGAGCTGGCCGATGTTTTGTTCATGCAGGACCGTTATGCTGATGCGGAAATTGAGCTAGAAAAGGCGCGCAAGCTCGAGCCTGATTCCCCGCGCGTTTATATCCGCCTGTCGAATGTGCTGGAGCGCGGAAACAAGATCGAAGAAGCGCTCGAGGCTATTGATAAAGCCGTGGAGATGAACCCGGAAATGCCCGAAGCCTATTTGCGCAAGGGTAGCATTTGTCACATCGCTAACAGGGTTGAAGAGGCCAAGAGTTATTTCCTCAAAGCGCTGGAGATGAAGCCTGATTTACCGACGGCCTTATTGTCTCTGGCTGAGCTTCATCTGACGCTGGGAGAGGTGGAAGAGGCAAAAATCTATGTCGATAAAATCCGCGAGCATTGCGCAGACATGCCGGCAATTTATCACACACTCAGCAAGACCAAAAAATTTACGGCCGAGGATGAAGACTTCAAAAAAATGGTCGAGTTGGAAAAGAATGTCGAGCATTATGGTCTCGACCAAGCCAGCATTTTGAATTTCGCTTTGTTCACCGCCTATGAGAATATAGGCGATTACAAAAAGGCGTTCGAGCATCTCAAGAAGGGCAATGATTTTAAGCGCCAGCAAATTCCGTATGACAGCGTGCAGCAAGAACAAAGCTTTGAAAATATTAAGAAAAATTTTTCTGCGGAGCGTTTGAAGGAGTTGGAGGGGCAGGGTTTTGAATCCGATCTGCCGGTCTTTATTATTGGTATGCCGCGCTCGGGCACGACGCTGACTGAGCAGCTCATTTCCTCGCATCCGGATATTCACGGCGCAGGAGAGTTGATGGAAATCAGCATGCTGGATTTACAGTTCGGTCCCCTCAATCCCGAAAATTGCGCCAAGCAAGGGCAGTGGTATATTGATCAAATTAAAAAGCTGGATAAGGGCGGTGCGGCCAAACGCATTACTGACAAAATGCCGGGGAACTTCACAAGCCTTGGTAAAATGGTCTCTATTTTGCCCGGCGCAAAGATTATTCATTGCCGCCGCAATCCGATTGATACGTGCCTGTCTTGTTACAAGCAGATTTTTGCCCGCGGTCAATATTGGTCTTACACGCTTGAAGAGCTGGCTGATTACTACAATTTATATCTTGGGCTCATGGAGCATTGGCGCGAGGTTTTAGGCGATCGCTTTATTGAGATTGATTATGAAGACACAGTCGGTGAGCTTGAACCCCAAGCGCGCAAGTTGATCGCGTATATAGACATGCCATGGGACGATGCGTGTCTTGAGCCGCATAAACAGAAGAGAGCGGTTTTAACAGCCTCTAAGATGCAGGTGATCAAGCCCGTTTATAAAACCTCTGTGCGCGCGTGGGAGCGCTATTCCGAGGAATTGCAGCCCCTCATTAAAGGCCTTGAAAAAGGTCCGGCCAAGGCGTTTTTAGATTTATAACAGACATGCAAGAGCGTTCAAAGCTGCAGATTTTCTAGACTTTTCGCGGTGGTTATTCTAAGACCGATACAATCCATAACTTAAAAAAGTTGCAGGTCGTTATGAATCGGTTGATGCACATGTTTGCGCTTCTCGTTTTTGTCCTTTCTTTTGCCGTCCCGTCCTCTGCGATGGCGATGGAGGCTGTCTTGGGAATCCGCGTGAAAATTGTACAGTGCGGTCCGCAATATGATCTGGTCAAAGCGTGTAAAGAAAACGAGAAATGCTGCGGCTTGTTGAATTCTGCGGATTTGACACAGGATGATGAGAAGGACAAAAAGGATGTAAAACCTTTCGAGCTTTCTGAAAACGCGGCGCTGGAGTAAAAACGCTTGTTCTTAAGCCTAAACGATCAAGTTATCAGCAGAAATCATCTGATATAAATCAAGACCTGTAACACCGTTCAGAACTGCAATATCGGTATAGCTTGAACCGCCGGCTGCACCGTTTGCATCCACGGAAATTGTTGTGTTTCCGCCTGACTCGGTGAGCTGAACAAAGTCATTAATATTGTCGGTCAGATAATCATAACCGCTCAAGATATCGCTAATATCAATGGCATCGCGCCCGGTTGCTGAGAAATTTTCAATCGTATCGACGGCATCGGTGGTATCAAAATCAAAAATATCAATCCCGTCATTGCCGTAGAGCGTATCCGCGCCCGTACCGCCGTTGATCGTTGTAACATCAACACTGGAGAGCAGCTCGCTGGCATCCCATTCAACGATGTAGTGAATCGCTCTGGTTGTCGCATTACTCCACCAAGCGCCATCAACGCGGTATTCTGTGTAGTCCCAAGCGCTATCTCCGTTGGAGGGCTCGCCTGCACCAGACAGCCAGTTGCTGTAGTGGCCGTTTGTTGCGCTACCGCCCGCACCGCCGGACCAGAATTGCAATCCGGCGTCTTCGCCATTCACCCAGGACCAGGTTCCTTCGCTAGAAACATCTGTACCGCCGATCCACAAGCGATTCCCGCCTGCGAAGCTAAAGATGAAATCATTCTCAGCTTGAGATGTAATGGTCGCAAGATGGCCGTTGGCGCTCAATCCTGTTAAGGTTGAGGCGTTTGCGGCCGCATTGGCAGCAATCCATTCTGTATTCGTTGTTACGTGCTGATAAAAACTGTTGGTTTCTGCGCTGTAGACAATGCCCGAATTGTTATCAAGAATTGACTGGACAAGTGCATCCCAGGCTTCGTTTGCTGATGCAGAGTAAATTGTATCAGCGCCCGCATCGCCATTGAGAGTATCGGTTCCAGAGCTGCCGTAGATTATATCATTACCATCGCCGCCGTTTACGACGTTTGTTTCGCCGATATCCGCGGTGTTGGTTGTTGCCGGGCCGCCAGTTGCGGGCTCATCGCCTGTGATTGTAATATCATCAAAACGCACTTCCGCGTCTTCGTTACTACGGTTGGCACCCGTATGCAAAATACCAAGCGAGAGATTATAAGTTGTATTGGCGGTTAAATCCGGCAAATCGATTGTGACTGTAACCCAGCCTGTATCATCATCCGGCCCGCCGCCGTTTGCGCCCTGATGCTCATGGACGAAGCTGTTACCGCCAGATGCATCATATGTTACGCCGTTAAATTCGAACCAAACTTGGGAATCCTCACCGCTATCGTTTGCGCTATCAAGAATATGGCGGTAGGAGAATGTGATTTGAACATTTGTCAGATCGGCTGTATGAGAAACGGAAGCATCCCAGGAGCCTGAAGCATTTGTGAAAGAGTTGTTATTTTGTCCGTCAATATAAACTTGTAGAGCGCCGTTGGCCGTGTTGCCGTCAGTTGTGATGCGCGTGCCGGTTACATCGACGTTTGCACCGTCTGAGCCGCCGAAGCCGCCATCAGAATATGAAAACACACCAGCGTTTGAACTAAAATTTTCGCTCAGTATTGTAACGGTTGCACCCGCGCTACCACCAGCTCCAATTTGTACTGTTCCGTCATAAGCAAAGAGCACGTCATTGCCGGTTCCGCCATTGATTGTATCACTACCGGCGCCGCCGAAAATGACATCGTTATCGGCATCGCCGCTCAGGATATCATCCCCGTCATAGCCGTAGATCATATCATCGCCCGCGCCGCCTGAAATCGTATCTGCTGCGCCATCATCGCTCATCAGACCTGATTCCCATTCGATGACGTAAGAATGGGTTGAGGTGTCGGCCCAGTCGTGCCATACGCCGGTTGTGTAAAGAATTGCGTTATATTCAGTATTGTTCTGCGGTTGGCCAGCGTCCCAGCCTTCATACATGTTATTGACAGCTGTGCCGCTAATGTTGCTGAACTGAACGCCGCTTTCCAGTCCGGCATTCCATTGCCATGTGCCGTCTTGTGCGATATCGGCACCGGCCGTCCAGGCATCATCATTCATAAGGGATGAGACAAACGTGTTCTCAGCATCGGATGTGATGGTCACAAGATGTCCGGCCAAGCCGTTGAGCGTGCTGCCTGTTGCTGCCGTGATGGCCGCTGCGTAATTTATGTTTGCATTTACAAATTGGTAAAAGCTGCCTGTTTCCTGCGAATACACAACATTCGGATTGGCATAAAGAATGGCTGAAATGGTCTCGGCATCCAAACTGTGGCCGTGCAAAATGTCATTGCCGGTGCCGCCGTCAATTGTATCCGCGCCCGCGCCGCCTAGAATTGTATCTGCGCCGGTGCCGCCGTCAATTGTATCCGCGCCGTCATCGCCGGAAATTAAATCGTCATCCGCGCCACCATCGATAATATCATTGCCGTCGCCGCCAAAAATTTGGTCGTTGCCATTGTCGCCGTACAGCTCATCCGCGCCGTCGCCGCCATCGACAATATCGTCGCCATCATTGCCTTCGATATAATCATCGCCGGTATCACCGAAAAGCTGATCGTTATCATTACCGCCGAACAGCGTATCGTTGCCGTCATTGCCGATCAGAATGTCATCACCATCTTCACCGTGCAGCACGTCATCATCTGCCCCGCCGCCCAGCGTATCATTACCAGTCCCGCCGAACAGCGTATCGCTACCGGCATCGCCAAACAGACCGTCATCTCCGCTGCCCCCATTGAGGATGTCATCACCGTCTTCACCGACAAGTATGTCATTGTCAGCCTGACCGTATAGTTCATCATTGCCGCTGCCGCCGATAATAAGGTCATCGCCAGTTCCGCCCAAGACGATATCATCGCCTTCAAGCGTGAAAATTTGGTCGTTGCCTGCGCCGCCAAGAACGCCGTCATTACCTGCAAAACCGATAACAAGGTCATTCCCGTCCATTGCATCAATAACATCATCGCCTGATGTGCCGCCGATAAAAGCATCATCGCCCGATGTGCCGTAAATTGTCGGTGTGCCCAAAGAGGCATCGCTGGGTTCTACCTGTCCGAATAGATATTGCACGGACGGAACATCAACAACGGCGGTTTGTCCTTTTGCCAGAACAACCGTGTTTAGATAATTGCCGATATCAAAAGGTTGGCCGTTGATTTTGACCTCACTAAAGGTGATGGAATCACCAGGATCACCAGATGCCGAGTCAAAACGGAAATTTAAAGAAGAGGGATAGCTGCCGGAAAAATCCAGCTCAAACTTATAAGCCGTGGCACCCACTGCCATGCTCACAGAGGACAGAACACTTCCGCCAATTAAAATTTGAAGCGTTGGCGCATTGCCACCGCTGAAAAGTGTTGTCGCTCCTATTTCAAGAAGAAAACGGCTCATGATTAATTAACCCTCTTTGATGTCCCGCATTATTCTTATTCTTGACTACAATCGTAAGACAAAATGATGAAGAAAAAGATAATAAAGGATAGAATTTTATGAAATTGAAAAAACGAAGATTTTATAGTGAAATCAGTAACTAGGAGCGTATTTAATTGCGATATTGTATTTCATTTCAAAAAAAAGAACAAGCAGGATTGTATTTTTTGTGTCAGGTATGAAACCATATTATAGTGTGCGTTTAATGAAATATATCGGCTACGTGTTCCAAGCGGAGATGCTTGACTTTATGATATTGTTATCACTATAAAATCGGATGTTTCCGCGCGAGTAAAATGTAGTTAAATCAAGGGTTTTCATGGCAAAACGAACAACAAAACGATCAGCTTCGCTTTTTATAAAGCTTTCTGCCGCAACGGTTGCGGCTCTTTTGTCTTCAGGGGCGGATGCCCAGACCTTAAATTGCTTTGATAACCTGATTTATGGACAGATTATGACCTGCGGAACACCTGGAACGGTCACGGTGCGCCCAGACGGCTCAATGACATCAAGCTGTGTATCAGCGCTGGGTCCGACTACGCGTGCGCGCTGTATTGTCACACAAAGTTTTCCCTATAAACCGATGCAAATACAAATAAGCCCGACAACAACGGCGATCAATAATGGCGGGTCAACGATGAGCGTGACCGACTTTAATATTATCAGCAATGCGAATGGACCGACCGCGACCAGAACGACACCTTTTGTGAGTGTTCCGATCGGTGCGACCCTGAATGTTGGCGGTACGCAAGCCGGAGGAACTTATAACGGCTCTTTTACAATTTCCGTTGTGTTTCAGTAGAGTTTTTACCCCATAGGCAGATAAAAAGGCCACACCCCTCAGGGGGCATGGCCATAGTTTTTTTTAAAAATCATAAGGAAGAGATTTTTAAAATCTGTAAGACACACCTGCGCCGAGAATCCATGGATTCAGATCTACATTATCGGCAGACAGAGGTGTGACGCCTGAATTAACCGTGGCATCCACTTCAAGATCGATATATTTCACATCCAAGTTTAGCCCCCAATTGTCAGAGAGCCAGTAATCAAAACCCGCCTGCAGGGCATAACCAACGCCGCCCTTAACATCGAGATTGTTGAACCCGGCAGCATCATCTTCGCCGTAGAAGTAAGAATAGTTCAAACCCGCACCAACATAGGGGCTGAATTTCTGATCAGGCGTGAAGTGATATTGCAAAGTCAGAGTTGGCGGTAAAATCCATGTATCACCAAGCGTAGATGTTCCGGCTGATACAGTGTGCTCGGCCGTTGCCGCAATCAATTCAGCGGCAATATTTGGGGTGAAGAAATAGGTGACATCAACTTCTGGAACAACCGCGTTATCAACGTCTGTTTTCAGAGCTGTGCCGTTAACCATGCCATCACCATCGGCAATCACGTCAATAATACGGCCACGGATCTGAAAGCGTTCCTTGGACCATGTATCGCCAAGATCACCGGCCGTTGCTGGAGTTGATAAAACTGTAAGTGCGGCACCTGTTAAAAGTGCCAATTTAGAGACTGTATTCATTTCTTTGCCCTCTCGTAGAATATTAAAACTTGAACGGAGTATGGTTCTCACAGGCTATGCGTACATTGACGGAAGTCAATTTTTAAAAGAATTCGAACATTCGTGAATATGCACGCTTTGCTTAAGATGGAATCCAACCCTGCAGAACATAGCCAATTCCGTAGGCAAGCCCTGCGGCCGTGAGGCCGATTATTAAGGTTTCAAAGCCCTCGCGCCACCATAAATGCACCGACCAGAGGGATTTGATGGAGCCGATCAAGAAAAAGGTCAGAGCGGAAAAACCCAGCGCCCACCATGGCGTTGAGGGCAAGTTCAGAAGATAAGGAATGAGGGGGGCTGAGCCGCATAAAATAAAGGCTAAAAAGGTGTTTAATCCGGCCTTAAATGGCGTGTAGATCGGTTTGGAAAGGCCGTATTCCTCAGCCAGCATGAACTCAATCCAGATGTCGTGATCTTTAGAGATCATGTCAATCATCTGCTCAAGTTCTTCGCCTTCAAATCCTTTGCTTGCAAAAATTTGCCGTGTTTCTTCGCGCTCGCCTTCGGGATGTTTTTTGATGTGAGAGGCTTCCATTTTGCGCAGGCGGATATAATTATCGACATCCGCTTTTGTGCTGCTGAAGGCTCCGGCGGCCATAGAAAACCCGTCACCAACCAGATTGGCCAGCCCCAGAATAATAACGATCAGTGGGGATAAATCCGCGCCTATTACGGCGGCGATAATCGCAAAGGTGGTGACAACACCGTCAATACCGCCATACACCCATTCGCGCAAATAATGCGCCCTGGGTCCGGCGCTCAGGCGCTCAGCTATGGCTTCCGGGCTATGGGAATGATCTTTTAGCACAATGCTCCTTGGCAATCTTTATCATCCAAAACTTATAGCCCTAATACGTTATAATAAAAAGCAGGCTTTATGAATGATTAAGCAAAAAATCGCGCAAGGGTTGCTCAATATATCTGTAGAGCTTTGGCTTTAGCTTCATTTGCTCATCAACCGCATATTGAAGCGCATCGTTCCAAGCGCCGTATTTTTCCGCAAATATTTCCGCTTTTTGCGGATCACCATCAAGCTGCAATTGAAGGGGTTTATGGATATGTCAAATTGATATTTTTTGGGAGAAGATGGTGGTG
>JAGRKE010000009.1 GCA_020442385.1 Alphaproteobacteria bacterium | reverse complement strand
CAAGAAGCGGGTTAAACGAATTATAAGCGGTTTGACAAAGTCGTCTCCACCTGAATTTATAGAAGCACTCAAGAAGGCTTATTCTAAACAACCAGATACAAAATACAAAGCTATCTCAGAAGAAGATTTTGCGTTTTTGCAAGCAGAGGCTAAACGCACAGGTTTAGGCGGGTGCGCCATATTTAATAAGATTAATAATCCGCCAAAAGGATTAGATAAAAGGCACTTAAAGGGCATTTTTGACGGCACAATTAAAAACACCATACCAAAATGGCTTTTAACGGTTAAAGAGACATTCTTGAAACAACCTGATATGAAGCCAACCCTTGAATACAAAGCTATCTCAGAAGAAGATTTTGCGTTTTTGCAAGCAGAAGCTAAGCGCACGGGCTTGGGCGGATATGCCGTGTTTCAATATATTGATAATCCACCACTGGGAATGAAAAGCCAGCACGCCGGAAACATTGTTTACGGTAAGCTGAAAAGTGCGCCACAAGAATGGATTGATGCCCTTAAAGAGGTTTATCTTGAACAACCAAACAAAGAAATTGAATTTAAGCGCGTGCGCTTATCTGAAGAAGATTTAGCTTTTCTTAAGTCCGAATCGGAGCGTACTGGCTTAGGAGGTAATGCCATATTTAGGCTTATAAAAAATCCGCCAAAAGGCATGAAGGATAACCTTAATCATATCAATAAGCTTGTTAAGGGTAAAAAGACAAAAAGTTCACACCTAGCATGGGTGAACGCTCTAAAAGAAGTATACCCTGAACAACCTGACGCACTGGATGAAACCATCTCGGAAGAAGACTTGGTGTTTTTGCAAGCAGAAGCTGAGCGCACGGGATTAAGCGGATATGCCGTGTTTCAATATATTGATAATCCACCCAAAGGCATGAGTAAGGCAATAGCGGCGAATATCGTTTCTGGTATAAAAAAATTCTCTCCTCAAGCATACATAAAAGCTTTGAAAGACACTTACGCTTTACAACCCAACAAACACCCCTCAAACAACAACACCCCACCGCCCAACGACTTAACGATGTAGCGCCACGCATTCGTCAGTCGTCTGCTGCGTCAAATAACCTTTCCCCGCCTTCTTATATTATCCCCTTGCCTGCGCACACAAACCGAGTATGCTTTGGTTTCAGATATTTAAAAACATAGATAAGAGACCGATGGCAAAAGCATTACTGACGCATTTGGATAAAGAGCTACAGAGCATTCGCGAGGCCGGGCTGTATAAGCCCGAACGCGTGATCACATCGCCGCAAAGCGCGGATATTAAGGTCGCGAGCGGCGATCATGTGCTCAATTTCTGTGCGAACAACTATCTGGGACTGGCGGATAATCCTGAGCTGGTGAGCGCGGCGCAAACGGCGCTCGATGAATATGGCTTCGGCATGGCTTCGGTGCGCTTTATCTGCGGCACGCTGGATATTCACAAAGATCTTGAGAAAAAGATTTCCGGCTTCCTGAAGACCGAGGACACGATCTTGTATTCCTCTTGCTTTGATGCCAATGCGGGGCTGTTTGAAACGATTTTAGGGGCAGAAGATGCGATCATTAGTGATGAGCTGAACCATGCCAGCATCATCGATGGCGTGCGCCTGTGTAAGGCCGTGCGCTACCGTTATAAGAATAACGATATGGCCGATCTGGAGCGTTGCTTGAAGGAAGCGCAAGACCAGCGTTTCCGCTTGATCGCTACAGATGGCGTGTTTTCGATGGATGGCTATCTGGCCAACCTGCCGGACATCTGCGCGCTGGCGGAAAAATATGACGCGATGGTGATGGTCGATGACAGCCACGCGGTCGGCTTCACCGGCAAGACCGGCGCGGGCACGCCCGAGCATTTCGGCGTGCAGGATCAAGTCGATATCATTACAGGCACGCTGGGCAAGGCGCTGGGCGGCGCGTCAGGCGGATACACATCCGGCCACGCGCAAATTATTGAATATCTGCGCCAGCGCTCGCGCCCCTATCTGTTTTCCAACACGCTTGCGCCGGTCATCACGGCCACATCGCTCGCGGTGCTGGATTTGATCGGCAAGCAAGGTGCGGAGATGATTGCCCGCCTGCAGGAAAACAGTCGATACTTCCGTGAGCAAATGACGAAGCTTGGCTTTGATTTGCTGCCCGGTGAGCATCCGATTATCCCGGTGATGATTTATGACGCCGCGCTGGCAGGCAAGTTCGCCGATGAAATGCTCAAACGCGGGGTGTATGTGGTTGGATTCTCATACCCCGTCGTGCCCGACGGTAAAGCGCGCATCCGCACACAAATGTCTTGCGCGCACACGCGCGAGCATCTAGATAAAGCCATCGCCGCCTTCGGTGAGGTCGGTAAAGAACTGGGCATCTTAAAGGAACAAGCCGCATGAAAAATTCGATGAGAGGATTATCCAAGCTGCACGCCGAACCGGGCATCTGGATGGTGGATAATCAGCCTGTGCCTGATATCGGCCCGAATGATGTTCTCATCAAAGTCGTTAAAAGCGCGATTTGCGGCACGGATGTGCATATCTACAAATGGGATGCGTGGGCGCAAAAAACCATCCCAACCCCGATGATTGTCGGCCACGAATATGTCGGCGTGATCGAAAAGGTCGGCAGCGCGGTTGAGCATTATAAGCCCGGCCAGCGGGTCTCCAGCGAGGGGCATGTGGTGTGCGGCGTTTGCCGCAATTGCCGCGCGGGGCGCCGTCATTTATGCCCGAACACACTGGGCGTGGGTGTGAACCGTCAGGGCAGCTTCGCCGAGTATTTGAGCGTTCCAGCTAGCAACGTGTTCCCTATTCCCGATGACATTTCCGATGATCTAGCCGCGATTTTCGACCCGTTCGGTAATGCCGTGCACACCGCCCTGTCCTTTGATCTGGTGGGTGAGGATGTATCGATTACCGGCGCAGGCCCGATTGGGTGCATGGCCGCGGCAATCTGCAAACATGCCGGCGCGCGCCACATTGTGGTAACGGATATCAATCCCTACCGTCTGGAGCTGGCCAAAAAAATGGGCGCAACGCACACGGTTGACGTGACCAAAGAAACCCTGAGAGATGCGATGAAAACGCTAGGCATGAGTGAAGGCTTTGATGTCGGTCTTGAAATGTCGGGCGTGGAAAGCGCCTTTAACGGCATGATCGATACGATGTGCAATGGCGGCAAGATTGCCCTGTTGGGAATTCCGCCGGGCGGAAAAATGGATATCGATTGGAATCAGGTGATCTTTAAGGGCCTGTTTATCAAGGGTATCTACGGCCGCGAAATGTATGAAACATGGTACAAAATGGCCGCGATGATCCAAAGCGGTCTGGATATCACACCCGTCATCACCCACCACTTCCCGATTGAGGAGTATGAAGAAGGCTTCCAGACCATGGCCAAGGGCAACTGCGGCAAGGTCATTTTAGAGTGGTGAGCCGCCCCGGTTATCCCCAGCCCGCGCCCGTACAATCCCAACAAAAGACTCGCGCAGCTGCGGCGTTTTTCCCTATAGTTTGAATCATGGGCCACCCAAATCAGACACAAGACAAGCTGGATAAGCGCGCCGAAGCTTTGCGCGAGAATCTGCGCAAGCGCAAAGCCCTGAAGAAAGAGCAAAAGGCCGCCGATAAAGACAAAAAAGAAGAGACGTAAGATGAGTGAAACACTGTTGAAAGAACGCGCCGAACACACCGAAGATTTATCCATGCTGCCGGGCATTCTGGCCGACCACCAGATCAGACATCTGGCGCAGGAACACGGCATGATCGACCCGTTCGTGGAAAAGCAAAAGAAGGACGGCGTTATTTCATACGGCCTGTCATCCTATGGCTATGACAGCCGCTGCGCGCCGGATTTCAAAATTTTCACCAATGTCGATAATGCGATGGTTGATCCGAAAGATTTTTCCGAGCAGAGCTTCGTAAACCGCACCACCGATGTGTGCGTGATTCCGCCCAACAGCTTCGCGCTCACGCACTCGGTAGAATATTTCCGCATCCCCAAAGACGTGCTGGTGATTTGCTTGGGCAAGAGCACGTATGCGCGCTGCGGCCTGATTGTGAATGTCACCCCGCTGGAGCCGGGCTGGGAAGGCCATGTGACGCTGGAGATTTCAAACACCACGCCCCTGCCCGCCAAGGTCTACGCCAATGAAGGCATTGCGCAGTTCCTGTTCTTCAAGGGCAGTGACGCGTGCGAGGTGAGCTACGCCGACCGCGCGGGTAAATATATGGGCCAGCAAGGCGTGACTTTGCCGAAGCTGTAAGTATGCCTCTACCAAAAGACAACGACCTGAAACCCGGCGATACTTATACGTTCGAAGAGGGCGAGTTGTATAGCATTTGCACCTGCGGCTTTTCAAAAAAACTGCCGTTCTGTGACGGATCTCATAAAACCGAAGCGCCGGACTGCAAATCCATGAAGGTGGAAATTAAGCGCAGCGGTTTCACGAAAATTTACTAGACCTTGCCAAGGCGGTAAAATCCACGTATCACAGCATCCTTGATGCATTTAAACCTCTAAAAGGCCTTGTCCATGGACAGAATTCGCATTATCGGCGGTAATCAATTGAACGGTGAAATCCCGATCAGCGGCGCAAAGAACGCGGCGCTGAAGCTGATGAGCGCGGCTCTGCTGACCGACGGCACGCTGAATTTCACCAACAGCCCGAACGAGCTGCGCGATATCTCCTCACAAACCGAATTGCTGGAGCATTTAGGGTGCGTGGTCACGCGCGAGGAAAACCGCATGAGCGTGAGCGCGGCGAATATTCACACCCGCACCGCGCCTTATGAGCTGGTGCGCAAGATGCGTACATCCATTCTGGTGCTCGGCCCGTTGCTGGCGCGCTTTGGCGAGGCGAAAGTCTCCCTGCCCGGCGGCTGCGCGATTGGCACACGCCCGGTGGATATGCATCTAAACGCACTGGAGGAGCTGGGCGCGGATATCAAGCTGGAGCAAGGCTATATTGATGCCAAAGCGCCCGCCGGTGGCTTGCAGGGCGGTAAAATTCTCTTCCCCAAAGTCTCCGTCGGCGCGACCGAGAACGCGATGATGGCCGCAACGCTGGCAAACGGCACGACAGTTCTGGCCAACGCCGCCAAAGAGCCGGAGATTGTCGATCTGGGCGAATGCCTGATCAAGATGGGCGCAAAAATCAGCGGTCTCGGCACGGAAAAAATTACGATTGAGGGCGTAAAATCTTTAAACGGTGCAGAACATGAAATTCTGCCCGACCGCATTGAAACCGGCACTTATACTATTGCCGCAGGTATGACCGGGGGCACGGTCACACTCAAAAACACGCGCATTGATCATTTAAGCGCGGTGCTGGGCCACCTGTCGCAAGCCGGCATTGAGGTTGAAGAACAAGGCACGGATATCGTAGTCAGCCGCGAGGGTGAGCGCCTGCAGGGTGTTGATATTATGACCGAACCTTATCCGGGCTTTCCCACGGATATGCAGGCGCAATTTATGGCGATGCTGACCGTAGCAGAAGGCGCTGGCATGGTCACCGAAACCATTTTCGAAAACCGTTTCATGCATGTGCCGGAACTGGTTCGTATGGGCGCAGATATCTCCGTTCAGGGAAATTCCGCGATTGTGCGCGGTGTAGGCGGCCTTAAAGGCGCTGAAGTGATGGCCACAGATTTGCGCGCCTCTGTCGCGCTGGTGCTGGCGGGCCTCGTCGCCGAAGGGGAAACCATGGTTAACCGCGTTTACCATCTGGAGCGCGGCTACGAGCGCTTGGTTCGCAAGCTTTCAGCCTGCGGCGCAAATATCGAGCGTCTGAAATAGGTTTTATTTTTTCAGGAAACGATCAAAAATCAGGCGGTAGCCGCCGTTTTTCTCTTGCTTGAGAAAGCGGTTCACACGGCTGACCGTTGTGGTGCTGGCCCCGGTTTGTGCAGCGATGTCGCGATAGGACAGCTCCCCCGCCTCCAGCAGCCACGCGATATCCCAGCGCTCTTCAAAGGCCGTGCGTTCGCCCGGCGTGGCTAAATCCAGCATAAAACGCTCAATCTGCTCGCGGGTTTGCAGGCTGGCCAAGGCTTCATAAAGATCGATAGGGGGTTTGGAACTCATGAGAATCAATAGTAGCGAAAAAAACGCCGCTGTCCATAAAGATAGTATTTGACAATACACAATTATTGTATTAGCATGCTAACACATTTTCAATAAAAAGGTAAAAAACGGTGGAAACTCTGGTGTCAAAAGAAATCAATCTGGGAGAGCGCTTAAAAGACGCGTTCTCTGAAGCAAAGCGCGCGAGCATACCCGCATGGATGGGCCTCATGAAAGTGTTCAAACCTATCGCGGATCAACAAAAGCAGACAGTAAAAGCGCAGCTAGAAAGTCTGTGCAAAGACGATACGCTGACCGAAAACCAATACTGGACCTGTCTAACAGCAGTGGACTCAGCATACAAACCAGACCTTAATGCATTCCACTAATCCCTAGACATTCTTCATTTGCAGATGTATAAGAACGGCTTGTTTGAACCAAAAAGACTGCAAGTCACAGATGGCAAAAGAAGATCTAATTGAATTTAAAGGTGTGGTTACCGAAGTTCTCCCGAACGCAATGTTCCGGGTGACACTTGAGAATGATCACCAAATTCTGGCGCACACCGCCGGAAAGATGCGCAAAAACCGCATCCGCGTATTGCAGGGCGATACGGTCGTTGTTGAAATGACCCCATATGACCTGACAAAGGGCCGCATTATCTACCGTGAAAAATAAGCTTATTTTAGCATCGGCATCGCCGCGACGTGTGGATCTGCTCTCGCAGATCGGCATAACGCCCGCTGAGATTATTCCAGCCGATATTGATGAGCGCGAGCACAAAGGCGAGCTGCCGCGTGCGCTAGCTGAGCGTCTGGCGCGTGAAAAAGCACAAGCGATTGCTGCGCAGCATAAAGGCGCATTTGTTCTGGCCGCTGATACGGTTGTCGCCTGCGGGCGGCGCATCCTGCCTAAAACCGAGAACGAGCAAGAGGCGCGCACGTGTCTGGAACTGCTCTCCGGTCGCCGTCACCATGTGCATGGCGGTATTGCCCTAATTACACCACAGGGCGCAATCGTTTCGCGCTGCGTCGATACGGTGGTGCAATTCAAACGCCTAACGCCTCTCGACATTGAAACCTACCTGAAAACGGGGCAATGGAACGGCGTGGCTGGTGGCTATGCGATTCAGGGATATGCAGCCGCGTTTATAAAATTTTTGCGCGGCTCACATTCGAATGTCGTTGGGCTATCTCTTTATGATACAATGCAAATATTGGAAGGACACGGGTTCTTCCGCTCTTAAATAAAGGGGCGCATCGCATTGGACATTCTCATCGAGGAATATGACGGAAGTTTATGGGCCGCTGGTCTGCAAGATGGCCGCCTGAGCGGACTTGAGGTCGACCCTGCCTATGAAGAGGTGCGTTGGGGCTCGATTTACTGGGCGAAGGTCAAAACCATCGATGCCGCGCTCGACGCGGTTTTCGTCGATCTGGACGGCGAAAATACCGGTATTCTCTACAACAAAGATGTGCGCATCAAACAAAAGAACGGCAGCTTTAAAAAAGGCGGCGAAAAGGCGATCGGCAAAGTTTTGCAGCCCGGCGATATGATTTGCGTGCAGGCGAAAATGGCCTTCATGTCCGCCGATTCCTATGACTATATGACGCAAGAAAGTAAACTGCCGCAGGTGAGCATGGATATCACCCTGCCCGGCCGCTATCTGATTTTCTGCCCGATGATGGCGGAGAACCGTATCTCGGTGCGCGTACGCGATAAAAATTTGCGCAAAAACATGCAAAGCATGCTTGATGAGCTGGGCGATATTCAGGGCTGTATCCTGCGCGCGGCCGCTGCCGACATGCAAACCGACGTTTTAATGCGCGAGGGTAAAATTCTGCGCGAAGCCTGGAGCCAGATGCAGCAGTATCTGGAGGGACAAGAGGCCGCCCTAATCATGCTCGGCCCGGATGCGGTGCAAAGAATTTTAAGCGACAATGCGTTTTACACGATCGACCGCATCGAGGTGGTGGTGATGGACCATCTAAATCTAGTGGAGGAATGGTGCTCTGTCTTTGCGCCTGATCTGGTCACAAAAATCGAGCCTGTCGAGATTGACGGCGCAACGCAGGACCTGGCGCTTTATCATTACCGCGATATTATCGGCCAGATTGAGGATTTGTTTCACCCCTATGCGATTTTGCCCAATGGCGGCAATATTATATTGCAGGAAACCGCTGCCCTGACGGCGGTGGATGTGAATAAGGGCGGTGACAAACGGTCTCATCTAGCGGTGAATATCGATGCCGCGAAGGAAGTGTGCCGCCAGATGCGCCTGCGCAATACGGGTGGGATTATTGTCGTAGACTTCCTTAAAACCAACAACAAAAAGGATGAGGACAAACTGCTGGAAGTTTTAGAGGCGGAGATTCAGAAAGACCCCTGCACGGTGCAGATTCATGGAAAAACGGCTCTGGGCCTGTATGAGCTCACGCGCAAGCGCCGCACACCACCGCTGCAAGACCGCTTTGAGGGCGATCTGGATTAATTTTTGTCTTTACCTCTGGACAGTCCGGCAGGATTCTTTTATACACCCATAGTTATTTGTACCACGTATGCGGTTAGGCCGGGTAGCTCAGTGGTAGAGCAGACGACTGAAAATCGTCGTGTCGGCAGTTCAATTCTGCCCCTGGCCACCACTTTTTCTAAAAATCAAACGTCTCAAAGGCTGTGTTTATAAAACGCACGCGCGTGGCCGCGCTTCGCTATGGTCTGCCCCTGGCCACCATTTTTCTCTGAAATTACTGTACGAAATCGTAAGTGAAATTGAATACACCACGACTCTCGCACACTGCGTCAATGGCTTTATCAATGCGGGCCTCGCGTTTTTCCCTGTAGGCCGGAAGATCGTTGAACTGCTTTGTTATAGATATGCACACTTTGCCCGGATCTTCAGGGTCATCAAAACCAACACTCACCATGACGGGTAAGTTTTGCGCATCCAGATATTTCTGCAAATTCAGTCTGAAGCTCTCAATATCCATCTTACAGTGCCCCTAAAAACCCGGGCCCGGCGCGCGATGCGCAGCGCTGAGCATTTGCTTTTGAATATCGAACTTCAGGAAATCAAGATCATAAATCAGCGCAGCCATGCCCCCGCTATTGTGCTCTGATAAGGTTTTACCCATTGAGTCCCTAATATCAATCGTGCCATTGGAGCGAATTGAAATGTTCAAATTGTCTCCCAGAAGATGGCCAAATTCACTCAACGCATTGACAATCTTTGCAATATTCAACGGCAAGGACGAAGAGTTCTCGACCTGAACGACGTATTTGTCAGCAACTTTAAACGCTTCGAAGCTATTTGGCTGTAAGATGCTCATAACATTCTCCCTTGCTATTTTTTACATTATGTAAATATATATGTCAAGGAATTCTGCCCCGCCGGGCTTGTCTTTAACGCTCAACAATTATACATCTGTTTCATGAGCGCGACAAAAACCTTCAAAGACGGCGAGATGATCATCACCCAAGGGGATGAGGCCACACATGCCTACATGATCCTGAGCGGCGCGGTGCATGTTTATCTGGAGAAAGACAGCAAGACCGTGACTCTGGCCAATCTTGAGATTGGCGCGATTTTCGGTGAAAGCGCCCTGTTTGGCGGGGATGCGTATGGCGCAAATATCGCCGCCAAGGGCGATATCGAGCTTTTGGTCATTACCACAGCCGATTTTGAGAGTAAAAAACAGGCCTGCGATCCGATGATTCAAGAAATTATCCGCATGCTGATCGAGCGCCAGCGCAAAACCAACGATATTCTGCTCAAGCGCGAAACGCAGGAATTCATGGATCTCGTCTTCGTTGAGACATAACCCCCTCCCCCCAATATAGATAAAGTTTTATCTAATTATTACCTCATTTTAAGCCTTTTAACGGTAAAATTAGAGGTGAACTGCGAAAAGCGGTCACTAGGGTTAATGAATAAAACAGTTTTAAAACTGACAATTTGGGGGACGGGATATGGCGTATAAGGGCTCTGACACTCTGTTAGCAAACACAGCCAGCCATTCATTAAAAATTGATGCAGCAGATCAAATGATTAATCTGCCGGATAATTCTTATGTGCGCGACGCCGATCTGGTACGCGATGGCGTAGACCTCGTTTTAGAAGGCCCGCACGGATCCCTGACAATTGAAGGCTATTTCGCAAGCGAAAGCGCACCGACGTTGATTGCACCTGACGGCACGATTCTCACCCCTGATTTGGTGCATTCCTTTGCGCAAAGCAACGGCGAATACGCCCAAGGCAGCGTTATGAATGATGTCAGCCCCGTGGGCGCAGTTCAGGAAATTATGGGTGATGCCACAATTATCCGAACCGATGGCACCAGCGAGAGCGTGCATATCGGCACGCCTGTCTTCCAAGGCGATGTCATTGAAACCGGCGCGGACGGCGCGGTCAATATCATGTTTATTGATGAAACCAATTTCGCCGTATCAGAAGATGCAAGATTGGCGATTGATGAATTTGTTTTTGATCCCGCGACCAATTCGGGCGCGCAAGATTTCTCTGTTCTTAAAGGCGTATTCGTCTTCACATCCGGCCTGATTGGGCGCGAAGACCCCGATGACGTGCATATCAATACGCCGGTCGGATCGATCGGTATTCGCGGAACGATTATCGCCGGGGATGTTGATAGCGGCGAGATTACCGTGGTTGAAGGCGCGATCGTTCTGCGCGATTACAACGGCAATGAAATGACACTGGCCAGCCAATTTGAAACCGCAAAATTTGATGCGGCAGGCGGTTCAATCGAGAATCTCGGCCAATATAGCGCCGAGGATATCGGTGCAAAATTCGATAGCGTGTCCGATGTTTCTCCGTCACTGTTTTCCTCTATTCAAGATGCGGCCGATGAATCGACCGATCACAACACAAATGCCGAAGGCAGTGTGGACCAGGACCAAGACGGCGATGTCGACAGCACAATTGATGCAGAAACAGACGGTGCACAAAACGCAGACGGCGGCGACGATGTGCCCGAAGGTGACGTGCCGCCCCCGTCCGGCGACACCACAACCAATTTCAATGTGAACGAGTTCGGCGACAGCCCCGATGGCTTTAGCGACGGCACACAAAACAATAGCGGCCCGGAAGGGGCAATGCCCCCACCACCAGCCGGCACACAGACCGCTCCTCCGCCTGCGGGTGCGCAGCCGCCAGCAGGCGATCCGCCACCTGCACCACCACCGCCAGAGCAGCCGATAGATCCGAATGCGGGCGGAAACGATCCCGTTTTTGGTATTAACATTACAGCATTTGCAGTCACTGAAGAAACAATGGGCTCGTCCCTAGGGACAATTCACGGCGTGAATGGCGACATCCCGACTGCGGGTAATATTACATTCACCGACCCGCATCATGCGAATTTCTTAGAAATTGTGGCGACAGGCACGCCGGGCGAATTTGAGATTAAACTGCTCTCGGGTGAGGTTATCGATTACGACCACCTCAAAGCGATGGGCGTTTTGAACGCGGCGGATCAGCTTAATGTCGGTCTGATGGTCGTGAGCGGCAATGGTGAAACCGTTAATGCCGCGATCAAACCGCACATAATTGCCGTGGATGAAGCGCCGCAATATGTAGACAACATCCCTTCAACCTATTTCGGAGCCGCGGAAGCGAGCGTATGGCAAACTCATTTCGATCAGGATTTCTTTGATGAAGATTACGGCGATAGCCTGAGCTACAGCTTTAGCAATATTTATATCGACGCTACAAGCATCACCAGCTTTGATGATGCCTTGTTCAACCAGTATCTGGATTTAACGCAAGGCGGCGGAGATGGATGGGAATTTGATGCCACAACCGGGCAAATGATCTTTTTCTTCAACAACAGCTTTACCGGCGATCACACGCTAACGTTCGATATCACAGCAACAGACCTGACGAGCATGACCGTCTCACAAGGATATTCTCTGGATATTTCAGAGCTAGACGGCAACATCGCGGCCGGTACGACTTTTTATGACGGTGTAAACAACTTGACCTATGTTGATGATAGCAACAGTGTCAACACACTGATGGTCGGCTCAAGCAGTATTGCCACAAACAACGAATTCTTCCTTCAGGGCGGAAACGACACCGTTAATTTAATTCTGGGCAGCGGTAACAGCTTCCATCTCGGAGAAGGTTTCAACACAGTTTTGATTGCTGCAGATGCCAACAACAATGACAACGTCTTTATCGGCGGTGACATGAATGACACCATGACCATTCAGAATGCCGATAACAGCTTGTTCGGTATGGGTGGTGACGATGATTTCATGTTGGATGCAAATGCGGTTTCACAACTGCAAACCGGCGGCTTAGGCAGCGCCTATATTGACGGCGGGTTTAATGATTTCCGCGCTGGCGATGTGCTGGGCGCACTGACCAATCCGGCGCTCAACAAATTTAATCCGTTCGCCACAGACGGCTACACCGAAATGGGGCGCGGCGACACGATCGCGCTGCAGGGCGGTGCAGATATCGATTTCACCGCAATCAATGACAGTTATATTCGCAATATTGAGCGCATTGATGTCAGCACCGACACCGCCGCAAACACGGTGACACTGAATTACAGTGACGTGATTGCGATGACGGATGGAAAAAATACGCTGATTCTTAATCTGGATAGCAATGACACGCTGAACTTTAATGATCTGGGCAATACATTCACAAAAGTGGCCGATGATCTGGTGGTCGACGATGCGCGTCAGGGCGATAGCACCAGCAACAATGTATATGATGTCTATACAGACGGAAATGTAACATTGCTGGTCGATGTGGACGCCGGAACGGTCACAGGCCTACCTGCCTAAAACATGTTTTAATAAAAAAAGGCCGCATTTACGCGGCCTTTTTTGTGCAGCAATGGGCGCAGCATTTATGCGATGAGATTGACCGCATCGCTCCAGCCTTTATAGAGCGTTTCGCGCTCTTGTGGGTCCATAGACGGCTCATAGCGCTTATCCAGCTTCCAGCGCGCTGAAATATCTTCCAGTGAGCTGAAAACGCCCACCTGAAGCCCCGCCAGACACGCCGCGCCCCACGCGGTTGCTTCCGTTATTTGCGGGCGCTCAAGCGGGATATCGAGCATATCGGCCAGAAACTGGCACACAAATTCATTCCCTACCAAGCCACCATCGGCGCGAATAACCGCTGGCTTAACGCCGCTATCGGCCTGCATAGCCGCCATTAAATCTTTGGTTTGATAGGCTTGCGCCTCCAGCGCCGCGCGGGTGATATGCGCCTTCGTGCTCTCACGCCCCAGCCCCATAATCAAACCGCGCGCCTCCGGATTCCAATAAGGCGCTCCAAGGCCGGTAAAGGCCGGCACAAAATACACACCGTTATGATCATCCACCGAGCGGGCCAGTGCTTCGCTTTCTTTCGCATCATCGAAAAAATTCATATTATCGCGCAGCCATTGCACGGCCGCCCCGGCAATAAAAATTGACCCTTCAAGGGCGTAGGTCATCTTTCCATCCAGACGGTATCCGGCGGTGGTCAAAAGCCTGTTTTCCGATTGTTTAAAATCCGAACCTACATTCATCAGGGCAAAACATCCTGTGCCGTACGTGGATTTCACCATGCCGTGCTCGAAACAGCCCTGCCCGATCAACGCCGCTTGCTGATCACCCGCTATACCGCCAATTATAAGACTTACAGGAAGAACACCCGCCTTTGTTTGGCCGTAATTGGCCGAATTATCTTTGACCTCCGGTAATAAAGAGCGGGGAATTTTGAACAGGCCCAGAAGATCCTCATCCCAGTCTTGAGAGACAATATTATAAAGAAGCGTACGGGACGCATTCGTCACATCGGTGGCATGAACCTGCCCGCCTGTCAGATGCCAGAGAAGAAAGCTATCGACCGTGCCGAAGGCCAGCTCTCCCGCCTCGGCCTTTTGCCGTGCGCCATCCACATTGTCCAAAATCCAGGCAATTTTTGTCGCCGAAAAATACGGATCAAGCAACAAGCCTGTCTTGGCCGCAATCATCTGCTCATGTCGGGCCTCTTTAAGCGCGCTGCAGTGCTGCGCGGTGCGGCGATCCTGCCAGACAATCGCGTTGTAGATGGCCTTGCCCGTGCTGCGCTCCCACAGGATTGTTGTTTCGCGCTGATTGGTGATGCCAATGGCGGCAATATCACCCTCGCGGCACAGCACATCCTCGCACGCCCACAACGTATCACTCCAGATATCATCGGGATTTTGCTCAACCCAGCCCTTATGCGGATAATGCAGCGTCAGCTCTTTTTGCGCCAATGCCAAAATGTCTCCGGCGGGAGAAAACACAATCGCGCGCGAGCTGGTCGTGCCCTGATCAATCGCCAGAAGATTGTGCGCCATCTATACCCCCCCGTCATTGTGCGGCGATGCGAGCATGCTCTTAAGCGCCTGAACTGTATCATCCCTTACATGAAGCCCCAATTTGGAACGGCGCCAGAGAATATCCTCTGCCGTGCGGGCAAATTCATGCTGCAGCAAATATTGCACCTCAGCTTCATATAAATCATCCCCCAAATGCGATCCCAAATCTTGAACTGTTTCAGCTTTTTCTAAGAATGCATCCATCGCCGTGCCGTAGGCCTTGGCATAGCGCTTGATCAGCGCACGGGGAATAAAGCTATATTGCGCCTCCTTACGCAGCAAAAAGCTGTGGAAGTCGCCATCATCAATATCGCCGCCTGGCAGCGTTTCATGTGCTGTCCAACCCTTTCTACGCTTTGTTATTTTATCGACAACCTCTTCGGCAATCGCGCGGTAGGTGGTCAGTTTTCCACCATAAACCGAAATGATTTTTGCGCCGCCCACCCCATGATGCTCGTGCAGCAAATGACGGCGCGAAACTTTGCTGGCCTTACCCTGCCCACTGTCGATAAGAGGACGCACACCGCTGAAGGAGAAATGAACATCCTCGCGAGTGATTTGTTTTTTGCACACCGCATTCATGGCTTCGCATAGATACTCCATCTCGGCCTCGGATATCATAGCCGCACGCGGGTCGCCTTCATAATCCTCGTCAGTTGTTCCGACCAGCGTATATTTCTGCTCATACGGCCATAAGAAAATCACGCGTCCATCAGGATTTTGGAACAAATAGCCGTGATCGCCTTCATACAACCGCTCAATAATGATGTGAGAGCCCTTAACCTGCCGAATCGCAGGCGCATCAGAGGGCATGCCACCATCAAGCAATGATAAAAGCTGCGTCACCGATGGCCCGGCAGCGTTCACGATTGTTTTTGCGCTGACCTCATAGCTCTGCCCACTGATTTGATTGTGCATCTGAAGCGTCCAAATCCCGTTATCGCTGCGCATTCCTGTGCACGCCGTATATGTACGAACATCTGCGCCATTCTGCGCCGCACTTATAACGTTTAAAACGACAAGGCGCGCATCATCAACCTGCCCGTCGGTATACAAAAAGGCCGTTTCAAAAATATCTTTGAGCGGCGCACCGTATTTGTTGTCTTGCAAGCCAACCGCCCGCGAAGATGAGAGCTTTTTACGCCCGGCCAGCATGTCATAAAGAAACAGCCCCGTGCGTATCATCCATGCCGGGCGCTGGGCCTCATCAGCGTTTTGCGGCAAAACAAAATCCATCTGGCGCGAAATATGCGGCGCGATCTCCATGATTGTTTTGCGCTCACGCAGCCCCTCGCGCACCAAAGGAAAGTCGGCAATATTTTCAAGATAACGCAAACCACCATGCAACATTTTAGAGGACGCCGAGGATGTCACACCAGCCAAATCGCCCGCATCGACCAGCAGAACCGATAAGCCGCGCCCGGCCGCATCGCGCGCAACTCCCGCGCCATTAATGCCGCCTCCAATAACACACAGATCATAATCCGCTTTTTGCATGAAAAAAGCCTACACGAGGGACGAGAAAATGCCAATATAAGCTTTAAGCGGCGGCCATCCGATGCACGAGTATCCGCAATTTGGCCTCCAGCTGCGCCGGCGAAAAGGGCTTCTTGATATACCCCGTAACGCCGGATGTTTTAGCCTCCACCACGGAATCAAGATCGCTGCGCCCTGTGATCATTAAAAACGGAATATCCGGGTCCACCGTGCGCAATTGCCGTAAAAATTCCACGCCCGTCATTTTCGGCATATTCCAGTCGCATATAATCAAATCAACAAAATCAAACGCCGAATCAATAAAATTGAGAGCCGCTCGCCCATCCGGGGCTTCAAATACTTGCGTTACACCAAGCTCAGAAAGGGTATTACGAACCAACGCCCGCGCTTCTATTTGATCTTCAACAACCAAAATTTTTAGATCTTTCATTTCTACAGACATTACCCCCCTCCCCTTATCGTTTCTCTTGATTCATCATAAGCCCAGCGCCCCGTGGATACGGTTTCTAACGTTTCGTTTTTATTGGATAAAGATTGGTAGATCAGGCGCGCCAGCGGCTCGTATTTCACGGGCTTTGCAATAAAGCCAACATTTTCAGGCAGCTCTCCCTGATGCTCCGCGCTGCCCGCGGGATAGCCGCTCATAAAGATCACTTTGGTTTTGGGACGGATCTCAGAAAACATTTCAGCAAGGCGTAAACCGTTCAAGCCGGGCATGACAATATCGGTCACCAGAACATCGATTGCCCCTTCAAAATCATCCTGAAAGACCAAAGCTTCGTCGCCGTTGCTGGCTTTAATAACATTCATGCCCAACTCTGAAAGCATATCAGCGACAAGCGTCAGTAAATCGGGCTCATCCTCTGCAATCAGAACGGTATACCCCTTAAGCGATAATCCTTTTAAATCGTCAGGGCTGCCATAGATCAGCTTATCAGGCTCTTTATCTGTCAGCGGCAGATAAATCGACATGATCGTGCCCCAGCCTTCTTCGGACTGCATATCGATATAGCCGTTCATTTCATTGACCAGACCATAAATCATGGACAAGCCTAGCCCTGTGCCTTTGCCGCTTTCCTTGGTTGTAAAAAACGGATCAAAAATTTTCTCGCGCACCTCTTTGGAAATACCCTGCCCGTCATCAGTGACGGATAAACAAGCGTAACGCTGCGCAGCACTCGCAGCATTTTCTTGCGTCTCTCTTAGTTTTTCCGGCAGCTCATCGGGCTCACATAAATGGCTCTCAATCCTGATGAGACCGTTCTGAGGAATCGCATCGCGCGCATTGACCGTTAAGTTCATAAGGATTTGCGTAATGTCATCGGGGGAGGCTTCGATAAAACAATCATCACCCCTCACACGCACATCAAGATTGATGGAAGCCTCCAGCAACGGGCGCAACAAAGACTCCGTTTCACGGACGATTTCAGAGAGATTGATAACGTTTCGCTCAACAATTTTATGGCGGCTGAAGGTGAGCATTTTTTTGATAAGGTCCGCGCCGCGATGTGAGGCCATACGAATTTTTTCCGCATATTCGGATATCTCAGAATTATCCTCTACACTGCGCGTAACCATGCGCGCATAGCCGTCAACAATCGAGAGAATATTGTTGAAATCGTGCGCCACACCGGCCGCCAATTGCCCCAAAGCTTCGAGTTTTTGCGCTTCAAAAAATTCCTTTTCACGCTGACGCAGCTCTGTCGTGTCGGTAAAAACCCCGATAAAATGCATCGGCTCACCTTGACCTTTTACAACTGGACTGAATTTAAGGTTGAGATATTTAGGATATTTCGGATCCTTGGTTTTAAGGTCCACATCAATACTTTCAGAAGATACCAAAAGTTTTAAAATTTCTTGCGATTCCTCTTCAGCAAAAACCGCGTCACAAAGTGCGGAAAAGCTCCGCCCTTCCACCTCATCACGGGCAACGCCGACAAAATCGCAAAACGCTTTGTTGCCCGAAATAATCGGGATGTCCGGCGTTTCCTTGCTGACGATAACAATGCCGTTCGTCGCGACTTCAACCGCTTGATTAAGCTTGTGGCTGTAGCGGTTGAGTTTGGTAAACTCTTCCTGACTTTTCCTCAGGGCATCAAAGTCTCTTAAAATGAAAATCGTTTTTTGCTCTGTTCCCTCAACTCTATGCGCTTCAACAAGGCACAGGCCACCATCCCAACCAACAACCTCTCTGAATTCAAAAGCTTCCTCACCAAAAGACATGCGCTGAAGCGCCGGAATTAAATGTTCGTCATGCTCTTGAGCGTTATCATGCAAAAACATCAAGAACTTCTCGAGCGTCATAGCCTCTTTGCTCGAGAATATACCTGGCAAATAGGTGCGCGCCTTTTTGTTTGCAAGGCTCAGAACGCCGTGGCTATCAAACAAAATCAGGCCGTAGGCATAAGCGTAAAACACATCACGCAAAAATGCATTTTCGACATCCAGCTTTTTCTGCTGTTTTCTAAAGCAATAAATCGCAAGCGTCATTGCACAAAAAACACCACATAAAATCGCTGATAAAATAATCGCGTTTAGCCCCAACATGATCACAATCATAGGGTGTATTTTTAAAAAGCCGCAACAAAAATGCGTGGTTAAGTCCGCGGCGACCATACAATCGTGTATACACAGCTGTTAGAATAGGATTCGTCGATTTTCTGGACCTTCTTACGTTCCCATGCCTTCATACCGAAGACACATTTTCAATTTAACTCTCAGGCCGTGCGTTTTAAGTTGCGTGGGTTTGCTTTTGCACATTCCGGCAAGCACAGCAATTGCGGGGGAATATACCGGCATGCTGACCGGCCCGCTGGGCCTGAACACCGTGCCCAGCGCGCGCATGGATGAAACGGGCACAGTGCGGCTCGGCGTTTCAACGCTCGACCCTTACGCCCACAGCTATATCGGATTTCAGCTCGCCGAGCCTTTGTATGTGAATATCCGCCAAAGCGCCGAGGTCTCGAATTTGAACGAGAATGCGGACCATTTGTATCCGGGGCTGGATTTCAAACTGCGCCTGCTGGAGGAGAATGCCTACTGCCCGGCCATTGTGATCGGTGCACAATCGGCCATCGGACATAAGCGCATGGCCGGTGAATATATCGCGCTATCTAAACGCTATAAGGACTTTGACTTTACGGCCGGGTTAGGCTGGGGGCGCTACGGCAGTGCGGCGCAGCTCGACAATCCGCTCAAAGTACTCAGCAGCCATTTTGGTGAAGACCGTCTGTCCGATAGCCCGCTGCCCAACGGCCCAACCAACTGGTTTACCGGCGATAAAATCGGGCTGTTCGGTGGGGCGGAATATTTCACGCCGTGGGAGGGGCTGTCCCTGAAGCTTGATCTGGGGGCGGACCGCTATGAGGCCGAAAACGCCGCCTTTGATTTTGCAACCCCCGCCCCATGGTCAATCGGCGCGAGTTACCGCGCAACGGACTGGCTAAATTTCAGCATCGCGGCGCAGGGCACAGGTAAACTGATGGGCCGCCTGACCCTGACCAACAATCTAAAAAACTGGTTTGACCGCGATAAGGCGGAGGCAGAGAAAAACACCGTTCCCTTCCGGGCTTTTCGCACAGACTTAAGATTGCCCGACCAAATGCAGCTCTCGGCCGAGCGCGAAGATGTCCTACTCAATGATGTGAAGGCGGACAATCTGAACGCCAGCGCAGACATTTTGCTGCGCGATACCACATCCAGCCCGCAGCAAATTGGGCAGGCGGTTAAGCATATGGCCAACCATGCCGGGCCGGACGTGGAAGCGATTAACCTGACCCCGCGCGTCATGGGATTGCGCGGGCCGCAAATTACCATGCTGCGCTCGGATTTCGAGAAAGCCGCTGCGCACCATCGCGGCAGCCCGGAGGAAATCTGGCACAATGCGGAATTCGACAGCAACCAAAGCGAATCCGTGCAGCGCTATCGCCGCCGCGATTCTAATCTATTCGGTCTTCATGACAACAAACTGATTTTTGAAAATCAGGCCAGTCTGGCCGAGGAAGATAGCGGGGTTTTATACCGCAGCGCCCTGCTGCTCAAAACCAAGGGGCCGCGTATTTTTGGATTGTTCGATCACGGCTACGCGCTGCGGATCAATGCAAAAGACAATTTGGAGCGGCTGGGCAAAATTCGCCCGCGTGCGATCCTGCCTGTGCGCAGCAATGTCGATGTGTTTGCCGAGCGCACCTTTGCGCTGGATGAAGCATACCTCGCTTTTACGCATAGTTTCCGCCCCGATTTCCACCTCTCGCTGATCAGCGGGTATCTGGAGGAAATGTATGCCGGCACCGGCGGCGAACTGCTCTACCGCCCGTTCGGCAAGCGTTATGCTTTCGGGATTGAGGGCTGGCAGAGTTTTAAGCGCGACCCGTATCAGGATTTGAATATCGGCTTTAATGGCGATCATGTTTTTACCGGCCATGTGAATGGCTGGTACGATATTCCCGGGCAGGACCTTACGCTCAATATCAAAGCCGGACGTTTTCTGGCCGAGGATTTGGGCGCGCGCATCAGCGCGGTGAAGCGCTTTGATAATGGTGCAAAATTGGAGGGGTTTGTCACGCTCAGCAATCAGGCCGATTTCGATTTGTTCGGCGGCACGACGCATTCCTATAACGGTATTCGCCTATCGCTGCCACTGGGCGGGATAAAATATGTACCGCGCGGGGTGGCATTTAACGCGAAGTTCGAACCCTTCGGCCGCGATATCGGGCAGGATATCCAAAAACCCATCTCGCTGTATGAAGCAACCGAGCCGCTCTCCTTTCCGCACCTAAAACGCCACTGGAATAAAATTGTGCCGAAATAAAAAAGCGGGCCTCACACCCGCTTTTCTTTGATATATATATTTTGAAGTTTATGAATTATTGGGGCCGATTTTGAAATCAGCAGCTTTTACTGTTTCTATCGCGCCTTCAGCAGCTTTTTCCAAACCTTCAGCCGATTCTCTGAAGGCTCTGCTATTGCACCCATCTGCCTCTTCGCCTTTGGGTAAAACAGAGTTAGTAACATCCCGAGCGGCTTTATCTAGTGCTTCTTTTGTCTGACGTTCAAAAACACCGTCCAACCCATCTACTGCACGACTAAAAACCTCCGAAACATTTCGAAAACCCTTTCGCAATAAACCTCCGACGTTGGAAATCTTGCTATCTTCACCCTTCGGCGTGAGAACGTTTGCAATGTCATTAGCGGTTTTTCTGATTTTTCCGACCTGGTCACGGCCAAAGGACGATTTAGAATCAGCGTTATCATCTTGATTTATAAACGCCCGAGCTTGATCTAAGAAAGGACCAATCTTACCACCACTGAAATAACGGAATTCTTTGTCAACTCTAACAAGACCTTCAATCATTTTAAGCTCAGAAGGAACAGAAGCATCAAGCCCCCACTTCTCCATTTTTTCAGCCATCGCTTGCACGTCTTCTTGCGTTACAGATGTATCAAGCCCCTTAAAATCGAACCTATTTGTTTTACGGTTTCCAAAAGCGGCCAAGACTCCCAAAAGCTCTCTGCGCTCAAGCTTTCCATCTACAAAAACATCTTCCAACTCGTTAAAAGGAAGAACTTTCGAAAAAGCGTACAAATACTCAAGACCTGAATCCTCAGTAAGTTCGATACCGTTCCGATCAATCATGGAATAAACAAAGTTTTCAATATCGGTATAATTCTCAATATGAGGCTCGATTTGATCAAGAAACTTCAAAATTAGAGTGTTTGGATCAGGAGTTGAACCGTCTGTTATATCCTGCATTGTGCTACCCTCTCACTTATTACACACAACAGAATTATAACTTTTAAGCCTTAAGAAAATCTTAAAAAGAATTTGTTTTTATAAAAAAAGAAAGAGGCCGCCCCGATACGCAAACACCAAGCAGCTTGATTTATGACCAATAAAACTCTACGCTCGACCTATTGAGTAACTAAAATAAGGCGGATTTGTCGCATGACACGAGAAGAAAAAAACGCAGAGCTTTTCACAGAATTTATGAAAGAGATGATCACTCCAGAGTCTGTTCAAGCAAAAATGCAAAAATCACAAAAATTGAAAAAAGAATTCGATAAAGGGCTAAGCCCTTCTTACGAAGCCATGCATCGCCAGTATAATTTTATTATAGATTAAAATGTGAACACCATAAGAAAGAAGCCGCCCCGTGAAGGGCGGCTGTTTAGTTAGTACCAGATCGGATGAAGTGTTGAAGTTGGGTTAAAACTTCGTGTTACCAAAAGGAATATTTATCTACCGTGTCGTCCTCAGTTAGCCGTTTGTCCAAAAACCTTATTATTATGCTCTTATGTCTCGCGCACTGGCCGTTTGTTGTATGACCTTATATTTTTAGTATGACCTATTGATTATGAAAAATCAACCAATTTATCTAAAATTTTATATATTTTTTATGGATTTTTTCAGATTTTCAATGAATTCAATAAGTTACGTATGTTTTCCGGCATGTCTATTTCGAACGAAACCTCTTCATTCGTGCCCGGATGGATAAAAGACAGGCTGTAGGCCTGTAGCACCTGATAGGGGAAATCCATCATTTGCTGCACCGTTTCAGCGGAAAAACCGGCCCGTTTTAGTGCACCCTGCACGGCTGTGGGCTGCGGCCCATAAGTGGGGTCGCCAATCAGCGGATGCTTGATATAGTCCATATGCACGCGAATTTGGTGCGTGCGCCCACTCTCCAGCGCGCATTCAACCAGTGCGAATTCATCGCGATAACTCTCCAGCACCAGATAATGCGTGCGGGCCTCCCGCCCCTCCTTCTGGTTCACGCTCATCTTCAAGCGGTTGCCTTTATGACGGGCTATCGGCGCATCAACACTGCCCTTAAGCGGCATCGGAACGCCGAGCACCAGCGCCTTATATTTGCGGCTGAGGCTGCGGTCCTCAAGCTGCGCGGCGAGGCCCTTATGCGCCTTGTCATTTTTCGCCGCGACCATCAGCCCTGTGGTTTCCTTATCCAACCGATGCACAATGCCGGGGCGCATCACCCCGCCAATGCCAGACAACGTGTCGCCGCAATGGTGCAGCAAAGCATTGACCAGCGTGCCGTCATGATTGCCCGCGCCCGGATGCACAACCAGTCCGACAGGTTTATTCAGGACAATCACATCATCATCTTCGTAGACAATATCGAGCGGGATATCCTGGGCCACCGGGTCTGCCGCAACAGGCGGAGGGATCGCAACGGATAGTTCGTCATCAAGCTCCAGACGGCGGGACGCGGTTTCACACGATACGCCGTTGAGCCGCACCTGCCCTTCGGCAATGAGCCCCTGCAGGCGTGAGCGCGAAAGATCATCCCCGCACAGGGCGCTCAGCGCCTTATCCATACGCGCACCGACATGCTCTTCGGTGATGGTAAAGCTTAGAACCTCACTCATGGCGCGGCCTGAAAGGGTTGAATGCACGGGTCGTTGTAAGGCTCGGCGGCTTGTCCGACCAGAACCCAGCCTTCATGACTGCGGATGATTTTCGGCTCCGGCTCACCGGGAGTCTCAATCGTGTATTTCATTTTGGTGCGGCCCAGCAGCACGCGCTCATCGGAGGGCGATTTTATAATCTGATAAGCGTCGGCGGCCTCGCCGTTAAAATATTCATCACTAATAAAAAGCTGCCCGCGCGGATTAATCGTCAGCAAGCGCACATAATCAGGATCGTCTTCTTTAGCGGGTGTCCCTTCGAGCAACACCGAAATCATTCCGTCAGGATTGGTCAAAAGATCGCGGCCCGCATAGTTGATATCGCCTGTGTAATAGCGCTGCCAGCCGATCTCGCCGCTATCAATACCGACCGTCATCAACCACCCGGCGGCATTTTCACCGCTGCCCTGCGTGGGATCAACGCCGCCAACCACAACCGCATAACGGCTGAGCAATGGCCGGACCGCCACAAGTTCCGCGCCCGATCCACGTGCATATTGGCGCTGCCAATCGATACCGGCCTGTTCGTTTAGGCGCATCATCCAGCCCGCCTTTTGACCGTTGGCGCGCATAATGTAACCGACCGCAATATAGTGATTATCCGCAACAGCCGTGAGGCCGAGAATTTTATTTTCTGCCCCCGGCAGAAAGGCCGGACCGAACAGCACCTTGCCATCGGGCGTAATTTTATGAACAGCGGCGTGCGATGCCGGCTCACCCTGCGCGGTGATAAATTGCGTTGCCAGCATATAATTCTTGCCATCATGCGCGGGAATAATGTCCGTGCCGACCATGCCGTCTTTTTTATCGCTGAGTGTTTTCGAGCCCGTAAGCTTTCCATTCGCATCAACAAAGCCCAGCCAAACCGCTTGCTTGCCCTTGGCATCTTTAAGATTACCCAGCACCAAGAACCCGTCGCCGCGCGCGATCATCTTTTTAACTTCATGCAGACCTTTGACGCTGTGGGCCTGTTCCCAGTGCATGCGCCCGCGCCGCCCCAGCGCGACAAGGATCAGATCCACATCAGCGCTGCCCGCCTTTGCGCGCTGCCCAGCGGCAATCAGCCAACCATTCGCATCGTAAACACCGGAGGTCAAACGCTCTTCAGTTTCTTGCTCGCCATAGAGCACATCCCAAACATTATAAGAGCCTATAACAGGCTTGCTCATGCGGAAGATCAACTCGTAATCCACTGTGCAATCTTGAGCGTGCGCGCCAGCAATACCGTAAACAACGCCGCACAGCACAATCAGAATTTTAAACAGATATTTTCGAAACATTTGGCATTCCATCCTTGGCGAGCTCTGAAGGAACAGTTTAGGATGAACGCCGGTAAAATAAAAGCAATGAGTGGCCAGCCCTTATGAAGATTTTAATTATCAGTGATGCATGGCACCCGCAGGTAAACGGGGTTGTGCGCACCTATGAATATATATGTGAGGAGCTGGAGCGCGCGGGCCACCAAACCCATGTGATCGGCCCGGCGGATTTTCCGCGCCGCATTCCGATGCCCGGCTATGATGAGATTAAGCTGGCGCTGGCGCCCTATCGCCGCCTTAAAAAGCTGGTTGAGGATTTCGCGCCCGATTACATTCATATCGCCACCGAAGGGCCGCTGGGCTGGGCGGGCCGGAAATACTGCATGCAACACGGTATAGAATTCACAACCTCGTATCACACGCATTTCCCGGATTACACGGCCAAGCGCCTCTCGCGCTTTTTGCCGTTTCTCTACAAACCTGTGCATGGGATCAGCAAAGCCATCGTCCGCCATTTTCACAAAGAGGCTCAAGCGATGTTTATCGCCACGCAGAGCCTGGAAGATGAGCTGAAAAGCTGGGGATTTCGCACGCCAATGATACGCCTGACGCGCGGGGTAAATTTCGATTTGTTCCATCCGGGCAAAAAAACCCTGTTTGATGATTTGCAAAAGCCCGTTGCCCTGTATGTCGGGCGAGTGGCGATTGAGAAAAATATCGAGGACTTCCTGCGCATGGAGTGGGAAGGATCGAAAGTGATTGTCGGCGACGGACCAAGCCGCGAAGAACTGGCCGCGCAATACCCCGATGCCCATTTTGTTGGCGTAAAAACAGGAGAAGAGCTGGGGGCTCATTACCGTTCGGCCGATTTGTTCGTTTTCCCCTCGCGCACCGATACGTTCGGCATGGTGCTGGTGGAAGCGCTGGCCAGTGGCATTCCTGTCGCTGCCTATAATGTGACCGGGCCGAAAGACATCATCACAGAGCCAATACTAGGCGCACTAGAGGAAACGGATTTGGCGGCGGCCGCACAAAAAGCCCTGCAAGCGCCGGGAAGTGCCGAGGAGCGCACCGAATATGTGCGCACCCACTACAGCTGGGAGGCCGTGGGCAAGCAATTTGAAAACGGTATTTCCAAGGCTCTAAACCAGATTTAGGGATAAAAATTTGCACAGGCGCAAACACTCTTGACTTTACATATTATAATGCTGTAAGGTATCTAAATTCTAAACGGAGAGAGATTACACATGCATAAAGCCGCCCGCAGCGCCGCCCTTTTCACCTCAGGTCTTGCCCTGTGGGCCAATATGGCGTTTGCGCAAAGCGATAAAACAACAACCGCGCCGGCCAATGATAGCATTACCGCCATGCAAGCCGATATGAAGCAAAAGGCGCAAGGGCGCGGCGGGAAAGTCACCGAAGAAAGTGGCCGCTTTGACCTGACCCTTACCTCTTATCAGCTAGATATTATTACAGCGCGCGGCTTTACAAGTGAAGCGGATGCCCAAAATTTTCTTGATCAATGGCTGAGCGGCGCCGATGTTGATTACCCCGCCCTGTTCAAAAACGCCGAGAGCGTAAAGCAGGTCTATAATGCGAAGGTCAATTCATCGACCAACAGCTTTATTTCTTTTGAGCAGCGCGGAAACGCCTTTAAGCAAACACTCGAAATTCAGGATATAAGACGAAATGCTCTATATGTACGCGGCGATTTTGCTGATACAGCCTCCGTCGCGGCGCTTTTCAAAGCCGCCGAAACAGGAACAAACCAGATGAGTGAATTGAAAGACGAGATTGATGCTCTGCTCAATAATCCTGCCAACACTGCTGATTTTCTTGGTCTAGGCAATAATGACACCAACTATTCCGCTGTCTATAAGGACGGAAAAACAGAATTTAGAATTCCCGGACAAGAAAAAAGTATCAGCTATGGCTTTTATCTGCCGGGCGTTTTTAATCAAGCTTACAAACATTGCTTCGAAAAACCTGAAGAACCCCAGAAAACACAAAGATTCGAGCCTTAAGCTATTCTTTGCCTATCCCCCTGTTTTTTCATAAATTATTAAGCTTTTTGGCCTATTCTTTCCCTGTGCCTGCATATTGCGGGCGGGTAATAAGTGAGGGAAAAAATGCCAGATACCAAGCCAATTCAGGGCTTTAGAGAATTTTTAGATAAGGTTGACCGTCAGTTGGGCCAGCGCACGTCCGCTGTGTTTGAGGAAAAAAACGGCAACCGTACAGAGATTATTAAAAACGGCTTCGGCTCACGTGAAGACACGCTTTCACGTGATGTGTTCCTCGGCAATGTGATCTCACAAGTTATGCAGCGCGAGGGCGACGGAGAAACCGTTACAATCCAGCACCCCAGCGCGGGAAAATCTTATATTGAATTTTACGGCTTTGATGAGCGCACCGCTCTGACCAATGCAGGCGAAAAGGCGAGCATTTTGAACGGCGCAAAAAATATTCTGGCGCAAGACAACCCGGATGTGTCGGTCGAACTGGCCAATTACAATGAAATTGCACAAGCGCTTTATGATGACCCGCAGGCCCGCCTGACGATTAAGGGCCACACCGACACCATGGGCAGCGATGGCTATAACGATGCGCTATCGCAAGACCGCGTGAGCGATACAATCGATAATTTGTTTGCCGCTTATAAGCTGCTGGATAGCGATGCGAGCATGACAGATTTCCGCGCGCGCCTGAACACCGAATATGTTGAGATCAGTGCCGATGGCGAGAAAAACAATCTTGAGAATACCGGCGATAATGTTAAATCCGCCCTGAACCGCCGTGTGGAAATTGCATGGGAAACCGCGCCGCGCGCGCCCGAGCTTATCAAAGATCTGGAACACGGCAAGCATGGCGATCACGACAATCACCAGCATAATGTGTTTTTGAAGATCGGCGGAGCAAACACCACGCCGATTAATTACAGCCCCATGGCCCGCGAAGACGATGGCTATTTTGGCGAGATTGTGGCCGATGAAGAAGTAAAATTTATCATCGACAACCCGTCACAATATATGGCGAAAATAAATTACGGCAGCGCTGATCATCACGGCAACATGTTCACGAACGATGTGGCAAACAACACGCGCTTCATGTTTCTGCATGACAACCCGAACCAGGAGCTCACCAGTCATTTTGACCTGAAAACAAATACGATTTCTGTCAGTGCCGGTAAGAACGTGATCGGTAAAATTAAAATTCCTAACGACATTGATCCGGCTGTGATCCGCGTTGAGTCTGTCAATTCAGATGGTGTGAGCACGCAAGTCGCGCTCGATAATCTGGATGATGTATTGGAAAGTATCAGCCCGCTGCGTCAAGACGGCAGTATCAACCCCTTAACCGATGCAGCGCAGGGCATATATCAGCTCTCAAACGAAGCAGTTGAAATTCATGCGCGAAACGGCGACAGGAATTTGAATGCAACCTTGAAAGACATGCAAGAGGCCGGATTGCTCGCCAAACAGGGTGGCAAGCTGGTGGCGGGCGCACGTTTGGACGAAGCCTTGGCAGAGCTGGATGAGCTGTCCGATCTGGATGTCTCAAAACTCAAAGAGGCGTTCGTGCGCCAATATACAGACCCGAATTCGGTCATGTACCACCCGGATGAGCGCATGTTCCCCTATCAGACCTACACCGCGCTTCAGGATGTCGACAGCACGGCAACAGACCCACGCGCGGTTTATAATGAATTGATTGCCCGCGTGAACGATAAGCCATCCATCGGGGACGAGCTTAAAAACGAGATGAATAAGGACAACGACCCCGTCGCAGCCGTAACCGTTGATGGGCCAAACCTGACGCATTAGGGCCCTCTTCAATCCTGCATTTGCAAAAAAAATTGTGCAACTGTACTAATACACTTGCACAAGTGTCTATGACATAATATAGTCGTGGGCATTCTAAATTTTGAAGAAAAAGATATGGCCGACATATTACTCGCCGAAGACGATGCATCTATGCTTGAATTTCTAAAGCACGCGCTTGCGAATGCTGGCCACAGCGTGCTGGCGTGCAATAACGGGCTGGAGGCTTTGGATCTTCTGATTCAAGGCAAAAGCTTCGACCTTCTTCTGACTGATATTGTGATGCCCGGCATGGACGGCGTGGAGCTGGCGCAAAAAGCCAGCGACATCTGCCCGGATATGAAGGTCATGTTTATTACGGGCTTCGCCGCCGTCGCAATGGCGAACACAGCCGAGGTATCCAACACCAATACCAAAGTTCTATCCAAGCCCTTCCATCTCAATGATCTGGTCGATCAGGTCAATACTCTGCTAAGCGCCGCATAAAAGACTTGAAAAATTTGCCTGCGGACAGTAGTTCTATGCGTCTATCGCCTTTATGGGGGTGGTTAGCTCAGCGGTAGAGCACTTGCCCGACACGCAAGGGGTCACTGGTTCAATCCCAGTACCACCCACCATTTTTCAGGAAATATTATTACAGAAGAAAACTTAGCGCTTATCGGTTTCATAGAGCGCGGCGTCGATTTTATGCCTATCTTTGTAATCCTGATAGGCCGCATCGTCGAATTCGTCTATATCAATACCAGACATTAAGTCTTTTTTACCCTGCGCCTTACGCACAGCGGCTAGAGCCTTTTTATATTTTTCAGAGGCCAGTTCCTTGATTATCCCGCGCAGCTCGCTGTCTTGACTGATCAGCATATCGTAGATTTTTCTGATCATGCGCGGAATGGTCGAGAGAATGCGCTCCACACGGCTGACCGTCTTTTCATCCGTACAAGAAACTTTGAATTTTTGAATAATATCACTCCAGAGCGCGTCATATTTTTTCGCCTGCGCCTGCAATTCAGAGAGTTTTTCTAAATCACCGCCCTGCGCTTGTGCACATTGTTGCTCCAGATCCCTGATACTCTTTTTCGTGGCACTTTGCGCGTGCATAAGCTTTCGCAAAACCACCTTATGCTGCAACAGGAAATGCTCCAGCGCCAGCATATTCACTTGCTGAATCGCCTCTTGCCGCTTTAAAAATGCAGCATCTTCCGTCAAATATTCGCCTGAAACAGCCATAAAATTTGATCCCGATTATTCCCCAACACTCAAAAAAGGCATGGATTTCCCGCCTTATTTTAATTTTCTCATAACAACATTGAAAATTATATAATTTTGCATAAAATTTTATCTTGTTCTATTTATTGTTTAAAAACAGCAAGTTACAATGCTTCGCTGCCGCGCTTACGCGTAAAACTTAATCAAATTTTAAGGGCTTTTTTCCTATAATAAGTAAGACATAATGGAAGCTGTGTGGCTGTAATATTGCTTGAGTTTTTGATAGAGTAGAGTTTGAGGGGACACCATTTAGGTGCGGGCATGAGTAAGATTCCAAACATCACAAAATTGATTCAGCGCGATCAGGGCATGACCTTGATTGATCTGGCTATTGCCGTGCTGGTGCTGGGCCTGATCCTGACACCACTCATTCAGATGGCCAAAAATTATGAGCTTAAGTCCCGCTATGAAAAAACGCAGGAAAATGTCGAAATCGTCGAAGCGGCATTAAAGCAATTTTACTATAAAAACTCCCGCTTGCCCTGCCCGGCTGACTTGACGCTCAGCCCGAATGATGCCGATTACGGCAAAGCAGTGGAGCAAGCCGATGTAAAATCGCCCCCGTGTTTAGCAACGTCTTTAGACGATATAAGTGGTGTGAATGTAACCGGCGCCGTGCCATTCCAAGATTTAAGAATTCCAGCCGAAGCAGCCATGGACGGTTGGAACAACAAACTCACCTATTCCGTGGCGCGCCTGACGACACAAGAAGGCGCAGTTATGGATGACACAACCGGCGTGATCGAGGTTTACAGCCACAATCAAAATCCAAACCCAGGCGGCGAGGCCATCTGCTCAAATGCTACGGCCCAGTTAACGGATAAAGGATTTTGGGTTGTTCTCTCACACGGCCCGAACGGATATGGTGCCTATACGCCAGAGGGCGAATTGCATAGCACTTGTACGAACGGCGGAAACCATGAAAGAGAAAACTGCCTCAACGTTGGCGGCCCGGCAAGCAATGCAGCCTTCTGGGAACAAACCTGCAGCCACAATATGAGTAAAACAGACGCTGGCGATTGGGTAAGCGGCGCGCGTTATGACGATTACATGGCCTATGGCGACAAGGCCTTTATCAAGCCGTGGGAAACTTATTATGCCCTGGAAGAAGAACCAGACCGCGAGGTCTTCAGTAAAATCGACTTGGTCGGCATTCATAACAACAACCCACAATTTGAGTTGGATGTGCGTGGAAACGTGCTTCTCGACGATGAAAGCGCAACCGACCCTGATAAAAAGGGTTTTGCGATGACAAATCAGATTTGCGATGAAAACGGCGATAACTGTTTTTCACCCGCGCTGATCGGCGGGCTGGATGCGGCGATGAATTGTTCAAGCGGCGCGATGGCGGGAATCGCCAACAATGCAGCCAATTGCGATGTCGGATTGGGAACGGACTTCATGTCCGGCAGCTGCGGTGATGATCAACACATGATAGGGATTAATTTAGACGGGAGCCCAACATGCGCAGGACCCTAAAAGCGAAACATCACAATAATCAAAGTGGCTTCACTCTGATTGAGATGGCGATCGTGATCCTTATTCTTGGTGTCGGCATTGCCGCTTTCGTGCCCCTATATAATGTTCACCTGAAAAAAGAACGTGTTGAAGCAACACAAAAACATGTAGAAATGGCGACCGAAGCCATCGGACATTTCAGAAGCCTGTATGGACGATATCCTTGCCCGGCCTCTTTGACCGATGACAGAGATGATAGCAGTTACGGCCGAGAAGATTGTGACCCTATTATACTGTCCGGCGACCGTGGTTTGTATCTTGAAAAAGGCATTCGCGATCCGTTTGAATACCAAACACCCTCCGGCGTTATTCATACCGAAAAACCGATCGTACGGATTGGTTTCCTGCCGTTTCGCCATCTCAACATGGACGAAGAGGATGCCTATGACGGCTACGAACACAGAATTTTATACGCCGTAACAGAGCATCTCACATGCGCAGAATGTTTTGATGATTTTGACGGTGGCATTGAAATTCTTAACGAACGCGGTGAAACCGCTATCGGGGACCCTAGCCGCGCGGGCACGGCGCATTTCATCGTTATCAGCCACGGGGCAAACGGCTATGGGGCCTTCACACAAAGTGGAGAGCGATTAGATTGTGCGGAAACTGGGCCGGAACGCGAAAACTGCGATTATGACGATCAGCCGGAAGAAATGACTGAGATGGCGATTTATAATGATATGCGCCGCGGTACATCCGGCGATTTAGACGATGAATTTGACGATACCGTGAGTTACTTTGTGCAAGATTCCGTGCCGCTTTGGCAACTGTCCGAGACCACCGGCGATCTGGGCAATATTCACACGAAAACAACCGGCCCGGTTGCCGTTGTAACAAGCGATGGCGGTGATATTATTGAAGAAAGCAATGTCAATGGAACGCTTTTGGTTATGGACAACACAAAAACACCGAGCGCAACAGAAGGCAAAATGGTGGCCAAAACAATTTGCGATGAAAACGGTGCGAACTGCTTTAACCCGAAAATCTTTGCTGGGGAAATTGATATACGTGACGGGCACAGCTTTCATGCCGGACTGACATGTCCCGCCGATGATCCTGACGGCACCGGCGCTTATATGGTCGGCATACGAAACGGCACGGCCATTTGCGAAGACGAGGTGATTGTCCGTTGCCCTCCGGGTGCATATTTGCTGGGCATAAACCCGGATGGAAGCACCCGATGCAACGGAAGTTTTTCTGACGAGCCTGATGGCTGCGCGACAGAGGGCGTTGATATTTGCGGAGCAGAAGGCGTTCTTTTGGCCAGCTCACACGGATCAACCTACACGCTTGAGGGTGGCTATAACCGCGTAGAAACGTATATCTGCAACGATGGTGAATGGTTGGCATCAACCGCCTCAGGAAGCTGTACCTGCACAGGACCTGCCTGTGATGATGGAGGATAAAATTTTTAAGGAGAAAGCCCGGTGCTTTTAGATACACATAAACTCACAAGAAAAAGACAGGGCGGATTCACGCTGGTTGAGTTGGCGATTGTCATGCTGATTTTTGGCATGGTGTCAGGAACGGCTCTTTTGGGATTACGTTTTTACATGTTGCAACAAGCCGAAGTGGAAACGGAAAATGCCCTGGATGTTGGCGATGAAGCCTTACAAGACTTTTTTACCGCTTATGGACGCTATCCATGCCCTGCAAACCCGACTTTGGGCCCCGGAGACATTGGGTATGGGGAAGAACAATGCGCCGGAGCGGGGATTGAAATTGTTGCGGGAGAGCGTGATGCCGACGGTGATGGCGTTAATGACCCCGTCATGATAGGGGTCATGCCCTTCAATACATTGATTGACGGGGCCAACGATTACGAATCTGCAAACTATGAAAGTAAAATTACCGAGAGCACCACTTTAGACGGGTGGGGTAGAAAAATATTCTATGCCGTCACCCAAAGCCAAACAAACAAGAGTACCTTTGAAGACACGCGCGGCGTTATTTCCGTCGTGGACGAACACAATCAATCCGTATTGGCTGAACCCGATACAGCGCATTATGCGCTAGCCTCCGCGGGCATAAACGGGCATGGCGCATACATGGAAAATGGTGAGCGTGTTTCAAACTGCTCAGCCTCGATCATAACAGATCCAGGTGATGACTCGATCCCTGTCTACAGCGTCAGCGAAATTGAAAACTGTGATGAGACAGACGCGATTTTCCTCAGCGGGCTACAAAACGATCAGGATCAATATTATTATGATGACCGCGTTAAAATCGGCCTTCCCAAAACCAACTCCCATTGGGAAATTGTCGATGAAGACGCGGCGACCTTGCAAGCTTACAACACAAATCCCGGTAATGTCGGCGTTGGTGTTGTAGACCCTGTCGAGAGCTTTGAAGTGGCTGGCGACTTAAGGGCGGACGAAGTCCGTGCGCAGGAATTTTGTGACCCGCTCAAATATAATGATGATGGATTCACACCCGCCATTTGTATGGATACAGCAATTATTGCCGGAGATGAAGACTCTATGAATTGTGATGCACCCGGCATGGCCGTTACAGCGATTGAGTTTAACTCCGTTGATGATCACTGCCAAAAGGCTTTCCCGGATCACGGTTCGTACCCACCCGGATTTCAAACATCATGCCCGCCCGGTCAACTGGTTGTGGGCATATCAAACATCACAGGCGTGATTTGTGAGTCACCCTAATTAAAGTGTTCGACTAAATACTTATATTTTTACATAAAGTTATTTAGCTCAAATTCGAACAAAAATAAGGTGCTATTTAACCTTTATCGCGATATAATTAAATATCGAACTTGCCCCTCCTTATCTACAATCGTGGTGTCTACCATGTCCATAAATGTAAATTACCTTAGATTTTTTAAAACAATGATGTGCCTTGGTGCCTTCTTAATGATCGGCACAGCCGCGCACGCACAAGATGCTATGCCCCCTTCATCGGAAACGCTGCAAAATGTTGATATTTTGCCGGCAAAATCTGTTGAGGGTGCACCCGAATTCATCAGCACCGAAGAGGCAACTCATTCTGCTCTGAAACTCACACCCGATAAATCCGAACTGGTGCGTCTGGATGCAGATGCCGCCAGCGTTATTATTGGCAACCCCGCGCATGTGAGCGTTTTGGCTGAAAACTCCAGGTTACTGGTTTTCATACCGCGCGCGCCCGGTGCCACTTATGTCACGGTTTTGGGCAATGACGGCAATGTGGTCATGCAGCGCCATGTGATTGTCGCCACACCAAAAGAAAAATATGTGCGCATCCGTAGCACCTGCGCCGCCTCAGAAAATGAGAATTGTCAAACAACACAGGTTTATTACTGCCCCGACATGTGTCATGCTATAGCCGGGTCACCCGAAGAATCAGAGCAAGCCACCTCTGCCCAAATCAAGCAAAGCGGCAATGCTCTTCCCGGCGCAGACTCTGAGGGTGGTGATGACACTCAGGAATAACTAAAAATCGGTAGATTGAGATGACGACAACTCAAAAGACATTCACACGAAGCCTTCTTATGGCCAGCGCCTGCGCTCTGCTGGCTGCCTGTCAAACAACAGGAACGCCCAGCGCAGAAACTTCGCGCTCCGCCAAAATCGACTCTGCGCTTGAGCGCGCAGCGCGTACAGCTGCTGCGCAGGGGGAACGCAACCAGTCTTCCTCTTACTTGGAAAAAATTTATAAGCGCAATACAGACGACCCGGTTGCGGCAACCAATTATGCCGCTGCGTTGCGTGAGGCTGATTATCTGGACCGCGCTGCTTTGGTGCTCGCACCCTTTGCCGATGATCCCGCCAGCCCGTCGGAAGCCAAGACCGAATATGCCGCCGTCATGCTGGCCAAAGGCGATTATGAACGGGCCGAGAAATACGCACAAAAAGCCGTTCTCCAAGATGAGACAAACGGCCGTGCTTATCATTATCTCGGTATTGCGCTGGATGCACAAAGCATGCACCCAGAGGCCGAGCGCGCCTTCCGCAAGGCCTTAGATTACTGGGAAGGAGACCCGACCAGTATCATGAACAATCTGGCATTGAATTTAGCCGCGCAGGAACACCTGACTGAGGCCATTGAAATTCTATATAAAGCGCAAAGCGTTTCCCCGAACAAGCGTGAGGTTGAACGCAATTTGCGTATCGTGACCGCGCTGATGGAATCTCAAAGCGGACGCGCGCCCAGACCTATGGCCAAACCCGTTGTTGATGTGCAAATACAGCAGCCTGTTGACGAAATCGAAGAAGATATAGTCGAGACCGATGGCAAAGCGCCCGTGACGGAAGTTCATGTTGAGGATGCCGTTGAAGAGGCTGAGCAGAATAACAATGCGCCGGTTCCTCTGACAGACGATCTCAACGAATAAACATCTTTTAAGAGAAATACAAAAACGGCGTCCACTTGAGGGCGCCGTTTGTTTTTGTCGATATCCTAATATTTTTATCCGCCCACGCCCGCGGCGCTCGCCTGAATTCCTGCGGGACCGAGAATAACGATAAACAGCGCGGGCAGGAAAAACACGATCATCGGCACGGTCAGCTTCGGCGGCAGCGCGGCCGCCTTTTGCTCGGCCGCAGCCATACGCATATCACGCAATTCTTCAGACATCACCCGCAGGGCTTGCGAGACGGATGTACCATATTGTTCAGCCTGAATAAGGGCGGTGGCAAAACTCTTGGCCGCACCCGAGCCCACACGGCGGGCAAAGTCCTGCAGTGCCTTACGGCGGTCGTTCAACATCGCCATCTCGGCGCTTAAAATACCCAGCTCCTCGGCTAGCACTTCGGAGTGCTCCGCCACTTCTGCGGCCACACGGTCCACGGTTTGTTCAAGACCGATACCGCCCTGCACACAAATCAGCATCATATCGAGAGAGTCCGGGAAGGAGAGATTGATCTCCTGCTGGCGTTTCATTGCTTGGTTTTTCACCAAAATATCGGGCAGCTTATACCCAACCAAAATCGCGCCGAATAAAATCAGCAGCACCATGGAATTAGACATTTCTTTTTCCACGCCGGAAATAAACAGCATCGCAATGCCGCAAAAAACAAGCGGCAATACGGCCTGCGCAATCATGAATTTCAGCGGCGCGGTGGGGCTGCGCATTCCGGCCTGCAGCATTTTATCACGGATACGCTCGGCCATGTCTCCGCCGAATTTTTGCACCTTGAAAAATCCAGCCATGCTTTCCGCGCCAGAGACATTATCCGACTTCTTAATGATTTTAGGTTCTTTCGAAGCTTCAAACAGCGCCTTGCGGCGTTTTTCAATCACAGAGCGGTAACGCTCCTTCTTTTCTTCCTTATTCAGAAACGGCAGGGCAAACGCGGCGAACGATATGGCAGCGACCAGCGCACTAATAATCGTGATGAGCATTTCATTTTCAAGCATAATACTCTCCTACACTTTAAAATTAATCATGATCTTCATAACGAGAATCCCGATACACATCCAAATCACCGCGCCGGCGAGCAGAATTTTTCCAAACGGGTCGGTAAACAAGACCATGATATATTCTCGGTTCACAAAATACAGACCAAGCGCCACGAGGTTCGGTAGCGCGCCGATAATACTGGCCGAAGCAATTGCCTCGGATGAGAGCGCCTTAATCTTACGTTTCAGACGAAAGCGCGAGCGGATAACATTGGCCAGATTGGTTAGAACTTCAGACAGGCTCGAGCCCGTTTGTGCTTGAATCGCCAAGCCCGTTGCAAACATTTGCATCTCAGGCAGCGGCATGCGCTTGGTCGCCTCTTGAGCCGCCTCATGCATCGGCACACCGATTTTTTGCTGATCATACACACGCGACATTTCCTCACCCACCGGGCCGGAAAATTCACGACTGATCATCAGAATGGCTTCGGAAACCGGCATACCGGCCTTGAGCAAGCGCACAGTTGCCTCAAGAGCATCAGGGAATTCCAGAAGAAATTTCTTCTGACGTTTGCCAGCCAGAAATTTCAGCACAAAGCGCGGAAAGCCGAGCAAGCCAATAACCGATGCGCAGAGCAAAACAACCCCGCCATGGCCGAACATTTTTGCAAGACCGACAAACAGAAACATCGAGAGCACAGAAAAAATCCAATACTGCTTCACGGAAATTTTTAAACCCGCCTGCGCAATCAGCATGCTGATCGGGGTCTTCTTTTTATGGTCATCTTTGGTTTCTTTTAATTTACGGGCAATTTCGTCGCGGCGCTTATTCTGATCGTCCTTGCTATCGATCTCCAACTTCATCGGGCCGCTGCTTTGTCCCTGAATCACATTGCGGATGCGTTTCTTTTTCTCGGCCTCTTGGTTCATCATGAACAAAGCCACCGAGACCATAATGATCACGACAATCAATCCGATAAGAACAATCTGAGCAATAGACATTCAGGGATTCCCGGTAAGTCTCAGGTTAGTCAAAAGCCTCTTCCATGGCATCAAGCACGAGTTTATCAACGCCGAACTGGCGGGCTTTATCAAAGAATTTTGGACGCAGTCCGGTAGAGCGCTGACGGGTGATGAGCTTTCCATCCTCATCCTCGCCTTCGATATCTAAAACGAACAGATCCTGCATGGTGACAACATCGCCTTCCATGCCTGTAATCTCGGTCACGTGCGTGGTTTTACGCGAGCCGTCACGCAAACGCTGCACCTGGATAATCACCTGCACCGCACCGGCAATCTGCTCGCGCACCGCTTGTTGCGGCAGGTTCAGGCCGCCCATCGCGATCATGTTTTCCATACGCGATAGAGCCTCACGCGGATTGTTGGCGTGCACCGTGCCCATTGATCCATCGTGGCCCGTATTCATCGCCTGAAGCAAATCGAACGCCTCAGGCCCGCGCACCTCCCCCACGATAATACGTTCGGGGCGCATACGCAGACAGTTCTTCACCAGATCGCGCATCGTGACCTCGCCCACCCCTTCAAGGTTGGGCGGACGTGTTTCAAGGCGCACCACGTGCGGCTGCTGGAGCTGCAATTCACAAGCATCTTCACAGGTAATAACACGCTCACCCGGCTCGATATAGCGCGTCAAACAGTTGAGCATTGTGGTCTTACCAGAGCCCGTACCGCCAGAGACCAGAACATTCACGCGGCAACGCCCAACCGCCATAATCAACTTCGCACAGCTTGGCGTCATCGATCCAAATTCAAGCAATTTTTCCAGCGTCAGCTTGTCCTTGGTAAATTTACGAATGGTCATGCATGACCCATCCACGGCCAGCGGCGGAATAATCACGTTCACACGAGACCCGTCTGCCAGACGCGCGTCACAAATGGGGCTGGCTTCGTCCACGCGACGGCCAATCGCGCCCACGATGCGCTGACAAATCGTCGTCAAATGCTGGTTATCACGAAATTTAATATTGGTGCGTTCAATCTTACCTCCCACCTCGATATAGGTGGTATCCGGACCGTTAATCATGATATCGGCAATGTCATCGCGCTCAAGCAGAACCTCAAGCGGACCAAAGCCGAGCATGTCATCGCCGCATTCCTTGGCAATGCTTTTAAGTTCCGCCGGCGTTAAATCCAAATTACGGAAGCGTGCAATTTCTTCGACGGCCGATTGCACTTCATCGCGCGCAGCTTTCGCATCCATACGCGCCAGCGCCTTCAAATCAATCCCGTCCCGCAAATCCAGCCAGATGCGGTTACGGGCCCGTTTCAGACGCAGGTTTGTAACATCGTCTTCGTCATCACCGCCCGAGGCTTCCTGCGCGGCATGCTCTAAATCATCCGCAAAGGGATCTTCGATAACAGGTGGTTTTTTAGCCGGCGCAGGTGTTTCTTTTTGTTGCAGCGCATCATCAGAAGCCTCGAGCGCTTCGCTCAAGCCCTCCAGCATCGCCGCATCTCCAGCGGCTTCGGAAACCTCTTTTTCGGGCGTTTTAGGGCTATCAGAGGGCTTTTTCGCCTCTGGCGCAGGTGCAGGCGCTTTTTTCTCCTCCTTGACTGGAGGAGCCTTTTTGGCGTCTTGTGGGGCCTCAACCTTAGGCGGTTTTTTCTTAGGAGGCCCACTGGCTGTCTGTTTTTTACCAAACATGGGCTAAAGACCTGATATTAAATGTTATTTTGATTTTATTTTACGCAGAACGTTTTGTAAAAACCCGGATGATTTCTCTGTATCCATCTCCAGAAGGGCCGGATCGACAGATAAAACCTTCTGTATTATTGATAGCAGAGAGTTATTAACAATTTGCAAACCTTCGGCATCCGCAACCAGCTTTTTTCCTTCCGCTTCGGACTTCATAAACAGCTTACCATTAAAGGAAATAACCGAAGAAATTTTCAGCCCCATAGCTTTTTCAATTTCGCTCTTAGGCACTTCATTCGCGGCATCAAGCCCCTGCATATTGATAATCAGCTCCACATCGCTTTGTTCGCCGCCGCGAATATCCTTTACCTCCTGAACCAGCGAACGCGCCGAGCGTAAAGAGGCCAGCGCAGGCGAAGATACAACAACCACCTGATTGGCGCGGGTTGTCATGGCGCGCTTAATACTGGGCGATGAATTCGACAAATCGGCGATAATGATCGGATGCTTAATCAGAAGCATACTAATCAGCTCCTCCATCTGCCCGGATGCAATTGAACTGCCAAGCATCACATCACCGCCGCTGGCCAAAACCTGCAGCTTATCAGAAGCCTTAAACAACATGCGGTTGATACTATCCTCATCATCATTGGCCGCCGCCTTGGCCGCTTCGGCGAGCGTGGTAGAGGGCTCAAACCCCATGCCGACACTGGTGGTCGACCAGCCGCCAGCACCATCGAGCAATAAAACTTTTTGATCGAGAACATCCGCCACACCCCACGCAGCCGCCTGCGCCAAAACAGAAGTTCCCACACCGCCCTTTGCACCAATAAAGGCGATCAGGCGACTACCACTCACGCCGAGCTTATCGACCAGCGTCTTGGCAATTACTTCGGCCATCACATCGGGCTGGATAGGCTTCACCAGATAATCGCTCACGCCCATATCAATCAGGCGGCGGTATAAATTCACGTCATTGACAGGACCAATGACAATCGCAGCCGTGCCCTCAACGCAATGCCCAGCGAGATTTTCCAGGCCCGCAGCTAGAGACTCATCCATATTTTCGGTTTGAATAATGATGAGGTCAGGCGATGCGCTTTGCTGATAGGTTGAGATGGCCGTTTCAAGATCACCCTCCTGCACGTGAATTTTCACACGGGCAAAGCGCCAATCATTGGCCGCCGCATTCGCCGCGTTTAAAGTCTCGGGATCTTGTGAATATACAGCAACGGTTGACGGAGGAAGAAGGATCGCTGTTGCTTGTTGGTCGGCCTCGCTCATAATTCTTTAATACTGCCTGTTTATCGCTTGTGCGTGTCGTTTTAACTTTGTTCAATACTTGATTCTTTGATTATACCCATTCCGAGCATAATATCATAGACTTAGACACAAGGTGGCTGTGTTTAATCACCAGAAGCGGATTCACCTTCAAGCGGCTGGTTCGGTGCCCCGGAGCGGTATATCTCTCCGATATTTGAGGCGCGGCGGCCATCGGTTGTTTCACCCGCATCATCATTGCCCATCAAATCTTTCGGACGGGCAATCTGGCGCGCGAAAACGGTTTCGACCGTACAGCCAAGCTTGTAATCCTCGTAGAAACTGACATCGGTATCATCATAACCAGGCAACCTGCCGCAATCTTCGGGCGCAGATGCGCTGTAGCTTGTAAAGCTCATCAATACATTGGCTTCGGGCCCCAGATTATTCACGGGCAGAATATTTGCCTCCAGATCCTGAATACCATGGTCGCGCATTAAACCAGCAATGCGTGAAGCCTCTTGCGATGCCTGCATCGCCGTGTTGGTTTTAGATTTCGGATCGTAAAGCACAGAGACATGCACTGTACCCTCGCCGTTCGAGCGGTAATAGCGGCCCAGTCCGGCGGCAAAATTTTCATTAAAATCACTGACCGGCATTTGCTCAGAGAATTTTTGCTGTTCGACCTGCACACGGTTCTCGGTGAGATGGCCGGGCTCGTAAAGCTTGCGGTCACAGCCTTGCAAAGCCAAGCCCGCACAGAGCAAAAATGTCAAAGTTCCATAGGTCCGAATTGTTTTTTTCATCACTTTCACCTCTTAATCCAGAAGGTAGCCATAGCGCTCATCAACCGCGAAAATCTGCTCGTCCTTCACATCGAAGGTGCGGCGCATATTTTTCGCAAAGGCCCGCGCCAGCGGATTGTTCGCTTGTTTCGGCACAGGCGCGGCGCGTGATTTCTCCGCATAGGGCTTAACCAGATACGGCGTAACAATAACCACCAACTCGGTTTCGTCACGCTGGAAACTATCTGACTTCACAAGATCGCCCAAAACCGGCGTATCGCTGATACCCGGCAGGCCGGACATACCTTCAATAGCCTGCGATTTCAGCAAACCCGCGATCATCAAAGAGCCGCCGCTTGGAATTTCCACAGTCGTTTCGGCGCGGCGGATATCAAGACCCGGCACCGTCACATCGGCCAGAACAATCGCACTGTCAAAGTCCAGAGACGACACTTCAGTGTTCATCTGAAGACTGATGCGCTCATCAGACATCACTTGCGGGCGGAAGTTCAAGGACACACCAAACTCACGGAATTCAATCACAAGGTTTCCGACCTGGTCACGGCCGACCGGCACAGGGAATTCACCCCCGGCGAGGAAGCCTGCCTGCTGCCCGGAGACAGCCGTCAAATTCGGCTCGGCCAGAATATTGACAAGGTTCTGCTCTTCAAGTGCATTCAAAAACAGGCCAATCGTTCCGATACCGCTGATACCAGAGTCAAACAGCGCCCGGCCCACACCGACAGGATCCTGAGACAAGGCAAGGCTGGAACCAAAAGCTAGACTATCGGTATTAGCGCTACCCAAATTGCTGCTTGACGGCGCACCGCCGAAAATCGAAGTTGCCGCCAATTCGTTCGGATCGTTGAAGTTTGTCTCCACGCCCAGCTCTTTCAATACGCTACGGCTCGCTTCGACAATTTTCACTTGTAGCATCACTTGTTGATCACCACGCACCTCAAGCAGGTTAGAAACCAGCTCGTCCGGTGTGCCCTCCTCGTCTTGAAGATCACTCACATAATGTGCGACAAGGTTTGAAATTTTGGTTGCCTTTTCCGGCGTTGAGACTGTGCCGGTCAGCAAAATCTGATCATGAATGGAGGAAACCTTGGCTTGCTCGCCGGGAAAAAGCTCCTCAACCAAACTTTGGATCGCCTGAAGATCGTAATTCACATGAATATCAACGCGCTTAAGAACCTCACCTTTATCGTCAAGCGCGATCAGGTTCGTATCGCCAATTTGCAAACCAACCACATACAGCTTGTTTGACTGCACCGCCATCACATCCACAACAGACGGATTGGCGACCAGAACATCCGCAACTTCTCCTTCAACAGAGATCAGCTCTGCCTTACCGTAGGTGACATAGACGGGCGGCGCGGTTTTATGATCCACGACCGGGGCAATGTCTTGCAGATCGGTTTTGGAGGCCTGCACGCTGGCCGAAACGCCGATCATTAAAACAGCGAACAGTCCAAGCACAAACGCGCTTCTCAGCCGCAATAATTTTGTCGTCAAAATCTTCATGTGACACACTTTCAGTTGGTTACGCAGAAAAATTAGAAAAAATGTTCGACAGATCACCGAACTTTAGGAATCACTGAGAGGGCGCGACCAAGAGCTGGTCACCGCTATAGATTCTCACAATATTCCCGTTAATACCAGAGTTGTTTTTAAGCTTCTTATACTCCGCAACGATCTCATCATCGACCTTCACAAGGCGCGCATCAGAGATTGTCGGCCAGCTTTTCTCAACGATCGTATCATCGCCAACACCGCGCAGCACCAAAACCAAATCGCCAAGCTGATCGGCAAGCGCAAGTTTTTCGGCATCCTGCATGCTCACCGCCAATGTAATCGTCTTGGCCACCTTCACTTTTTCATCATCCTCTGGACGCTGGGCCGTTTGATCCACCGCCAGAACTTTTATGTTTTGCAAGATGGTTTCGGTCGCATATTTATCAAGATTTTCCTGGATCATGCCTTGCACGCGCGGATCTTCATCTTCCGAAGTCACCGTCTTTTTGTAGGTCAGAACCACATCAACATAATCGCCAGGACCGACGAAACCGCCAGCCATGCTCTCGGCCGAAACACCAATCGCAACCGCGCGCATTCCAGGCTCAAGACTGGCGGCAACAAAATTTCCTTTAGATTGGCCGAGCAACGCACTTTTCATCAGCGGCTCGCCTTCTGAAATATTACGGGCCAAACGCCCCTCCAGCGCATCATTAGCGCTCTGCCCCTCCTCGCGGATAACCGCGCCGGGAAACACACTGCTTTTGGGCCAGTCCTGCCATGTTAAATCACCGTCTTTAAGCTCGCGCCCTATACCTAAATCTTTGGTCGCGACAAGGATTTCAACCTTGGCCACTTCGACGGCCTGCGTGTCTTTCTTTTTTCCACCCAGCGTCACCTGCACCAAAAGCGCAACCAGAAGCGCGACAGCAATAGCACCACCAAGAACAATCAAAATATTTTTATTCATCGGAAATCCTTAAAAGGTCATAAGTGAAAAAGAAGAGGATCTACACAGAAAATTCAAAAGGCAGAAGAACCGATAAAGAGTATTACATTTTCTATGATGCGCGCTTTTGGTTAAAAAATCGTGAAGTCATAAAGGATTTATCAAAACGCGAACCTAAAGCAGGAAGGACACAAAAACATCCTTACTAAAATACCCTAAATTAACAAAAGATGCCAGCGCGCCGAGCGTTATGGCAATTCCGTATGGCACCTTGCTTTCTCCGGCCTGCAGATGCGCAATCCAACTGCCCTCAGGCGGGCTTTCAAATGGTTTGTATTTGCGAATCAAAATCGCAGACACCCCCAAGAGCCCGCCAAAGAGCGTCATATAGAAGAGGAACGGAAAAAGCCCCTTCACGCCCATCCAGAGCGCATAAGCCGTAGCAAGCTTTGAATCGGCCGCGCCGAGGCTTTTAAAGGCGAACATCGCCGCGCTCACACCAAAGACAATCAGTGCGCCAACAATATGCGAAAACAGGGATGCAAAAACATCATCACGCCCAAAAAGCCAGAGCAATATATAGGTCACAGTAAACGCTCCCGCGATAACATAGCTGTAGAGATTGGGAATCGTCAGACCCTTAAAATCCGACCAGCCGGCCAAAATGCCGGTCCCCAGAGCCGTAAACAGCCCGATTAAGAAAATCATTAAGGCAAACATTAAAACCTCCCATACGGAGAAATAATATCAGAAAATAAAGGCGGGAAAAATAAAGCCCGCGCACGAAAACCATGGCGGGCTTTATGATCTTTAGAAAAGAATGGAATTCTTACTGTGTTGCTGTTTCAAGCGTTGTTTCCATACCTTGGAACAAAGCCAGAAGGTCTTCACCAAATGTGAAAACAACGGCGGCAATCGCCAATGAAATACCAGCCGCAATCAGGCCGTATTCAATCGCTGTCGCACCATCTTCGTTTTTCAGATAAGCATCTTTGAAAGCAAGAAGTTTAAGCATAGTTCTATCTCCTTTTGGATTTACTCAATTCCGGTTTAACCCACGCTCCAAGTGATTTTGAAGCTCCTAACCGTTATACTATTAGGATATCGTGGTTCAATTAAGGGAAGGTTAAAATACGCAGTAATAACGGCATAATATTGAAGAAAAAAGCACCCGATTTCAAGTTTTTATTTTAAATTTTTTTGTATAAAATTTTATATATTACAGATAAAAAATAATTACTTTACTATAATTATACAATTACT
>JAGRKE010000008.1 GCA_020442385.1 Alphaproteobacteria bacterium | reverse complement strand
GGCCAAGACGATTTATCAGAACCCTGATTTTTATGCGAATTTGTATGACAAGCCCGCGAACGTGGCGCGCAAGGGCGTGGCGCTCAAGGCCATTGAGCTGATGCTCGATCGCGCGATTTATGAGAGTCAGCTGCGCCGTGAAATGGCGACCTCTGTTTTGCTTTCAACCAAGCTGCGCGGCGAAGTTGAGGCCGCGAATGAAAAGCTTAGAGAGGGAGGGTCATAACCATGAAACCAATCTCTCTTTCATTCATGCGTAAATGGGTCTTGCTATCGCTGGCGGCGGCGTTTGTGTTTACCTCTGTCGCGGTGATGTTCCCGAAAAAATCGGAAGCCTGTTGTTCCTGTATCACCACAACAACGGAGACAGAGACAGAGGATTGGCCGATCAATGTTTACGGCCGCACGCTGGCCCATGTCTGGCTACGTTTTGAAATTCACAAGCGGCTGTTCATGCGGGCGCAATGGTGGGGCAATCATATGGCTGTGGCTTTGCGCGATATGGTTGAAGAGCTTTCCGGCGTGGCCATGCAGCAAACCCTGATTATCGGTAGCTTCATGGATGCGTCTTACCAGATGGAAACCCAGCAGGTTTTACAAACGCTTCAGGCCCGCGCGCACAAGGATTATCACCCCAGTGTCGGTATGTGTGAATTTATCTCCAACGCCAAAAGTCTCGCCGATTCCAGCCGTAAGGGCGAGATGAACCAGATTGTGATGGCCCAGCGCTCGCAAGACCGCGTACTCGGAAATGCTTACACCAGCGCAGGGCAGGGGCGTTTTGCCGATATGCGCGAGCGTGTCGAGCAATTCAAAACGAAATTTTGTGATCCAAAAGATCATGCGGGCGGCTTGGCGCTGATGTGTGGAACGGATAACCATACGCCCGAGCAGCGCGCGCGGATGAACAAAGATATCGATTACACCCGCACCGTTGATTACCCCTATACGCTGGATGTTGATTTTACCGATAATACGCAGACCAACGAAGAAGAAGAGATCATGGCGCTGGCCGCCAACCTTTATAATTTCGATGTGTTTGAACGCCCGAATGCTGAGATGTTGACCTATGACCCCGAGCGCTTAACCGGAATCCAGAAAAACTATATGGATGCGCGCTCGGTGCTGGCAAAAATGAGCGTGGCGGAAAATTCCTTTAACGCGATTACAGGTATGAAATCAGCCGGCGCGCCCGGCGCGAAAGAATTTATCGAGGCGGTGTTTGAGCAGCTCAATATTTCACCCGAAGAGATTGAGCAATTGGTCGGTGAACAACCGAGCTATTACGCGCAGATGGAAATCCTAACCAAGAAACTGCTGCAAAATCCCGACTTTTACACGAACCTGTATGACAAGCCGACGAATATCGAGCGTAAGGGCACGGCATTGCAGGCAATCGGTCTGATGCAAAAATTTGATTTATTCAAAAGCCATCTCAGAAACGAGGCGAATTTGTCGATGTTGCTTGAGCTGGCGGTGAAAGATGTTCAGCAAGACATCGAAAACGATATTAACAGGGAGGCTTCCGATGGAGGCAATCCGGCGAATTGATGAGATGATAAAAACGATATGAAACGTAAATTGATTATACTTCTCGCCGCTGCTTTTCTGATCACTTCGATCGGAACGTTCCTGCCTGTATCGAAGGCGCAGGCCTGCTGTAGCTGTAAGAAGGAAGTCCAAAAGGGATTGGAGCGCAATTGGTGGGAGTGGGCCAGCTCAACCGTGAAGGTTATGGTTTCATTCTTTGAAGGGGAATTTACAACCCACAAGCTCTTTATCGCGGGGATGATGTGGGAAGACAATATCCTGCCCTCCATGATGCTGATGACCGAGCAGCTCAACAGCGTGGCGATGCAGCAGATGCAAATTGTTGGCGGGTATTTTGATGCGGAAAACCAGCTGGAGACTCAGCAGCTTTTCCAAATGGAACAAGCAAAAATTCGCAAAGCCTATCAGCCCAGCCAAGGTGTTTGTGAGTTCGGGACGAGCATGAAAAGTTTGGCGGCCTCTGACCGTCGCAGTGAGATTACAGCGGTTTCATTAAGCGAGCGGGCTATTGATCGGCAGGCCGGAAATGCGTTTTCTTCCGCCTATGACGGGCCGACGTCGGATAAAGAAAGCCGCGTGGTGCAATTTGCCAAAAAATTCTGTGATGTGAATGATAATAATGGCGGTCTTGATCTGCTCTGTGATGATTTGGAAGATACGCCCCAGCGCCGCAACAAAGATATCGATTATGCACGCACGCTGGATGATCCGTGGACGCTCAATGTTGATTTCACGGATAATGAGCTGACCAACAATGAAGAAGAAATTCTCGCACTGGGATCGTATTTGTTCGGGCATCAGGTTTTTGCCCGTGCGCCGTCCGTGTCTTTGCGGCCCGAAGGAAATGGCTTAAGCGGTATGCAGAAAAAATACATGGATGCGCGTGCACTTATGGCTAAGCAGAGTGTGGCCCGTAATTCCTATAACGCACTGGCAGCGGCGAAATCTGCTGGTACGCCGGGTTCACGGGAATTTTTGGTGAATATATTAAAAGAGCTGGGCGTTGAATCAGTGGACGATATCAAGACGATGCTGGGCGATGATGAGAATGATCCGACCAAAAAACAGGTTGAGCCGAGCTATAACGCGCAGATGGAAATTCTGACCAAGAAGCTCTATCAAAATCCGGACTTTTACACGAATTTATATGACACACCTGCAAACGTTGATCGTAAGACGGTTGCGCTGCAGGCGATTGGTTTGATGCAAAAATTTGATGTATTCAAAAGCTATCTGCGACAGGAGGCCGCGGTCTCAACGTTGCTGGAGATGGCCGTGAGCGATATGCAGGGCGATGTTGAAAATGATTTGGGGCGCAATGAGCAGTAGAGTGAAAAATATGCGAATTGGTCAAGCCGCGGTATTCTTGGTCGTGGCGCTTGTGCTGCTGGCTGGCGGGCTGTTTTTCTTCGTGCAAAATATGGGCCCTGCCGCTGCGGGAGAACCTTTTGTCGCGCGCATTGCGGGTCTGTCGGAGGGTGATCGGGTCGACTACCAGATTGTATCGGCGCAAACGCCTGTCTTGAGAGGACAGCTTCAGGCCGATGAAGACGGCGCTTTTAAAGTGCCCCTCTTTAAGGATGGGCAGGATGGCGATGTTTCTTACTATCTGCAAATTACAAAAGATGGAAAGCCGCTGGATGTGACGCTCAATGCCCCTGCGGGTGAGGGTGCCATCAAGCTCTCGGGTAAAGGTGCGGGCACATTCTCTGATATCCGCGTTGAGAGTGCCGCCGGGCAGAGCGCTATGAAATCGGATTGGGCCGGCGCATTTAATGTGAATTCCAGCGATCTTGCGGCCGACCTTGAGGCGGTAAAATCTTTCCGCGTGGCGCTGTTTAATAATGCGGTGCTCAGCGATGTGCGTGAAAATAATCCGCTTATTATCGAGGTTATGGAGACGGCGGGCGGCGGCGGACCAACAGGCGATGGCCTTAATGAATGGGATTTCCCGACCGATTGCGGCGATAAGCCCTACTTAAGTGTATGCGAAGATGGCGGCGCAAATACCAATCATCAGATTAAGGAGGCGATGGAAAAATATGTTGGCTCTTTGAAAGAAATGACCGAGCAATTCTCGGCCGTGATGATGCAATATGTCGAGATTATCGGCACGTTCTTCGATGCGAAAATGCAGCTTGAGACGCAAAGAACCATGCAAACATTGCAAGCCGAAGCGCATAAGGACTACCACCCCAGCGAGCAAATGTGTGTGTTCGGCTCTTTTGTAAAAAGCGTTGCCAGCACAGAATCAAAGGCGCGCTATGACCGCAATGCTTTCAATAAGATCATGATGGAGCGCTACACGAACGCCGATCATTCAGAAGACTATCAGGGTGCATTTGCATCGGCGGAAGCGCGCATTCGCCAGTTCCGTGAAACCTATTGTGATCCGAAAGATCACAATAATGGCCTGGCCTTTATGTGTCAGCACAACCCCTCTAACCCCGCTATTGAATCGGGCGAGAAAATTGGCGGTCAAAATCCTGAGCGCCTCAATCGCGACATTGATTACACGCGTCTTGCCGATTCCAACCTGACGCTGGATATCGATTTTACGGACGGCGTATCCTCGGCCGATGAGGAAGACGTCATTGCGCTGGCGAATAATCTCTACTGGCCGGAGATTTATAATGTTACTTTGCCCAAGGCGGTGAAAAACAACCCGCAAATTTACATGGACGCGCGCCGCTTAATGGCGATGAATAATGTCAGCCATACGACGCTGGCCCATATTATGAGCATGAAAGCACAATCAGCCGAGGGGCTGGGCAGTCAAAGCGGCTGGTCCTTCATGAAAGCTTTGATGCGTGATTTCGGTCTGTCCGATAGCGAAATTGTTGAGACGCTGGGGGAGCGCCCGAGCTATTACGCGCAGATGGAGGTTCTAACTAAAAAGCTTTATCAGGACCCGAATTTCTATACAAACCTGTATGACAAGCCGACCAACATTAACCGCATTGCGGCCTCAATGGAGGCGATCAAATTGATGCAGATGCGCGATTGGTATCAAACGGTTACGCGCCGGGAATTGCTCTCTTCTCTGCTGCTGGAGGCTGATTTGCAACACCGTGTGCAGACGACCAATGATGAAATTACCGATTTATCCACCAGATAAAATGTAAATTTTCCCATTCTGGCATTTTCCTTGCATAACCTTAGCTAGAAAAAACAAATGCTATAGCTAAAGGAAGAATCAGATGGGTTTATCCGCCTTAGGTTCGGCGCTTTCTGGCCTCAGAGTGGCCCAACAGCAAATTGAAGTCATATCTGGCAACGTTTCAAACGCCAGTACGCCTGGCTATACCCGGAAATTATTGCCGCAAAGTTCTGTGTCCGTTGAAGGGGTTACGATCGGTGTGCGCGGTGAAACCATCATCCGTAATGTCGATGTGAATCTTGAGCGTGATTTGTGGACGCAGATCAGCTCTGTGGGCTATCTGGACGTTCAAAGTGCTTATTTAAGTCGTATTGAGCAGTTCCACGGCGCGCCCGATGCCGAATTATCACTGGCGGCAGAACTTGCCCGGCTGGAAGAAAGCTTTGCCGCCCTGTCTGTTAGCCCGGATGATCAGTTCCTTTTGGCAAGCGTTGTCGACCAAGCGGTTGATACGGCAGAGAAATTCAATGATTTTTCTGATTTGGTCAGAACATTGCGCAATGACGTGCAAGATCAGCTTGAATCAACGGTAAATCGCATTAACGATTTGCTTGGTCAGATTGCCGATGTGAACCAAGCGATCCGCAGTGCGGCCAATCTTTCACGCTCTACGGCCTCATTGGAAGATCAGCGCAGCATGGCAATTGCCGAGTTATCTGAATACATGGATATAAGCTTTTTCCCGCGCGGAGATGGCGTTTTGGTGGTGCAGACCAATCGCGGTGTTGAGCTGGCCTCAGAGCGGGCAACGCAATTATATTTTGATGCGACCCCGGTATCCGCAACCAGCTATTATCCGGACTCGATTAACGGTCTTTATGTTGGCGATCCTGATGAGCCGTCTTCGGTGGATATTACGGCGGTTTCTCCTGGCGGGACTTTGGGCGGTTTGATTGAGCTGCGCGATGTGACCTTCCCGCGCCAGCAAGCGCAAATTGACGAGCTTGCGCATAAAATGGCTCTGCGTTTCGAACAACAGGGCTTGCGCTTGTTTACCGATGCTTCCGGCAACATTCCGGCCGATACCGCGCCCGATCCGACAACCATTCCCCCGACAGCGGTTGAATATGTCGGCTTTGGCGGCACGATTCAGGTCAACACAGCGGTGCTGAACAATCATAATTTAGTGCAACAGGGAACGGCGAGTACGGATGAGCCGGTGCAGCCCGGATCAAACGAAGTGATTCGCCGGATTCTGGAGTTCACATTCGGTAGCGTGTCTTATCAGCAGGCGACAGGCACAATCGATATGCGTGCCTTCGCCGGCAGCGGTGTGGATTTGCAAACGTATCTTGGCCTGACATCCGAAAATTCCGTAATTGGCGGGCGCGGCCTGTCATCCTTTGCAACGGTGGCTGATTTGGTGGCCTCGGCCAACGGAGCGCTTGATCCGCCTGCCGAAGAATTTCAGATTACCTTTGAAGAAGCCCGCACAGGGACAGGCCCTGTAACGATTACTATTAACTTAACCAATGCCGATGCACAACCCGGCGCGAATGCGCTTGAGCAAATTGTAGCAGAGATTGATGCGCAAATTTTAGCGGGCGCAGTCCCGGCGTCTTTGGCGGCGGATGCGGTCGTTGGTCCGAATGGCGAGATTGTTATTAATTCCACCGGAACAGTTACGATCGACAGCGCGTTTGGTGCAACCGGCATGACGCAAGACGGGCTGACCTTCTTAGGTTTGAGCGATGGAACATACGCGCCGGATGATCCGTATTTCGATGTGCAAATCGGAACGGATAATGCGGTGCGGATTTATATTGAGCCCGGCGACACCGAAGCCGAGTTGATTGATAAGCTGATCCTTAATCCGCTGGGCGATGCGTATAACGCGGTCGGTGATACAACGGGTGTTCCCGGACTCGCCTATGATGAGGTTACATTTCTGGCGACAGGTGAGCTGATTTTGCGCCCCGGCGAGAATTTCAGCAATCCCGAATTCGGTGGTGATTTCACAATCACCGGCGGGCCGTTTGATGTTGATCCGGCGGCAGCGGTTAGCCCGGATATTGCAGCCCTTGGCGCGGGTAATGGCGTGAATATTGCCTCTGCCTTGTTCGGCAGCTTTACGATTGGTCCGCCATCACAAGATCTATCGCCGATTTCAGATGTGAGTTATAGCTCACCGACAAACGGATCATTGCTGCCGCCAATTCCGGGCGTGTCTTTCCGTGAAAATTTCCTCGGACCAAATGCGGGCGTTTCAACAAATTTAAGCGGCAATACACGCTTGCTGGATTTTGCGCAGAGTATCGTGAACCAGCATACGCAGGAAATTATTCTAACCGAGTCGAGAATAGAGGATGAGTCCAGCTTGCGTGATGCGCTGGAGACTCAAATCTTGAATGATTCCGGCGTGAATATTGATGAAGAGCTGGGCAATTTGATTGTGGCTCAAACCGCGTATAGCGCGGCGGCGCGGGTGATTACTGCGGTAGACGAACTGTTTGATGAATTACTGCGCGTGATTTAGTCGCGCATAAATTGATAAGGAGACCAACATGACAGGTATCTCAACATTAGGGCAGGCTTTGGCTCAGATTGGTAGAATTCGCGACCAGCAGATTCTAATCGATACGTTTAGTACGCAATTGGCAACGGGTAAAAAGACCCAGAAATTCTCGGGGTTGGGGCAGGATGTTATAACCTCCAAACGCGCACGGGCCGATATTCAATCTTTGGAAAACTATATCAACAATATCAAAAATGCTGACCGCCGAATTCAGCAAACGCTCGATGCTATTGAAGCCTTTAAACAACAGGCGGAAAATTTTCAGGCACTGCTGGTCGGATTTTCTCAGCAAGGCGTTCCGCAAAAAGGCGAAACGGTTTATTACGATGATCCGCTAACGACGTCGGTTGTCGAGGCTATTCCCATTGGTCTGGATTCTTCGGAACCCAGTGTTGAGCTGGAAACTTTGGCTGAGTTTGCAAATAATGTCTTCAATACATTTGTCGATCTTTTAAACATCCAAGAAGGCGATCGGTATTTGATGTCGGGCGCGGAAACACGCACGAAACCACTGGCCGATACCAGCGCGCTGGACGCGGCGATGAGTTCACTGCTCGGAGACTGGAAAAACGGGACAATCACGACAGATCAATTTATGGCCGATCTGAATGATCGCACGACATCGGGCGGAAACACCGATGCACTGACCGATACGATTGTTGGTTTTTCTGCCGTGTTAAGCGCCGGGAATGTTAAGAGCGTTTATGCGCGCGTCGATGAAAAGACGGAAGTGGATTACACCGCGCTGGCCACCGATGATGCGTTTCGCAATATTCTTGTGGCCGCCGCCTATTTCAAAAATGAAAATCTTGGCCCGGTTGTTGATGAAGTGGATCCAAATACATTGGCGGTGATTACCGAAGGCGCTCCTGGCGCAAATATCGATGAAGCGACGGATAATTTCTTTGCGATCTTCAATAATTTCGTTGCCTCGATTAACGAAGCGATTGATGACATTGATCAGGTGAGATTCAAGCTGGAGAATGCGCGTGTGCGTCTTGATAGTTTTAAAACCGCGCATACCAATCAAATCAATGTGCTGAACGACGTGGTTTCCGAAGTTGAAGATGCCGATATTAATGAAGTTGCTATCTCTCTCAACGCTCTGTCTTTCCAGCTTGAGGCCTCTTACGGTGTTACGGCAAGGGTACAGGCTCTCAGCCTTGTGAACTTTATTACCTAATAATTAGCTGGGCGGCATTCGGGCCGCCGGGTGTTTCCAGCAAGGTCATGGCAGGTTTTTCCGCGCCTTCAAGCGTGTGATCGAGCAAGGTCGTGACAGCGTTTTCGAACGTTTCATCCATCATAATATTATTGGCGAGTACATAATCATGCTGTGCTTCCCAATAGAGGCGCACATTTGCCGCCTCTGACCAATGCTCTAGCGTCTCCTTCAGGCTTGCGCCTTTATGACCCTGCCAGTTGCGTTGCAGCCAGTAAGAATTTGTCGGCGGGCCCTTGATTGTGTGATCCACAGGAGTGGAAGACGCTTTTTGAAAAGCGGTGAGCGTTTCAATTTTGCGCATGGTTTCTTGCGGCTGCTCAGATACCTTCTCACCGGGATTGGTGATGGTTTGGCGTTGTGTGTCAGGGGAGAGTAGCGGCGTTGGCTGCTCTTGCGCATCTTGCTGTATCTCAGGCTTGGCAGGGGTTTGCACTTTGACAGCAGGGGCGGCGTATTGTTCACGCATCGCCATAACAGGATCGTAGATCAGAATCGTGCGGTCTTGCAGGCTGAGTGATAAATCCAAAGGCTGGATCATATCTTGCACCACATCAGGCCAAGGCTTGCCACCACTCCAAGAGACAGGCGCTGCTGGGTTCACATTGCGCCCCAAAGAATAAGCGTAGCCATCAGGTACAATTTGGCTGAGGGCGAAGGCCAGCGGCATGTCAGAACCAAAGCCTGCAATCTCGGAAAAGCTGTTTCTGTAGCCGGCATTGATTTTAAGTTTTGGCTCAGGCTTCATCTCCGCGATCTCGGCGGCTATCGGAGCTTGCGCGGGTTGCTCTGGCATTTCCATGGCGGGCACTTCATCGCTGTTATGAGGGTGTATAACTTTGATAACCGGGCCGGTATCGGCCGGGGTCATATCCGGAATTAAAATTTGCGGCGCTTCGGCAGGCTCAACGGTAACGGGCGGCGTGGTAATCGGCTCGGAAACAGGAGTTTCATCAACCGCCGCAGCCTTATTCGCAGGCACCCATTCAAATCCGGCCTGAGTGCGTGTTGAGCTTAAGAAGACAAGCCCAGAGACAATCACCGAAAAAATGCCCAAAAAAGCCAACAGGGAGCGTGTGCGTGCCATACCCAAATCCTTATTAAACGCGAGGGTTCGTTTATTCTTAAAATGAACAGGTTAAACCATAATCAGATGTGCTTTAAAACACAAGCGTCTGCGCGCAAGGCGCTGGGATTGGGCGTGCACAAATTTTAAGGGGTTGGGGAAAATTAAGCCCAATCGGTGAATTTTTTCTGCTGCGCCCTGATCCAGGCGGGACGCTCGCGCCCGACGAAATTGGCTCTGAGCGCGCGCATGGCGGCAGGAAAGGTTAGGCCCTTGCGCTCTAAATGTCGGAATGCCAGCAGGAAAACGATGGTCAGTATGATGGTGGACAGACGCGCATAAACCAGCAAAAGCGGCAGCGGCAAAGCGGCGCGCGCATCAAAAGCCAAAAAGCGGACCGGACGCATCGAATTACGCCAATGCCAGTTCACCTTTTCCTGTAAGTTATCAAGTTCTTTTGCCATCAATTCTTCCTGTTCTTAATTATAGCGCAAAAACCCGGCAGATATAAATTTTTAAGCGCCGGTCGATGAAGAGAGCAGCAGATAATGGCGCCGATCGATCAGCTTTTGCTCAAATACAATTTCAGCTGAGCGCTGCATAGTTTGGCCATATTGATTGACCATTCGCTGAATCTCATTCGGCCATTTGGTGAAATGCATATCCATCAGCTTCTCGCGCACTTCATCGGGGAATTTCATCCATTCGCGCACACCGATACGCCCGCCGCCTTCGCGCGGAACAAGGGCTTGAGTGACAATTAAACGCAGCGTTTCCATGAGAGCGATGGCGCGCTCCTCGCGCTCTTCCATGTCATAGGTCGAAAGCATGCGCTGCACCGTGTTGGCCACGCCCAGCGTGTGGGTTGTGGTATAGACGGCATGCCCGGTTTGCGCGGCTTCAATTGAAGCGCTGATGGTTTCGCGGTCGCGTGATTCTCCGACCAGAATAATCTCCGGCTTGCGGCGCAGGGCATTGCGCACCCCATGGGCAAAGTCCGGCAAATGGCGCGGGATTTCGGTTTGGGAAACCAGCGAGCGCGGGCTTTGAATTGTATCGTAGGTGTATTCGATCGGCGCTTCGTAGGTGAGCATTTTGCCGCACCCCTCCGGGCGCTCCAGCAGCATGCGGTTTCCGGCGGCCAGCAAGGTTGTTTTTCCCGATCCTGTCGGGCCGGTGATGATAACGATTCCCTGACGCGGCGCCCAGGCATCTTGAATGGCCTTCTCGATATTCAAATCCTTCATCGTCGGCGGTTCGCTGGGCAGGACGCGCATGGTAATCTGTGCCCCGTCACGCCCCTTTGAGAGAATGGCCGTGATGTTCACGCGAAAGCGAATTCTTGTATAGCGGTCCGGGCGAATTTCATAGGACACATCAAGATCCTTACCCGAGGCGAGGCGGGCTTGCGCCTCCGGGCCATAAAGTTTTGTGAGCATGATCGCCATATCGGCGGCATCAATATTTTTATAGGTTGCGGGGTAGAGCGTGCCGTGAATTTCGTTATAAACAGGCCGCTCGCTCTGGATTGTGATGTCGGATGAGTTTTGCTTAACGCACCAAAGAAGAAAGGCATCAATCACATCTTCGGTAAAGCGCCCCGGTTCATCTGGCCAGGTTTCCGCAAAATTATCTTCGGCCTTGAGCAGGCTTATCGGCTTGCGGGTTGCCATTGATCAAATCCTGTTACGAGTTCGGGAACGCCGGTAATCTGCACAGCGCGGTCACCAATGCGCATTTCATTGCCGCCGCCGGTAATGCCGCGATCAACTTGCAGTGCATAAGGCGGGGAGACCATGCCCTGCGCTAGCAAAAGACGGTATCGCACCATGCCGCGGAAATCGGCGAGCAGTAAATTCAAATCTTCTTCAAAAATCTCATTGGCTTGCTGTACGCCTTCCTTCCAACCTTTTGTGACAAGGTCTTCCCACAAGGCACGCTCTTCTTCGTTTTCCGGGCGCAAAATATCGGGCGGCGGCTCGACGGTGTCCCATGTGCGCTCTAGATAGGTGCGCCATGTACGCGGCGCGGATACGATTTTCGCATTCATAACGATGTTAAAAATACGGTCCGATACAGCCGCTTGCTGGCCGTCACCTTCAATTAACATCGCATTGATAGATTCGTTAATAATCGGCGGCTCAATCAACAGGCCAGACGGAGCGGGGACAAGAAGTTGCGTGAAATCAAACACCTTATCCAGATAGCGCGTGCGCTTATCCATTTCCTGCTGAATTTCATAGGTGCGCCAAGCAAGGCCAGCGCGTGCGCCCAAAGAAATAGCGGCTTCGCGGATGGCTTCCTTACGGATATCAAAGGGCAGCCCTTCATTCTCATCGACGTTTTTATTTTCTTTTTCGATATTGACGTAGGCGCTGAGCGGTTTTGGCGGCTCCACATCCGCATCTTGCGGTTCATCAATGCCCAAAAGTGGCGCGGTGCGGGCCTGTGCGTTCTGCGTAGGGATGCACAAGGCCAGCGTAATGACCCCAAGGGCGAGGCCAAGAAGAATAAGCACTCTGTTGTGGTGTCCGCGCATGCGTTAAACCTTAATATTGTCTGCCGACCCCGGTCGTGGGCGGATAGTAAATTTCAACAACGCGCTGGGCGCTATCAACTTTGATGTCACCGCGGCCGCCAAGCTGCAAGCCGACATCGCGCAAAACATCGATCACCGGCAAGTTTTCCGCATCGACAGAAATAACCACCGGCACCGGCGGTGCAGTGCCGATGACAAGGAAGTTATATCCGGCGCGATCAGCCAGTGTTTTGGTAATGGTTTCGACGGGTCCGATCCAGTTCACGGTTACCGCACGGCGCAGCTCAATGGGCGCATTGCTGACCGGCGAAATGCTGGATGTTGGTGTTTTGGAATATTCAACTGCTGCTAGAGTTTCCAGCGCTTTGGAGGCGCGGTCCGCCGCATCGGCGAGCATGGCAGAAACATTATCGGGCGCGGCGACCAATTGCGGTGAGGCATCACTGAAATCCTTACCTGTTGTGCAGGCCGAGGTCAGTAAAATACACATCGAAGCTATCAATAACGATAAGAAGCGCGCCATGTCCGTTACCTTGCGAAACCAGAACGGTTCCAGAAAAATTCTGCATTAGAGATATCCAAGCAGTCCTATGCAGTATTTAGAGTAACGACTCGCCGTGTCCATCGCAAGACAGCAATCAAAACTGCCCCCAAAAGTCTGATGATAAGTTTTTGCCGGAAACCAAGGATTAGCGCTCGTTTTTAACCAAGCCATTTTCCTGCAAAATTGAAATAACCCGCTTCTTATATTTCGTACCATGCAAGGGCGTGCGGGAATGATAATGCGCAATGGCTTGTGATAGGCTTTGGGTTTCTTCCAGATGGCCCTTTAAAATCCATGCCGCGACGCCGACATTGGTGCAGGCATCATCGCGCACCCATTTGCGCGCCGTGGTTTCATTCACGCCCCAGCGGTGCGCCAGATCCGGCAACCAAATGGTGTTGATCTGCATTGGACCGAGATCGTAACTGCCATTGGTGTTTTTTACTTCCTGCCCGATTTGTCCACCCTCAGCCTTGTAAATACCGACCAGTACCGCGGGCGGTACAGAATAGGTTTGGGACGCTAGCATCAAACAGGCTGCAAGGACTTTCGCGCTCATGATCGGTATCCGTGTTTGTTACGCATTGATATAGTCCTTAATCCGATTTTTTGAAGAAGGACATGGGACTGCCGCCGCCGGAACCTTTTGCGGAACCTGAAGTGTCATCAGATGAGGATCCGGTGTCTGTTTCATCACTGTCCTCAGAGGGGTCGGTGGCGGGCGGCTCTGGAGTGTCTTCCGGCGCGGCTGCTGGTGGCGGCGGGTCGGTTTTATCGTCATCGCCTCCGGGTTTTTTCGCGAACATCGCCATGGGATTGCCCGCAGGCGGCGCACTTTTTGGCTCTTCCTTGGGCGGCGCGGCTTTTGGAGGCTTCGGTATTTCCTCGTCTTCGTCTTCCAGTTCCGGCTCTGAAACGTCTTCAGGCACGGCGGCTACAGGGATTTTTGGCCCACCGGGTAGCAGGCCACCCGCGAGGGCTTCGAGCATGGAAACACGCAGATCGAAATTCCTCCAGACCTCGTCCAGCCCGCCATTCTCCGCGCCGCTCTCGCTCAGGCGCTTTGTTTCGGCGTTATGACAGTCGGCATACAGCACGGCAAGACTTTTGAGGATTGCCAGATCAACAGGTTTTTGCTCCGCTTCGGGCAAATCGCCAAGGACTCCGCTGCGCAGGTTCTGCGCGCGGGCGGTTATTTTTGAGGCGACCTCCATAATCAGTTTTTGTTCCGGCTGTCCGAAAGGGAAAGCACCCACCGCATTCACCGCTGGGACAAACGCGTACATGTATTGCAGTGTCATTTGGTGTGCGTCGAGGGGCGTGCCGTTTGTCTCTAATGTTTCGAGGCGTTTCGTATTGTCGTCATCTGGGGTAAAATTCTCGGAAAATGTCAGGACGGCCTGCAAGGCGGAGGCAATCCGTTTGAGATCATTTTCGCCCGGCGTTTGCTTGCTTTCACGGTGTAGAGCGCCAATTAGTGGGCTAGCCAGCGCGGTGAGTGCAACGCGCACGGAGTCGTTCTCGACATCGTTCAAATCGGCGATATTGGCCATGCTGATGGAGAGCTCAACACTCTTGCCCAGCATTTCCGCCATGCTCTGCGCATCGCCTTCGGCATTGTCATTGTCCGAGGCAGCGATGATCGCACTCATAAGCGGTGAGCCGATTTTGTCCAGGATCTGGATTAAATATTGTGCGCGCTTGTCCATACTCTAACAGGCAGTGATTAAGAAAAGAGAATACCCACCCCACATGTAAGTATAAGGCGGGCGCGCCTACATGCGCAAGAACGCACTTAACTTCTTGCGCCGATATCCGCAATCAAGTTGTCGATGCTCTTGGGTTTTCCACGCATAAGTTTAACGCTGCCGTCCTTGCCGCGATAGATAATCATGGGGGTAACGTTGAATTTCCAGCTCTGCATGATCGCCAAATTACGCTCTACGCCTTGCTGACTAATCTCGCTTTTGGCGGGCAGGGCATCCGCATCGCCGTCCATGTGGCGCATCCAGCGCTCTTGCGGGTTGGGAGAGGCCATCAGATAGGCGGCCTGCGCGCGCGTTTCATCTTTGAAACCGACAGGAACCATGCGCACTTGAATTTTGCCTTGGTCGAGATAGCCGCCTGCGCGCAGCTCATCAATAAAAGCATGGCAATGCGGGCATTGCGGATCAATAAAGCTGTAGATCACAGGCGCGCCGGGCTGGCCGAGCGGTATCCAGTTGCTGTTTTCAATATCATAGAAAAGCCGTTCAGACGGGGATAAAGAGTCAAAATCCGGCTCGGCGGCGCTGGCGCTCTCATCGGAGGCGAGTTCGTCGAGCAACTCATCCCCTGAGCCGCGCAGGCGGCGCACCTGATCAACCGTCACCAACTTGCCCTTATTGTCGAACAGAACACCCATCACAAAGGCGCTTTGATCCGGCAGCACATAGAAATATTGTTCCTGTCCGTTTTTAATCGTAATCCAGGAATCAAAACCGTAATCACGGCCTAAATAGCGGATTTGCGCACCTTCCTCGGCCAGATTTTTGATCGGATCGGGCATTGCGGGTAGATTGTCCTGCGCGCTCGCAGGGCCTGAAATCATGAAAATAAAGGACAATAAAGCCGCAAGGGATAAGAACCGTTTCATATATGCTCCTGAAAAATCTTACTTATTTATCTATTGTAGACCGATCAAAGGTGAGTTTCAAAGAAATAGGGTGAAATTTATCATTTTCATCCCTCTTGATCATTTACGCAAAACACATTGGATTCCTTTGAAATATGGTACAATACGCACTATATATAAAGCGTGTATATGACACGTCCTTTTTAACTATTGGAGAATAAATACGATGCAAAATGATCGTTATGGTGTGGCAAAATCGGGCACAAAAACCGTTGATGCCGGCCTGCAAAGCTACATGCAGCGCGTTTACAACGTGATGGCGCTGGGCTTGGTTTTTACAGGCGCAATTTCATATTTTGTCGCGGCAACGCCTGCGTTTATTGCGGCGGTGCAGGGCACGTTTTTAGGATTAATTGTGGCGCTGGCCCCGTTGGGCATTATCTTTTTCGGCCTTAATCCACGCAAGATTCAAGGCATGTCCGTTGGTGCGGTGACTGGGCTGTATTTCCTGCTGACCGGGCTTTTCGGTGTTTCGCTGTCTTATATCTTTTTGGTGTATTCCTCGGAAAGCATCGCCCGCGTGTTCTTTATCACCGCGGGGATGTTTGCTGCGACCTCAATTTATGGCTACACGACCAAGAAAGATCTGACATCGCTGGGCTCGCTCATGTTTATGGGCCTGATCGGGATTATCATTGCCGGTGTGGTGAATATTTTCCTGCACTCCGCGATGTTGCATTTTGTAACCTCGGCGATTGGCGTTGTGGTGTTTACCGGCCTAACCGCTTGGGATACGCAGCGTATTAAAGAGACCTATCATGTGTCTTACGGCCGTGACGCTTTGAACAAGATCGCTGTTATGGGCGCGCTAAGCCTGTATCTCGACTTTATCAACCTGTTTGTGATGATGCTTCGCCTGTTTGGCGGCCGCGACTAAAAAGAACTCATTTCTTATCCAAAACCGCCCCTAAATTTTTAAGGGGCGGTTTTTTATATGCGTATGTATGGGCCGGGGCGTTCTTTCATGACATGCGTGTACAACATGTTAATGTACAACCCATGGCTGAAGAAAAAGATAAAGACATCATAAGCCCCCTTCATTGGGCTGCGGGATATAAGGAAAAAAGATCGCCCTTGGCGATTCCTGACATTTGCTCTCTGGCCGAGATGGAACGGGTTTATATCGAAATGGTTATTACGCTGTGTCACGGCAATATTCCAAAAGCAGCCGAGCTTTTGGAGGTTTCGCCCTCGACCTTGTATCGCAAACAAATCCGCTGGCAGGAGGAGTAATTTTCCTCTTGAAAAGCCGGGCCCAAACAATTACAGATATCATCTCTTTTGATTAAGGGCCCTTAGCTCAGCTGGGAGAGCGCTACGATGGCATTGTAGAGGTCAGCGGTTCGATCCCGCTAGGGTCCACCATTTTCCTGATATAAATTGACAAGCGAACATCAGGCTTCTAAGCTCAATTTTTCCGTAATAAATTGCGTTTTTTAAGGAGTTACTGCGTCATGTCATCTGCCAATTCCCCCAAATATAAAGTCCCTATGGATGAAATCTTGCACGCGCTCGAGGTCGCAGGGGCTAAGAATGTTGATATTCAGGATTTCAGCGGTTCAGGTGATTTTGAAGACAATCTCAGATTTTTCTTTGATGGATTTGCAAAGCTGGCAGCGGATAAATGGGCACCGACAAATCTGGAAATGCATTTAAACAAAGATATGCATCCCAAATTGATTTTGGGTGAAAACGGCGAATATAACCGGGTTGAACTTCATTCCGTTCATAAAGATATTTTAAGGGAAGCGAATAATTTGGGCCTTTCCGCTCTGCCGTTGCCGGAAGAGTATGATGGTTTTGATACGCCTTGGACATTGTGTATGCCACTCACGGAAATTTTTAATGCGGCCAATACATCGGCGGCGTTGCAGATTTTATTAACCCAAGGCGCAGCCGAAGCGCTTGCTGAGCACGGCAATCAGGAAATTAGAGACATGTTTCTGCGTAAAATGGCCAGCGCGGAAATCGCCGGAACTATGTTACTGACTGAGCCTGAGGCGGGGTCCGATCTGGCTCATGTGGCTTTGAAGGCGGCTCCTCAAACTGATGGCACCTATCATTTATCCGGCGCGTCCAAAATATTCATCACCTATGGAGAGCAGGATTTAACCAAGAATATTGCCCACCTTGTTTTAGCAAGAACGGGTGCGAAAGATCTTGGGACGAAGGGCATTTCTTTGTTTGTCGTGCCGAAATTTATGGTGGATGCGCAGGGCAATTCAACAGGACAGCATAACGGTATTGAAGTGTCTTCAATCTATGAAAAGATGGGCATTCATGGTTCCCCCACATGCCAGATGGAATTTGGCGGAACGAAAGGCCCGGCGGTTGGCTACTTGGTTGGCGAACTGAATATGGGCATGAATCATATGTTTGTGATGATGGCCCGCGCGCGCATCAATGTAGGTATGCAGGGTGTTGGGATTGCCGAGCGAGCCTATCAGGCCGGGATGATTTTCGCCGAAAACCGCAAACAGGGTACCAATGTTGCAACGGGTGAGAAAAAAGTCTCTATCAACCAGCACCCGGATGTGCGGCGCATGCTTATGGTTTCAAAGGCAAAAATAGCGGCGGCTCGGATGACGTGTTATTACGCTGCTGTGCAGCTTGATAAGGCGAAAAAGGGAGATAAAGAAGCTGAATCTAAACTGGCGCTGTTTACCCCAATGGTCAAGGCCGGCCCAACCGATATGGCCGTTGAGGTGGCCTCTGAGATGATGCAGGTTGCTGGCGGTATGGGCTATGTTGAAGAAACAGGTTTTGCACAAATGTTGGCCGATGTGCGCATTACACCGATTTATGAGGGAACTAATGGCATTCAAGCTTTGGATTTGGTTGGCAGACAACTGGCCAAAGACTATACTGGTCCTGGACAGACAATGTTCAAATGGATCAATAGTTCGGCCAGCAAGATACAAAAATCGAATGAAGTACATGAGCAAGTTTTGAAATGTTTAAATGCACTTTCGGACGCAACACAATTTATTTTGGGCAAAGGCCAAGAGGCTTTTAAAAATCCTTCAAAAGCAGAGCTTTTTGTTGCTCCCGCCACGGATTATTTGCGCCTCTTTGAAATTGCGGCGGGCGGGGTTTTGATGCTGGAATCGATTAAGGTGGCGCAGGAAAAAAATAATCCGATTCTACTTCAGCAGTCTTGCGAGCTTGCTGAGATATATGCGCATAATGTTGTTGCTCAATATGATTTCTTGCTCCATAAAATTAAGAATGGGGCGGATGCTGTTTTAAAAGCGGATATGCAAAGCTTTAAAAATGCCCTGAATCTTTAAAAAAGATTTTTTGACATAAGATAAATATTCTGGCATAGTGCGCCCCTATCTAAGGAGATGAGATATGAGAGTTTTTGTTCTTATTGTGGTGTTGACTTTGGCTGGTGTAATTAACGTGGCGTTTGCGGCGGATGACTTCGGCCAGCCCTTTGCGAATCAAGCGCCTGCAGCGCTTTCTGACGGTCCCGTGGCGCAAGAAGAAACAGCGCCTTGGGCCATCGAGCCTGCGGCGGGCGATGAGGCTGCTGGCGAAGTGGATGCTCCTGCGCAAAATGCGATGGATCTTCCGGCCTCTGATGACGCTGTGATACAGCTTAAAGAGCTAGAGAAAAACAATTCCAACATTATTATTGATGATTTGAGCCCTTAATAACGGCGCGATATCCCTTTTAATCTATGCGGCTATAGGTCATGATCTATAGCCGTATTTATTTTTTGGGGCTTATGGGACTAACAATTCAAAAAATTTATGAATGGACGCTCGTTTTGGGCCTTTGTTTGATGCCGGTTATGGCGGTTTTTGCGCCGCGTGCATTGGGTATTGCTCCGATGGTTTTGGGGCTCATTGCTTTTATTCTCCATCGCATTGCTTATAAAAACTGGCCTTGGCCGGGGCGGGGGTTCACATTTTTAGCTGTAGGCGTTGTTGCTCTGGGGGTTTTCAGCTCCTTATGGGCCGTTGACGGGCCGCAGGCGCTCGACCGTGCAGGCAAGCTCGCAGCGATCTTTTTAGGCGGTGGGCTTTTATGGGGAACGACCCGCGGCGCGCTTTCTCACTCAGATATAATTAAGGTGCAGTTTTTAAAGTTTATGCCTTGGGCCGCGTTGGTTGCGACCGCGCTGTGTGCTTTTGAGCTTTATAGCCGCGGGATGTTTTATGCGCTGACGCACCCGGATCTGCATCATTTTAACCCGGCCTTTTTAAACCGCAGTACGGTGTTTTGTGTTTTATGTTTTTGGCCGGCCTTTTATACCGTCCAGCATGCGGGCCGGAGTGATAAAAATATTTTAATGATCCTGCTTGGTCTGGCGATGGCGGCCCTTTTATATAAGGCAGACAGCCAGTCCGCGCAGCTGGCCTTTTTAGTGAGTGCGCCGTTTTACTTTTTATTTCCTGCGGCGCGCCGGGAATTCTGGGCGGCTTTGGGTGTGTGTTTGTTGGCAGGAATTGCCGCCGCGCCATGGATTGCCGCCCTTATGTTTGAACACGGTGTGGTGGCTGTGCAAGACATTACATGGTTTCAGCGCAGTTTTGCCGCCAACCGCATGGAGATTTGGGATTTTGTAGCGCGCCGTGCGCTGGAAAGTCCGTTTTGGGGGCACGGTCTGGAGGCCACGCGCGTTATTACGGATTTTGATACGCAAAAACTTTATTTTCCCGAAAACACAGTTTTGCACCCGCATAACTTCGCGCTTCAGATCTGGATTGAGTTTGGGTTTATTGGCGTATCTTTGCTGAGTGCGGCGCTGGGCTGGTTTCTGTTGCAAATTCGCCGCCTCCCGGTGCTTGAAGCGCGGCTCTCGTTGGCCGTTTTTATGGCCGCATTGTCGGTGGCCTCGACCGGATATGGCTTGTGGCAAAGCTGGTGGGTTGGCGGTTTGTGTGTTTTGGCGTGCCTAAGCTTATGCGCGCAGCACGCTACGCGCCGTTGAACCTTTCTTAAATGATAGATTAGAAATCGCGGCTGACGTTGAAATACAGGCGCTTTCCGCGATCACCTTGTGTTTCCACATCGCGGTTCAGTGGCCATGCCAGTGCCAGTCCGGCTTTGATATCTTCGGTGAAATCAGCGCGAACGCCTAAACCAGTGGAAGAAGCCGTATCGCTTTTTAAAGAGCTGGTTGTTGCGTCCTGATTCCAAATACGGCCAATATCAAAGAAGCTGTAGAGCTGGTAATCATCAACCAATTCCCATGGATAAGGCTGATTCCATTGCAACTCAACTTTACCGGCGACACCGTCATCACCAATAATTTCAGAGGGGTCAAAGCCGCGGCCATAGCCCACGCCGCCTACGCCGAATTCTTCAGAGGCCAGCAGCGGATTGGCCGACAATTGCCCATGAGCAGACAGCAATAGATTAAGGTCGCTGGTAATTCTTTGAAGTCTCTGCGCTTCACCACTGATTTTTGTAAATTTCGGATCGCCCGCAGGACGTGTCAAATTGGCATCGCCTTTTGCGCTTGATCCAAGAATATCAACCCCTTGTGCCAATTCCACGCTCATAGAGTTCACAGCGGCGCCAAACAAGGCATCCATGAATTCGTAGCGGCCACCAGCGCGCAGCGCGCGGATATTGTCACGACGAGTCGGCTCAAGATCGTTTCTGCTTTCGACATTGCGCCAGTCAAACTTTACATAGCCATAAGCGTTGCGCGAGCGCGAGCGCAAGAAAGGATGCTCCAGCGTTACGGCCATATATTGCGAACGTCCTCTGACATTAAATTCATCCAACGTGTAACCGGGCTCGGTTGCTGTATGGCTGCCGGTTAGTTTTACGACTGTGCCGAGATTGCCAACTGGCTGTTCATACCCAACAGAGGCATATCCCAATTCGTGATTATGCGGCGCGACCACCACTTGGCCGGTGATTTTCTCGTTATTGCCAAAATAGGAGTTCAAAGATCCGGCGGCGCTGGCCTGTACGGGGCCAAGATAGCGGCTACCGAAGTTATCCAACGAGATAAAAGCGTCATAAGGATCGCGTTCTACGATAATGCGCAAATAAGCTGCGCCGGCTTGTGTTTGAGAGGGGCCGAGAACACTGCGCGCCTCGACACCTGGTAGGTCGCTGATCAAAAGCAGGTAACGCTCAAGCTGGGTTGCGTTTAAAGCGGTTGTGTTTTGCAGTTTGGCGGCATAACGCTCAATCAGGGCCAGTGCATTCGGATCGTCTGTTCCTTCAACAGAAACGCTGTCGATATAGCCTTCCACCACTTTCAAGCGGGCGTTACCGCCATCAATTGTCTGCGGCGGCACAATAACCTGCGTCAGGATATAGCCGTCATTACGGTATTTGTTGGTCAGGGCCGTGGAAATCGCATAAAGCTCGGTCAGGGAGATGTTTTCGCCCAATTTGTCTGCATAAACAGCCTGTAATTCATCATGCGTATAAACGGAAACACCCTCAATGGTGAGGGAGTTTAAGTTAAAACGAATCTTTTCTGCTCCTTCAGGAACTTGCTGCAGCACCAGATCGCGCACTTGCACACTGGGTGAAAGTTTTGGGCTCAAAGCTTGATCCTGAAATTGCTGTTCGACACGTCCCGGCGCAGCTTGATCCAGCGCAGCATCAGGAACGGTGGCAGCAAAGGCAACAATGGGCGCGGCCGCAAAAACAGCGCATAAAGCTGTGCTCAGTGAAAGTCTGCGCCACGCGCGTGCTTCAGCCCTGTTAAACATCCTAATTTACCCTTGTTTCTTTAATATATTTGATTATGCGAAATTAGCTATAAAGGAAAAATAGACAGAAATAAAGCCTATTTATCCACAAAGGCTAAGTGATTTTGCGTTGTAAATCAAGAAATACCATATATTTGTTATGCATAAATTTTTTTCCAAAATATTTTTCATATTAGCATATTTTGCTATGCGGCGCTCAGATTGGGTTTCGCGGGAGAACCTTGTGCCGTAAGCCAAAATAGTTAAATTTTCCTTAATTATTTTCTTGTCTTTTTTTTCGAATGGTGTCAAAACAGGCTTGCGATAAGTTTAACTTTGTCGCTTTAGGCGTTGGTTTTATAAAAAATATTCGCCATAGCCTTAAGAAAAATGCGCCCGCAGGCAAGGCACGCATACAATGTTTGATAAGTACAGTCAAAGCGTGTGGTTTGGAGGGCATTACAGGGAACATTAGGGTTTTAAACAAAGACAGCACAAAGGGCTGTCACGCTTTCCCCTAGCGCTCCCCAAAAGAAATTGCACAAAAAATACATATAAGGAAGAGACACCATGAGTACGTATAAAGCCCGCAAAAAAGAAGCGCTTCGTAAGGGGATTTCAAGCGCAAAACTTCTAACAACATCGGCTTTAACAGCTGCCAGTATTCTGGCTTTGAGTGCGGGAACGGCCATGGCGGACAATGCCTGGGTTCTTGATCAGGTCGGCGGTAGCTTTGATACGGACATCTCAGTTGATAATGTGACAACAATTACCCAGAACTCCTCGCGTGCAATCGGGGAAGGAAATCTGGACATTGCGAATTACCAGACTGTTAACATCAAACAAAACAGCAAAAGCGATCTGTTCGTTGCGCGGGATAACCGATCAGATCCAACACGTATCCTCGGTTCGTTGAATTCCAATGGCCGCGTGATGGTCATCGATACAAACGGAATTTTCTTTGGAACTGGCTCTACTGTGAATGTGGGCGCGATTATTGCCTCGACATCCGACATTTCCAATGACGCCATTATGAAAGGCGGCGACAGCTTCGAATTCTCGGATTTCGGCGATGGCGCGATTACCCTTGAAGGGACAATTAATGTCGCTGATGCTGGTTTGGCGGCTTTTGTGTCTCCAAATGTTTCTAACAGCGGCGTTATTAATGCCAAGCTGGGCACGGTTGCATTCGCAGCCGGTGAAACCGTAACGCTGGATCTGTATGGTGACGGTCTGGTTGAGATTGCAGTTGATGGCGAGCTGGCTGATGCGCTGCTGGAAACAACAGGTGAAATTAACGCCGAAGGCGGCCGCGTTCAGATGACAGCGGTTGCGGCGAAAGACGCCGTTGATAACATTATTAATGTGGATGGTATCGTGACTGTGGCTTCTGCCGAAGTGCAGGGCGGCAAGATTATTTTGTCTGGCGGCAAGAGCGGTAACGTGGCCGTGGCCGGTAAATTGGATGCTTCAGGCACAACCGGCGGATCAATTGATGTATCCGGCGAAAATGTTACTGTGGCTGAAGGCACTGAGCTCTACGCTGATGGCGGCAAAGGTGTCGATCAAAAAGGCGCCGGCGGCAGTATTGATGTGATTGCCAACAACCACCTCGATTTCCGCGGTTCTTTGTTTGCCCGCGGCGGCGCTTTGGGCGGTGACGGCGGTAATGCCGAGGTATCCGGTTATAACTTCCTTGGTTATCAGGGTTATGCGGATCTGAGCGCTGAAAAAGGCAGCTTGGGTACATTGTTGATGGACCCTGCTTTTGCTGTTATTCACAGCGGCGCGATCCATAATCCGCTGGGTCAGGGTTATGTACTGGCGTCTTGGGCGCTGGCGAACTCCATGCGCAACGCGAATGTTGTTGTTCAGGCCGATAATTTCATCGATGTTGGTACACGCATTGATTCTTACAATACAGGGAATGCCCTTGTTGACGGTATTTTGAATGCATTGGTGGGCACAGGCGACATTGATCTGAGCACATGGAATTTCTTTATCTTCTCCGGCACGACCAATGGTAATATTACATTCCAGTCCGATGAAGTGAATTTCAACAAAGACGTGATCATGGGGAACGGCAGCCTTGGTGTTGACGCCATGACTGTGAATCTGGATTCACGCATTTACGATAAAGACGGTGTCACAGCGCTTGGCGATGCTCGTCTGTTCAGCAATGCGGATCTCGTCAATGTACTGTCTAACAATGCTTTGATTCAGCAGGGCATCTATCTGTCTAATGATGCTGGCGGTGCGACGGTGCATGTAGATGCAGACACATATACCGAAGATCTCGTGATTGACCGTTCTTTGAAACTGGAAGGCGCGGATGGTGCAACATTGCAATCCAATGGTGGCGCAAACCTGATTACAGTGACGGCCTCGAATGTAAGCATTGATCCGTTTGTATTTGATGGTCTTGGTCTTGCGGACTACGGAATTTCTGCTACAGGCGCTGATAACCTTGTGGTTGACGGCAACACATTTACTGATTTCAATTTGGATGCCATTCGCGTTGCGAATTCCGACAATATTCAAATTATCAATAACGACATATTGTTGACCGGCGGTAACGGTGTTGCAGTTGTCGGTGGCAACAATGCCTTTATTGATAACAACGAAATTACAGGCGCAGCGCTTAACGCCATTTCCCTCGATGGTACAAAGGGTAGCGTTGTAAGCAATAACGTTACATCTGGCGGCGTGAGCGGCGTTTTGGTTTTCAATAGTGAAGATGCAAAAGTGCACGACAATGACATCTCAAATACGGTGCGCGGTGTTGATGCGGATATGGCCAAAAATATTCAAATTTTTGACAACGACATCAGCGGGACAACAGCCTTTGGCATCCGTGTGGTCAATAGTGACGGTACAGGCTATGACGGCAGCGGCAAAGATGTTGATATTTGGGGCAACACCGTATCAAGCGCGGGCGGCACAGGCATTTATGTTGAGAACAGTGCTTATGCCACTGTAGGTCCACACCCGACAAACCCATTCGCCAGCGGATTTGCAGGCGGTAATGTTGTCTCTGGTGGCGATGCCGGTATCGTAATTGTGAACAGTGATAACGCTTATGTGGCTTATAACACTGTGGATTCTGTTAACGGAAACGGTATTTCGGTATCAGGCGGATCGGATGTAAGTGTTCTTACAAACAAGGTCGGCACAACAGGCGGCGTAGATAATATTGCCGGCGAAGGTATCCTGATTGCGAATAGCGCTGGGGCTTTGGTTCAAGGAAACGAAGTTTCGGAAACCGGCGAAAACGGTATCAAGCTTCAATCATCCGATGATAGCCTTGTCCAGGGCAACATCGTCAGCAACACAGGCCATAACGGTATTGCAGTTCTTGGTTCAAATAACGTTCAGGTCAATCTGCTTAACGTTGTTTCTAATACACACTCAGCCGGTATCACATTGAACGGATCAACCAACAGCGTGGTCGATGGCAATGATATTTCAAACACAGGCGGATCAGGCGTATGGATTAAGGATGCTAATGGTTCTGATGTTCTGAATAACCTGATTAACACAACATGGCAGAATGCGGCGCGTTCGACAGGATCAGGTGTACATGTGATCAGCTCCGATGATGTAACCGTTTCGGGCAATACAATTGATAATGTAACGCGCGGCGGGGATGCTATTTACGCCGAAATGAGCGATGATCTGACAGTTTCAGGCAACTTCATCGGTGAAAATGGCGGCGATATTTCAGGAAATGGAATCGCTGTTCACGGCGGAGAAGATACAACAATCAGCGGGAACAGACTTACAGATGTTGCTGCTGACGGTATTTTTGTTTCTGGTGTCACAGGTGTTGATATTCTGAGCAACCTGATCTACGGCACAGCTGACCAAAGCATCTTTAACTTCTTCGGTCCGAACAGCACATACGGTGCGGGTCGTGATGGTATCCACGTTGAAGACAGCTACGGCATCGTGATTGATGGCAACACCGTGCAGGGCGACAGCGCCTTCTTTATGAAGAGCGGTCTGGGCGCAGGACGTCATGGTATTTACGTCTCTGGCGGTCAGGGCATTCTGTTTGGCGATGGCGCACAAATCACCAATAACTATATTCTGGGTGACAGTGGCTTATTCCACAGTTCATACAGCGTCGGTGGCGATGGTATCCACGTTGTGAACAATAATGGCGGCTTATTTGGTGCGCGCACTGAAATTTCAGGCAACCAGGTTAGCATGACAGGCGGTAACGGTATTTACGGTTCTGCGCTCTATGGCGCCCTGGTTGATAACAACAATATCTATCAGGCACATCTGAACGGCATTTATCTCACCGGCTCTCACTTTGCTGATATCACGAACAACGATGTGATGATGTCGAGCGAGAACGGTATCAAAGTTGCGAACAGCTTCAATGCCGACATTGAGTACAACACAATCTCACGCGCAGGCGATGACGGTATCGATGTTGAAAACAGCAATTATGCCGATATTCGTGGCAACACGATTGATCGTACAGGCGATGACGGTATCGATGTTGAGGACAGCGAGGGCGTTGATATTGTTGGTAACACAATCTCACGCACAGATGGCGACGGTATTGAAGTGCGTCGCAGTGCTTCAGCCGACATATTCGGTAACACAATCTCACGCGCTGATGATGATGGTATCGATGTAGCGGACAGCTCTAATGTTGAGATTGGCGGTAACGATATCTATAACACCGGCGATAACGGTATTCAGGTCAGCAACAGCTACAACGCGGATATCCGTTACAACGATATCGATGAGACCGATGGTCACGGTATCTATGTTTCATCGTCTGCCTATGCTGATATCTATGGCAATGACATTAACCGCCATTACTATGGTGCGGACACACATGGTGACGGTATCTACGTGTACTCAAGCTATGGCACTGATATCTACGGCAATGATGTTGATGACACATGGGGCAACGGTATCTATGTTCGCAATAGTGACCGTTCAAGCGTGAATTGGAATGATATTCAGGATGCCGGTGAAAACGGTATCTATATTTCAAATTCCGATTACGCGGATGTGATGCATAACGACATCAACAATGTTGATGAGCACGGTATCAAAGTGAACCCCTCCGATTATGTGGATATTGCTTACAATACAATTCACGATGCCGGTTGGGATGGTATCCGCGTTGATAACGGCCGCTATGCCGATATCCACGGCAACCATATTCACCGCGTTGGCGATGACGGTATTGATGTGAATGGCAACCGCGGCGTTGATATTTACGGCAATGATATTGACCGCACAGGTTTGGCTTGGTGGTCATATGATGGTGACGGTATCGAAGTTTCTGACAGCTATGATGCGGACATCCGTTATAACCGCGTTGAAAATGCCGGGGATGACGGTATCGATGTTGAAAACAGCGCTTATGCTGATATCCGCAACAACCGCGTTTACAGCTCCGGCGACGATGGAATCGATGTTGAAGGCTCATACAAGGTTGACATCAATGACAACATGATCGTTGGTGCGCGCGATAATGGTATCGAAGTGTCCAATAGCTATGATGCCGACATTCTTGGTAACAACATCTCTTGGGTTCGTGGTGACGGCATTTATGCCTACAACATCGAGCGCGGTGATATTCGCGGTAACATGATTGACCATACAGGTGATGACGGCATCGATGTGCGCGAAAGCGATTACGTTGATGTAAACAACAACCGCGTTTCCAATACAGATGGTGATGGTATTCAGCTTCGCTCAAGCCGCTATGCCGACATCCGCAACAACAGCGTTCGTTTTGCTGATGATGACGGTATTGATGTTGAAAACAGCTCTTTTGTCGACATCACAGGCAATAATGTCTTCGGTGTTCGCAGAAATGGTATCGAAGTCTCTGACGGCTATCAGGCGGATCTGTTCGGCAACCGTGTTTCTTTTGCGGGCGGTGACGGCATCAACCTGAGAAACGTTCTGTACTCAAACATCACAGGCAACCGTATCGGTTTTGTTGGTGATGATGGTATCGACGTACGTAATGGTGAGCATACAGCTATCAGATACAACACTATCCGTTTTGCGGGTGATGATGGTATCCGCGTTGATGATGTTCACGGTTACTATCATGGAGGCCAGGACGTTCTAATCCGCGGTAACCGTGTTGACCGTGTCTGGGATGACGGTATCGAAGTTTCCAATAGCGGAAGCACCCGCATTGACGGCTACAATATCGTAACCAATGTTGGTGATAACGGTATTCTGGTGACAGATCCTGTTGGGTATCACTATGCCTTCCCATATATCATTAACAACATCGCACCTCCTGGACCATTTGGCTTCCCTTATGAATCAGCGGATGTTGTTATCGTTGATAACGTGGTTAATAACGCCGGTGGAAACGGGATCGCCGTTGAAGCGTATGATGTGAATTTGAGCGTTGAGCGCAACATGATCAGCGATAGCGGTGAAAACGGCATCTTCCTTTACGCAAAAGGTGGATTTGGCGGCCCAGTTCAGACCTTCTCTCTTATCCCAGTCCTTGGTGAGTTCAACTCATACATTGCGGATAACATGGTTATCAATTCAGGTGCGAACGGTCTTTATGTCGCTGGCGCGGGCCATAATGACGTTGTTGTTGAAGGTAATACCTTCCAAAACAACCCTGTGGGCGCACGCTTCGAGAGCGGTAATATCGACCTGACAGGTCGTACAAACAACATTATCGTCGATACGGACTATGTTCTGCCATCAGGCTATGATTATGTGACAGGTCTGCAATTCGCACCGATCGCGATGTTCTACCAGACATTGAAAGTTGCGTTTGCGCCGATTCCTCCGAGCTATTCTAACTTGACGCTGGTGGATAATACGCTGGGCACAACAAGCTTTAGCGGCTTTATCAACCGTGCTGTCGGCGATGCTTACTACGTGCGCCTCGAAGATGGTGCGTTCGTAAACAGCTCAGGCGGCCCGATCATTATCGATGGAACATTTGCAAGCTGGGACGGTCTTGTTCCGAACAGCTTCGGTAATCTTCTGGCGCCATCCGTGCTGCAAGACCTTGAAGACCGCATCTTCGACGTGGATGATGTCTTCGGTCGCGGTAACATCTTTGTTGGCAACCCGATTGGTCTGGAAAATATTGAAGACTTCTTCAACCAATTTGCAGGCTTCTCGGCCGGTTCAAACAGCATTAACGTGACTCTGCTCGGTCTGCCTTCAACAGGCTTCGGTCCAGTGAATTTTGCGAATATTGCACCCGCAGCGGGCGGCAATGACAATGACCCGCAAAATCTGGCAAACATCGAGCCTGCGGCTGGCGGCGATGATGTAAGCTGCTGGGGCGACGCGGTCAATGCGGCTGGCGGCGGAACATCTGCCAACTTTAATTTTGGCGGCACATTCGAAGACAGTCTGGCTGCGGCCGGAGCTTGTCAGGCCCAGACGTTCTAATACGCCTTTTAACGAACATGAAAACCCCGCATATCTTCGCGGGGTTTTTTATGGCGATAAACCGACAAAGCCTTGCGTTCGTGGAATTTTCTGTCAAAATAGGGGGATTGGGTCTTATTCAAGATTGAATTTAAGGAATACACATGTATCACGATGATAAATGGAATCCTGTTGAGGGTGATGAACTGACAGGGTTCTTGGAGCAGATCGACCCGGTGGATGGGAAATATAAGGTCTCTGCAGACAGTACGCAGGTTCACTGGCGCATGCTGCCTTTTTACGAGAGCGTTGCGCTGATTCGCGTTAAAGACCCGAACTGGGTGAATAAAAAACTGAATATCTATTACCTGACTGATCAGGGAAATTTGTTCCGCTTGAATGGCACATCTCCGCCAATTCATGAGGTCAATGCCAAGGCACCGATTAAAGTAACAGATGACAATGTTTTGGAATATCTGCGCTTCTTCTGTTTCTTCGTGCGTGGGGAAGAGGGCCCGTTTTACATCGCCGAATCTATGGATGATGAAAATATGCCGGCTAATATGGATGATACAACCCGCTCGGTCGTGGAAGGGACGATCCGTCCGGCCTCTTATGAAGGCAAGAACGATCAGGGTCATTATTTGTGTGATGCGGTGGTGTTTTATTCAAACGCCCTGTTTATCGCGAATTTCGCTATTCAGCCCTCCGGCATGATTGAAATGCTGGATGATGAACCAATCGCAGCCGACCTGCCCTCTAAGGTCGAAGTGCCTGTCTCTTAAAGGTGCTGCTTTTCTAAAAGGAAATTTTTAAAGTTTTCTGCGTGATAGTTGGCAAAAGTACAACGAAAGCCCCGGCATAGAAAATGTCGGGGCTTTATCTTTATTTCTGAACCATTTTGGTGTTAAGTGCGTGTTTATGGGCTCTAAAGATACATTATATGATGTCGCGGTTATCGGCGGCGGATTGTCCGGGTTAACACTCTCGTGCCTTTTGGGGCAGGCGGGGCTGTCTGTGGTGTGCCTGGATCAAGGAACGGCAGACCTTCCTAAAAACAAAGATTTACGCACCACGGCGATATCTTACGGCTCGCGCCAAATATTGGAGCGGGCGGGCATTTGGCAAAATCTGGCGGCCGATCCATGCCCGATTGAGAATATTCAGATTCTGGACGGCTCGTCCTCTGTGCTGCTCAATTTTCTGAGCAGCGAAGTTGAGGACAAGAGTTTCGGCTGGATATTACTCAATTACGATCTGCGCGCGGCGATGCTGGAGACGCTCAAAAGCTTGAAATCCGTGATGCATAAACCGCAAACAACCATTACTGATTTTGAAGTCTGTGCCGATCATGTGCGCTGCATTACCGATGCGGGTGATGTCGGGGCGCGATTGGTTGTGGGTGCAGATGGCCGGGGCTCTTTCACCCGTAAATGGATGGGCATGCCGGCGCGCCAGTGGAGCTATAATCAGCGTGCGGTGATTTGTACCGTCTCGCACTCAAACCCGCATAATAACGTCGCGGTGGAGCATTTCTGGCCCGAAGGTCCGTTTGCGGTGTTGCCGATGGTTGATGGCGAGGATGGTACACATCGTTCCTCCGTTGTTTTTACCGAGCACGGGCCGGAAAGCCGTTCCTTAATGACATTTTCAGATGAGGAGTTTGAAACGGCCCTCGCGGCGCGTTTTCCAGAGCGTTATGGCGATATTAAGCTTATTGAACCGCGCGCGGCTTATCCACTAGGGCTTGTTCATGCCGCGTCTTATATCGGCCCGCGCATGGCTTTGGTGGCCGATGCGGCGCATGGTATCCACCCAATCGCCGGGCAGGGGCTGAATTTAGGTTTTCGCGATGTGGGAGAGCTTGCCGAATTACTCATGCAGGCCCATAAAAATGGCGAAGATGTGGGTTCTCAAGAGCTTTTAGAGACCTATCAGCGTCGCCGCCGCCCGGATAATATGGCGATGGTCGCAGTCACAGATGGTCTTAACCGATTGTTTTCAAACAACATTCCGCCCGTACGCCTGATGCGTAGAGCCGGATTGCGGCTGGTTTCGAAAATCGGCCCGGCCAAGCGCTTTTTTATGAAACAGGCGATGGGCGATCGATAGCGCTCCATTTTGTTGACAGATGGGTGAATTCCCGTTATAAAGCCCTCCTCGATAGGTAAACATAAGAATTTATGCGCTTTTGAGCGCTTTTTAAGACCCGAAAAGGTATAGAAAAATGAGCAAACGTACATTCCAGCCAAGCCGCATTGTTCGCGCCCGCCGTCATGGTTTTCGTGCCCGTATGGCTACAAAAGTAGGCCGCGCCATTCTTGCGCGCCGCCGTGCCAAGGGTCGTAAGCGTCTGAGCGCTTAAGATTAGTGATGCGCGATGTTTGCAAGCAAAGCGCAGCAAAAATCTCTGGCGCGGCTGAAAAACCGCGCTGATTTCCTGAAAATTCAAAGCAAAGGTCAGAAATGGGTCTCGCATGGGCTCATTTTACAACTCATGCCCAATGAGCTGGGGCAAAAGCGTGTGGGCTTTACAGTGAGCAAAAAAGTCTCTAATTCCGCCGTGAAGCGCAACCGTATCAAGCGGCGTTTGCGCGCAGTGGCGGCTGATATTTTGCCTCTTCATGCCAAAGACGGGGTGGATTATATTCTGGTCGGGCGGCCTCTAACCGCGACGCGGCCCTATGAGGCGCTGCAAAATGATCTAAAATGGTGTCTGGAAAAGACAGGATTTACCAAGTAAGGCGCAAACGCGATGCTCAAAACCATCATTCAAGGCCCAATTCGGTTTTATCGCTGGGCGGTTTCGCCGCTTTTAGGCAGCTCTTGCCGGTTTTATCCGACTTGCTCGGCCTATGCGCTCAAAGCGATTGATCGCCATGGCGCAGCTAAAGGGCTCGCTCTGGCAACACGCCGCATTTTGCGCTGCCATCCCTGGTGTCATCACGACCATGTGGACCCCGTGCCGGAAAGGTTTGATTGGCGCGATCTGATCGGTTATAAACGCAAGCAAAGCCAAAATAACGACATAAGCAGCACATAGAGATTTTAAGGCGGTAAGCGCATGCGTTCTGATAATAACAACCAAATGGATCCTCAGGAGCTCAAAAACCTTTTCGTGTTTTTTGTGCTTGCGATTCTGATTTATTTTTCCTACGACCATTTTGTTTTAAAGCCGCAGAAGGATGCTTTGCGCGAGGCGCAGAAAGTTGAAGCGCAGATCGCACAGGAAAAAGCGCTCAAGCAAGCGCAAAGCGGCGAAGCGGCGGACGTTGTTTTGCCGCGCGCGGAAGTCCTCAGCGGGGCGCAGCGCCTGAGCATCGATACTGGCGAGATTAAAGGCACGATCAATCTGACTGGTGGGCGTTTTGACGATATCGCTTTGCGCGAATATTACGAGACAATCGAAAAAGAAGACAATGTAACCATTCTTTCCCCCAACAAAACCGAGAAGCCTCGCTATATCGATTATGGCTGGGTGGTTAAAGAGGGCTCTGCGCGCGTGCCTGATGCTGATACACGCTGGCAGGTTTTGGGCGCAAATACGCTAACCAAAGACACACCCGTGACATTGATGTGGGATAACGGTGCAGGTCTACGCTTTGAGCGCATAATCGCGCTGGATCAACATTACATGTTCACCATCACGCAAAAAGTGACGAATAATTCAGGCCAAGCCGTGACACTTTATCCATACGGCCTGATTTCTCAGCAGGGTATCCCTAAGAATTACATGAAGACGTGGATTCAACATGAGGGGCCGATGGCCTATGTCGGCGATTCGCTGCATGAAATCCGCTACAAGGAATTGCGTGAAGACCGCAAAGAAGCCTTTGATGGCGATCAAGGCTGGATCGGCATGACAGAGAAATACTGGCTGACCGCGCTTGTTCCTGCGCAGGGCGAAAATGTGAAATACAGCTTCAGCTATAAAGGCGCGCAAAATGATAAGGATAATACCGGGCGCTATCAGGTTGATTATGTTGGTGGTGCGGTAAGTGTTGCGCCCGGACAGAGCCAAAGCGTTGAGAGTCACGTTTATGCAGGCGCGAAGAAGTATTTGCTCTTGAATGATTACGAGAAAGATCTGGGCATTCCGCATTTTGATCTGGCGATTAATTTCGGCTGGCTGTGGTTTCTCTCCAAACCGTTTTTCTATGCGCTGCATTATTTGGGCAAGCTGATCGGCAATATGGGCTTTGCGATTATTGTGCTGACGATCCTTATTCGCGGCGCGGTGTTCCCGTTGACCAACACCTCGTACCGTTCTTTTGCAAAAATGAAAAAAGTCACGCCTCAGGTTGCGGCACTGCGTGAAAAACATGGCGATGATAAACAAAAATTGCAGCAAGAATTGATGCAGCTCTATCAGCGCGAAGGCGTGAATCCGATGGCCGGGTGTTTTCCGATCATGCTGCAAATTCCGATTTTCTTTGCGCTATATAAAGTGCTGTTCGTGACGATTGAAATTCGTCATGCACCCTTTATCGGCTGGATTCATGACTTGTCCGCGCCTGATCCGACCAGCGTGTTTAACCTGTTTGGCTTGATCGACTGGACACCGCCTGCGGCGCTGCATATCGGGGTTTGGCCATGCGTGATGCTGATTGCGATGATCATGCAAAAGAGCCTCAACCCGCCGCCGCAGGATAAATTACAGCGCGATATGATGCGCTTCTTCCCCTTCATCATCACCTATGCGCTCTCGCGCTTTGCCTCCGGCCTGGTGATTTACTGGACGTTCAGTGCGATCATTGGTGTGATCCAGCAGGTGATTATCATGCGCTCGCTCAATGTGCCCATCCATCTCTTCGGCCAGAGCGAAGAGGAAGAACGCCTTAACAAAGCCATTGATAAAGGCCCGGATGTCCATCCGTTGGCTGAGATGGCGGAGCATGAGGCTGAGGACGCGCTGTTTGGTGATGATGATAAGCCTTCAGGCCCGATCAAGCCGCCCAAGCGTAAAAAAAGTAAGAAAAAGAAATGACAGCCGAGCATCTCAATCTAGAGGCGGGGCGCAAATTACTGGCGGGCCCGTGCGACTTTGTGCTGGGCGTGGCGTGGTTGGAGCAGCTGCCCGAGGCTGACCGGCCCGAGATTGCCTTTGCTGGTCGCTCGAATGTCGGCAAGTCCTCACTGATCAATGCGCTGACCGGGCGCAAGACACTGGCCAAAACCTCGAACACGCCGGGACGTACGCAGCAGCTCAATTTCTTTGATTTGGGCGGGCTGTTATATCTGGTCGATATGCCCGGCTACGGCTATGCGAAAGTCTCGAAGGCCCAAAAGGCAGAGTGGGATGCGCTCATCCGTGATTATCTGCGCGGGCGACCGAATTTGCGCTGCGTGTTTATTCTGGTAGATGCGCGCCACGGCCTGAAAGACAGCGATACGGAGTTGATGAAAATGCTGGATGAGGCAGGCGCGGCGTATCGTATCGTTTTAACCAAGACCGATAAGGTGAAGGACCAGAAACTGGCCTTTTTCACCGAACAAATTGAAACCACGCTCAAGAAACATGCCGCGGCCTACCCGACAATTCTGGCCACCAGCTCTGTAAAATCCCACGGTTTGGATGAGCTTAAGGCTGTTATCGCGTCATACGCTTAACTTACTGATCCGCTAAGATTGTATAAAAGCCGTAGGCCGTACCCGCTTGGTTTTGCACGCACAGGCTGGGCACGCGGTCGCATTCGGGGCAGATATCACCGGGATCATCGGTGGTTAGATCAACATTCGAGCCCGTATACAGCGTATCGTCAATCATCGTTTCACGGATGGAGTCGGTCATGGTGGGGATGGCGGATGAGCCATTCACAAGCTCGTTAATCTTGGCGCAGACGCTCTGACTGATCTGATAGGCGACGAGGATCACATCATCGGCGGCGGTGGCGCTCCATTCCACATTGTTAAAGCGTCCCATATACCATCCGGCGACCGGGTCGGTGATATTTTGCGCAATCACCTCAACGGGCAAGCGGCCCGGACTCAAGCCGCCACCGGCGGGGTGGTAGACCTTGTGAATATCGGGCGGCGTGTTAAAGGCGGCCGCGGTCGGCAAAATAAAATCCAGATCATCAATCTCCGAGCCGGTAATGAGCATCTGATCAATCGAGGATTGTGCTTGCGCGGCGTAGCTAATCAGCTGCGTGGCATATAATTCGGCCTTGCTGTCATCGAGGCTTCCGGCCTCGTCGCTATCGCTCTGGCGACCGAGGGTGAAGCTCAGCGCAGCGAATAGCGCCACAGCGATCAGCACATAGATCAGGGCGTTTCCGCGCTCTGCGGGCCTGTTATGCTTGTTAATAAAATGTTCGTGATTTGTTTTCATTTTTTGCGTGCGCGTATTATAGTGGTGCTCTTATGACAGGCTATCTAGAGACATTCATGGATGCAACAATTATTGGCGCGCTGGGCTTTGGCGCTCTCGGTTTTGTGCTGGGCGCTGGACTTGTGTGGTTGATATCACGCGCGCGCCAAGCTGAATTGAAAGCCCGTTTAGAGGCGGGCGAGCATATGCGCACCGAGATGGAAAACCAGTTTGAAGTCACCGCAAACCGCGCGGTTCAAAATGCGCATGAAAGCTTTCTGAAGCTCGCCGAGGCGCGGCTCAAAGATGCGCAAAAAGACGGCGCGCATGATCTGGATAAACGCCACAAAGCGATTGATGAAATGATTAAGCCGGTGCATGAGAATTTGAAAACACTTTCCGGCGCGCTCGAGCAGATGAAGGGCACGGACCAGGCGCTGCGCGAGGATTTAAAGACGCTGCATAAAGAAACATCGAAGCTTGCGGGCGCGCTCAAAAACCCTGCGGCGCGCGGCAATTGGGGCGAGGGAATTCTCACCCGCCTGCTGGAAAATTCCGGCCTGATTAAGGGCGTGCATTATACGCTGCAGACAACGTTGCCCGGTGAAGAAAACCGCCTGCGCCCCGATGCCATTGTGAATTTACCCGATAGTCTGCATATCGTGATTGATTCCAAAGCGCCGATTAATGATTTTATCCGCAATCTGGATAGCGATATTGATGAGGCCGATTATCACGGGCTGCAAACAGGTCTCGCGCAGGCCGTGAAGGGCCATATTAACCAGCTCGGCAAAAAAGCCTATTGGGAGCAGCTCAATTCGCCGGATTTTGTTGTACTGTTTTTACCCTCCGAGCATCTTTTCAGCGCGGCGGTGCAGGCCGACCCGACGCTGCTTGATTTGGCGGCGGAGAAGAAAATCGTTATGGCGTCACCGATTTTGATGATGTCGCTATTGCGCGTGGTCGGTATGGGTTGGCGTCAGGTGGAGCTGGCGAAGAATGCGCAAGTCATTTCCGATCAGGGGCAAGAGCTGTATAAACGCCTGCTCAAATTCACTGACCATATGGGCAAGATCGGCAAGCATTTGCAAAATGCTATGCGCGGCTATGACGAAGCGACAGGCTCGCTCGAGCGCTCGGTTTTGCCGTCCGCGCGCAAGTTCAAGGATTTGCAGGCTGGGGTGCAGCTTGAAGATGTTCCCGATTTTACGGCGATTGAGCAGCAGCCAAGAGTTTTAAACCTCTCAAGCGAAGATGAAGATGCGCTGAAGAAAAGCGCCTGACGCTTGACCTGAAGGGTAATCCCAAGTACCTCTTTTGCATGGATTTATACAATATTATCATAGCGCCCGACCCGGTGCTCAAAAGTGAGGCGCAGCCCGTGAGCAGCGTCAATGCCGATATTCAGCAGCAGATAGACCGTATGCTGGCGACCATGTATGACGCGCCGGGCATTGGTCTGGCCGCCAATCAGGTGGGCTTGCTTAACCGTATCTTTGTTATGGATTGTGATCCGAAGAGCTGGGAATATGGATCGGAGCAAGATGGCGCGCTGGAGATCCGCTCCACCTACCGCAGCGGCGAAGAAGGTGATGAGCCGATCGAGCGTGCCCGCAATCCGATTGTCATGGTGAATCCTGAAATTCTCTGGCGCTCCGAGCAGCGTTCTTTTTTCGATGAAGGATGCTTATCCCTGCCCGGTCAGTTCGGTACGGTAGAGCGTCCGGCCAAGGTGCGGGTGAAATATCTCGATTATGACGGTAACCAACAGGAGATGGAGGCCGAAGGGCTCGTCTCCCATTGTGTGCAGCATGAACTTGATCACCTGAACGGTGTGCTGTTTGTCGATTATCTCTCCGGCCTTAAGCGCAATATGATTATCCGCAGAATGGAAAAACTCAAAAAACAGCAGGTGCTTTAGCCATGGGTCTGCGCGTTGGTTTTATGGGCACGCCCGATTTCGCAGTCGAAGCGCTGGGGGCTCTGATTGAGAGTGACCATGAAATTGTGTGTGTGTACTCGCAGCCCGCTCGTCCCAAGGGGCGCGGCCATCAGGTGCAGCCCTCCCCGGTGCATGCGCTGGCTGAGGCAAAGGGCATTCCCGTTTTTACACCGACCGAGCTGAAAAGCGCTGAAGAGCAAGCGCGCTTTGCCGCGCATAATTTGGATGTGGCGATCGTGGCGGCCTATGGCCTGATTTTACCCGAAGCGATTTTGAATGCGCCGAAATATGGATGTTTGAATATTCATGCGTCCTTGCTGCCGCGCTGGCGCGGGGCATCGCCGATTCAGCAGGCAATCCGCGCGGGCGATGCCGAAACGGGTGTCACCATCATGCAAATGGATAAGGGGCTTGATACCGGGCCGATGATTGCCAAAGACAGTATGCCGATTACGCAAGAGACTACCGCGAGCAGTCTGCATGATGAGTTGGCGGCGCTGGGCGCGAGAATGACGCTGACGGTGCTGGACCGTCTTGCGCGCGATGGCGCTCTGCCTGCCGAGCCGCAAAATGATGAGGATTACACCTACGCGCCGTTGCTTACCAAAGAGGACGGGATCGTGAATTGGGAACAAAATGCACTCTGGATTGACCGGCAGATTCGCGCGCTTAATCCGTGGCCGGGTGTGTGGAGCCGCTTCGGTGGCACGCGGATTAAAATCATCAAAGCGCATGTGGAGCCGGAAAGCGTTACCGACCCGACATGGAGCGCGCCCGGCACGGTGTTGAGCACGAACGGGCAAGTCTTTTGCGGTGAGGGCAGCATTTTACGTCTTGAGCTCGTGCAACCCGAGGGTAAGAAGGCTATGGATTTCGCCTCAGCGGTTAATGGCGGTTACATCACCGCGCAGGAGCGATTTTCATGAATCCAAATCTTGCTGGTTTTTTAGCTTTAATTATTTTTTCAGTTGGTACGTTGCTTATCGCGCTGTCACGATCCGTACCGACGTTTGAGCTTTTATTTATAACATTTTTACTGGGCTCTTTATCAGTGACGTTGGCGCAAAAACTCAGAGGCTATGATGTTCGCGAAAGCTGGCGGCAAAGTACGGCTAATTTTTTCTTTGTAACGTTCGGTATTGGTCTCTATTCATTTTTGTTGGTTCCGGCCTTTCAGCGTGCGCCGGCTTTTGAAGCCAACATTTTAAATTATTTATGGCCGTTATTGCTGGTTATTTTTTCAAGCTTTGTAAAAAAAACGCTACCCAAACCGCTCCAGATCGGCGGGCTTTTATGCGGCGCGCTGGGCATGGTTTTTGTCTTTATGCCCGAGGCAGACCAGAACATTTTTAACACGTTTAATCTGGGCCATATTCTGGCGATCGGTGCGGCGGTTGTATGGGCGCTTTACTCTGCTATGGCGCAAACAAAAACCTATCCCGTTGGACTTACCGCGCCGGTTATGGCTTTTTGTGCTTTTTTAGCGCTGTGTCTTCATTTGGCCTTTGAGCACTTTGTGTGGCCGGGATTTGAGGTTGCTATTGCTGTGATCTTACTCGGTCTGGGGCGTGTCAGCTTTGCGCTCTGGGATTATGGTGTGAAGAATGGCGATCATGTTTTGCTGTCTTCCCTATCGTATTTTGTGCCGCTTCTATCGGTTCTTCTGTTTATTATTTTTGGCTTTAAGCCCGCCACAGCGAATGTTGCGATTGGCGGGGCGTTTGTTGTTTTGGGATGCGTGCTTGCAAACGCTCACCAGATCAAGAAAGTGCTCCGAAGATGAAGCGCTGGAAAATCACAATCGAATATCGCGGCAGTGATTATTACGGCTGGCAAAAGCAGCCCGATGTACCGAGCATTCAAGGCGCGATTGAAGAGGCTTTGAAGAAATTTTGTCAGCAAGAGATCAATGTGCATGCCGCTGGACGCACTGATGCGGGTGTGCATGCGCGCGGACAGGTGGCACATTTTGATCTGGATTATGGAGATCGGCCGCTGGAGGGCTATGATTTGCTCAAGGCGATAAATGCGCATTTGCGGCCGCAGCCGATTTCGATTATTGGAGCTGAAGAAGTGAGCGAGAATTTTCAAGCGCGCTTTGATGCAAAAAACAAACTTTATAATTACCGCATTATCAACCGCCCTGGCTTTTTGGCGCTGGAGGAAGGGCTGGCTTGGCAGGTAAAGCGTCCGCTAGATGTGGCGGCTATGCACGAAGCGGCGCAGCGTTTGCTCGGCAACCATGATTTTACAACCTTTCGTGACGGGCAGTGCCAAGCCAAATCGCCGGAGCGCACGCTTGATCGGCTGGATGTTACGGCGCGCCCTTATGATGAGACGGGCGGGGTTGAAATTCTGGTTGAGGCCGAGGCGATGTCATTCCTGCATCATATGGTGCGCAATATGGTCGGTACGCTCGCGCTGGTGGGTGAGGGCAAATGGAGCGCCGATGATGTAAGCGCAGCGCTTGCGGCGCGGGATCGCGTAAAAGGCGGCCCGACGGCGCCGGCCGACGGGCTGTATTTGATGCGGGTGGATTATTGATGGTCTGGGTGGAAAGCTACCGCATCACAAAAAACGACTAAAAGCCCTCTTAATCGTTAGGAAATTATGAAAAATTTCTTGCTTTTAAGGGCTATCCTGATATATAAATAAAGGCCTATTAAACAGAAGAGAGACAGGCTTATGCGCATTTTTTTAACGCTGATTTTAACGTTTATGATTATATGCCCAGCCGGCAACGCGGCGCTGGCGCAATCTGATGCGCGTCTTACCGAAAGTCTGAATTTCTTAAACCGTTCTAAGCCACTACAAAACCCGCAATTTGATCATTCGCAAGAGGTTCTGGATCATCATATTCTTGATCGCCGCAACCGTGTTGTTGGAGAAGTCGATGATATTCTTCTTACAAAAAACGGCGATGTTTCGGCGCTGAGTGTTGAGCTGGACCGTTTGCGCATCCGCGATAAAATTTTGCTCAATTATTCCGAGATGCGTATCCGGGATATTTCGGATGCATATGCTTTGAACATGGATGATGATCAGATTGAGGAATTACTACCGACTTTGCTTAACAGCATTGAAACGGCCTCTGGTGAGAGCGCGGATGTTTACAGCTTGAAAAAATTGAAGGGCGCGCGTTTGATTGCTGAAGATGGCCGCCGGTTGGGAACGGTTTCTGAAATTCTGTTCGAGGATAACAGCCCGCGTGCACAGGCGCTCTATGTGAATTTGAAGTACAAAACCATTCGTGATGAGCTTGCAATTCCTTTCAGTATTACGCAGCCCGTTCAAAAAGGCTCTGCTCTGGAAGTTATTTTGAAAAACGCGCAGGCCGACGCGATTTTAGAATATGCCCGCGAGCGCTAGGCTCTCTCTTCAAAGAACAATTCAATAACCCGCTTGTAGATTTTTGTCAGATCTTCAAGATCTGAAACTTTTGCATTTTCATCAATCTGATGAATGGTTGCATTGACGGGTCCGAACTCCACAACCGGGCAATAAGGCGGGAAAAAACGTGCGTCGCTGGTGCCGCCCGATGTGGTGTATTGCACTTCACCGTCGCAAAATTCCTCAACGGCCCCTTTAACAGTTTCGGTCCAAGGGCCGGGTTGTGTGAGAAAGCTCTTGGAGGACTCATCTGTTTGCAAATCATAATGCAGACCCGTGCGGTCAAGAATCTCGCGCAATTTTGCATCCAGTGTTTCGCTGTTCCATAAATCGTTATAGCGGATATTAAAGCGCAAGCGCCCCTGATGCGGGATCACGTTATCGGCCGTGTTATCGACATTGATGCTGGTAATCTCCAGATTGGTTGGCGGGAAGAAATCATTGCCCTGATCAAATTCGTGCTCCGCTAAAATGGCGGCCAGCTTGGCCAGTTTGGGCAATGGATTGTCCGCGCGTTGCGGGTAAGCAACATGGCCTTGCTTGCCTGTAACGCAGAGCGCGCCGTTTAAAGAGCCGCGGCGGCCTATTTTAATTTCCTGACCTAATTTATCTGGGTTGGTTGGTTCACCCACCAGCGCGACATCGGGTATGTGGCCGTTTGCCTTCATCCATTCCAGAACTTTCACTGTGCCATTTACGGCCGGGCCTTCTTCATCGCCAGTAATCAGCAGGCTGATCGAGCCGTTTTCAGGAACGCCGTGTTCTCTTACATATTCAATGGCTGCGGATGTGAAAGCAGCGACCGAGCCTTTCATGTCCGATGCGCCGCGGCCATATAAAACACCATCTTTAATCTGCGGGGTAAACGGACCGTGCGTCCATTCCCCTTCCGGGCCGGGCGGCACAACATCCGTATGACCGCCATAACAAATATGCGGGCCATTTGTACCAATGCGTGCAAAGAGATTTTCGATGAGCTCTTTACCTTCACCAAAGGGCAGATGGTAGCACTCAAACCCGGCGGCGCTTAAACGTTCAGCCAAAAGGGTTTGCGCCCCTTCATCTTTCGGTGTCACCGAGGCGCAGCGGATTAATTCCTGTGTGAGTTCAATAACATCGCTCATCAGAGCAAGGTCTCATTTTTATGGCTGGAAAGCAATATGCTTGGTTTTAGGCGACCTGGTCGTTAGCGGGGCTATGCAAATTTTGATTCCCGCTAGCAGGGAAAAGGTAATAGCCGCGCTCTTTATCTTCACGAATTTCGAGTGCCGCATGCGGCAGAGCATTCATTCCTTTCCCCAGATAATAATAGAGCTGTCCACCAAGCCCTTTAATCGCCGGACGTAAAGAGGGATAGCGCATACTCTCTATAACGAGCGAATGATATTGTTCGCGAATGTCTGAAAGCTTTAAATGATAATTACTGCTTTTCGAAACAGCAGTGGCATAATTCGAAATATCAAGAGATGCCGTAATCGTTTTTGCTTTGCGCTTTTCAGAGATTTGCGTTCTGGGATGATTGCGCGTGACAAATTCAAAACTGCGAAAAACAATCTCCAATTGTTCGTTAATCGCCGTGATGTATTTAGAAAGCCCGGGGTACATTTTTTGTGTTTTCTCCAGAAGCTGCGCGTGAACTAATACAGATTCCGTATCTTCAAGATAGGCGATATCATCATTAATATTGAAAAAATTAGGTGCAAGAATATGGGTAGAGTGTCTGCCTTTTAAACCATTTTTGCGGTCTTTTCCCTTGCAAATAGAAGCGGCCCAAAGAAGCAACATGTGCTGCGAATACACATTTAAATCCGGTTCTCCATTTTCGTTTTTATGGTCGGATTTTTCTTCTAATAAGACGCCATTGGGAAGCTTCTCATTATATTTAAATGTAATTGCTTTTAAACATTTACCCAGATATTCAATTTGCTTTTCCGCAAGATTGCGCTGCTTTTCGTTTAAGGTTTCAGGAAGCGCTTTTAGAAGGTCGGCACACAAAGACTCGGTTGTGATGTTTTCATCGTCTTCGACCACATCGTGAAGGATTGCCAAAGTGAGAAGCAATTCCATCGAGCGTTGCTCAGGCGGCAGCTTTTCTGTGCCGACAACATCCAAATACTCATTCAGATTTTTTTTATACAGTATGCGATAAGGCAAGGTTCCGTCTTCCAAAGATTCTATAAAATCCTCGCAGATTTCCATGAAATGTATTTTTTCGAGCTGAATACTGTTCTTGCGATATTTTTTATGCGGTCTGCCGTTTTGCTCAAACACACGGGCGCGTTTTTCAAGGCTCTGATCCAGCAAATCAAGAGCGGATAATGCGATGTGCCACGAACGGCCGCTCAGCTTTTCTAAAGCTTTTTCGGAAACGCTGGACATCTGTGTGTATGGGTTTTTCAAAAAATCACGGATATCATCTTCCATCAGATCGACACGTTTTGCCTCGCGCTCACGCAGAAGTCCAATGATCATCTCTTTTTCTGTGTTATCTAGGCCTTTGAGTTCGGTAAGCGCATCACAATATTCGATATCTGTGAGCTGATGAAGAGTGTTTATCGGTTTGCCCGTTAAAATGGAGATCGTTACATCGCGCTCGGCATCGGAAATTTTATGGAAGTGTTTTCCATCAAGTTTAAGCAGCCAATTTATGCGTTTTTGTCCCTTAAGCTGGCGCAAATAATCGAAGGCAGCATAAGGGTTAGCGCTGGAATTATAGCTCCCGCTATTTGATAGTAAGTCGTCTTCATTTTGATGTGCACTATCGACCATGCAGGTTTTTAGCACAAAACAATGCAAAAAAACAAGAAATTATGTAAAAATTATATAGGCCTTTTGGATAGGTATACGTTGGTATTCAGCCGCTTTTCTAAAAACCGTTATTTTTTAGTGGTTTAGTTGTGCACTCAGTCTCTGAGCAGCTCATTCACCCCGGTTTTAGAACGGGTGCGCTCATCCACTTGTTTGACGATTACGGCGCAGGCGAGACCTGGTCCGGGGCTGCCGTCGGGCAGGGGTTTGCCGGGCAAAGTACCGGGAATCACGACCGAATAAGCCGGAACACGACCCTGAATAACCTCACCGGTCTCGCGATTGATAATTTTGGTAGAGGCGCCAAGGAACACGCCCATGGAAATCACCGCGCCTTCTTCAACCACAACGCCTTCGGCCACTTCTGAACGCGCGCCGATAAAGACGTTATCTTCAATAATCACAGGGCCGGCCTGCAGCGGTTCTAATACACCGCCGATTCCAACGCCGCCGGAAATGTGACAGTTCTTACCGATCTGCGCGCAAGAGCCGACAGTCGACCAGGTGTCGATCATCGTGCCTTCATCGACATATGCGCCGACATTGATAAAGCTCGGCATCAACACGACACCTTTGGCGACATAGGCACTGCGGCGCACGACGCAATCGGGCACGGCGCGAAAGCCTGCGGCGGCGAAGTCTTGCTCGCTCCAGCCCTTGAATTTGCTATCAACCTTGTCATACCAGCCGCCATTATCCGCGCCGCCGGAAATATGACGCATAGAGTTTAAAACGAAGCCCAGCAGCACGGCTTTTTTCGCCCATTGATTGACCTGCCAGTTGCCGGTTGAGATTTTTTCGGCCACGCGCAGCTGTCCGCTATCAAGCAGGTTCAAAGCCGTTTCAACGGCCTCGCGCACCTCGCCTTTTGTATTGATGCTTAATGAAGCGCGGTCGTCGAATGCGGCATCAATAATGCTTTGTAAATCTTCATATTTCGCTGCGGGCTGGCTCATGATAATCTTCCTTTGCTTAAACGCTGTATTTTCCGCGTCATTCAGCACGAATAAGGGCCAAAAATCAAGTCTATGAGCGATATAAATCACTGCGCGATCCGTTGGAATATTTTGAGCCTGCAAGCGTGGGAAAAACGCTTCAAAGACCTGCGCCGGGCTAATTTGCTGCAATCTTATGCATACGCGCAAGCCGCCTGCATGATCAATCGGCAAACAGCGCGCTGGGGCGTGATTGAGATTGACGGGCGCGAAGCGGGTTTGGTTCAGATTTTAGAAGCCGGATTTTTTGGAAACCTTATCCATGCTGTGATCGTTGACCGTGGTCCGCTCTGGTTTGAAGGGTTTGGCTCTACAGCGCATTTTAAGGCCTTTACGGCGGAGCTTAACCGGCAATTTCCCCGGCGTTTTGGCCGAAAACGGCGCTTTATTCCTGAAATTGAAGACAATCCAAAAACCCGTAATATATTGAAAAAAAACAACTTTTATCCGATAGGGCAGCATGGATATGAAACCATATGGGTGGATCTGACTCAAGAAGAGAATATATTGATGAGCACTCTCAAGGCTCAGTCACGCAACAAGCTGCGCAAGGCGCAAAAGGCGGATTTAACGATTGAATGGGATGAAAAAGGCGCTTATTTACCGTGGTTGTTAACGACTTATAGCCTTGATAAAAAAGAAAAAAGTTATGATGGCCCTTCAGTAAAGCTGTTGCAAGCTTTGGGCCGCACATTTTTACCAAAAAACATGTTGATTGGCCGCGCGTTAATCAATGATAAACCAGTTGGTGCTATTTTAATTCTGTGCCACGGATCCGGCGCGACCTATCAAATTGGCTGGTCCTCACAAGAGGGACGAAAAACAGCCGCCCATCACCGACTGCTTTGGGATGCATTCTGCGTACTAAAAAATAAAGGCATAAAAGATTTCGATTTAGGAGGCGTCAATGACGGCACAGCTAAAGGGGTTAAACAGTTCAAAAGCGGCATGGGTGGGCACTTGGTTCGCCTTCCTGGCCTTTATGGTTAGTGTATTGCCGGCCACCGCGCGCGCTGATACCAATCAGACCATGATTTATGAGGTGTATGCCGGCGGCATTCATGCGGTGCAGGCGAAGCTGGATATTCATTTTACCAATGATAAGCGCTACGACCTTGTGCTGGGTGCGAATACGCGGGGGTTTTTAGCCAAGCTCGCGCCCTGGAGCGGTACGTTTGAGAGTCATGGCTGGGTCGTCAGCGCCGACGATTTCCGCCCGCAGCTTCATAAATCAACGGCCAACTGGCGCGATGAGATTGAGCTTAAAGAATATAAATACAAAAAAGACCGTACGTTTGATGGGCTTTGGGTGACGGACCATGATAAGCCGACTTATAAGAAAAAAATTGACGATGCCCTAACACAGGGTACGACCGATGCTCTAACGGCCGCGTTGCTTGCGATGCAAGAAGTAGGCGGCGGCGGCGATTGTGAACAGTCTTCAGAAGTTTTTGATGGCAGTCGGCGTTTTGAGATGAAATTTAATCATGAGAACGCCGAAGATTTGAAAGCCTCCAAATATAATATTTACGAAGGCCCGTCCGTGAAATGTACGGTCGAAGTCGTACCTGTTGCCGGAAAGTGGCATGAAAAACCGCGTGGCTGGATGTCGATCCAAGAGCAAGGGCGTGAGCGCGGTACGATGCCGACGGTCTGGATGGGGCGTTTGAGCAAAGACGGCCCGGCCGTGCCTGTGAAAATAATGGTCAAGACGGCCTACGGCAATTTATTCATGCATTTGGCCGAATACCGCAGTGGGGATGAAATTCTCATCGCAGAAAAACGTGTTTTGGATTAAGGCTTTGCCCTCAATTTTGTAACAATCAGAAACATAAAATGACTTGTCTTTCGGCGGCGTTTCACCGAAATTGCTGAGTATGAATAAAAATCCTCTCACAATCGTTATATTAGCCGCCGGCAAGGGCACGCGCATGAAATCAAACATGCCCAAAGTCATGCACAGGCTGGCCTATTTGCCGATGATTGGCTGGGTGTTGAAAAATGCTGAGGCCTTGAAGCCTAAAAAAATCATCGTGGTGGTTGGTCCGGATATGCCCGCACTGGAAGCGGCCTGCAAGCCGCACACCTGCGTTGTACAGGCTGTGCGCAATGGCACTGCTGGTGCGGTGAAGGCAGCTCTGCCGGCGCTTAAGAATGTCAAAGGCGATGTGGTTGTGCTGCTGGGTGATACGCCGCTGGTTACACCGCAAACAATCAAAGGCTTGATTAAGGCGCGCGGCAAGGCTGGAATTTCCGTGCTGGGGATGCGGCTATCAGATCCGTCCGGCTATGGTCGTCTGGTGATGAACAAAGATGGCAGCCTGCAAAAAATTGTTGAGCATAAAGACGCGAGCGCCGCCGAGCGTAAAATTGATACCGTCAATACTGGCGCGTTTTGCATTGATGGTGCGTCTCTTGAGCGCTGGCTCGGCAAAGTTAAAAACAACAATGCGCAAAAAGAATATTATATCACTGACCTACCGGAAATTGCTGCGCGTGAAGGCGTGGCAACCCATGTGGCGTTGACCGCTGATCCAGATGAAGTAAAGGGCTGTAATTCTCATAGCGATCTGGCGGCCTTGGAAGCCACTTTGCAGGACCGTCTGCGCACGCAAGCGCTGCAAAGCGGTGTGTGTATGCATCATCCTTCCAGTGTATTTCTGGCGCATGATACGAAATTTGCGCCCGGCGTGGTGATCGAGCCGCATGTCGTGTTCGGCCCCGGCGTATCTGTTGGTGAGGGCAGCACGATCAAAGCCTTCTCTCATCTGGAAGATACAAAAATTGGCAAAGAGGCCAGCATCGGCCCGTTTGCGCGCCTTCGCCCCGGTGCGGATATTGGCGATGCGGTACGTATCGGAAACTTTGTAGAGGTCAAAAAATCCAAAATCGGCAAGGGCAGCAAAATTAATCACCTTGCTTATGTTGGTGATACCGATATGGGCGCGGATGTGAATTTTTCTGCCGGTGCGATCACGGTGAATTATGACGGTTTTGATAAGCATAAAACAAAAATTGGTAAGGGCGTAATGGTTGGCTCAAACGTCAATTTGGTCGCGCCCGTGAAAATTGGTGACGGTGCGTTCATTGCCGCCGGATCGACGATCACAAAAGACGTTCCTAAAGATGCGTTGGCGGTTGCCCGCGATGCGGCGAAAGTCATCAAGGGCTGGGCGGCCAGCTATCGTAAGAAAAAATCCAAAGCGAAAAAGAAATAAATCATGTGCGGTATTATTGGAATTCTTGGCAATGAAGAGGCTGCCCCGCTGTTGGTTGGCGGGCTGAAGCGTTTGGAATATCGCGGTTATGACAGTGCGGGAATTGCGACGCTGTCTAACGGCTCGATCGAGCGTTGCCGCGCGCAAGGTAAATTGGTCAATCTGGAAGAAAAGCTTGCTGGCAATCCTATCTCCGGCACGGTTGGCATCGGCCATACGCGCTGGGCGACCCATGGCGGACCGACCGAAGATAACGCGCATCCGCATGCGACAGACAAAGTCGCGGTGGTGCATAACGGCATTATTGAGAATTATGCGACGCTCAAAGAAGAGATGGAGCAGCACCAATACCGCTTTGAGACCGAAACCGATACCGAAGTGGTTGCGCATTTGGTGACCCATTACATGAATCAGGGTATGAGCCCGCAAGAGGCGGCTGATAAAACGCTGAGCCGTCTGGAAGGCGCGTTTGCGATTGTGATGATTTTTGCCGGTGAGCATAATTTGATGATCGGGGTGCGCCAAGGCACACCGCTCGCGGTTGGTTATGGCGAGGGGGAGATGTATGTCGCCTCTGATTCCTATGCGCTCGCGCCGCTGACCAAGAAAATTTGCTTTCTTGAAGATGGCGATCGCGTCAGTGTGACGCGCGAAGGCGTTCGTATCTACAGCAATGATAACCAAACGCTGGAGCGTGAAATTCGCATCACCGCGCAAAGCGGTGCGACGACGGGTAAGGGCGAATATGATCACTTTATGCTTAAGGAAATATATGAGCAGCCCGCCGTGATTGGCGATACGCTGGGCGCGTTTGTGCACCCGTCAACGGGCCGCATCAATATTCCCGATGATGTTTTAGAGGCGCTTACATCCGCGCCGCGCTTGACGCTGGTTGCGTGTGGCACGGCCTTTTATGCTTGTATGCTGGCGAAATACTGGTTCGAGCAGGTTGCGCGTATTCCATGCGAGATTGATGTCGCCTCTGAATTTCGCTACCGCGAAGCGCCGATGCCCGAAGGAGGTCTGGCGATTTTTGTTTCTCAGTCGGGGGAGACGCTCGATACGCTCGAAGCGCTCCGATACTGTAAATCACAGGGACAAAGAATTCTCTCCATCATCAACACAATCGAAAGCACGATTGAGCGCGAAAGCGATTTGGTTTTGCACACCCTCGCCGGGCCGGAAATCGGTGTGGCCTCGACCAAGGCTTTCACAACACAGATTACGACGCTGGCCTGTATGGCTTTTGCCGCCGCGCGTGCGAACAAACAAATCACGGTGGAGCAAATGCAGGAAATGGGCGAAGCCCTGCGCCATATTCCATCGGTCGCCGCGCAAATTTTGCAATATGACGGTGCGGTTAAAAATATTGCCGAGGAAATTAAAGATGCGCGCGATGTTTTATATCTCGGGCGTGGATCGTTCTATCCGATCGCTTTAGAGGGCGCGTTGAAGCTCAAGGAAATTTCCTACATCCACGCCGAAGGCTACGCCGCCGGTGAAATGAAGCACGGCCCGATCGCTCTGATCGATGAGAGCGTGCCCGTGGTTGTCGTTGCGCCGGGTAATGATCCGCTGTTTGAAAAAACTGCCAGCAATGTGCAGGAAACGGTGGCGCGCAGCGGGAAAGTATTTTTGATTACTGACGAGGCGGGTGCAAAATCGCTCAAGGATCAAACCACATGGGTGGTTACGCTGGGCGATATTCATCCCTTTATCGCGCCGATTCTCTATGCGATCCCGGTGCAGCTTCTGGCCTATCATGTGGCGGTGGCTAAGGGCACGGATGTGGACCAGCCTCGGAATCTGGCGAAAAGCGTAACGGTCGAGTAGTCGTTCCAGAATCATCTTCACTATGTGTTCTATAGAATTTTTTCTGCTATAAGTTTTAAAGCCTTCAGCTTGCCTTAAGGTTTATGTTTTATTCAGGTTTAGGAATAAATTTTTTTGGATGTTAAAATGATTACAGTTGTTGTTCCTGTTTATAATGAAGAAGACAATATTCAATCGCTGATTGAAGAAATTTCGAAGGCTGGTAAAAATTTGCCGATCAGTGAAATCGTTTACGTCGATGACGCGAGTACGGATAACTCTTTTTCGGTTCTTAAGAGCCTAAGAGCGCACACCCCAGAGTTGCGCATATTAAAACATAAAAAACAATCCGGGCAGTCTGCGGCGTTGTGGACAGGGGTTAAAGCTGCGGGAAACAAGCTTATCGTGACATTGGACGGCGATGGTCAGAATGATCCTGCCGATATAAAAACCCTTTTTGAAGAGTATGAAAAATACAAAAAAGCTACACCGAAAATTATGGTGCTCGGCGAAAGAGAAAAACGGCACGATAATGTGGTGCGCCGCATATCCTCACGTCTCGCAAACGGCATTCGTGGTGGTCTCTTGAAAGACGGTACAAAAGATACCGGGTGTTCATTAAAAATGTTCCGCCGGAAAGATTATCTCAATTTGCCTTACTTTGATCATATGCACCGTTTTTTGCCCGCGCTTATGCTTCGAGACGGTGTTGAGCTTGTCCATGTGCCTGTTTCACATCGTCCTCGGCTGCATGGAAAATCCAAATACGGAACACTTGATCGTGCGCTTGTCGGTATCAGTGACATAAGGGGTGTTTTGTGGCTACAAAAACGTGCAAGACGCGCAGATTTTGATGAAACATATGAAGAATTAAATTGAAGGGGCCTACATGACATTTCTATCTTTTGACATTGATACAATCTGGCTGGCGATCGGTTTTTTGGGGCAGAGTTTGTTTTTTATGCGTTTTTTTGTGCAATGGATTGCCTCTGAAAAACAGGGACGCAGCGTTGTGCCCGATGCCTTTTGGTATTTTAGTTTAGGCGGCGGGCTTGTCCTGTTTAGCTATGCCCTGTGGCGTCAAGATCCTGTTTTCATGGTTGGCCAAGGCATGGGTTTGTTAATTTATAGCCGTAATCTTTATTTCATTCATCGCAAGAAGGATGATCCTGTTGAAACCCCACAGACACTGAAGTAGAAAACACCCATGACTTCTTTTAAAATACAGACACTTTTTGTGCCTGCTTCTTTACTTATATTGTTTTTATCAGCCATTTTTCTTCGTCCCTTAATGCCGATTGATGAAACACGTTACATGAGCGTAGCGTGGGAGATGTGGCTGCGGAGGGACTGGTTTGCACCACTGACTATGAATTTTGACCTCTACAGCCATAAGCCACCATTTTTGTTTTGGTTGATTAATGCATCATGGTCGGTTTTTGGTGTGAGTCGCTGGTCAGCCCTAGTGCCGATTATGGTGTCGGCTTCACTGTTTGTGTATTTGACGCAGGTTCTGGCAAAAAAGCTTAATCTGCGAAACTCTGCATTTGTTCCATATTTGGTTTTAGGCAGCGTGCCATTCATCATTTACTCCACGCTGGTGATGTTTGATATGACGCTGGGTGTTTTTGTTTTATTATCACTTTTGGCTTTGTTGTCGTATGCCGACAATCGAAAGCCTTTATTTCTTTTGGCTTTGGCCCTGTCATTGGGAATCGGTGTTTTAACCAAGGGGCCGGTTGCATGGCTTTATGTCGTGTTTCCGTTTTTGTTGGCTCCGTACTGGTTAAAAGGCAAGCAAAACTGGCTTTCGTGGTATACGGGCGGCGTGCTTGCATTTTTGCTGTCGGGCGTTCCAGTATTATTATGGCTTGTGCCGGTTTTAAAATCATCTAATCCTGATTTTGCTTTTTGGCTTATTTGGGAACAAACAGCCGGGCGCATTTCAGGTCACATGGAAAATGTTCATACCCGACCTTTTTATTTTTACCTCCCCCTTGTTCCTATCTTGTTTTTACCTTGGGCATTTCTACCATCTTTTTGGACAGGTATCTCTAGGATTAAAGAAGACGTTCAGACAAAGTATGGTCTCAGATTTTTAGCTTGCTGGATTATCCCTGTTATTATCGCTTTTTCGTTTATCGGCGGTAAGCAGCCGCATTATTTATTGCCGCTTGTTCCTGGGGTTTTAATTTTTATCGCGGATCGTCTTAAACCAGATATGCGGCCCATACTGACAATATTTTCGATTATGATTCTGATGGTTGTCACAGGGCAATTCATTGCTTCACAAACACTATTCAAAAAATATGATCTTCGCCCTATTGCCGAATATGTAGCGCAGCACCAAGATCAAGATTGGGCTTTTGTTAGAAAATATCAGGGTGAACTGACCTATCTTGGCAGGCTTCATAAAAAAATGGATAACGAACAAGGCGAAACGCTCAAAAAATGGTTTAAAGCGCATCCGGAAGGTTTGGCCGTCATTCGCTATTACAAACCTAAAGAAGTTCAGGATTATAGTGCTATCATGACAATTCCCTATAGAGGAAAAAATATCGGTATTTTTTATAAAAAGAATTAGCGTCAAGTTTTTGGTTCTGTAATCATAAAACAGATGGAAAGATCACTTTCAAAAATTTAGTGGCTTGGCGTGCCGTTTGTAATTGCGGCCGTGCAGGTTTGCATCAAGATTTTTACGCCGCCGGGTTATGCAGGACTAGGGTCGTCCATTCCCCGATCTTATAGGTTTTGCGCAACGTAAGCCCTTGTGCTTGGTAAGCGCTCAGAACATCTTCGGCTTGCTCGTTTAAAATGCCGGAAAGAATGACATACCCATTTTCATCCACCACATCTTTTAAATCAGCTGCCATGTCTTTGAGCGGACCGGCGAGAATATTGGCAATCACCAGCTCATAGGGTTTCTTCTCCTGCGTAATCGTGCTGGCAAACCCATCCCCATGCGCGCTGGTCAAATCGCCCGCGCCTGCCGGAACTTTGTTAGCTTCACGATGACGCTCGGTAACGCGCACGGCTTCTTCGTCATTATCAACCGCCAGAACCGGGGTTTTCCAAAGCTTCCATGCGGCGATCGCAAGAATGCCTGATCCCGTGCCCATATCCAAAATTTGCCACGGGCAGATGCCCTGATGTTTAAGCTCAAGCATCGCCTGCAAACAGCCCTTGGTTGTGCCGTGTTCGCCAGAGCCAAAGGCGGTGGCAGCATCAATTTGCAAGCCCATCTGTTCGGGCGGAACCGCGCCCTCATAATGTGATCCGTAAATAAAGAACGGCCCGACGGAAAAGGGCGGGAATTGCTGATAGGAATGGGCCAGCCAATCAATCTCAGGCAGCTTTTCAATCTGCCAGTCATTGGCGGCGATTGTCAGATCGATCTCATTGAGTTCAGCGAGCAGGCAAACGCGCGCGCTCATATCCTCGGCAGCCGGCTTGTTTTCCGTGATCCACTCAAGTGTCCATGGGCTTTTATCGTGATTGTCGGCACGCAGGCCGGTAAAGGCATGCTCGGTATCGCCGAGCATGTCCGCAAACACATTAATATCGCTTTGAGAAAGGTGGGCCGGCAGTTTTATACGTGCGCTAAACACAGCCCCAAACCCTTAGTCGTCTCCGCCGGCTGACTTTTTGACGTCTTCGAGATCTTCTTCCAGATCGTCGTCCAGATCTTCTTCCAGCGTGACATCAAGGTCATCGTCCATATCCAGATCCATGTCGTCATCATCCAGGTCGGGCAGATCGTCTTCATCCTGCGCGTCGTTATCGCCCTCTTCCTCGGCGGCGACATCATCAAGGCTGACTTCTTGAAGCTCTTCGAGATCCTCCTCGTCCTCTTCATCGCCCTCATCACCCTCTTCGAGTTGATTTTCGAGTGCGTCATCTTTGGCTGTATTGGCTGGTGTTTTTTTGGTGTCTTTTTCGCTTTCGGCGATGCTGCGGCCGCGGCGGGTTTTCACCTTCACTTCGCCGGTAAACTCGACCGCGCAAGACGGGCACGTGATGGGGCGCTTATTCATGTCATAAAAGCGCGCTCCGCATTCATAGCAAATTCTCTTTAAACCTCTGGCATCTGTGGCTGCACTCACGGCTTTTCTCCTTTAAATTTCAGTCTTTCAGAAACGTGTTTGAACTCTTAAAATCCTCAATGACGGATTTTGTTTTCGATGTCAAATGGAATATAGTCGTATACGCATTGGAAAGCCGTAGACCCCGGTGCTATATCACTATAAAGTAATAAAAATTTATGATTTTGACGCTATCCTAAACCTTGGAGGTTTTTTCATGCACAAACCAGTTGTCCTTTGCGGATTCAAGCGCTCCCCTATGCATTTTGCCAATAAAGGCGCTTTGGCCGGCGTGCGCCCCGATGATATGGCGGCCGCTGTGATCAAGGCTTTGGTCGCAGATACAGGCGTTAATGCCGAAGATATTGAAGATTTACTGATGGGTTGTGCTTTCCCGGAGGCCGAGCAGGGCTTTAACATTGCCCGGCTGGTGGTGAATAATGCGGATCTGCCGATTTCTGTGGCGGGCGCGACGCTTAACCGCTTTTGCGGATCGTCGATGACCTCAATTCACGTGGCGGCGGGCGCGATCCAGATGGGTGCGGGTGAGGTGTTTATCGCTGCCGGCGTTGAGAGCATGAGCCGCATTCCAATGGGTGGTTTTAACCCAATGCCCAATCCGGGGCTGATTGAGAAATATCCGCAGGCCTATATCTCCATGGGTGAAACTGCAGAAAATCTGGCAAAGAAATATGATATTTCGCGCGCGGCGCAGGAGGAATTTGCCGTGAAGTCGCATCATAAGGCGGCGGCCGCTGCGAAAGACGGCAAATTTGCTGATGAGCTGGTGGCGATTGGCGATGTCACAGAAGATGGCACAATCCGCCCTGATTCAAGCACGGAAAAACTGGCAACGCTCAGCCCGGCCTTTGATGAAAAGGGCAGCGTCACCGCGGCGACTTCGTCTCCGTTGACTGATGGGTCGGCGGCCGTGATCGTGGCCTCTGAAGAGTATGCAGACAAACATAAATTGCCAAAATTAGCGCGTATTAAATCCGTGGCTGTTGCCGGATGTGCAGCGGAAATTATGGGCATCGGTCCGGTTCCGGCCACGCATAAAGCGTTGGAACGTGCAGGGCTTAAAATTGATGATATTGATATTTGGGAACTGAACGAAGCCTTTGCTGCGCAGTCACTCTCGGTCCTTAAAGAGCTGGGAATAGATGAGTCTAAGGTGAATATCGATGGCGGCGCAATTGCGCTGGGTCACCCCTTGGGAACCTCGGGTGCGCGTATTACGGGTAAGGCGGCCAGCCTGCTCAAGCGCGAAGGTGGAAAATATGCGCTGGCGACCATGTGTATCGGTGGCGGGCAGGGAATCGCGACCGTATTGGAAGCTGTATAATTAACCAGATCAGGAAGGCTGCATGTCCGCAATCGTACGGGCCTTACTCGGAGAACTAGACCTCACGCCGGAGAATGATATCTCCAATGCGGCGGCGGCATTCACCGATGTCGTAAAGGGCTATGTGCGCACGATTCAAGATAATCCTGACATGAAAAATGCCGCGCGGGAAAACGATATTCTAAGTTCGCTCTATCAAGCTTTTTTTAAATATTCACTGGAATGGGCGGCGCAGGAGCGTAAAAAAACCGTACGGGTTCAAAATCACGCGGAGGCAGCGAAGCTCAAACAGGCGGCGGCAGAGGCGCTGGAAGATTTGCAAAAGAATATTCTGCGCTTTGCATTGGTCTATGCGCATATTGACCGCTGTAGCGGCTTTGTTCATCAGGAAATGCTTAAGAATGAAAATGTTGCGACAGGTGAGAGCGGCAGTAAAAAAGGCACGAAATGGACCTCGGATGTCGGCACGGTTTTGCGTCGCTATCAAAAAGAACGCAATGAGCTGCGTGAATCTCATGCACGGCTCGGCGGCGCACTAAAAACGTTGGAAGTGGCGGATGAAAATTTTTCGGCGCTGGAGAGTGCGCTGGAAAGGGTGCATGGTAAAGACGCGCCGCGCTTGCTGACCTCGCTGCGCTCGAATTTGCGTGTCGGTGAATTTGATAAAGCGCGCAAATCCGCAGCCGCGATGGTGCAGGCGCCCAAGAAATTTACACTCGATAAAAAAGCCGGAGCGGAAAATATTAAAACCATTCAAACGAAGTCTGCTGCGTTGATTGATCTGTTTGAAAAATCACGCGAAGATTTATCGGGCAGTGAGGGCAAGCTGTTTTTGAGTACGGCGGAGCTGCGGGTTTTGCTGGCAACGCAAGAACGCGAGATTGAACAAAAAGTAAAATACATCGAGAAATATTATCAGCCCTATATGGAGCATAAGCTCAAATCTCTAGGTCATTTGCGTGAGAAGCTCTTGGTGTTTGGCTCGCTGGAGGGGCTGACAACGCTTTATATGCGCATGATGCGCGGACTGGCGCAGCCCATGGCCGAAATTAAGGATGTACGTGCTTATGAGGCCGAGGTGATTAACAATGTGAATTTTATTCTAAGTGGCCAGTTTCAGGAAATTGGCAATATTGAAAAATGGACCAACGAAGCCATGGACGAATTTTACGAAGCCCTGGCTGATTTTGACGAAGACGATATAGCGACGCATGAAAGGAAAACCGCATGAGCGATCAGATTAAAAAAGTAGCCGTGATTGGATCGGGGGTTATGGGTTCGGGCATCGCCGCGCAAGTGGCCAATGCGGGCCTGCCGGTTGTGTTGCTGGATATTAAGGTCGAAGGTAAAGATTTAGCAGCAGGCGCGGTTGAGCGTATGCTCAAGCAAGACCCTGCGCCCTTCATGCATAAGCGCAATGCGAAGCTGATCAGCACGGGTACGATTGATGATGATTTGGATATGATCGCTGACTGTGACTGGATTATCGAGGTGGTTCTCGAAGATCTCAAAATTAAACACGCGACCTATGAGAAACTGCAAAAAGCCCGCAAAAAAGGCTCGATCGTGAGTTCGAACACCTCCACCATTCCGCTACATAAACTCATCGAAGGGCAGCCCGATGCGTTTGCCAAAGATTTTATGATCACGCACTTCTTCAACCCGCCGCGCTATATGCGCCTTCTGGAGTTGGTGGTCGGCCCGAAAACCGATAAAAAAGCCATAGAGACAATCCGTGAGATTTGCGATGTGAAGCTGGGTAAGGGCGTAGTGCAATGCCACGATACGCCGGGCTTTATTGCCAACCGTTTGGGTGTGTTCTGGCTAACCGCCGGAGTGAACGAAGCCGTGGCGCAAGGCGTTTCGATTGAAGTGGCCGATGCGGTTTTGAGCAAGCCCGTGGGCATTCCCAAAACCGGCGTGTTCGCGCTGATCGATCTTGTGGGTATTGATTTGATGCCTAAGCTTTCCGACAGCTTGCTTTCCACCTTGCCCAAGGATGATGCATACCGTGATTTATTTATCGATCACAAATTCGTTCACGGCATGATCGAGGCCGGGTATACAGGCCGCAAAGGTAAGGGTGGATTTTTCCGCCTTAATCCCGACAATCCGAAGGCAAAAGAAAAACAGGCGCTGGCGATTGATGCGAACACATTTGATGAAAGCCAGTATGCAAAAGCCTCCAAGCCATCTGATCCGGCTGTTTCGGCGGGGAAAAAGGGCTTGCGCGCGGTGCTGGAGACCGATTCACCGGGTGGACAATACGCGTGGGCGGTTTTATCTAAGACTCTGGCGTATGCGGCCTCGCTGGTGGGTGAGATTGCCGATACCGTCTATGATATCGATGAGGGCATGAAGCTCGGCTATAACTGGAAGCAAGGCCCGTTCGAGATGATCGATGCCATCGGCCCTAAAGTTTTTGCTGAAAAACTGGCGGCTGAAGGGATTGCCGTTCCTGAAATGCTGACCAAAGTCGGTGAGGGCACCTTCTATAAGGTCGAAGGCGGCGCTCTGCAATATTTCGGTACGGATGGGAAATATCATGCGGTCAAACGCTCCGATGGGGTTCTTTTGCTCAGCGACATTAAACTCTCCTCCGAACCCGTCATGAAAAACGGCTCTGCCAGCGTTTGGGATATCGGTGATGGTGTGCTGTGTTTTGAGCATACCTCGAAAATGAACACCTTCGATGACAAGACCTTTGAGATGCTGAACAAAGTTATCGCCACGATTGGTGATGGTTCTGGCGATTACAAGGCGCTGGTGGTTTACAACGAAGCTTCGCATTTCTCTGCCGGCGCGAATTTGGGTTTGGCGCTGTTTATGATGAATATCGCGCTGTATCCGCAGGTCGAAGAATTTATCGGCGTGGGTCAGCAAACCTTTATGAAGCTCAAATATGCGCCGTTTCCTGTTGTTTCTGCGCCGAGCGGTATGGCGCTGGGCGGCGGTTGTGAAATCTTGCTCACCTCAGACGCAGTGCAGGCGCACGCAGAAACCTACACTGGCCTGGTTGAGGTTGGTGTGGGCGTAATCCCCGGCTGGGGCGGCTGTAAGGAGATGATTTTGCGCTTTATGGAGCGTGAAAAAGCCACATTCATGGCAGGTGTTGAAAAATTCGGCAAGGCCGCCATGTGGTTCTCCCCGCCCAATACGCCGATGGGCGCGGTGCGCAAGGCGTTTGAGACGATTGGAACGGCCACCGTCGCAAAAAGCGCACAAGAGGCAGTCTCTATCGGCTATTTCCGTGAAACCGATGGCATTACGATGAACCGCGACCGCTTGCTTTATGACGCCAAGCAGCGCGCGCTGGAATTGGCGAAAGACTATAAAGTGCCGGAAAAGGCCGAAGAAATCCGTATGCCCGGACCGGGCGGTAAGGCGGCTTTGGACCTTGCCGTAGCGGATTTGCGCAAATCGGGCAAGGCTACGCCCTATGACGTTGTGGTCTCTGATCATCTTGCCAAAGTGCTCTCCGGCGGACCGGAGGCCGATTGGACCAAGCCGATCAGCGAGGATGACCTCTTGCGCCTTGAATTGGAGCAGTTTTCCGCTCTCATCCGCAATGAAGGCACATTCAACCGCATTGAGCATATGCTGGAAAAAGGTAAGCCCTTAAGAAATTAGGGATTTTTCCGTTTCCTGTAGCTAATGTTTTTTATGAAAAAGATTGACTTTTTCATGCGCGATTGTCTATAAAAAACACACGCCACACACTTGAGTAAATAACGGAGAGCAAAGCTGGTTGCGTGAATGGGCGGCAACCCGGTGAACTAGAGTAGAGTACATGACGGAGTCGGTCTTAAATTTTTCAGAAAGTGCTAGCCTTAAGCTTCTTGCTTCAGATAAATGGCAAGATGTTCTTCAAGGATCAAAAATCATTTTAAACCGTGTTCTCTCCGCTTACGAAAACAGCAATCAAAAGCCGGATGTTTTACACGGTTTGAGCTGGAAAGAGGCGGTTTCTCTCTACCGGAGGTATAAAGACCAGTCTTATGCGCAAGACCGCGCAAGTGTTTTGCAAGAGCAGCTCTCAACACTTGATAAAAACCAGATCGGTGCGATTGCTCATCTGGAGGCGATGGCGGGCATGCTCAATGCCGGGGCGCATATTCAGGCGCAGCGCAACCAGCAAAATGGCCGTCATGGCGATGCAGTTTTTAATCGTCAGCTGCGCCGCGAGACCGTTAAAGAAAATATCAAAACACTGGCGCGAGTTTATAAGCCGCAGGAGATTGCACAGCTCTATAAAAATCTCTCGGTTTTGATGATTATTACGCCCCACCCGACCACCGACAAAAAAGAGCCGCAAGAAAAGATTTTTGCGGATTTGATCGCAATTTCCGAGCAGGAAAATGTAAAGGATCGCGATACGGCATTAGAACGCTGGATTACAAAAAACCTTGAGGCTGAACTAATTGCGCATGAAAAACAAAGTGCGAAAGAAGAAACCAATGCCGCGCTTGACCAGCAACAGCTTTACACAGATGGCATGATTGATTTTCTTGAAGATGTTCAAGATGCGGCTGACGAGGTTTTGGGCGGGGGTGTTATTGATTTTACCGACCCTGAGTTTGGCACCGATCTGGCTGAGCGCAGTTGGCACAATACCGATCTTGATGGCAAGCGCGTTCCGGCATCCGTGGTTCTGGCCCAGCGTATTGAGGGCGCCAGCCGTGCGACCAAGCTCTATCTTGAAATTTTACAAGACCTGTCAATCCCGCAGGCTGATGCTGACCAGCTCTCTGATGTAAGAGCGGTTTTTGATGAAATGGTTCAAAAACTCTCGCCTCTGGAAGAGGCTTTGGATGATATTCGTCTTCTCGATTCAGGCAGCGCCAAATATAGGCTCGCAAAGAAGACGTTCAATCAGGTTTTCACCAGCACGCCTTACAAAAATAAACTCTATAAGGTCGGTCCGGAACTCAGCGCGCAGATTATCTCAGACATGCGCGAAATCGTAAAAGCCGAAAAGGTCAGCGCGGAAACAAGTGCGGCGATTCGCCGGGTGATCATGGCCTATAACCAAAACGGTATGGCGCTGGGTCGCCAGCAATTCCGCCATGATAGCGGCGATTATTTTAACACGGATCCTAGAAAAGCGAGCATCCTTGGTAATTTGTTTTCTTATCTTGAGGAGCGTCATTCTGAGGTTCTGCAAGAACTGATTCCTTCAGGAAAATCCTTCGATCAATTGCGCCCCAAAAACCAAGCTTATTTTTTCAAAAAACTGTCTGAGAAATATAGTGAGCAATTGCCTAAATGGCTTTTAGCGTCCAGCCCTGCGATTTGGGATCAAACCAAGCCCGTAAGCGATGAAGAAAATGAAAAACACTGGGCAGGTGAGGTTCTGCAACATGTTATTTTGGCGGCGCAGTGTTTTAATCACAAACGTATGGGTGAGATGATTATTGCCAATGCTGAGAGTGTTTCTGCTATTGAGCAACAATTTTTGGCTGAAGCTTTTGGTATTAAAGCAGCCAAGCATATCAATTTGAATGAAGAAAAAAGAACGGTTGAGAATACGGCGGAAACGAACCGTCTTTATGAAGGCTATTTCGGCAAAAAGAATCTGAAAGACACCCCGAATGCCGGGGTGATTGTGAAATCCTCTCTCAGCGACACGCAAAAAAAATTCGGTGTGTTTATTCGCCCGGTGCAGCGCAAAGCGGAAAAAGATCAAATTCGTCTGTCGCTGGAATTTAAAAAAGCGGTGATGGATCAAAAAGGCGGCGGATTGTCTTATGCTCGCGGCGGGTTGGCACCGCAAATGTTACCGCGCCACATGCTTAGTATTATTGAAGACATTCGTCAGGAAGAGGGAATCGAATTTTCAGCGGAAGACAAACAAACTCTGAAGCAGATTGTGTCTTTTGTTGCAGCAACCATTCAGGGCCGTGGCCCCGGCCTTATGATGGGCACGCGTGCGCAGGTCTACGATCTCCTGATGAATATTCAAGAACAGGTTACGGCCTCTTCCATGGTGATTGATGGGCATGTTCCGGCTAATTTTGTCGCGCCTGCTCCGGCACAATATTCGCCGGCGATGCATGCGATTATGGATGCGGCTGAAAAATCCTGTATGGATAAATATGAGTTGATGCGCACGGATCAAAGCTTGTCGCGTTCAAACGGAACGGAGCGTCTGGATCTGTATATGGAAGAAGTTTCAGCGATCACCATGGCGGAGCTGACCAATATTTCCAAACGCGGAACATCCAGACCCGGCAAGCAAAAGAAGGGTGTGGCCAGCGCGCGCGCTATTCACTCAAATAAATCTTTTGTTTTAACCGGCACCTTTGCGGACGGCTCTTTTACGTTCGGCCATTTTCTGAAAAAATTGCATGATGCCTATCAGAAGAAGCAGATTACAGATGAAGATTTAAAAGAATTCTGGAACAGGGATATTTGGCGCTTTAAATATATGTTTTCCAACGCAGTCGTCGCACTGGCTAATGCCAATTACGAATATGGCTTTGATAAAATGGAGGCGTCAAAAGACGAGACGCGCTGGAGCGTCGCCCAGCTTCTTGAATTGTCGAAAAATAATTATGCCGCGTTGAGCAAAAAAGAGAATATGGCTTTTCATGCTGTGCTGGCGATTGATGCGATTGAGGCCACAGCCTTTATGGAAGCGCTGGCTAATACGGCGGAAGAGGGCGATCGGGGTGTAACCTTTAAAAGCCGCAGCTATAAGCAGATTATTAACGGGCTTTATAGTGACGATGATACGCTGCAAGCCTTGAAGTTCGGAAAGCGTAGCCAAAAACGCTTCTCAGAAGAAATTAAAAATGGTCGCCAGATGGCTGAAGATATGCGTTTGATCTTTGCGTTCCAGCATGTATTGGAGGGCGATCTGGATAAGGGTGCGATCAAAGCTGACGATGATCTTGATCTGAAAATTGCGCGTCAAGCGGCTCTGGCGCACCGTCTCTACGGTCCCTATAACATGCCGAAAAATCTGGACCGCAATGATTTCGGCAGTTCTGATCAGCCTGTTTTTGATCGTATTCGCGAATGGTTAAATGCTAGCCCGGAATTCAAGCAGGCGATGGGCGCGCAGATTTCATAAAAAATATTTTTTACCCGCTCTTTACCAAAATCAGGCATAATTTAGTCATGTTTTGGTTATCCAAAGAGAAAAAAGCCGATAAAGCCGCAAAAAAGAAAGAAGCGCATTCACAAAAGCTGCGCGAGGAAGCGCTGGCCAATGCGCGCGCGGCGCGCGAAAATATCGGTGATGAAACGCTTCAGCGCATTGCTGCGGCCATGACCGCCAAACAACAATCCAATACCGAGCAGGCTAAGCGCGCCATTCAAAACGCCGATGCGGAGCGTGTGGCGCAAGAGCTTTTGCAAATGATTAAAGACAATAATTAATTGACATAACTTTAAATGGTCTTTACTATGCGCATTTCTGGGCAGGGCGTATAATGAGTAAAGATTTTAAAACATATAGTTTTTCTCTTTTAAAAGAGAAAGATACAATTGATTTAATGAAAGCTTTTACTGAGGCTGTTTTTTGTAAGAGCGTGCTTGACTTCTCCAATCCTAAAAACGTTTTAACAATGTCCTTTAATGGAAAAAGAAACGTCGGAAAATCAACGGCAGTAAAGGCTCTGTTGGAAGCGGCAGGCATAGAGCCTGATATTCGATATAGAGAATTTTTCAAAAAATACGATCATGTCCAAAATAAATTTACTATTCGCCACGTAGACGCAAAAGGCTTGGTAACTGAATTAATCAGGTTTTCAGAATTTAATGAGGATCAAAAATCAGTCAGGGCGTTTTTAGAAAAGCGCAAAATGGGCGGTATTGAGGCTGTTGAATGGGGAAATTCGACGGATTCTTGTAAAATTTATAAAAGTAGAACGGATAAAAGCTTTAAGTTTAATGGCTATTCTTATGATTATGAATTTCACTTAACACAACGACATGCAACGAAAAACGAAATTAAAGCCTGGGAAGATGCTCCCAATGCTGAGACGTTTTTTGCAATGTCCCCTATGTTTCAACCCCGTTCATTGACTTTGATTTGCTCTGAAGAGAATAGTCAAAAATTTGAATTCCAGACATTTCTTCAGCAAGTTGATCATTTGCGTATTCCCTAAATAAAAAATCCCAAATTTCTCCATCAAAATTTAAGAAAACTGCGTTATATTAATGTGATAAGCCTAACCAAGGGGGATTGTACATGCCTGTTTATTCACCGCCACTTGATGATATTCGCTTTGTTCTGCACGACATGCTTTGTGCAGAGAAACTGGCTGAATTGCCCGGTTATGAAGAGGTTTCGCGCGATCTGATCGACCAGATTCTGGAAGAGGGCGGCAAGGTCTGTGAAGAGGTTTTATTCCCCCTAAACCAGATCGGTGATTCCGAAGGCTGTCATTTCGATGCCGGAACGGTGACCACCCCAAAGGGCTTTAAAGAGGCATATGATACATTTGTCGAGGGCGGTTGGCCGTCTTTGGCTTGTTCCCCCGAACACGGTGGTATGGGTATGCCGCAACTGGTTAATACCGCCATGAAGGAAATGATTTGCTCGGCGAATATGAGCTTCGGGATGTATCCAGGCCTGTCTTATGGCGCGTATGAGGCGCTGCAAAAATTCGGTTCTCCTGAATTGCAGGATTTATATATGCCCAAAATCGCCTCCGGCCAATGGTCGGGCACAATGTGTTTGACCGAGCCGCATTGCGGTACCGATCTGGGGCTGATTAGAACCAAGGCCATTCCAAATGATGATGGCTCTTGCAACATCACGGGCACGAAAATTTTCATTTCTGCCGGAGAGCATGATTTGACGGAAAATATCATCCATCTGGTGCTCGCGAAATTGCCTGATGCGCCGGAGGGCGTAAAGGGAATTTCTCTGTTTGTTGTGCCCAAATTCATCCCGAATGATGCGGGTGATGTGGGCGCGCGTAACACCATCAATTGCGGCGCGATCGAACATAAAATGGGCATTCACGGTAATGCGACCTGTGTAATGAACCTGGACGATGCAAAAGGCTGGCTGGTTGGCGAACCACACAAGGGCCTGCGCGCCATGTTTGCTTTTATGAATGATGCGCGTTTGGGGGTGGCGATGCAGGGCCTGGGTATTGCCGAGGTCGCGCGTCAGAACGGTGTGGCCTATGCCAAGGAACGCCTGCAAATGCGCAGTTTAACTGGCGCGAAATATCCCGATAAACCGGCTGATCCAATTATCGTGCATCCGGATGTTCGCCGCATGTTGCTGATTTCCCGCGCCTTTACCGAAGGTGCGCGTGCGCTTTCCTATTGGGTGGGTATGGAACTTGATGTGTCCCATAAACATGAGGACCCCGAGATTCGTCAGGCCGCTGATGATCTGGTGGCACTTTTAACACCAATTATTAAGGCTTATTGCACCGACATGGGCAGCGAAATTTCCAATCTGACCGTGCAGACTTATGGCGGGCACGGCTTTATTCGTGAACACGGCGTGGAGCAATATGTGCGTGACGCCCGCATTGCCCAGATTTACGAGGGTGCAAACGGTATCCAGGCGCTGGATCTGGTCGGACGTAAAATGGGCGTCGGCTTTGGCCGCCTTCTGCGCCGCTTTTTCCATCCGGTGCAAAGCTTCATAGAAACGCATCAGGCCGATGCCGATATGCAGGAATTCATCTTCCCGCTCGCCAAAGCGTTTGCCAAGCTGCAGCAATCCACCGCGATGATCGCGCAAAAAGGTTTGAAAAATCCTGATGAAGCGGGCGCGGCCTCTTCTGATTATTTGCGGCAATTCGCCCTTGTGGCGCTGGCCTTCATGTGGGCACAGATGGCGAAAAAGGCGCAGGAAAAATTGGCCGCTGGTGAGGGCGATAAAGCTTTCTTTGAAACCAAATTAAAGACCGGACGTTTCTTCATGCAGCGCATGCTGCCCGAGGCAGACGCGCGCTTTAAAATGGTTCTGGCAGGCGCCGATACGCTGATGGCGCTGGATGAGGATGAATTCTAGGAAAAGATAGCTTTACTGACCCCGCAAAGCTTTCAGCTGCGCTTGGGTGTTGGCGAGTTCTTCTTCCAATTGGTTGAGCTTTGCCATTTGCGCGTCTTCGGTCAGGCTCGGATCAAACAGCATGGTTTCCAATTCACGTTTTTCAACGCTGCAGGCTGTTCGTTCTTGCTGAAGCTGCTGGCCTAAACGTTTGAGCTGGCGCTCAGCTTCCTGAAACTGCTTGGTTGCGCGTTCCAGATTCCAATTTTCATTGGAAATCGACATTTGCTCGTCGCGCGATTCACTGAGCGCGTGCTCAAGATCATCATTCAGTGCTTCATTTTCTTTTTGCAGTTTGAAAACTGTTTGCTCCAGTTCCGAGAGTTTGCGGGCCATTTCAGGGTCGGAGCGGGTCTCATCGTTAAAGGCGGCGGGTTCAACCGCGGCGGGCTCTTCATAAAGCTCGGTGAAATCTGCTTCCATGCTCTCTACTGTTTTTGTTACCTTCGCGCGGGCCGGTTCGGGGATCAGAGATTTTTGCGGTTCTTCCAGTAGCTCTTCCGCTGCCATTTTATGCTGCGGCTCTATGGCTGGTGGTGTTTCAATTTCAATCTCCGCAACCTCAACGTCCATCTCTTCTATTGTGTTTTCTGCGTTCACATCCGAAGCCATGTCTTCGGTCTCAATATCAATCTCTTCAACAACCGGTGTATTCAAAACGGCCTTGGGACGTGACGGCGCGACATAAAGCCCGGATTGAGCCTTCCTGGGGTCGGCGGCGGCCACGCGGATGATATCGTTTTTCGGGGCAGGCTGAATTTCACGTGGTTCTTCGGCTTGTATATTCTCTTTAGGCGCGGCCTCTATAGCTTGCTCCGGCGCGGCCTCTTCTTTTTGAGTAGGGGGGGAAATAACAATCGGCGGTGCGTTTTGCTCGATATTGCTCTCGGCCACTTGTATCTTACTGAATATATCTTCCGACATATCCGCGAGCGGCTCTTTGTTCATTTCGCTCATATCCAAGGACGGATCGGCAATATCCGGGTTCTCCTCAATTTCCTGCGCGATCATGTCGGTGAGGCGCTGGCGGGTATCGCCTTCCTTGGCGGCGCGCAGGTCCAGCGGCGCGGCGGCGGCGCGGCTTTGGCTATCGGGTTCAAACATATCTTCATATGCGGGCGCATCAACCATCTCAATCTCGGGCTGGGGCGCCGGGGGAATAACGTCTGTGATTTCCGCGCCTGATTTTTCGGCGTCTTCAAAGGCGATCGCTTCATTATAAGTCGGGGCGGTATTTATGCTCATATGTGTGCCGCGATCAACCGCAATGGCGGTTTCAATTTGTCCGCCGGACATGCAGCGCTCGAACCCCTCTGCACTTTGGTCGAAACCGATCATGTAAAATCGAAACTGGTTACCGTCTATGCCCAGATCAAAGACAGAGGAATCACGCATTGCTTCATAGATGTCTTTTTGCCCGCGCAGATTAACGACCATTTGGCTTTCATTGGCGGCTTGCCCGTTTACAGTCTTACTGGACAATCCCGGTACGCCAAGATTCACAGTGTAGTTTTTGCCCGGCGTGAAAGCCGGCTGGCGGAAATCAATCTGCAGGGCCTCGACCCATTGGTGTGACCCGCTGAGTTGCACGATAAAGCCGTTGTTGAATTCATTGGTAATTGTACAATTATGAACCGAAGCTCCGGCCAGTGAAGACGCGCTTGATGCGACATTCCAGATTTTTGCGGGGTAGAAATGAATGTCTGGTTCGGCCGCTGTGGCGGTGGCTGTAGCAAGGGCAAGGCCCAAAACGATGAAAGAAGCGCTCAGATTTAGGCGTATCATGGTGTGTAATCCTAGTTGATAAATATATATCGAATTTCGTGCGAATCCCAGAGTAACACCCGTCCTACAGCCAAACAATGCTTTTGTTTTTATTGGCGGCTCAGGATTTTTGGCTTATATTAGAAATATGAGCTTAGAAACAATCACCGATAAAATTAAACAGAAAATGAGCATGGCCGCGGGCTTAAGCGCGAAAGTTAAATTCAACTTTGGCGATGAGGGCTTGATCTATGTCGATACAACCCAAAGCCCGCCGGATATCAGCCATGAGGATAAAGAGGCCGATGTAACCCTGTCCTGCACGACGCAGACTTTTGAGGGTATATTAAACGGTACGCAAGATCCGAATATTGCTTTTATGATGGGCAAGCTGAAGGTCAAGGGGAATATGGGGTTGGCGATGAAGCTCAACGCCATTCTGGAAGATTAATTCATCGTATTAAAAACAAAAAAGGCGCCGGCGATAAACGTCCGCGCCTTTTCTTGTTCATGTTCTAATCGCTTAGAATTTGTAATTCACGCCCAAGGCAACAATACCGACATGACCTTCTGTATCGGCGGAAACAGTTGCCAAGCCGCCGTTGCGTGACAGGCTGATTTGTTCATCAGCAATATCGATGTAGGTCGCCGCCATGTTCAAGTCGATACGATCATTCCATGTATAGGTCGCGCCCAATGATACCCATGTACGGTCACCATCGGGTGTACGCGATGTGCGGTATTCATCTGTGGTTGGAGTTTCATCGAATTGAACCCCGCCGCGGAATGTCCAGGCATCGCTATATTCATATTCCGCACCGGCCGCGAACGCCCACGTGGTTTGATAGTTTTGAACAGTCGGAGCAATCGCCGCGCCTGTGTCAGGCATTGGTGCAATGCTCTCAAAATTGTTCCAACCAAACCATGAGGCTTGTCCCATCAGCGTCCACTGGTCATTCAGTCTTTGTGATAGGCCGAACGTGGCCACATCCGGCAGGTCCAGATCGGCGGACGCGGAGTCGTTACGGTCCAAAGCTGTTGAATTGACGATTACAATATCGCCTTCCAGCTCGTGTGATATGGCCGAGCGGTAGCTGGCACCAAAGGTTGTACCGTCAAAAGGCCGATATTGAAGACCAAGATTATAGCCGTAACTCCAGTCATCACCTTCCAGCGTGGCCGTTCCTTCCGTGCCCCCGAACACTGCGTTTTCCAGCTTGGCATCGGCATATTGAACATTCACACCAAGACCAACAGAGAGCTGATCATTAACTTTGAAAGCAACGGTAGGTTGGATATCAATGGTTGTTAGCTCGGTTTCCGTTGAATCAAAGCGTCCGAACCAGCCATCATCATACTCACTGGCCAGACCGAACGGTGCGGAAACACCCAGCCCGATCCATGTATTGCCGTTTAGCTGATGCGAGATATAGCCGTTGGGAATAGGGGTCGGATCATATGGATTGCCGCCATCACCCGTATTGGCCGCAGACAGACCGCCCGATCCCGTATCGGTTAAATCGGCATTGGGAAGCAAGATATGAGCGCCAAGCTGAGTCTGTGTTCCCGGCAGTGAGGTCATGCCCGCGGGGTTAAAATAAATCGTGCTGGGATCGTTCAAATTTGTAGCCGAGCCCGAGAAGGCTGAGCCTAAACCCGAAACGGATTGTTCTTGAATATAAAAACCGGCCGCTGCGGCAGGTTTAATTGTGTGAAGACCGTATAAGGCTGTGCAGAGAGCCAGAGCCGGCACGAGAGCTTTGCGCATCATTGTAATCCCCTTGGGTTGCAATTTGAAATTTCAATACAAGGAATACTAGCGGAGAATAGATTTATTGCCAAGGGATCTTAAGCAGATTTCAGAGTTTCTTAGCAATATCCGCCGCAATGTAATCCGCATCATCCTGAATGCGGTAGATGGAAATCAGCGTATCATCTGGGCTCATCAGATAGATGAAAGAGCTGTGATCCATCGTGTAATCATTATTTTCAGGGTCCTCGACTTTTTGTGCAAAAACCCGGTAATTGGCCAAAACCTTATCAATCTGGGCGCGGTTGCCGGTTAGGCCGATTAAACGGGGATGAAATAAGGACACATACCCGCGCATTGTATCAACCGTATCGCGCTCCGGGTCGATTGTGATGAACAGCGGCTGAATATCATCACCTTCATCACCCAAAATGTTCAAAACTTTGGTGATTTTTTGCAATTCGGTCGGGCAGATGGCCGGGCAATAGGTAAAGCCGAAATAAATCAGCTTATATTGGCCGGCGTAAGCCTCTTGCGTCACGTCCTTGCCGGTATGATCGGTCAGCGCAAACGGCCCGCCGACAGAGACACCCGCGACCGGCGGCGGCATATTATCATGGCGGCTTTTAAGCTCTGTATAGGCGGCACCGACACCGATCGCCATGGCAATGGCGCATAAAATAACCGTGCGCATCAGGCGCTTTTTGATCGTCGTGTTCATGGGGTGTGTATACGGTGAAAGCGCGCCGGATTAAAGCGTTTTTTCAAATTTCAGATAAGAGCGGTAGCTCAGGCGCTTATACTCAAAACCGTTGCGCATCGCTGCTTTGATAGAATCACTATTTTCCGGGTTTATAAGCATCGCGATAGTGTCATATTGTGAATTTTGCTGAACCAGGTTTTCGCGCACATTGTAAAAAATATCAATCAAGCGCTGTCCGCGATGGTGTGAGTGGATGTAACCATTTAAAAACCACGCAGTATTACCACGTGCACTTATTTCCAAAGTCGCACTGCCAATGATTTCGTTTTTATTTTTGTATAGAAGGAATTCCGTGCGCTCGGGGTGAAACAAATCAGATTTGTATAATCCTGGCCCTTCCAAATTTTGTGCATCAATTGTACTTTTGCGGTCTTCGCCGTCTTCATCGGCAAGAAAGTTGTTCGGATCGGCGTAAAAAATCTGCCGCGCTTTGAACAGCTCGATCAAATCGCCATAAGGAAAAGCGGGCTCAAGAGCCACGCAGGTAAAATTGTCTTTTACGCTTAGAATTTTCATGGACCGTACAGTAAAGAATTATTATACATAATGCAAATAATTCTTTTCACACGCGTGCTTGAAACGCGCTGCGGAGTATGCGACTTTAGCGCCATCACCAACCTTCGGGGTGCTGACATTGTGTCGGCTGAGATTAAACCCGTAGAACCTGTCGCGCTAAAACGCTCGTAGGGAAAGGATATAAAAATGCCTCACATTACCGTTGAATATACCGAAACCCTGTCGGTGGATATGCCCAAGCTGCTCAGCGCGCTGCATAAAGATCTGGCTGGGCGCGAGAGCGTGAATATCCACGCCATTAAAACCCGCGCGATCCCCGTGCAATATTCGATTGTTGGCGACGGGCATGAGGATGACAAAATGATCCATATTTGTCTGAAGCTTTTGCCCGGGCGCTCGGATGAATTGCGCACAGAAATGGCGCAAGGGCTGCAGGCTGCCGCGCGCAAAATCGCGATTGATGATCGCATTGCCATCACTGTTGAAACCGCGGATTTGCACGCCGCCAGCTACACGAAATAAGGATTTAAAATCATGGCCCCGAAAGACCACACTGCAAATATCTGCCCCTCTACCCTTGATGTGACGCGCGGTTCGCTGCCCGGCTCGAAAAAAACCTATGTCGGTGATTTGAAAGTCCCCATGCGTGAAATCAGCCTTGAAAATGGCGAGGCTTTCACCGTTTACGATACGTCCGGTATTTATACCGATGAAACGGCCGAAATCGATATCATGCGCGGCCTGCCCAAAATGCGCCGTCAATGGATTGTCGAGCGCGGCGATGTTGAGGAGATCGAGGGGCGCGAAGTCAAAGCCATCGATAACGGCTATAAGCAAGGCAAGGCGCAGCACCAGCCCTTCCCCGTCACGCCGCAAAAACCGCTGCGCGCCAAGCCCGGCCAGAATGTTTCCCAAATGCATTACGCGAAAAAGGGCATCATCACACCGGAAATGGAATATATCGCCATCCGTGAAAATCAGGCGCGCGCTGAAATCCATGCCAAGGCCGCGGCCGGTGAATCTTTTGGCGCTGCCATTCCGCCCTTCATCACCCCCGAATTCGTCCGTGACGAGGTCGCCCGCGGCCGCGCCGTCATCCCGAACAACATCAACCACCCAGAATCCGAGCCGATGATCATTGGCCGTAACTTCCTGGTCAAAATCAACGCCAATATCGGCAATTCCGCTGTCACGTCCTCCATCGGCGAGGAAGTCGATAAAATGGTCTGGGCCATCCGCTGGGGTGCGGATACGGTCATGGATCTATCCACCGGCACAGACATTCACGACACAAGAGAATGGATCATCCGCAATTCCCCCGTGCCCATTGGCACCGTGCCGCTCTATCAGGCGCTGGAAAAGGTTGGCGGTATCGCCGAAGACCTCACATGGGAAATCTACCGCGACACGCTGATCGAACAGGCCGAGCAGGGCGTGGATTACTTCACCATCCATGCGGGCGTGCGCCTGCCCTACATCCGCCTGACGCAGGACCGCGTCTGCGGCATCGTATCGCGCGGCGGCTCCATCATGGCGAAATGGATGATGCACCACCACCGGGAGAGCTTCCTCTACACCCATTTCGAGGAAATCTGCGAAATCATGAAGGCCTATGATGTGTGCTTTTCGCTGGGTGACGGATTGCGCCCCGGCGCGGTGGCCGATGCCAATGACGCCGCGCAATTTGCGGAGCTGGAGACTTTGGGTGAGCTCACCAAGATCGCATGGAAACACGACATCCAAACTTTTATCGAGGGGCCCGGCCACGTGCCGATGCATTTGATTAAGGAGAATATGGATAAGCAATTGGAGACGTGCGGCGAGGCGCCGTTCTACACGCTCGGCCCGCTGACCACCGATATCGCGCCGGGTTACGATCACATCACGTCAGGAATCGGCGCGGCGATGATCGGCTGGTTCGGCACCGCCATGCTGTGCTACGTCACGCCGAAGGAACATTTAGGGCTCCCCAACCGTGACGATGTGAAGGTCGGCGTAATAACCTACAAAATCGCCGCCCACGCCGCCGATCTGGCCAAGGGTCACCCGGGCGCGCAGCGCAGGGATGACGCGCTATCCAAAGCCCGCTTTGAATTCCGCTGGAACGACCAGTTTAATTTGGGGCTAGATCCGGACACCGCGCGCGCAATGCATGATGAAACCCTGCCGGCGGAGGGCGCTAAACACGCGCATTTCTGCTCCATGTGCGGCCCGAAGTTTTGCAGCATGAAAATCTCGCAAGAGGTCCGCGAATACTCCGCGGCGGAAGATAAGAAAGATAAAGCGGCTTAGTTATTCGCACATAAAGTTTGGTTTTTTGAATCCAGTAATGAACCAAGTTTTTTGCTTTTTATCCCAGTCCGCATAAAGACTGTATATGCACGAATCTGTGACAGTTTGACCTCCCGTAATAACGCTATTGGAGTTCACCCAAGCGTTATTGCCGTATGCGTTTACATTGCCAGTCGTATGAACATTTACCGGAGTGGTATATGAAACGTTTTGGGTCCATTGAAAAACTCTTTGACCATCTGGCATATCAAAAGCATTGGCTGGTGGGCCGTAGTCAAGCATAACCATTTGAATAGGTTGTCCTATGTATCCTTGCATGATTTGGGAAGCGCAGCCAGCTAGCAATAATAGCCCAGTGCAAAGTAAAAATTTTTTCATCGGTTTTGCCTGTTTTAATAATTACAATCTTAATTTAAAAGGCTATCATGCAAGAATATATAATAAAACTATCTTGTTTTTATAAACCAAACTTAGCGATATCACTCTATCTATGACCGACCAACTCCCCCCATGCCCGAAATGTTCCTCGCCCTACACCTATGAAGACGGGGCGCTGCTGATTTGTCCCGAATGCGCGCATGAGTGGGCCCAAGCGGGCGAGGCGGCGCATATCTACCGCGATGCGGTCGGCAATGAACTGGCCGATGGCGACACGGTGACGGTCGTAAAAGATTTGAAGGTCGGGAATAACGCGATCAAGGTGGGAACCAAGGTTAAGGGCATTCGCCTGCTGCCGCCGGAAGAATGGATCGGCGATCATGATATTTCGGCCAAGGTGCCCGGCTTCGGCCCGATGCATCTCAAAACCTCCGTCGTGAAAAAGGTTTCGGACTAAGCCATGACCGCACCCAATCCGGCCAATTATGAATTCCTGACCCGCGCGGCGATTGAGCGCGCGAATGTCGATGCGCCGCGTGTGCTCGATTACGGCTGCGGCTATGGCGCGGTGGTTAAGCATGGCTTGGCCAAGGGCATGGATATTGTCGGCTGCGACCCGTATGAAGGGCATTACGCGAATTGGTATGCGAGCGCATGCGAACTGCCGGAGCATCTGTTCAAGATGGAGGATAATAAAATCCCCTTTCCTGACAATCATTTCGATGTCGTGATTTCCAATCAGGTGTTTGAACATGTGCCCGATTACCGCCCGTGTTTTGAGGAGATTTTGCGCGTGCTCAAACCCGGCGCGCCTCTGATTACACTTTTCCCGCTCAAGGACACGTTCTACGAGGGGCATGCCTATCTATATTTCCCGCATTATTTGCAGGCCTGGCCCGCGGCGCAGCTGCGCTATATCCGCGCGTGTCAGGCGCTGGGCTTTGGGGCGAAGCCGCCCGAAGGTGAGGAGTATGATGCGCAGAGCTGGGCCGCGCAGACCCGCGACACCTTGCAAGATGTGTGTTTTTATCACAGATATGCGGATGTGAAGCGCGATGTTGAACGCATTTTCGGTAGCGCGATGCAGGATATCGGCGCGCAATATTTACGGTTTCGCGGTGCGAAGCTGGGGTTTGAGAAAGCGCCGCGCTGGCTGGATTTTGCGATGCGCAGCGTGACCAAGCGCCGGGCGGGTATGGCGATGATGATCTATAAACCGGGCGAGCAGGCGCGCGCCGCCGCCCCTACGACGAACAAAAGGACAGGCACAGATGGCTAGAATTTATGTGATGATGGCGTGTTTATTGCTTCTGGGCGCATGCTCCGGCTACAAGGCGCCGTCCATGTCCGGCGATCCTGCGAAGATGAGCGCGGATACGCTGTGCTTCCGTTATGCGAGCGCGAAAGACCCGGCGCTGGGCGCGGAGATTGACCGGCGCGATCTGGATTGTGCGGCGCTTCTGCAGGACGATCCGCTCTACCGCTCAGGTTCGGATTTCGGCGCGGTTTACAGCATCGGCCGATAAGGTTGTAAAAAAGGCCCGGCAGGGGTTTGCCGGACCTTGGGTTTCGCATCTGAGCGAGATGCTAAGCTTTATAGAACATCGAGCATTTCCGCGACAAGAGGATGGCGCACAATGTCGGCATGATCGAGGTGGATAACTCCGATATTGCGGACCTTATCAAGCCTGCGGGAAATATCCGCAAGGCCGGAGATGCCCTCTAGCAGGTCGGATTGATCCGGATCGCCCGTTACAACCATCTTGGAATGCCAGCCCAAACGTGAGAGCAACATCTTTAATTGGCCGTAGGTGCAGTTCTGGGCTTCGTCGATAACCACGAAGGCATTGTTCAGTGTGCGGCCGCGCATAAAGCCGACCGGCGCGATTTCGATTGTGCCGTCATCAATCATTTGGCGGACCTTTTTGCCGCCCATCCGATCGCCGAGCGAATCATAAAGCGGGCGCAGATAAGGCGCCATTTTTTCTTGCAGGTCACCGGGCAGGTAGCCGAGAGATTCTCCGGCCTCCATCGCGGGGCGGGAGAGAATGATTCTCTCAATCTCGCCTTTTTCGAGCGCTTCGACGGCCGAGGCGATGGCCAGATAGGTTTTACCCGTACCCGCCGGACCGATGGCCAGTGTTAGAGAGTGATCTTTTATCGATTGCATCAGCTTGGCCTGTCCGTCAGAACGCGGCTTGATATTTTTGACGTATTTTTTATCGCGGCGTCCGTCTATTTGATCATCTAAAGGATGCCATTCAGAGCTGCTTTCTACCCATGGATTGTCGTGTACTTCGAATTGCTGGCGGTTTTTTCTGGCTTTTTTTGCTGATTTTTTAGACATAGGCGGCTCCTTCTTCCGTGGGGTTCAAGAAGTTAAAAAATATCGAAAAATGTTCAAAGGGAGGCTTGTGGCGGTGTGATTAAAATCGCCGGGGAATGTGTGTTTTTTGCGTATTTCAGATAAAATCAAAGAGAACCTCTGATATTTAAGACAATTAAAGCGTATCATACAAAAAGGGGGTCTGGCCATGTAAATTCGACACGATGCGTATAAAAAATTTTACACACAGGGCTAAAAAGCGGTAATCTATAAGAGAGATCAATAAGTTGAGGCGCTATGGCTCTGATGAAAAAAAGCAAGACAATCACGGTTTTTGTATGTCTATATGCGCTTGGCTTTGGTGCGCTGGGCGTTTTATCGGCATCTGCTCCGGCGCAGGCGCAAAATTACTGGCTGAAAAAGGGGGAGAGTAACGGGTTTTTCAGCAAACTGTTCGGGGGCAATAAGGCTAAAACCGACGATGCTAAAACGCAGAAGAAGCCCGATAAGTCGCCGCAAAAAGCAGCCATCCATAGTGCGGCTATTGATCAAAATGCTCTAAAGCTCCCGGGCTATGAGCCGGAACCAAAGCTTGGTGCTTATACGCTTGAACACGCGCAAAATACAGCTGCGCTGGGGGAGTGTACACCGCAGGATCAACAGCTCTATCAGAAATTTGAACAAGAACTCAAAAATTCACACAGCCGGGCCGGGGATTTAAGCCGTGCGCCCGAAGATTCAAAACGTGTGCCTTCACTGCCTGATCCTGAAGATAAAGAATTTGTCAAAAAGGCGAAAAAGCTGGTGCCGCAAGATGGTCTCTACGGCATGATGTCCGATGAGCAAACTGCCAGAGCAGCCGTGACAGCGATGCTGCGCTGTCAAAATTGGCAGCAGCTCAGCACTCAAAAAGCGGCGCGGGAAAAACTTAGTCAACAGTAAGAATATCGCAGCGCTTGCAATTAAAACTGCGCCGCGCTAGCGTGCGGGGTCTTAAAAACAGGCTGCATATATCATGACCGTAACATTCGAAGATATTCAAAACGCCAATGCGTTAATTAAGGATTCAATTATTCGTACGCCAACTGTGCGGGCGGCGCGTTTGTCTGTGCATCTGGGGATTGATTTGTATCTGAAGCTCGAAAACCTCCAGCACACCAATGCGTTTAAGGCGCGCGGCGCGCTTAATAAATTGCTGAGCTTGAGTGAAGAACAGCGGAAAAACGGCGTCATTGCCTGCTCGGCCGGAAACCATGCGCAGGGTGTGGCCTACCATGCGCAGCATCTAGGCATTCCCGCAATTATCGTGATGCCCAAGGGCACGCCCTTTAACAAAATTCAAAAGACCGAAGATTTCGGGGCGCTCGTCGATTTATATGGCGATGATTTTGATGAGTCTGTGGCTTACACGATGGCGCGTGCGCAAAAAGAAAATCTGACCTTCATCCACCCCTTTGATGATAAGGCCGTTGTGGCTGGTCAGGGGACACTGGGCCTTGAGATTTTGGAGCAAAAGCCGGAGATCGACAGCGTGGTTGTGCCCATCGGCGGCGGCGGCTTGATTGCAGGAACGGCGACGGCGCTTAAGGGCATGAAACCCGAGATCGAAGTGATTGGTGCGCAGGCTGAAATGTACGCGGCGGTGAAGGCGCAGCTTGAGGGTTTTAAAGGTGAAATTGGTGGCTCGAGCTTGGCGGAAGGTATTTCGGTGAAGGAGCCAGGCGCGGCGAATCTTGAAGTCATTAAAAAGCTGGTCGACCGGGTTGAGGTTGCGAACGAAAACGAAATTGAGAACGCAATCTTTGATCTGTTGCGCGATGAGAAGCTGGTGGCTGAAGGTGCGGCTGGTGCAGGCCTCGCGGTGATTAAAAACAATCTCGAGCACTTTAAAGGCAAGAAAACCTGTCTGGTTTTATGCGGCGGGAATATCGACTCGCGCTTGCTTTCGACATTAATTTTGCGTGGTCTTGTCCGCGAGGGGCGTATCACCCGCCTGCGCTTTGAAATTGATGATACGCCTGGTCAGCTCTCCGATATTTCCCGCATCATTGGAGAATCTGGTGCGAACGTGGTCGAGGTTATTCACCAGCGCATGATGCAAACCGTGTCCTTAAAACGCGCGGAGCTGGATGTGGTGATCGAAGCGCGCGATAAAGCGCATGTCGCCGAGATTGTTCAAACCTTGCGCGATGCGGGGTTTGCCGTTCAGGCGCAGGCCGAAGTTTAACAAATTTTTCAAAAAATTAGACAAGACGCGCATTGAATGCCATTATGTCATATGAAAAGAGTATATGGCTGAGTATTCATGGGCACATTTTTAGATCCGAAAAAACATAAAGAATGGCTGAATGACAAATTTGGAACGCAGTCCTTTCAGCAATTGGCGGTGTTATTTGAACAAGCGCACCGTGGAAAAATGACCTCTCAGCAGCTTTATTTATATGATGAAAACGATTCTCTGAAAGGCTGTCAGATTTCAATATATGTTCCAGAATATACGGACCAAACTCAAATTTCTTCTTACACGGAAGGCAATATTGTTCGCGTTTATGCGTGGACTCCTCCGAAGGAAGGCATAAACGTATTGTATAATTTTAATTCCAAGGCATTGGGTACGATTTATAAGACAGGCTTTGACCTTGGCCGTAACTATGATCTTTCTGGCATGAAAATAAGCTATATCGAAGGCGTCGTTTTTATTCATGTGCCTGCAACAGACCAGGGTAGGATAAAAACATTTTTAGCGCAGTTCAAAGAGGACACGGGAGCTGTATATTACGGCCATGAGGCTTTTGGTCGTGGCCTTAATCCTGATTATTTGGCCTAACAAAAAAGCCGCCTGTGAAAGAGCGGCTTTTTTGTTTCTTTAAAATCCCACGATCTATTTTTTCTTCGCAGTACTCTTCTTTTTAGAGGTTGTTTTTTTTGCACCCGACGCAGATTTTTTCGTCGCTTTACGCGTGCGTTCGCCCGGTGCTTTTTGTTTCGGGCTCGGCGTTCCGGGCAGTTTTTTCGGCAGATGTGTTTCATATTCCGCGATGGTCTCGCCATGGTGCGCCAGATCCAAACCCCAATATTCAACATACGGGCTGACACGCAGGCCCATAAGCGCGCGAATGACCTGCAGCAGAATATAGGTGGCAACGCCTGAATAGCTGGCTGTCATGATCACAGAAATGATCTGCGCTCCTAAACGCATATCATTGCCGTAGGCTGTGCCGGCTGCGCCGCCAATGTTCGGGTTGGCCAGAATACCGACCAGCACCGCTCCGACAATTCCGCCCACACCGTGCAGGCCGAAGACGTCCAGCGCATCATCATATTTGAGTAATTCTTTGAGATATGTCACAGCCAAGTAACAGATCACGCCAGACATGGCACCAATAATCAAAGCGCCGTTAAAATCAACAAACCCGGCAGCGGGTGTGATGGCAACCAAGCCGGCCACCACGCCTGAGAGGGTGCCTTGTACACTGATCTTCCCTTTGTGCAGATACTCAAAGCCCATCCAGATGACAGTGGCGGTTCCGGCGGAGACATTGGTGACCAGCATCGCAAAGCCGGCGCTACCCCCTGCAGAGAGTGCGGAGCCGGCGTTAAAGCCGAACCAGCCCACCCACAAAAGACCCGTTCCGATCACGGAGAGAATCAGGTTGGTTGAGGTTGAGGCATCGCGCTGCGTTTTCATCCCGCGGCCCAGAACGATTGCGGCGACAAGGCCGGCAACTCCGGAATTGATATGTACAACCGTGCCGCCCGCAAAGTCGAGCGCTTCGCCCATACCGAACATTCCTTCATATCCGTCCAGGCCGATGCCGCCGATATAGCCGCCCGGTCCCCAGACCCAGTGCGCGATCGGGGCGTATACCACCACGATCCAAATGGGAATAAAGATCAGCAGCGATGTGAATTTAATACGATCCGCCACCGCGCCGACCAGCAGCGCGGCTGTTATAATCGCAAAGGTGAGCTGAAAGATAATGAAAACGGATTCAGGAATCGTGCCCACAGCTGAGTCTGGTGTAACACCTGCCAGCATAAACTTATCCAGCCCGCCGATGAACATTGACCCGTCGGTAAAGGCCAGCGTGTAACCAAGAATCGGCCAGATCACACTGACCACGGCGGCAACCGCCAAGCTTTGGATCAGGGTGGAGAGCACATTATCGCGCTTGACCAGACCGCCGTAAAACAAGGCAAGGCCGGGAACAGTCATCATCAGGACGAGCAGCGAGGAGACAAGCATCCAGGAGGTGTCGCCTGAATCAAAGCCTGTATCTTGCGCGAAGGCCGGGGCGGCCATGGTTAAGAACCCCACGAGGGTAAATGCAAAAAGTTTTTTCAGCATGGGAGAGAGTCCGTTTGTTATTTTCAAAAAGTAAAATAGATAGTTTTTGTAACAAAGTTACCAAATCGAAATATCAAATCGACGCGCTCCTCACAAGCTTCTGATAAAAAAACAGCTTATCCTTCTTGGGATAAGCTGTTTTTCTTACGCTTTAAATTTACAAATACGCAGGAAAGGGAACTTTACTCAGCTGCAATCTGTGATCCGTCATCATCGCCGTCCGGGCTATCGGGCTTGGCGTAATTGCCAGAGAAAATGTCTTCGGAGAAGACTTCTTCCCATGTGCCTTCGGTGGCGGCGCGCGCATATTCGGTGGCGCGGTTTTCGAAGAAGTTGGTGTGCTCGGCACCGTTGAGCATTTCATCCATCCACGGCAGCGGGTTTTTCTCAACCCCGTAGATCGGTGCCATGTTCAGCTGTTGCAGGCGGCGGTCACCGATATAGCGGATATATTGTTTTACATCCTCGGGGGTCATGCCCTCAATCTCACCCATCTCGAAGGCCAGATCAATAAACGCGTCTTCATGCTCAATTGTAATTTCACAACATTCACGAATGTCGGCGCGCAACTCATCATCCCAGATATCCGGGTTTTCAGAGATGAAAGTGTTGAACAGTTTGATCATGGATAGGCAGTGCAAGGTTTCATCACGCACCGACCATGTCACAATCTGTCCCATGCCCTTCATTTTGTTGAAGCGCGGGAAATTCATCAAAATCGCAAAAGACGCAAACAACGCCAGACCTTCGGTGAAGGCTCCGAACATGGCCATGGTTTTGGCAACATCGCGGCGGGACTTCATCGATACGTCCTGCATATAATCGAACTTGTCCTTCATTTCTTTATATTTTAGGAAGGCCTGATATTCGATTTCCGGCATGCCGATTGTATCGAGCAAGTGTGAGTAAGCGGCAATATGAACGGTCTCAATGTTAGAGAAGGCCGAGAGCATCATCTGGACTTCAACCGGTCCGAACACTTGGGAGTAGTGCTTCATATAGCAGTTATTCACCTCCACATCGGCTTGCGTGAAGAAGCGGAAAATCTGCGTCATCAGGTTTTTCTCAGCCGGGGTCAGATTCTTTTTCCAGTCCCGCACATCTTCTGCCATCGGCACTTCTTCAGGCAGCCAGTGAATGCGCTGCTGCGTCAGCCAGGCTTCATAACACCATGGATACAAAAATGGCTTATAGACGTGACGCTCTTGCAAGAGCTTGGAATTTGAATTTGTGACATCGTCGAGGACGGCTTTCGCACCCATGGTGATTGTACTCCTTAAATTTTCTTCTCGTAAGTGATTCTTCGTTAGTAAGTGTAGTGCTCTCCTGCGGCTTTGCGAGTCTTTTTCTGCGCAATGCTTGGGGATAACGGGGATAGTTTTTGCGTGAAAACGCGAAATAGGAATATAGGCACATATTGTGTCTATATTTAGAATATAACACTATATATTGTGTTTTTGAAGGGGTTTTTTATAAATTTAATCCCGTAGCGGGGGTGACTTTGCGGACGCCTATCGGAATGGAGGCGTTGTCTATTGAAATGACGGTGCTGTTTTTAATGTTTTCAAGAGCTTGAATACGATCTGTCTTTGAAATAAAGCCGTATTTCTCAGCATATATTTCGATCATCGCAATTAAAATTAATGTGTCTGACCGTGTATCGGTTTTTCCGTGTCCATGAAGTGTAAGCCCATCGCTTGTAGGAAAATTTTCTTTGATCACATCTCTGATTTTCTGCAAAGAACGTTCAAGTTGTACACGATTCAAGCCCAAATGATGTTCAATTTCATTCGCCGAATATCCAAGATTTTGAAGCACAAATGCCCGCCTGCTATTCAAATCAGTGGCGGTTTCAAATATCTTACTTATATTTTTTAAATTGAGTTTAAGGCTGCGTTTTACTTTCCGTTTATCTGACGTTTTGAGCTCGGCGATGTCACCATTTAGAAAGAGAGAGACTTCTGGATGTTTTCTTAAATTTATAAGAGCGTAGCGCATTCTGCCCAGTGAAGTATTCAGCGGAATGTTTTCTTTTGTGGCGATCTTATTAAAAGGCATGTCTTGCCGCAGTCGCATCTCTAGAACATTGAACTGCTCCTTGGGTAAAATATTTGAAATATAGTCCCAGATTTCAGAATCATTTTTCTTGTAAATTGTTAGTGTTTTGGGAAGCTCACGCGCAGCGTTGTGGGCGGCGCGTTCAAAGTCTTCGCTGTGTGACATTGGAGCAGTGTTTAGCTTTTTTTGTTTGCGCCGACGATCGATAAGTAAGTTGCTGGCTATACGCGTCAGCCAGGCATTCATATATCCTTCTTCGTTATATTTCCCTTCTGCTATATTTTTATGCGCCTTTAAAAAGACTTCATGGGCCAGATCTTCCGAAAAAGCAATATTCCGGGTTTTTATAATCAAATATCCTCTCACGGCCGGCATCAGGGATGCCAGTTCTTCAATAAACGCGGACTGAGTTTCAGGTGTTGTCGTGTTGGTCATCGTAAAAATGCAGCAGTTTCTTTCTCAAAGTGCCAGCTTTACAAATTCTTATGGCAAAAAACAATAAAAATTTTATTATTGTGCAGGTTTCGTTTTTATCAGCGAATAGACTGCGCCGAATAAAATCAGTCCCAGCGTGATCGAAAGAGAGAAGACGGCCGGAATTTTTTCAAGCGGGGTGATGATTGGGATGAACACTTTCGCGCCGATAAACACCAGCACGGCGGCGACGGAATATTTTAAATAGTGAAAGCGTTCTATGGCGGCGGACAGGGTAAAATACAGGGCACGCAGGCCCAGGATAGCGAAGATATTACTGGTAAAAACGATATATGTGTCGGTTGTGATGGCAAAAACTGCCGGCACGGAATCAACGGCGAAAATCACATCGGCAAATTCAATGGTAACGAGCGCCAGAAACAAAGGTGTCATATAAAGCACGCTACGGCTCGTATTTTCTGTGGTGGGCAGGCGTACAAAAAACCGCTGTTCGTGGATAGTTTCGGTGATTTTAAAACGCCTGCGCAAATAGCGAATAATCGGATTATGTTTGACCGTATCTTCGTGGTCGTCTTCACCGCCATCCCAGAATAAGAGCTTCATCCCGGTCACAATTAAGAATGCAGCAAAGAGGTAGAGCACCCATTCGAACTGGTGCAGCAGCGCTGCGCCGAGCCCGATCATCAGTCCGCGCAGCATGATTACGCCGAGAATACCCCAGAATAAAACGCGGTGCTGGTAGCGCCGCGGAATACTCAGCGCGCCGAAAATGACGCTCATCACGAACAGATTGTCCATCGATAGGGATTTTTCAATCACATAGCCGGTGTAATATTCTAGTGCGCTTTCCTGCCCCATCTGTGCCCAGATCCATAAGCCGAACAGCAGGCTGAGTGCGATATAAAAGCATGACAGATACAGGCTTTTTCGCACGCCGATTTCTTCTTGCCGGCGGTTAAACCCGCCCAGATCGATAACGACCAGAACGAGGATGAGCGCGAGAAAGCCCAACCACATCCAAAGCGGTTTATCGAGGTAGTTGTGAAGAAGAAGTGCGTCCAAAACGAACCCTTAAGATCAGAATCAACTGGCTCGCATTATTGCAGAGTTTTGGTTTTGAAGAAACCCGGCGGGTGCAAAGCAGGCAAGGCGTGCCTCAGGCTTTTTTCTTTTGTTTGAACAAATTGGTGATTTTGGTTTCAAGCTCCTTCATGGAAAAGGGCTTCTTGATATAGCCGCCTACACCGGCATCAATCGCATCCAGAACCGAATTTTCATCCCCGCGCCCTGTGATCATTAAAAAAGGCAAGTTCGGCTTTGTTTCTTTTAAATGTTTTAACAATTCAAAACCGTTTTTTTGCGGCATATTCCAATCACTAATAACAAGGTCGATATCGGCAGCATCAAGATCAATAAAGGCTTGTGCCTCTTCGCCGTTCTTTGCTTCGAAAACCTGATGAATGGAAATTTCCGCGAGCATAGAGCGAATGGTCGTAAGCGTACTGTTATCGTCCTCAACCAAAAGTATCTTTAAATCGTCTTTTTGCATGACTCAAATTTTCCCCCAAAAAAACTTCATGCAACATTATCGCATGCTCAATGTGAATCAGCTTTATTTTATAGTATCTTGTGTATATTAAAAAGTCGTTATCAACCTAAGAGTGTAAAATGACCTCAAGACCATACAGCAAATATTTATTTTGGGCCTATATTTTGGTTGGTTTTGCAGTATGCATGCTTTTGGTTGCAGAAAATTTTTTCATTCATTCTGATGTGGATCGTAATCAAAATCGTTCATACGAACTCAATGAAATTACGCATAAGATACGCTATTACGACGAAGTCCTGACCATGAGCGCGCGGATGGCCGCCTATACCGGGGATTCCCATTGGGAAGGGCGCTATAATGTATTTGAAAAAAAGCTCGATACCGTTATCAAACAATCCCTGAAATATGGCGACTTCGGAGGTGAAAAAACAGATAACGCAAACCAACAACTTGTTGAAATGGAACGACACGCATTTGCTTTGATAAGCGCCGGACGCTTGGCGGATGCACAGGCAATTTTACTCTCGGCAGACTATAAAAAATATAAAAGAGACTATATGCAGGGTTTGCAAGGTTTTTACACGCGTGCCGATGCTCAGTTGCATGAAATGCAGCACCAGCATTCACTCCGTTCTAACTTTATTCATTACGTTACTGTCAGCGGCGTTCTCTTTATCGTCGTGTCTGCCTATGTAGGTTTCAGTTTGTTGAACCGTTCACACAGGCAGCAAAAGCTGGCCCTTGAATATCGACGCATGGCCTCTCTGGGGCGCTTGTCGGCGGGCATGGCTCATGAAATCAATAATGCGCTTCAGCCGATCTTGGGGCTCAGCGATATTCTGCGCAGCAGGTTGGATAAAATTATGCAAGAGGGCGATACAAGCGAGGCTGCGCGTCAAAATCATGACCATGCGGAGATGATCTATAAAAACGCTATGTACGCGCGCGAAATTGTTGAAAATATTTTAGGGCATTCAAAGGGTATTCAAAGCCAGCAAGAAGTTTATACGGCCAGTGAGGCGCTACAAACAGCGAGTGAGTTTGCCTCACAATCACTGGCCTCCAATATTTCTCTGAAAGAAAATGTGAGCTTTCTAGACGGCGGTGATCAAATCCGTATAAATCTGACGGACCTCAAGCAAATCATAAAAAATATTTATATTAATGCCTCACATGCCATGAAAGACGGTGGCGAGATTTTGTTTTTTGCGACCATTAAAAATGTTTCGGAGCATGAAGCAAAAATCTATGACCTCACACCCGGAAAATTTTGTGTACTCAGCATTCGTGATACAGGATCGGGCATGGATAAAAAAACACTCTCCTCAATATTCGAACCGTTTTTTACAACCAAGATCGAACAAGGGGGAACCGGCCTTGGTTTATCTGTCGCCTACAGAATGATGAAGCAAATGGACGGCGTGATTACGGCGGAGAGTAAGAAGGGGCACGGCAGCACCTTCTATCTCTACTTCCCGCTTGCGAGCTAACGATTACTGTTCGTCGAACAGACGCAAATATTCGCCGTAACCTTCTTTTTCCAAATCATCTTTGTGAATGAATTTCAAAGAGGCAGAATTGATGCAATAGCGCTGGCCGCCGGTTTCTACTGGTCCGTCATTAAACAAATGTCCCAAATGCGCATCGGCTTTGCTTGAGCGCACTTCAGTGCGTTGCATGCCAAGAGAGTCATCTTGGAACTCAGCCACCAGTTTCGGATTGATCGGTTTGGTAAAACTTGGCCAGCCTGTGCCGGAATCAAATTTATCGGTCGAGGAAAAAAGCGGCTCGCCGGAGATCGCATCGACATAAATGCCCGGCTCGTGATTGTCCCAATACTCATTTTGGAAGGGCGGCTCAGTACCGTCATGCAGCGCGACATATTTTTGTTTGTCGTTGAGGTGCGAGGCATCCATGCCCGTGCTGGTCATTGTTTTGTCGTCACTTTGTGCCATTGTGCTTACTCCTATGCCAATGCAGGCGCTTAAGGCGGTCATTAAAATCAGTTTTTTAGAGATGTTCATTGTATAACCCTATCTTTGTATATCCATAGACACATATTCGGGTGCGCAAGCGATAAAGTTACGGGTACTTATGATGCGGTTGATGCGGTGGGTGGAAGCGGGTTGCCGACTTTCTCGGCGCGTTTGGGATGATCGATATCGATCTTGAGTTTCTCCGCTGTTTCAATCAACAAGCGCCAGCCGGCGGCGAGCTGGAAATAGGGCCGAAGCACTTTTTGATGTTTGGGCAGGGTATAGATGTGCGCGGGCGCAAGATTAAGAGCGCTTAAATCATTGCCCGGACTGCGGATCGCAATGACATTGGCGGGCGTTTCTTCGATAATTTTTTTATGTAGCCGCGCGTGGTAATCGCTGTGCGGATCAATCAAGATTACCAGATCGTTCGCCCCGATTGTTTCTTGCGGGCCGTGCACGATCTCACTGCCCGGCAGAAAGTGCGCGGGCTTACAGGTCTCAGAAAACTTTAGTGCCAGCTCTTCGCCGGGGCCGTTATTTGCTCCGGCCAGATAGATATTGTTCGCATCGGCGAGCAGGGCCGTCATGGTCTCTGAAGGTCCATGGTTGGTGAGCACGGCTTCAATCGCGGTTCCTGTTTCGGCCAGAGTGTTACGGGTGAAAACTGTTTGCGCGCCGGGCAATGCCGCGTGCAAAACAAGCGCCTGCTTCATAATGGTTTTTGTTGCGGCCACGCCTTGTTCCGCGCCGCATTCCAGCAAGATTGTTTTCTCTGCGCCGCACAACGTCGCTAGATGCGAGTCTGCAAAATTGGTTAGGGCGAACAAATTTTCATGCCCCTCGTTTTTCAGCCGATCGCCCAGCGCGCAGACTTCCTGTGTCTGTCCGCTATTACTGACCAGCACAACCACACCGTTTTCGAAATTATAATCATGACATTCAGAACCGCTCAGCGCGAAAATATACGGGCGCGGCGCTTGCAGGCTCATCGATTGGCGGATCAAATTTTGTCCGGGCAGTTTACGGCTCGAGCCTTCACCAATCACATACAGCGCGCCTGTTTTCTCAAGCGCGGCTTTTAAGGGGTTTGATGCGGCCGCATTGAAGCTGCGGAAAATATCCGGCGCTTGCAGCATTTCTACAAAGGTATTTGACTCTTTTGCGCGGCCCATTTTAAATGATCCTAATATTATAATATGTCCAACCCACAAGGGTTTATAAACTATGTTTATGCAAAAGAGTCAATATAAGGCTCGGGGCAGAGTAAAGGATTGAAGCGTGCCAAAAGCGTATCTGACCATTGATGACGGCCCGTCTGAACATTTCAGGGATTTGGTTGATTTTCTTTATAATCGAAAGATTCCGGCGGTGTTTTTCAACCGTGGAAACCATATGGAGCAGCGTCCCGATGACGTGATTTACGGCATCAAGAAGGGCTTTATCATGGCCAATCACACTTACAGCCATCCCCGTGCCTCGCAGATTTCGCTTCAGGATTTCAAGGACGATGTCCTGAAAACGGACGCTATTTTAGAAAAGCTTTACCAGCAGGCGGGCGTTCAGCGGCCTGGGAAATATTTTCGCTTTCCACATATGGACCGGGGGATGGGCACGGCCTTTGTCGAGCCGCAAGGATTATGTGCGATATACAAAAAGGCCCACGATCATTTTCTGACCGTGGGGCTCAATCATGAGCTGGGTGATATCAATGCTCAAATGGTACAAAGAAAGCGGGACATCCAAAAATTTTTAAAGGCGCAGGGCTTTGAGTCTTTGCCGGTTAAGAATGTAAATATTGATTGGTACAGCAATACTGAAATGGCCGAGGCAATTGATTCCTTATGCACCTGTTCTACTGAAGACTGGGGTTTTTTAGAGCGTCATCGTGAACGCAAAGGTTTAAAGAGTGTTGAGGATTTAAAACGTCGGATAGACGAAAACCCCTATTTGCATGATGAGGGATCGCATCACATTATTCTGGCGCATGACATGCCGGAAAAACCCGCGCATGAGGCGACAATCGCGCTGGTGTCTTACATGACGGAGAAGAAGGGGTTTGTTTTTTTGCCGATCGAGCCTGCGCCGAAAAGCCCCGTTGCCGCGCCTGAGCTTTTTCAGCCATAATAAAAAAAGACGCCAGGGGTTCGGCGTCTTTTTAGAGTTTACAAGATCTACGCAGTAAAACTTACTGACAGGCGAGGCATTCCTCGTACATTGATCCGCCGGTGCCATCACCCAAAGCGCCCTGATCCTCTTCCTGATTTTCACCAGACTGTGCGCGTTTCCATGACGCGTCGGACTCGGCGCGCTGAATGGATTTGGAGCGGCAGTAATACAAGGACTTCACGCCCTTCTTCCACGCGTCCCAGTGAACACGGTGCAGCATAGTCTTGTGCACATTGGCCGGCAGGAAGACGTTCAAGCTTTGCGCCTGACAGACATATTCGCTGCGATCGCCCGCATGCTCGATCAACCAGCGCTGGTCAATCTCAAAGGCGGTCTTAAAGACATCTTTTTCATCATCGCTTAGGAAGTCGAGATGCTGAACAGAGCCTTCATTGGTAAAGATAGAGCTCCACACATCTTCGGTGTTCTGGCCCTTTTGTTCCAATATCTCTGTCAGATATTTGTTCTTCACAGGGAAAGAGCCGGAGAGTGTTTTGTGCGTATAGGCATTGGCCGCATTGGGCTCAATTCCGGGAGATGCGCCGCCGCAAATAATGGAGATCGACGCCGTTGGGGCAATCGCCATCTTATTGGAGAAACGTTCCATCACGCCGTAATCGGCCGCATCCGGGCATGGCCCGCGCTCTTCCGCCAGCTTCACAGAAGCTTCGTCAACGCTGCGTTTGATGTGTTGGAAAATGCGGCGGTTCCAAACCTTGGCCATCACGCCTTCCATCGGGATCATCTTGCTTTGCAGGAAGCCGTGGAAGCCCATAACGCCGAGGCCCACAGAGCGCTCGCGCATCGCGGCATATTTGGCACGTTTCATTGAATCTGGTGCTTTGGCAATAAAGTCAGACAGCACGTTATCAAGGAATCGCATCACATCTTCGATGAATTGCGGATTATCGTGCCATTCGTCCCATGTCTCCAGATTGAGTGAGGACAGACAGCACACGGCCGTTCTGTCATTACCGAGATGGTCAACACCGGTCGGCAATGTGATTTCAGAGCACAGGTTAGACATCTTCACATTCAGACCCGCCATTTTGTGGTGCGCCGGAATTTGATCATTCACGTGGTCGATATAAACAATGTAGGGCTCGCCGGTTTCAACGCGCGCTGTCAGAAGTCTGATCCACAGATCGCGTGCGCTGATCTTATCAATCACTGCATTGTCTTTGGGTGAGCGCAGAGCGTATTCTTCGTTATTCTCAACGGCCTGCATGAATTTGTTGTCCACTAGAACGCCGTGATGCAGGTTCAGTGCTTTACGGTTCGGGTCACCGCCGGTTGGGCGGCGGATCTCGATAAATTCTTCAATTTCAGGGTGCCAGATTGGCAGATAAATCGCGGCAGAGCCACGGCGCAGCGAGCCTTGAGAGATCGCCAGCGTCAGAGAGTCCATCACACGGATGAAAGGAACGATCCCGGATGTTTTACCGTTACGGCCAACCTTTTCACCAATGGAGCGGACATTGCCCCAGTAAGAGCCGATACCGCCGCCCAAAGACGCCAGCCAAACATTTTCATTCCACAAAGATACGATGTCTTCGAGGCTGTCTTGGGTTTCGTTGAGGAAACAGGAAATGGGAAGTCCGCGGCTCGTCCCACCATTGGAGAGAACGGGTGTGGAGGGCATGAACCAAAGATTAGACATGTAATCATATAGACGCTGCGCGTGCTCACTGTCATCGCCGTAATACATCGCGTTACGCGCGAATAAATCCTGATAAGATTCTTCAGGCATTAAATATCTGTCGGTTAATGTGGCCTTACCGAATGATGTTAGGTTTTCGTCGCGGCTGCGGTCGATTTCGACACGGTTGCCCCTCTCCATTTGAGCGACGTCAAACATGAGCTACTCCTCTTTTTCTTCTTATGTGATCTGGCCCGAAGGCAAGATGTTGATGTATGGAATAAGGAAAGTGTATGAGACACAATCCATAGCGTTTATTCTTAAAATAAGCTACTACATCTCGTGGTTTACGCCAATAGGACTTTATTCTTACAAAATGCCTGTGTATGCAAAATGTCATTGTTTTCGTTGGAAAAAACATGGATATCCTTGCTGTTATCCCCGTGAAAAAAACTTTAAAACGTAATTTTATTACTCTAAATATAGTGTGATTTTGGCCTCGTTTTAGGGGTGGATCGGCGTAATTTATCCGCCATAAAATCATGCGTATCTCGATTCCCTTCACCGTTTCCGGCGATTCCCGCCGCACGCAGAAAAAGAAGAGAATCGATTCTCCTTTGAGCGCGGCTCTGTTATAGTATTTTAGACATTCACAACCGCTCTTTCTTCTTGGATATTTTCATGACACATCACCGCCAAACCAAAATTGTTGCCACGCTCGGCCCGGCCTCTTCGGACAAGGCCATGATTAAAACCCTGCTTGAGGCGGGGGTGAATGTGTTCCGTCTGAATTTCTCCCACGGCAAGCCTGAGGACCATGTGGCCAAGCTTGAGATAATCCGTGCGCTTGAGGCGGAGCTCAAACGTCCTGTCGCCATTCTGGCCGATATGCAGGGGCCGAAATTGCGCATCGGCACGTTTAAGGAGGGCAGCGTAACACTTTCCGAGGGGCAGAATTTCAGGTTCGATCTTGACCCCGCGCCCGGCGATGAGACGCGGGTCAATTTGCCGCACCCGGAGGTGCTGAGTGTGCTGGAGGAGGGTGGGCGCATTTTCTTGGATGACGGAAAAGTGCGGGCGAAAATTACCAAGAAGGGTAAGGATTTCGCTGAAGCCGTCATTTTATCGGGCGCGAAACTCTCGGATAAAAAGGGTCTGAATGTGCCGGGCACGCTGATTCCTATTCCCGCTTTGACCGATAAGGATAAGGCCGATATCGCGGCGGCGCTGGAGATGGGTGTGGACTGGATCGCGCAGAGCTTCGTGCAAACGCCCGAAGATGTGAAAGAGGCGCGCGCGTTGATTAACGGGCGGGCGAGTTTGCTGGTGAAGATCGAAAAGCCCGCGGCGCTCGGTCATATTGATGAGATTATTGCGCTGGCCGATGGTGTGATGCTCGCGCGCGGCGATTTGGGTGTAGAAATTCCGCCTGAGGATGTGCCGAGTGTGCAAAAACGGATTGTTCGTAAGGTGCGCGAAAGTGGCAAGCCGATCATTGTCGCTACGCAGATGCTTGAATCCATGATTACCAATGCGCGGCCCACACGCGCCGAAGCCTCGGATGTGGCCACGGCTGTCTATGACGGGGCGGATGCGGTGATGCTCTCGGCGGAAACGGCCACCGGAGACTATCCGGCGCGCGCGGTAGAGATTATGGCGCGGATTTGCCTGCGCACTGAAGAGGATGAAACCTATCACGATATGATGGAGGTGTATCATCCTGAAACGCTGGGTGATCCGTCCGATGCGATTACCACCGCGGCCTATTATGTGGCTGAGGATGTCGAGGCGTCGTTGATTGTGACCTATACGGTCTCCGGCTCAACCGCGCTGCGCATGGCGCGTCAGCGCCCGCATGTGCCGATTTTGTGCCTAACCCCGCATGAAAGCGTTGCGCGCCGCCTGAGCCTGTCTTACGGCGTTCGGGCTGTGGTCACTGAAGAACATGAAAGCGATTTCACCGGCCCCGCTCACCATGCGGCGCAAATCGCGCTTCAAACAGGGCTGGCGGAAAAAGGCCAGCGCTTTGTCATGACCGCCGGCGTGCCCTTTGGCGAACCCGGCTCGACCAATATTCTCAGAATTGCAGATGTGGAGTAATTATTACTGCGCGCTGGCGACGATAGTTGTCGTTGGGGCCTGATGCAGCCACCATGCCGTGCGGTTGATCGAGAAGATCGGGCGGTAGCGTCCAACGCCTGATCCGCTCACCAGATTCTTGTTCTGGTTATCCAAAATATATGGTCCTTCATCGGTGTAAACGATCAAAATCGCATGCGGGATGTTCTTTTGTTTGTCATGCACAATCGCGATGCGCATACGCTCTTCAGGAACGCCCAGTGATCGCAGAGCTGTATATTTGGCAATCGCGAAATCTTCGCAGTCACCGCCGCGTTTCATAAATTCGATCGGTGTGGCCCAGTAATCGCTCTGGCCCCAGTTTTTGCTATCGACGATATATTGTTTTTCATTCATCAGGCTGTTGACCTTGCTGGCCATCTTTTTCAGCTCTAGACCCTGAAAACCGGCAAGATCATTTTGCCATTCACGGACAATGTCCTGGTTTTCCGATTTACGCAATTCGCGCTCGAAACGGTCGAACATGCCGGTCCATTTGGTAAAGGCCTTCAAACTGCCTGAACGCTTTTCCGCCGTATCAAAAAGAGCCGGATAACTGTTCATTTTGCCGAAGGCGCTGTTGGCGGTTGAAGTTAATGAAATTTGCGCAGGCACATCCTTGATCATATCAGCGCGCGCTGATTTGCCCATGGACGCGCCCATGGAGGCCATAAAGAAAACCCCGGCCGCCAGCGTGCGGATAACATACTGACGCCCTAAAACGGCGGCCAGTTGGTATTTAGAAATGAGTTTATTTTCGATCAGGATTTGTCCGAGCGGACGGTTATTCTTTTTTTGCTGGTGGAGCGCGGTGAGCAATTCTTCCGAGGTAATAATGCCGTGTATCACAAGCAATTCACCGAGCTTGTTGCGGCTTAAACTCTTTTTCAAAGCGGTTAGAACGCCGCCCGATTCCTTTGTCTCTTTTTCAGTTTTACCCATGTACTTCACCTTAGTCTTTGGATGCTGAGCGCTTATGTTTGCGCTTCTTACACCCGATGTGCCCCTTATATTTACACCACTATTAAACCCTAGAAAGATTGACGAATTCCTAACAAGCAGGCATAAAAACGGTAATTTATTAACTTTTTTGCCGTTTTTAGGCCGTTAAATGGACGCCAATATGGATCAAGTCTTTGTAAAAAAATCAAAAAATCACATTTTTGCAATGCAAAATACCCCCGTACTCGTGATTGGGGATATTATGCTCGATCGCTTCATTTATGGCCGTGTTGATCGCATTTCGCCCGAAAGCCCTGTGCCTGTGCTTTCAATCAAGCGCGAAGATTCGATGCTAGGCGGCGCGGGCAATGCGCTGGCCAATCTGGCCGGATTAAAGGCTAAAGGCTTGGTTATAAGCGTGATTGGTGATGATTCGGAAGGGGCGCAGCTGCGTGAAAAGGCGCAAGAGATGGGCGCGGATATATCCGGGCTTGTGGTTGATTCGGCGCGCCCGACCATTGTCAAAACCCGCTATCTGGCCGGACACCAACAGCTTCTGCGCAGCGATTATGAGAGTAGCGCCGCGCTGTCTGAAACCATAGAGGCGCAGCTTATTGAAAAGGCTAAACAGCTGATTCCCGACGCAAAAGCGGTGATTTTATCTGATTACGGTAAGGGGCTTTTGACCGAGACGTTGATTGCCGCCGTGATGAACGCGGCAAACGCCGCCGGCGTGCCTGTGATTGTTGATCCAAAGGGACAGGATTTCAGCAAATATAAAGGCGCGCGCGCAATTACGCCCAATAAGAAAGAATTATCTGAAGCTACGCGCGGCTTGCCGGTGGATACTGACGAGCAGGTTATCGCCGCGGCGCAGACCTTGATTGAGAGTTGCGGGATCGATGCTGTCGTTGCTACGCGCTCGGCTGAGGGGATGAGTGTGATTGAAGCGAACGCCGCGCCTGTTCATTTTGAAACCGTGGCGCAGGAGGTGTTTGATGTCTCCGGCGCGGGCGATACGGTGATTGCGACAATTGCGGCCGGCTTGGCGGCAGGTGCGGATTTGGCAGATGCGGCGGCGCTGGCAAATGTTGCTGGCGGGGTTGTGGTGGCCAAGGTCGGTACCGCGCCGATTCGCGCCGATGAATTGGCGGCAGCGCTGGAGGGCGAACAAAAAGCAGGCCTGAGCGCGCCTGTGTGCAATTGGGATGAGGCCGCTGAACATGTGAAGCGCTGGAAGGCCAAGGGCCTGAAAACCGGCTTTACCAATGGCTGTTTTGATATTGTTCATTTGGGCCATGTCTCGTATCTGAATGATGCGCGTGCTAAATGCGATCGATTGATCGTCGGTTTGAATGCCGATTCATCTGTGAAAATTCTCAAAGGGCCGAGCCGCCCGGTGCATGATGAAGCCTCGCGCGCCGCCGTTTTGGCGGCGCTGGCGGCGGTCGATATGGTTGTGCTGTTCGGCGCAACGAATGAGGGTGAGGATAATACCGCGTGTGATCTACTCTCTAAAATTCAGCCTGACATTTATTTTAAGGGTGGTGATTATACGGTGGATCAAATCCCCGAAGCGCCGAGCGTGCAGAGCTATGGCGGCGTGGTTGAGGTGATGCCCGTTTATGAAGGTCATTCCACCACCGCGTCCATCAAAAAGGCCAGCGACGAAGCGGCCTAAGGCTCGCTAGATTCACACGCGAAAACCGACTTATCCCCGTGCAGAATTAAAAATCTAAAAAAGCCCCTTGATCATTTTTAAAATTTAAATGAGAATGATTATCAATAGCGTTTATTCTTTTTCCTAAAACAACAATCAAAAGGAGATAAGAATGCTTTCTGATTTTTTACTTCTCGAAACCTATTTCGAAGGACCGGAGACCGTTCAATTTTACGAAGACTTATCCAAGCGTTATGGCCGTGGCAGCGTCGATATGGCCGAGAGCGAGGGCTTTCTGGTCAGCCGCCCGGTTTTGTGTGGCCCTTATTGCGGCAAGCGCATGGTTTGGCTCAGCGAGCTGGGCCGTCAGCAGGCTGTCAAAGCATCATCCGTGGCGGCCTACGCTTAAGGGCTATACGGGCGCGCCTATAATTGGTAAAATCGCGCTTACTGCGTCTGGTAAAGCTCTTTTGACCAACATAGGCGGACATTTATGCGCGTTCTTTTTTCTCTACTATGCCTTCTCAGTGTGGCGGCCTGCGCCAATCCAAATGCCATGCCGACGGGCTATACCTATTACGGCACAGAATTTAATGCGCGTCCCGGGCCGGAGATGTATCGCGCGGCCAGCGACGCGCATTCTTGCGGCGAGACCTGCAAAAAGAAATGTGAGATGAAAGAGACCTGCACTATATGCGAGGGTCATCATGATAAATAAATCTCTGCTAACCGCTTTATTATGCGTTTCATCCGCTGGCCTGCTTGGCGCGTGTGAACCTGTGGTGCTTTGGGGCTCTGCCGCCTCAGCCAATTATGTGCTTAATCAGGATGTCGAGAATTTAAAGGCGCGCAACTATGCTGCGGCTGATTACATGATCAAACAGGCCGATAACTTCATTGGAAAGAGCGATTTGATTAAGGCCGTGCCGCTGCATGACTCCCTTGAACCGGCTTTGACCTCCGCGGTCGGGCAAATCATCCCGCAGCAAATCGGCACGCGTCTCGCGCAGCTTGGCTACCGCGTTGATCTCAGCGATGTGACGCGTCAGGGCGACGGGTTTTATATGGCGCCTGCCGCTAAAGCCGGAGAAACGGCCCGCTACGTTTTGGCCGGAACCTATGCCCGTCATGACCGCGAGCTGCTGCGCCTGAAAAAAGATTTAACGGTGAATTTGCGCATTACCGATATGCAAACCGGGCGCGTGCTCTCAGCCTTCGATTATACAATTGAGATGAGCGGCGAGGTTGATGAATTTTCCGAAGCCAAGCCCGTGATCACGCGCACAACCCAGCAGCCTTAAATAGTAGAAATCTTAGCGCGCCAAAAGCACGTGGTAGAAATGCCGCGGCGTTCCGGCAAAATTCACGCATTGAACACACGCCTGCAGCACTGTGTAGGCTTCTCCTGAAACCGGGTCTTGCTCAAAACTGCTTTCATCGACTGTGTTTTCGCTAAAGCTCGGCGGGTCGTAATATTGCTGGCCGTCATCAAAACGCCCCAGCGCTCCTAAATTCAGACAATCGCCTGCATTGCTGCCTGAGGCAGCTGATGCGCCGGTATCTTGCGGCGTTCCGCTCTGATTATTGATTTCATTAATCCGGCTGCAAAATTGCGCGGTGACATTGGGCAGCACGGCAATCAAATCAGGCTTGTCCGAGCCCACGCCGGGTAGATGCGTGCCGCCATAAAACTCCCACGCGCTGCCGTCATTGATGCCATCGGGCGCATCGCGATACAGCGCCGCCCCGCCATCGCGGTGGAAAACCTGATTGGTTGGGTCTGCGTCCGCTGACAAATCGCCATAATCTGTGTTCTCGGGATTGGCGAAGCGAATATCATCCTCGCTATAGCCGTTTTGCTGGATATATAAAACCGCGCGTTCCAGCTCGGAGACATAGCGCTGCACTTCCGTAATACGAATACGCAGCTCTTCCTTATCGATGGTCGCCCCTTCGGGATTGCTGGAATACTGAATGGCGGCGGTCAAAAAGCCGAGCAGCGCTACGGCAATAAGGATGATGAACAACATGTTGCCGCGCTCGTTTGTCATCAGATCCATGGGAGGGGATAATCCTAATTATAAGGGGCGACAGGCATACATTCTTTCAAATGCGTGCAGGCCTGAAAGGCTTCTTCTTTTGTAAAGCCGCTCAGGCGTCCGCGAAACAGCCAGCCATTCTTGGTCTTCAGCGGTGCAATAATCGGATTGGCGCTGGCATATTGCTGCGGCAATATCTTGGCTGTGTCACGCAGCGCTTGGTCTGTTGCGGCGCGGCTGGTGAAGGCACCGATTTGCACGGCCCAGGCGCGCGGGGCGCTGGCGGAATAATTAGCCAAAACCGGGCGGGCGCTGGCGATGGTCTGTGTTTGCGGTTGGCCTTTTTGCGCGTTGATCGCCATCAGGCCGGTTTCAATGCGCTCGGCAATGGCCGGGTCATTATCACCCTCACCAATCAGCTTTCCAAACATGCCGTTTTGCAAGGTAGAGGCGCTCTGTGTCCATCCATCAGCCGAACCGGCGGAGACACCGCTGGCGGGCGACAGGTTTTGCAATGTATTCATTGCCGTCACAATACCGGGTTTTCTGGGTGGCACAGGCGCGCTCGCGCTGGCCACGCGGATATCTTGTACTTTGCGGAACCCCTCATCAAGCAAGGTCGCCATGTGGGCATTTCTTGAAGCGGCGGTGCGTCCGCCAAAAACTACGCCGATCAAACGGCGGTTGCCGCGTACGGCAGAACCAACGAGGTTAAAACCCGAAGCCTGAATATAGCCGGTTTTCATACCGTCCATCCCGCTATAGCTTTCCATCAGGCGGTTATGATTGCGGTAGGTATGCCCGGCATAGGTGAAGTTCCGGCGAGAGAAATAACGGTAGTAGCTGGGGTAATCCTGAATAATGACACGGGCGAGTATGGCCATGTCGCGCGCGCTGCTGATCTGGCGCGGGTCATGCAGGCCAGAAGCGTTACGAAACGTTGTGTTTGCCATGCCTAAGTCGTGCGCACGGCGGGTCATCATATAGGCGAAATTCTTTTCCGAGCGGCCCAGATGTTCGGCCAGCGCCACGGCGATATCATTGGCGGATTTTGTGACCAGCGCGTAAATCGCGTCCTGCACGCGGATGGTGGATCCGGCGGCCAGACCCAGCTTGCTGGGTACCATGCTGGCGGCGTGGTTTGAGATATAAACCCGGTCATTCAGGCGCAGCTGGCCCTGCTCAAGTGCCTCGAACACCATGTAGAGCGTCATGATTTTGGTCAGTGATGCGGGGTGGAGCTGCTTGTCGGCATAGCGCTGATGCAGGATCATGCCGGTATCGGCATCCATAACAATCGACGCATAGCGCGGATTTTCTTTGGCAAAGGCCGCATTTCCAGCGGGCAAGGCAATAGTCAGAGAAAAGATGAGCAGCAGCGCAGAGAGAAGAACCGGGCGAATCCCGAGAAAGGAAGATAGATCTGCGGCTCTCATATGTCGCATGCGCGGGCTCTTTTTAATGTATTTGTGACGGATGCCCCTGAAGAGAAAACGGGCGGATTTTATGATAAAAACGTCACGAATGATTTTGGTAACTAGAGTCTAGAATACACAACAAATATTATAGTAGCGTTAATGGAACTTTTTGTCCACGTTTGCGTTGCGGTCTCTGTGTAAAACTTATTTTGTGCACTGCAAAAAAATCGTTGACAGGCCCCGGTTATGCGTGTTAAAACTATAATTGTGCAGTGCAATAATTATTGAAAATAACTATTTTCATTATTTTGTGCTTTAGGCCAATAAAATCAAAGGCATAACAAGAATTATGGCTCAGAAGAAAAACACAAAGAGTAAGGCTTCAAATGCCAAAAAAGCGGTGAAAAAGGCACAGCCAAAAGCCGCGAAAACCACTGCAGAAACAGCGAAACAGGCGGTTTCAAACACACAAAAACGCGTACAAGAGCAACCACTAAAGATGGAGACTACAATGGCACAGACAACAAAGCAGTTTGAAGAGTTTTTGAAAGGCAGCAACACGGCCAGCCGCGAGAGCTATGAAGCATTCGTAAAATCCGGCACGATCTTCGCCAAGGGTTTTGAAGAGATCGTTCGCGCAAGCATGCAGCTAGCGCAGGATTCAGCGCAAAAGCAAACCCAGTACATGAAAGAGGTTCTGGGCGTGAAGACCTTGAACGAATTCACAGAAACACAAAACAAAATCGCGCAGGCGAATTTCGATGATTTTATGAGCAATGCGACCAAAATCTCTGAAATGAGCGTGAAGCTTCTGACAGAAGCTTCTGAGCCGATCAACGAGCAAGTGGCCAAAACTTCACAGTCTATGGCTGCATAAGCTTTCCCCATAAGGTTTAAAACCCCGCCCTCTTCTAACCGAGCGGCGGGGTTTTTTCTTGCCTTTTTCCTAAAAAATTGTTATTTTTCATAACTTAAATCAAGTTTTATAGAGTATATGAGGCAAGGCCATGGATTTTGCAAATTGGGATGAGTGGAGAGATTTCACCAAAAATCTTTTCAAAGAGAATGCGCAGGATGATCTTAGTCTGAACAAAAAAACTGTTCTGGATTCATTGGAGGCGGTTCGCTTCACACAAGGACAAGTTGATTATCTTAAAACACGAATGCCCGATCAGGTTAAAAATACACAAGAAGTTCTGGGATTCGCGAAAAATCTATCTTCAGCAGCCTGGAATACGCTCTATGAAATCTACGGTTTTCTGTCTTTGTATAAACAAGGGTGGCTAGAAGAACTGGATTTTAACGGTGTTGCTGTAAAGGCTTTGGCTATCTCAGAAACAGGGTTTGAGAATATTGATATGGTTTTGTGTGCCAACGCAAATTTGAGCAAGCCATCTTTACTGCAAAATGTAAAAGAACAATTTTCTTCTGTTTCCGCTAATAACGCCGATACTGCAAAAATTATGCATTCCATTTATAACGACTTCATTCCGGCAACGAAGCGCTTACTAGCGCGGGAACTAAACAAAGACGAGGCGACAATTATTACGGAAGTGAATTATTACAAAGAGCTTTTTAATATTGATCCCAATGATGCAGCTTTTGCCGGAACAAATGGTATTGCTGCCATCGATCCCTTTTTATGGCGTGAATACGGTGAAAACGATTTAGATCTCGGCCAGCCAAATCTTTGATTTTTCTATTCTCTCTTGCCCGTTTTCTGGTACAATTGATACTGTAGCGTACAAATCTATATAGGTTCAAAGAAAGGCACATTTTTGGTGTTTGGCTGATGCTAGAGGATAAATTTCCATTCCTGATCACGATGAGCGATAACCCGCCCGATTACAGCAACGATGGCGGGCAGGGCGAGCATGAAACCGGCTTGGCGCTGAAGACACGTCCCAAAACCAAAAAGCCGTCTATGTACAAAGTTTTGCTGCTCAATGACGACTACACACCCATGGAATTCGTGGTTCACGTTCTGGAGAAATTCTTTACAAAGAACCGTCAAGAAGCCACCGATATCATGATGCAAGTGCATCGCCGTGGCGTGGGCGTTTGCGGCGTTTTTACCTATGAAATTGCCGAGACCAAAGTTGCGCAGGTCATGGATTTCGCTGCGGCGAATGAACAGCCTCTCCAATGCACGATGGAGAAGGAATAATATTTATTCATCCCTTGTAACTTTGCGCCCTAAAGGTGCGAAATCCTGTTTGAAAGGCTTTTTCAAAAAACAGGATTGTGGTTAATGACAAGACAATTTCTCTCTTTATGTATGCTGGCGGCGTTTGCCTTTTTTTCGATGAGCATAGCAGCGCGTGCGGAATCGCAGATTGAGCCGGATTATGACGGCCATACTCCAAAATTTACGACCAAATGGTACGAGCAATACAGCCCTGCCAATTATGACTCCGATATGAAGTTTATCAACGGTATGCGCCCGCACCATGCCGGGGCGCTCAGTATGTCGAATGAGTATCTTGCTAGCCCGAAAAAATCCAGCCGACGTTTGCAATCCCTCGCCAAAGGCATCATACGCAATCAAACCTTTGAAATTTCGATGCTCGATACGGTCAAAGATTTGATCTCAAAAATTTCTTTTAAGGGCGCTGCGCCGGAACGCCATCAGGTGGCAACCAGATACCTGGCGATGAACCAGCGTTTTATGCGCGCGCCGATGCCGCCTATCCAATCCGTTTTTCGCGGCGATGATGTGGTTTCGGCTGAAGATGTCCGCTTTGCCAAGGCGATGATTGTGCATCACGAAGGGGCCTTGATGATGTGCAATGATTATCTCGATGATCCGAATGCCAATAACGGCTATGTAAGGCTTATGTGTCTGGATGTTTTGCGTGACCAAGCGCAGGAAATTCAGCTTATGCACGATATCATAGACACCTATCCGGGCAATGCGGATGAGATCAAAATTGATCCCTCCATGGTGCATGGTATGGGCGGCATGATGCATCACATGGATATGTCTGCCATGATGCACTAATAGCCGCGCCGGGTGCATTTTTTTCGATGACCTGCCAAGGCAGGAATGCTAGAATAAATCTATGTTATCTCGTAATCTAGAACAAACCCTTCATAAAGCCTTAGCCGTCGCCAATGAGCATCACCACGAATATGCGACGCTGGAGCATTTGCTGTTCGCCCTGACCGAAGATCAGGATGCGATGGCGGTGCTGCGCTCTTGCGGCATTACGCTGGCGGATTTGCGCGATAAGCTCGCGATTTATATCCAAAGCGAGTTGACCTATCTGGTGAATAAAGACGCCGAAGAATCTACCCCGACCACGGCCTTCCAGCGCGTGTTACAGCGTGCGGCGATCCATGTGCAAAGCTCTGGCCGTGAAGAGGTTACGGGTGCGAATGTTTTGGTCGCCCTGTTTTCCGAGCGCGAAAGCCACGCTGTCTTCTTCCTGCAAGAACAAGACATGACCCGCTTTGATGCGGTGAATTATATTTCCCACGGCATTGCCAAAGTGCCTTCACAAAATGACACGGGCCGCACGCCCAAAGGCGTTGATAATGATGATGGCCCGAATATTAAGAGCGGGCAAGAAGCGCTCGATTCCTATTGCGTCAATCTGAATGACAAAGCCAAAGAGGGTAAGATCGATGTGCTGATTGGCCGTGACAAGGAAGTTGAGCGCGCGATTCAGGTGCTCTGCCGCCGTTCGAAAAACAACCCGCTTTTTGTCGGTGATCCGGGTGTTGGTAAGACGGCGATTGCCGAAGGGCTGGCCAAAAAAATCGTTGAAAAAGAAGTTCCTGAAGTACTGAATGACGCAACAATTTTCTCGCTCGATATGGGCTCGTTGCTGGCCGGAACGCGCTATCGCGGCGATTTTGAGGAACGCATTAAAGCGGTTTTGCAAGAGTTGGAGCAGATTGACGGCTCGATCCTCTTCATTGATGAGATTCATACCGTGATCGGCGCGGGCGCGACCTCCGGCGGGGCGATGGATGCGTCAAACTTGCTGAAGCCCGCGCTTTCCAACGGCACGCTGCGCTGCATGGGTTCGACCACCTACAAAGAATACCGCAATTATTTCGAGAAGGACCGCGCGCTCGTGCGCCGCTTCCAGAAGATTGATGTCTATGAACCTAGCGTTGAAGACGCGATTGCCATTTTGATGGGCCTGAAACCCTATTACGAGAAGCATCACGGCGTGACCTACACGGACGCGGCGATCAAGGCGGCTGTGGAGCTTTCCGATCAATATATGGGTGATCGCAAACTGCCCGATAAGGCGATTGATATTATTGATGAGGTTGGCGCGGCGCAGATGCTGGTCAAACCCGATCAGCGCAAGAAAGAAATTACCGAGCGCGATATTGAAGGCGTGGTTGCTGCCATTGCCCGCATTCCCGCCAAATCCATGACCAAGGATGATAAGGAAGCGCTGCAAACGCTGGAGCGTGATCTGAAGACTATGGTTTATGATCAGGATAAAGCGATCGACGTGCTCACCGATTCCATCAAAATGGCCCGTGCGGGCCTTCGCGATCCTGAAAAGCCGATTGGCTCTTATCTCTTCTCCGGCCCGACTGGGGTGGGTAAGACCGAGGTTGCAAGGCAGCTTTCTAAGACGATGGGGATCGAGCTGATCCGTTTTGATATGTCCGAATATATGGAGCGCCACAGCGTCTCCCGCCTTATCGGAACGCCGCCCGGTTATGTGGGGTTCGAGCAGGGCGGCTTGCTGACTGACAAGATTGATCATCACCCGCATTGTGTGTTGCTGCTTGATGAGATTGAGAAGGCGCACCCCGATCTGTTTAACATCCTTTTGCAGGTGATGGATTACGGCAAGCTGACCGATAATAACGGTAAGGTTATTGATTTCCGCAATGTGATTTTGATCATGACCACCAACGCGGGCGCATCCGATATCGCCAAAACGCCGGTGGGCTTTGGCCGCAGCGTCGGTGATGACGTCGAAAGCTACGCTGATAACGAAGCGATTACCCGCATGTTCGCGCCGGAATTCCGCAACCGCCTCGATGCGATTGTGCCCTTCCAGAACCTGCGCCCTGAAACGGTGGAGAAGGTCGTCGATAAATTCGTCATCCAACTGGAGGCGCAGCTCGCCGATAAGCATGTCACGATTGATCTGACCGAAGCCGCGCGCAAATATCTGGCCGAGAAGGGGTATGATCCGGCGATGGGCGCACGTCCGCTCGCGCGCATTATTCAAGAAGAGGTCAAGCGTCCGCTGGCTGAGGAAATTCTGTTCGGTAAGCTTGCTGATGGCGGCCTTGTCGTTGTTGATTATAAAGACAAGGCGCTAACGTTTGAATTCGAAGATGCGCCGGAGCGCTCTGCTTCGCAGGAAGAACCTGAAGATACGGCGGAAGAAAACGCCGATTAAACAGTCCTAAAATGATCTACCGTGAGATAAGGGCGTAGTTAAAAACATACGAGCCGGCGCTCAAAGTATTCCCCAGTTGCAAGCATGAAAAAGGTTTATTGGCCAGAGCGCTATGCGCGCCCGTTCCAAGCGTTGTTGTAGAAGTATATGTTCCTGTAAAGACCAAAGGAAACCCACCAAGATTGACCACAGGCGGAGGGTTGGGAACTCCGGCGCGGTCATTGATCGCCTCACAAATTCCCAAACGAAGGAACGAAACAGTTGCCATGAGCTCAGGTGCTGTCGTGCCTATATCTGTTACAAGGGTATTTCCTACAAATACCCAGCGCTCGTAAAAACTTGGTGCGACGCTGGCAAAATTCGGATCAAACATGTCGGCGCTGGGTTTTATAAAATTCATCCCGCCGCCTGCCGCATTGAAAACTTTGCACGTGTCCGGCGCCTCTGGCGTATGCTCATAACCGGCGATAATGTTGTTGGCAAAGCTGATATCGGTGTCGGCGCAGCCATTTGAGATCTTCATATCCTGCACGGCCAAACGAAAATTTTGCGCGTCATTCAAAAGCTCATCGGCAAAAAGCTTGGCCTGTTCTTCAGCCATCATATTGGGATCGCCCGAGCGCATGATATCGGCAACGGTAAAACTGAGTGCGGCAAACAGGGCAACCGCCACAAAAATAATAATCAGAACGCTACCGCGCTCGCCAGCGCGCTGTGTTTGAGTGTTGGATAAGAATGAAAGCATTATCGGCCCTTACGTTTTTATGCTTAAATAGGGTAAGTGGAATTTTAACGATACGCAAGCGAGCGCATGAGCGATTTTATTCATATTTTGATTGCCGAGGATAATCAGGTCAGCCGCGACCTGATGAGTGGCATCCTGCAAACGCAGGGCTATAAAATTCACGGCGTTAGTGACGGGCAAGAGGCGATTGAGCGTATCCGCGCCCATGATATTGATCTGGCGCTGGTTGATATCAATATGGCGCCCAAGGGCGGGTTTGAATTTGTAAAACATCTGGTTGCGCAAGGCATTGATTTGCCCGTGGTTGTGATTACGGGTGATCAATCGAGCGATATATTAACCGAGGCCAATGCGCTGGGCGTGCAGCGTGTTTTGCAAAAACCTGTAGAGCCTAAACGCCTTATTGAAACTGTGGAGCGCATTTTAAAGCGCCGGGGGTTTAACCCGTCCGCGCTGGCGGTGGAGGCGCGCGAACCCGCAACCTATAGTCCTCAAATCTTGATGGCCAAGGTGATTGATATGGCGATTAAGAATGTGTCTTCGGGCAAGGGTGGTCCGTATGGCGCGATTGTTACGGGTGCGGATGGAAAAATTTTGGGTGAGGGCGTCAATGGCCGCGCCTCGCGCATGGACCCGACCGCGCATGCGGAGGTAATGGCGATCCGCCAAGCGGCGGAGCGTTTGAGCCGGGGCGATCTGTCCGATTGCACGCTGTATTGCAGCTCCGAGCCGACTATGATGGGTCAGGCCCTAATTGCCAGCGTCGGGATTAAAAAGATTTACTATGCGCTGACCCATGATGAAATTCGTCATATTCGTGACCGCGGTGAAGAGGCGGCGCGGCAAAATATGGGCCAGCGCGAAAGCGCTGAATATACCCAGATCGGCCGTGATGAGGCCATGGAGATGTTTAAAAGCTGGGATAAATCTTAAGCCTTAAGCGTAAAGATCGCTTCGATTTCCACCGCAACGCCGAGCGGCAGGCTCGACGCGCCCACGGCAAAACGGGTGTGTTTTCCGGCTTCGCCCAAAACCTCCCCGATTAAATCCGATGCGCCGTTAATGACTTTTGGGTGGTCGGTAAAATCCGGCGTGCAATTCACAAATCCGCCTAGCTTCACGCAGCGTTTAATCTTTGACCAATCCCCGCTTACGGCCGCATCCGCCTGCGCGAGTATGTTGAGGGCACAGGCGCGCGCAGCCTCTATGCCTTGTTCGAGCGTCAAATCATCACCGACCCGGCCCAGATGCATGGACTGGCCATTCAGGAAGGGAATTTGGCCGGAGATAAACACCATACCGCCCTCAATGATATAAGGCACATAATTGGCGGCGGGCGCGGCGACCTGCGGCAGTTCATAGCCCAGCTCTTCGAGTTTTTTACGGATGTCCATTGTCTTAAAAATCCTTTTGTCTTATGGTCTGATCTGCCATACTTTGGCTCAATTGTAAATGTCATGAAAGTTTTGACAGCTATGGGATTACTCAGTTTTTTAGGGGCGTTATCGCCCGCGCATATTTCGCTTTTTACCCTCACATCGGGTGGCCGGTGTGTGGGCCGTGATGCGCTGGGCAATAAATATTACCGTGCCAAGCCGCGTCCCGGTTACAAGCGCGAGCGCCGCTGGGTCATGTATAAAGGCGCGCCTGAGGCGAGCAGCGTTCCGCCGGAGTGGCATGGCTGGCTGCATCATCAAAGCGATGAGATTCCCGATGAGGATACACCGTCTTTCCGCCGGGAATGGCAAAAGCCGCACAAAGCCAATATGACCGGGACAAATCATGCCTATCGCCCGCCCGGCCATATTCTAAAGGGCGGTCGGCGCGACAAGGCAACCGGGGATTACACAGCCTGGAGCCCGCCAAAATAAAGCGCATTATTGCCCTGCGCAGGGTTTTAAGCTAAACCGTTAGAGAGGCATTTTATTTTTGCTTTTGTTTTTAGGGATTTAAAATATGAAACGCAGTGTTGTTGAAACAATTTTAGGGGCGGTTGTCATTTTGGGCGCAGCGGCCTTTTTTCTTTTTGGTTACAAGGTGGGCAATGTTGCCACGCCCAGCGGCTTTGATTTAAGCGCCGATTTTTCCGGCATTGGCGGCTTGGCGGCCGGCGATGATGTACAGATTAGCGGTGTGAAGGTTGGCTCTGTTACCGACGTTGAGCTTGATGCACAAAGCTATCTTGCGCGCGTACATATGAGCCTTGATCCGGGTATTGAGCTGCCAACCGATACAGCCGCGGTGATCAGCTCCGAGAGCCTGCTTGGTGGGCGTTATCTGGCGCTGGAGCCGGGCGCGGATGAAGAGATGATAAAGTCCGGCGGGCGTATACAATATACGCAGGCCCCGCAAAATCTTGAACAGTTGCTGGGTGAATTTATCTTCAGCGTTTCCGAAGCCGACGATAAAAATGACAAGCAAGCCGAGTAAACCTTTGCTTTTTGTCATTCTGACATCATGTTTGATGATGTGTTTTGTCGTCTTTGCTATGGCACAGGAAGAACCTCAATCTGCTGTCGAAGCTGTTATCAATGCCGCGGCAGCCGCGCAGAAACAGGCTGCTGAAGAAGCGGCGCCTCCACCGGCCGAGGAACAGGCGAAAGAGGTCATCGAAGAAGAACCTGTTGCGATGGTCGATTACCCGGTTGTGAAGCTGCAATCGCTGGAAAAGACCACAGCGCGGACCTCGACCTTTGAAGCCAATGTCGGTTCAACTGTCAAATTTGGCTCGCTTTTTATCCGCGTGCAGGCTTGCCGCAAAGCTCCACCTATTGAACAACCTGAATCCGCTGCGTTCTTGCAAATATGGCAGGTAGTCAAAGATACAACCACACAAGAAGAAACCCCTGAATGGGTGTTTAGCGGCTGGATGTTTGCGTCCTCGCCGGGCCTATCCTCCATGGATCATCCTTTTTATGATGTCTGGGTTCTGGATTGTTTAGAGGCAAAAACGCCGCAGCCTAAGGCCGAACAAAAAGAAGCTGAGCAGCGCGGCGAAGGGGAGCTGGAGGATGATGCGATCCCGGCTGCGCCCGAGGCCACAGATATTCCAGCTGAAAACTAAACGCCAGTTTCGCGTTTCATATTCAGATATTCCTCGAGAATATTGGCCGTGCTTAAATCATTAAGTGCGAAATCAGCATTATGCCCTAGCGCATCATTTAAATGCTGCATGTAGCGCTCGTGGGGAATTTCATAAACACCGAATTGCTTTAGATGGTCGTTGATAAATTGCGTATCAAAGATACGAAAACCGCCCCTCCACAGCCGCGCAGTGAGATGCACCAGCGCGATTTTACTGGCATCGCGGGCACGCGAAAACATGCTTTCTCCAAAAAAGGCTGCGCCGATTTTCAGGCCGTATACGCCCCCGACCAGTTTCGATCCGTCCCAGCATTCGACGCTGTGGGCGTGGCCGCGCTCATGCAGGGCGCAAAAACTCTCAATAATTTCCTCATTGATCCATGTTTCCGGGCGCTTTTGGCGTTTTTCGGCGCAGGCGCGCATGACGGCTTCAAAGCCTATGTCGATGCGGATATCAAAGGGCGCAGCGCGCAGCGTTTGGTTCAAACGGCGCGGAATATGCAGCTCGGCAATGGGCAGCTGGCCACGCAATTCCGGGCAAATCCAGTGCACATATTCGCTGTCCCCGCTATAGGCCATGGGAAACAGGCCGTGGCGGTAGGCTTCTAAAATCAATTCCGGCGTTAAAACAAGCTGCATAACGCCATTATATAGAGATTTTATATCTTTATGAAATTTTTGAAGAGCTTAAGACTCGCTGCGCTCTTGCAGCTTCTTCTCCAGCCAATGAATAGTGTAATCACCGCTGATGAAGTCTTCTTGTTCGGTAATCCAGTAATGCAGCGGCAGAGTGGTTTTAACCCCCTCAACAACCGTTTCACGAATGGCGCGGCGCAAGCGGCGGATACATTCCTCACGCGTGCGCCCGTGTACAATCAGCTTCCCAACCATGGAGTCGTAATAAGGCGGGATCGCATAGCCGCCGTAAATCGCGCTATCAAAACGTACGCCCAGCCCGCCGGGGGCGTGGAACTGCTTGATTGTACCCGGTGAGGGCATAAAGGTGTCCGGGTCTTCGGCGTTGATTCGTACTTCAATCGCATGGCCACGCAGGTGGAAGCGGTCTTTCTGGAAGCTCAGCTCTTCACCATTGGCAACCCGGATTTGTTCGGCGATCAGGTCAATCCCTGTGATCATTTCAGTCACCGGGTGTTCAACCTGAATGCGGGTGTTCATTTCCATGAAGTAGAATTTGCCGTCTTCATAGAGATATTCAATTGTGCCTGCGCCGCGGTAGCCCATCTCGCGGATGGCATCTGCGGACAAAGATCCAATCTCATGGCGTAATTCTTCAGTTAAGACAGGCGAGGGGCCTTCTTCGACCAGCTTTTGGTGACGGCGCTGAATTGAACAATCGCGCTCGGCCAGATGGATGGCATTGCCATGCGTATCGCCAAACACCTGAATCTCAATATGGCGGGGCTTTTCGAGGAACTTTTCGATATAAACCGTGTCATCGCCAAAATTAACTTTGGCTTCACTGCGCGCGCGGGAAAACAATTCTTTAAACTCTCCGGCCTCGCGTACAACCTGCATCCCTTTACCGCCGCCGCCAGAGGCCGCCTTGATAATGACAGGAAAGCCCATCTCTTCGGCGATTTCCAAACCTTCATCGGCTGTATCAACGCCGCCTTCTGAACCCGGAACAACCGGCAGGCCCAGCTTTTGCGCGGTTTGTTTGGCCATAACCTTATCGCCCATTTGCTCGATATGCTCGGGCGTTGGGCCGATAAAGATAAAGCCGTGTTCTTCGACCATGCGGGCAAATTGTGCGTTTTCGGACAAGAACCCATAGCCCGGGTGAATCGCGTCTGCGCCCACCAGTGAGGCAGCGCTTAAAATGGCTGGAATATTGAGATAACTGTCATGGCTTTTAGGCGGGCCGATACATACCGACTCATCGGCCAGACGCACCGCCATGGAGTTTGCGTCCGCCGTGGAGTGCACAGCCACGCTTTCAATCCCCATCTCGCGGCAGGCGCGAATAATCCGCAGGGCAATTTCTCCACGATTGGCGATGAGGATTTTTTTGATCATAATAGAAATCTATCTTATTCGATGACCATAAGAACGTCGCCGAACTCAACCGGCTGACCGTCCTGCACCAGAATTTGTGTCACTGTACCTGAGTTTTCGGCCTTAATCGGGTTCATAACCTTCATGGCCTCAATAATCATCAGCGTATCGCCGGCTTTGACGCTGTCACCCTTTGTAACAAAGGCTGAGGCACCTGGTTCGGGCGCCATGTAGGCTGTTCCGACCATCGGGGATGTTACGGCACCAGGATGGGCGTGGGCCACTGTATCGGGCGCGCCTGTATTGGCTTGTTGCGGTACAGCCGGATCAGAGGCCATTGCCACCGCTGCTGGTGCTGGGCCGCCGGCCATAACAACGCCGCTGCCTTTGCTCACGCGGATGGCTTTATCGCCATCGGCCACTTCAATTTCATTCAGGCCTGTTTCATCGAGCAGCTCGGCCAGCTCTTTAATTGCTTTTGAATCAATCTTCATTGTTTAAATTCTTAGGTAATTATCACCGAAACCAACGTCCCTGATTACAGCAGTTGCGGGTAAAAGTCAAAACGCATTGTTTAAGACTTTAAGATCTCTGCACAGCGCTCCAGCGCGACGCAATATCCTTGCGGGCCGTGGCCGCTGATCGTATCGGTTGCAAGTGGCTCTATGTAAGAGATATGGCGGAATTTTTCGCGTTTTTTCGGGTCGGTAATATGCAGCTCAATAATCGGAATATCGAGGATTTTCAGGGCGTCATGCAGAGCAACCGAGGTGTGGGTATAGGCGCCCGCATTGATAATCAGCGCCTTAAAATCCATGTTAATCGCCGCGTCTTGAATCCAGTCAACCAGCTCACCTTCATGGTTGGATTGGCGAAAATCAACGGCAAAGCCCAGACTCTGGGCTTTTTCAAGGCAGTCTGCTTCGATTTCATCAAGGGTTTTCGCGCCGTAAATCTCCGGCTCGCGAATGCCGAGCATGTTCAAATTCGGGCCGTTGAGGATGAGGATATTCAAGGGTGCTCTCCGGGATTTACGATTTTCACATCCACTTCAATAGGTACGGCATGCTCAAAATTTAAGGTCAGCGGGAAATGCTCCCCGGCGCTCAAAGGCGCAGCCAAATTCATCAGCATGATGTGATGGCCCATGGGTTTCAGCTCTGCGCTTTGTCCGGCCGGGATGTCATAGCGCTCGACTTCGCGCATCATCATTTTTTCACCGTCCATGATATGAGTGTGCAGCTCAATGCGCTCGGCCACATCACCGCGCGCGCTTAAAACGGCATCATCCTGCGCGCCTGTATTTTCAATCACCATAAAGACCGCGCCGTTCTTTTGCGTCGGCGCGCTGGCGTAGGAATAGGCATTCTTAATGACGATATCTTGCGCATTGGCGGGCGCGGCGATCATCAGAACAACGGCGAATAAAGAAAAGATAAAGCGGATCATTGGGCCTCTCCTCGGGCTTTGTTAAACATTTCTAAAAAATCATCAACGCTGGGCATGCGTCCTTCCGGCACGTAAATCATATCCCCACCGATCACAAAAGTCGGGGTCGCGTTCGTGCCCATGGCCTCGAACAGATCCAGATTTTCCAGCACCTGTTCCTGTAAATACCCTTTATCCAGCTGTTGCTGGATCAGCGCGGGGTCTGCGCCGGCCTGCGCGGCGATGTTGGGCATCGTGGTCTCATTAAAGTTGTCGAAATTGCGGATGAGCGCATCGTGCATTTCAAAGAATTTATCTTGCTGCGCGGCGGCATAAGCCACGACCGCTGCATAGGCTGATTCCGGCCCTAGGAACGCAACCGGGCGCGGAATATAGCGCACACGTCCGTCACGTTGCACGGCCTCCATAATGGTGGGGTGGGCTTCGCGGCAATACGGACAGCCATAATCAAGAAATTCAACAACCTCCAGATCCGCATCTTGCGGCCCGGTTTGCAGTGGCGCTTCCACATCAGCCAGCGCGCCGCGTACGCGGTAAGCATCAAAAATCTGATAGCCGACAAAGGCGATGGCCAGGCATAGAACGCCCAGAACGATATTCTTAATCATAAAAGCGTGCCGCTTTCTTTAAGGGTTTAACCGCCCTATTTATCGCCGTTTTTGCGGGCCGTTTCAATAGCCTGCTTCAAACCGTCCTCACCCAGATATCCGGGATAGAGCTGTCCGTCGATGATAAAGGCAGGTGTGCCGCGAATACCAATCTCGCGCGCCATCATCATGTCTTTTTCTAGTTCGGTTTTAACAGCGTCAGAGTTGGCATCTTTCTCCAGTTTGCCAACGTCTAAACCAAGCTCTTCAGCCAGTTTTTTGATGGTATCGGCAGTGCGCGTGCCTCTTTGATCCATGAGCGCAGAGTGCATCTCGAAATATTTGCCTTGTTTGTGCGCAGCCAAAGCCCATTTTGAAACTTCGGCAGAGTTCGGGCTTAAAATCGGCATTTCGCGGAAGACAAAGCGGACCTTTTTATCCTCTTTGGCCAGCGTTTGAATATCGGGCAGGGCTTTGCGGCAATATCCGCAATTGTAATCAAAAAATTCGACAACCGTGACATCCGCATCGACGGGCCCGACAGAGGGCGCATTTTTACTTGTTAGATAGTCAATATTCTTATCAATACTCTCTTCGGCGCTGGCCTTTTCCATTTCTTCTTGCTTGGCGCGGTAGGCATCCAGTGAATCCAAAATCAGCTCGGGATTATCCATTAGATAGTCTTTGATGATGTCTTCGACATCGCTTTTGCTCAAGGCCTCTTGCGCCTGCGCGTTTGCGGCAAAAAAACTGGTTGTCAGAAGGGAAAAAGCCAAAATCAAATATATAAACCGCACCGATGATCTCCTTAATCTATTGATAATCCACCTTAAAGGGCACTGTAGCTGAAAACTATAAGCTTTGTATACGCCTCATAGGACAGATTCGCGCAAAAGCCCAGATTTGTTACAAAAAATCCTTATTCTTCCTGAGTTTCAAGGACAGCGATATCGGCCAGCAAATCACGGGCCTGCAGGGCTTCGCGGCTGCCTTGATCCAAAGAGGCGAGCGCGTTATTGACCAATTCCTTGGCGTAGGGCAGGCGGCGCTGCAAAACCGCTTCCTCGGCCAGATGCAGCTTGGCCACAGGCTCATTGCCCAGCTTGCCGTACGCGGTGGCAAGCAGGCGATGTGCACGCGTTGAGCGCGGCTCATCAATCAGCGCACGTTCTAGGATTTTAATGGCTTCACGGAGAGAGTCATCCCCGCCGCGCGACTCAATCAGCGCTTTGCCCAGATCAATACGAATGAGCGAGGCTTCCGGCGCGCCCGTAACCGCCTTGCGGTAATAGGGCAGAGATTCCGCTACGCGGCCAAAAGCCACCAGCATTTGTCCCTTAAGCTCTTGAAAATAGGGGTTATCCGGCTCAAGCGCGAGGAGGCTGTCAATTTCCGCTAAAGCCTGATCGACGCGGTTCTCCCGGTATTTCGCAATGGCGCGGGCGTAACGCGCAGGGATCGAAGTGTCGCTGTCATTATAGGTCCATTGCACGCGTCCCGGATCAATAAAGCCGAGCAACTTGGCTTTCATGCGTGCATGCTCGTCGCTCCAACTTGGCGGGGTGGCAATGCTAAGGTCGCCTGATTGTTCGACCTTGTTCTCTAAAATGCTGATACGGTTACGGGTGAGCGGGTGGGTGCGCACATATTCGCTCTGTCGCTCGGCGGGCAGGAACTCCTCGGATTCCAGCTTTTCCATGAAACTGATCAGGCCCTTGGGATTAATCTGCGCGCTGTCCATGAATTTCAAAGCGGCTTGATCGGCGCTCGATTCCTGTACCCGGCTATGGGCGAGATAGCGCCGTTGCGCCAGAGAGCTGGAGCCTGTAATTACGGCATTGGCCGCCTCGCCATTGCCCGAAAGAATGGCCGCGCCGATACCAAGGACTGTGCCCAAAATACTTTCATAAGAGGCGCGCTCCATCGCTTGCCGTCCTCGAATGAGATGCCCGCCGGTAATGTGGCCCAACTCGTGCGCCATCACCCCGATCAGCTCTTCCGGCGTTTCGGTCTTATTGATCAGGCCGGTATAGATGAAAATATTGGCCCCGCCCGCAACAAAGGCGTTGATTTCCGGGCTTTGTACCAGAATAAGATTGACGCTTTCATCACCCATGCCGGCGGATTCAAGCAGCGGGGTAATCCAGCTTTTGAAGGTGTTTTCAATTTCGGTGTCGCGGATAATCACTTGCGCGTGCGCGGAGGAGCTGACCAACGCCGCCAGCACGGTCATTAAGCACAAAATAAAAATCTTTAGGCGTGGCTCCATCTGTGACATCCTAGTCGAAACTTGTTTAAGACGAAATAGATCATGGCGCATATTCTTCAATATATTGACTTTATCTGGTTGCCGCTGGTGTTTTTGGCCGCGCCGAAACCACACCGCCGCACTGCCCTTTTATACGTTCTGGGCTGTATTTTCCTTCTAAGGATGCAGGTGGAGATGATGATTGCGCTTGGTTATCCGCGCGGAATTCTAACCCTCGTGGATATGAGCGCCTTTAATCGCGGCCTTGTGATCTACACGCTGTTTTATATTCTTTATCTCGGATTTTTGCATTTTTCCGCGAAAAACGACAAAAGTATCGTGATGGCCAGCTCGATCGGCCTGTATTTTGTCGTGTTTTTTGTCTCAAGTATGGCTATGGTGCTCTAGATGTCACGGAATAAACCAAAATCAAAGGTCAGAACGGCCAAGGGCCGCAAAACCTCCTCCACGCGCTGGCTGCAACGCCAGCTTAATGATCCGTACGTGGAAGAGGCGAAAAAATACGGTTATCGCTCCCGCGCGGCTTTTAAGATCAAGGAAATAGATGAAAAGCTGGATTTGCTCCGGCCCGGCATGATTGTTGTCGATTTGGGCGCGGCCCCCGGCGGCTGGTGTCAGGTGGCGCTGGAGAAAAAATGCGCAAAAATCGTCGCGATTGATCTGCTGGAGATCGACAGCCTCGGCGGGGTTGATTTTGTGCAGATGGATTTCATGGATAATGATGCGCCCGATAAACTCAAAGACATGCTCGGCGGTTCGGACGTGCAGGTCGATGTGGTGATGAGCGATATCGCCCCCAATACCACCGGGCATAAGCAAACCGATCACTTGCGCATTATGGCGGTGGTTGAGGCGGCCTATCATTTCGCCTGCGAAGTTTTAAAGCCTGAGGGCGTGTTTGTCGCCAAGGTGTTTCAGGGCGGCGCGCAAAACACGCTGATGGCTGAGATGAAAAAGACCTTCAAAAGCGTTAAGCACGTCAAACCCAAAGCCAGCCGCAAAGAGTCGAGCGAGCAATATCTGGTCGCCACCGGCTTTCGCGGCTAGCATTGCCAGATAAAGTCCTTGCATTTCTGCGAAAATCCCGTATAACTCACCTGCAAATCGCGAAGCGTCCCCGCGCAGGCGGGGATCTGAAATAAAGAGAGATTTGCGCAATGCCCCGTATAACCAAAAAGATTAACGATCCCCAACAGATACGCGAAGCTCTGACGTTCGACGACGTCCTTTTGGTGCCCGGCGCCTCCGAAGTGCAGCCGCACGAGGTCGATACCTCCACCTATCTGACCAAAAAGATCAAACTGCAAATTCCTATTCTCTCCGCCGCGATGGATACGGTGACCGAGGCCGAGATGGCGATTGCCATGGCGCAAAATGGCGGCCTTGGCATTCTCCACCGCAATATGACCCCTGAAGAGCAGGCCAATCATGTGCGCCGCGTAAAGCGCTTTGAATCCGGCGTGGTGATGAACCCGATTACCATCCACCCGGATGCCACACTGGCCGAGGCGCTGGAGCTGATGTCTAAAAATAAAATCTCCGGCGTGCCTGTCACGCGTGAAGGCGGAAAGCTGGTGGGCATTCTTACCAACCGCGATGTGCGCTTTGCCGACAATCCAGAGCAGCCGGTGAAGGAGCTTATGACCTCTAAAAATCTGGTGAAGGTTTATAACACTGTTGATCGGGATGAGGCGCGCAAGCTTTTGCATGCCAACCGTATTGAAAAATTGCTGGTGGTGGATGATAACGAAAATTGCATTGGCCTGATGACGGTCAAAGATATGTTCAAATCACAGCTTCACCCGCACGCAACCACGGATGAAAACGACAGCCTTCGCGTTGGCGCCGCCGTGGGTACGGGCGATATAAACGGTTTCGAGCGCGGCATGCTGCTCGCCGATGCCGGGCTGGATGTGCTGGTGGTTGATACCGCGCATGGGCACTCCGCCAAGGTGATTGAAACGGTCGCGCGTATCCGCAAAGAGGCGCGCAATGACCTGCAAATTATCGCTGGAAATGTGGCGACCGCTGATGCGGCCAAAGCGCTTATGGATGCGGGCGCGGATGCGATCAAGGTCGGCATCGGCCCGGGTTCAATTTGTACAACGCGCGTTGTCGCTGGTGTGGGCGTGCCGCAACTGACCGCGATTATGGATGTAGCCAGTGTTTGTAAGAAGAAGAAAATTCCAGTGATCGCCGATGGCGGGATTAAATATTCCGGCGACTTCGCCAAGGCCATCGCAGCCGGAGCCGATGTCTGCATGATGGGCTCCATGTTTGCCGGAACAGATGAAGCGCCGGGTGAGGTGATCCTGTATCAGGGCCGCTCTTATAAATCCTATCGCGGTATGGGTTCTGTCGGTGCGATGGTGAAGGGCTCTGCGGATCGTTATTTCCAGGCCGGAACCACCGCCTCGAACAAGCTCGTGCCAGAGGGTATTGAAGGCCGCGTGCCGTACAAGGGGCAAATCAGCGCGGTTATTCACCAGATGGTCGGCGGCCTGAAGGCCTCCATGGGTTATACCGGCTCGGCGACAATCGAAGAGATGAAGAAAAAAGCTGAATTTGTGCGCATGACGGGTGCGGGCTATAAGGAATCCCACGTCCATGATGTGACCATCACCCGCGAAGCGCCCAATTACCGCACAAAGGATTAAGCGTGACTTTATTTGTTGCGCTCATTATTGCATTTGGTTTTTTTGTTCAGGCGACCATGGGGTTTGGGGCAGCCCTTATTTCCGTTTCAATCTTAAGCATCTTTTTCCCCATCGCCGACATGGTAACCTTGGTGCTTGTTTTTCAATTTATGTCCGCCGGCTTGCTGACAATTGCCAATCGAAAAGATGTTGAATGGCGCCGTGTGTTCAGCCTGATGCCGCTCACGGTTGTCGGTCTGGTTTTCGGTGTTTTATGTTTGAAATATGTGAACGAAGATTATGTACGGATTTTTCTGGCCGGGTATATTCTTCTTTATCTTTTAAGTGCGCGCTTTGCGCTGAATGTTTTTAAACTGATTGTCGACAAATCTGGCATTCACGGAACAGGATTTATGGGTGGCTCTCTGATGGGGCTTATTGGTATGGGCGGCCCGCCTTATGCTATTTATCTGAAAGAAAACACGAAAACACACACAAAATTCCGCGCAGACCTTCTGGCCATTTTTCTGGTTGTGAACATCATTCGCCTGCCCTTGTCTTTTTCGATAGATGTCGCGAGCGAGGCTATATGGATGATGGCTTTATATACAGCGCCGTTTTTCCTGTTTGCGATTTGGGCCGGTCACAAATTACACGTACGAATCCCAGAAAGTATTTTCAAAATCGGTATTGATCTGCTTTTATTCGGCTCGGCACTTTCTCTTCTAACAAAGGTTCTTCTATGAAACCCCAGGCCCGCGTGCAAGCGACCATCGATGTGTTGGATCGCATACAGCAAAATACCCGCATTCCGATGGATGGCGTGGTGGGCGATTATATGCGCCAGCGCCGCTATATCGGCTCGAAAGACCGCTCCAACGTGGCCGAGCGCGTTTATGATGTTGCGCGCGCGCAGGCCCGCTTGGGGTGGTGGCTGGAGAAAATCGGCGCGCCTGATACACCGCGCAGCCGCGTTCTGGCTTATCTAATTCTGGTTGAGGGCACAGAGGAAAAGCGCATCACCAAAGATTTATTCGATGGATCAAAATATGCGCCTGAGCCGCTTGGCGAGGAAGAAATTGCTTTCGTTCAAAAGCTGATCGGGCAATCTCTTGAGCATGCCGACATGCCCGCCAGCATCCGCAGCGAATGTCCGCCCCTTTATGAGGATAAGCTAAAGAGCTATTTCGGCGATGATTTCGAGGCGGAAATGGCCGCGATGATTCCCGGCGCGACGCTGGATATGCGGGTCAACACATTCACCTGCGATATTGAAAAGGCCGAAAATTATCTGGAGGCGGACGGCGTAAAGACCGAGCGCACGCCGTATTCCCCCGTGGGTTTGCGCGCATTGGGCAAGGCGTATCTCGCGCGCACCAAAGCCTTTAACAAGGGTTGGATCGAAATTCAGGATGAGGGCTCACAGCTGATCGCGCATGTTTGCGGCGCGCAGCCCGGCATGCAGGTGCTGGATTATTGCGCGGGCGCGGGCGGCAAGACGCTGGCGCTGGCCGCGGCGATGCAGCGCAAGGGCCGCATTGTTGCCATGGATATGGATGAGCGCCGTTTGATGAAGGGCAAGGATCGCTATAAAAAGGCGCAAGTGGCCGATATCATTGAAACCCGCGTGCTGTCCGAGGATAAGCAGCGCAAATGGCTGAAACGCCAAGCCGGAAAATTCGATATTGTGCTGCTCGATGTGCCCTGCACCGGCACCGGCACATGGCGGCGCAATCCCGATATGCGCTGGACGACCTATGGTCCGTCGCTGGAGGAACTCACTGAAATTCAGGCCGACATTTTGGAGCGTGCCTGTAAGGCCGTGAAGCCGGGCGGAAAATTGGTCTATGCGACCTGTTCGCTGCTGCCCGATGAAAATGAACATCAGGTGGAGAAATTTCTCGCCGCGCACCCCGAATTTTCGCCTGCGCCGCTTGATGAATCCTTAAAAATCGGCACGCCCTATATGCGCCTCACCCCGCATAGACACGGCACGGACGGCTTCTTCGCGGCAGTTCTTGAAAGAAAAGCTTGATCTTGTATTTCATTATGTATATTTATAGCCATTAAATATACATAATATTAAGATTAAAGCGGCCATGGCACGAAAAAAACGTAAGAAAAAATTTCAGTTAGATGCGCAGCGCAATCTAAGCCCTATGCACCCTTCTAACCGGCGTTATAAAAACCCGAATGTTTTTCATTTCACAAGACATACGCTGAACACCGTAAAAAAAACATCCCTGAAAGAAGCGCGCTCTTCTATCGGTTATTTGCCGTTGTCAAGAATGCTCGTCAATATCCTTACCGCGCCGGAAGGCAAAAATGATCCGCTTGTCGGTATTTTTGAAAAAGTTGGCGTCATGGCGGGTGATGGCATCTTATTCCCGAAAACGGATGATATCGTCGAGAATAAGATAAAGAATGCACTGCAGCGTATTTCTGATTTTCTGAAGAATAGCCTGCGTTCTGCCATTCACTTGGTGAAAGGCCCGAAAAAGATTGAAATGGAATTTGATCGTGCACCGCGTATCTTGGTTGATAAAACGCTCAGCAGAGAAGTTTCGGCCTTTCTAAATTCTAATTTTGCGCCGACTTTCCACCAGACAAAAGCGTTCAAAAGACATAAAGGTTTTGGAAATCCTGAACTATATAAGGGTGCCCTGCATAAGGGCTTTAATGTTTTGATTTCCGCGGATTTTAAGATGGACAAACCGGAAGACGCCTTGCCTATACTGGCGCGTGAGGCCTTCAGAGATTGCAGCGTTATACAAAACAAATATCATGTCTCCGCACGCGGCGAACCTGTGGCACTGATTGTTGTGCCGGAGGTCTATAATACCCAAGAAAAGATCCAGCTTCTGACCGAGCGCAAGGAAGAGGTTGCAAAATTCATCAGCAATCCTACAGAGCCGGTTTTATATTTGGCGTAAGGCTTTTCAATTTCCCCCAAAATAATTGTTGCCAGTATTCGCGCCGCTAATTAATTCCATAACATTTATCTTGACAAAAAAAGCGACCTGGTTATTTAATGCAATATGCCGAAAAAACTGCGTAAACCTCGGGGCGTGCCCTACGATAGAAAAAAGATAAAACCTTATAAAAGAGGGGGTAAGCATCCGTACTCTCTTCAAGAGGGTGTTTCTACAACTCCAAATGATACGAGAGTTCTTAAGCTAAAAGAACAGTTTCATAATAAAAGAATTCTTATTGATGCGAGTTGCTCCAAACATTTAAAAAGATTTTTTAATAATAATTACGGCGCGGTTAGACATGTTTTTGATGTCGTACAACCCGAAAAATTCGATGGTGATGTTTATCATTATGCGCTTAAAAAAGGCTTCAATTTTGTTGTAACAAAAAATGCGTCCAAAGACGCATCTAGTGATCCTTGTTTAATCGCCGAAAAAGTTTTTGAAAATTCAAAAATTCTAAAAACCTATTACGGGTTTGATGATAAAAAACCAATCGGAATTGTGCTTCTTCCGGGTAATATAAATTTCAGAGAAGTGCTGAACCTGATTAATGGCCGCTACGATGAAATTCTTGAGTATATGAATAAGCAACCAACGCAAATTCTCGATCTTCGATAGATTTTCTCCCGCCGCTCTGACACAATTGCGGGCATGATCCGTCCGTTTAATCCTTTGACCTATGCTCGGCATGTTTTTGCCTCTGATGAAGCGCGCACGAACGTGATTTTTGAATTGTTGGGGCGTGATGAATTTTGCGCCGCTATCCTGCGCGATCTTAAGACCTACGGTTATGAAATTTCTTATCCGCTGTTTGGGCCGAGCGGGGTGTATCATTCCTGCTTGATTAAGGGCGAAGAGGGCGCGGACTTTAAAGCGGCCTTTATGCAGCGCCATGTGCGCGGTGATTTTAAAGCGCGCTTTGAACTGTCTCCACGTTATGGCCTTGGACAAAATGCCTTTTATTTCATTCATGAACTGATTCATTTTGATCAGGATCTCAAGGGGCATTTATATAGCCGCGATATGCTGGTGAATGAATGCGAGGCGGCCGTGCAATCGATTATGGCCGCGCACCGCCTCGGCGGCGTGGTCTGGGAAGGGGCTCTGTCTTCGCTGGATTGGGGCACGCTGGCGCGCATATATGGGCGCGATCAGGATGAGGAGGCGCTTCAGCAGCTTTGGCAGCAAAGCGCGCAAAAACGCCACTACGCTCGCCGCAACATACAGGCTTCAGAGGGCGTGTCTCCCGTTCATCTTTGGAAAGGCCTGCAGGTTTAAGCCGCTTTGGCTTTGGCTTTTTCGCGCATCTGCTTGGCCGCATCGACCATGTTTTTTAGCGCTGGTTCAACCTCGGCCCAGCCACGGGTTTTTAATCCACAATCGGGATTCACCCAAAGCTGATCGGAATCCAAAACATCTTGCGCCTTTTCCAGCAGCGTGACCATTTCCTCTACGCCTGGTACGCGCGGGGAATGAATGTCATACACGCCGGGGCCGATCTCATTGGGGTATTTATACTCGCCAAAGGCCTCAAGCAGCTCCATTTGTGAACGCGACGTTTCGATTGAAATTACATCGGCGTCCATCGCGCCAATGGAATCAATCACATCGTTAAATTCGGAGTAGCACATATGGGTGTGGATTTGCGTCGTATCCTCTACGCAGCAAGAGGAGAGGCGGAAATTCTCCACTGCATTATCGAGATAGGCTTTCCAGTCGGATTTGCGCAAAGGCAGCCCTTCACGGAACGCGGCCTCATCAATCTGGATCATCTTAATGCCAGCGGCCTCCAAATCTGCGACCTCGTCACGAATGGCGAGCGCGATTTGTGTTGCGGTTTCACTGCGCGGTTGGTCATCACGCACGAAGGACCATTGCAAAATTGTGATCGGGCCGGTCAGCATCCCCTTCATGATTTTATCGGTTTGCTCTTGCGCGTATTTCGACCATTCCACAGTCATCGGATTGGGGCGTGACACATCACCGAAAATAATCGGCGGCTTCACACAGCGCGAGCCGTAGCTCTGCACCCAGCCGAATTTAGTGAATGTAAAGCCCTCCAGCTGTTCTCCGAAATATTCAACCATGTCATTGCGCTCGGGCTCACCATGAACCAGAACATCAATCCCGACCTTGTGCTGATACTCCACCACGGCGCGGATTTCTGCCTTCATTGATTCCGTGTAGGCTGTCTCATCAATATCGCCCTTTTTAAAGGCGGCGCGCGCCTTGCGGATTTCTTGTGTTTGCGGGAAAGACCCGATCGAGGTGGTCGGGAATTTCGGCAGACCCAGCGCAGCGCGCTGCGCTTTCTGGCGTTCATTGAAAGTGGAATTCCGTTCTTTCATATCGGTTGTAATACCGGCAACGCGCGCTTTCACATCTGCATTATTCACGCGGCTTGAAGCTTTGCGGGAATCTCGCGCGGCATCACTTGCCGCCAGCGCATCGGCAATTGCTCCGCGGCCTTCATTCGCCCCTTTGGCCAACATCGCGATCTCGCCTAGCTTTTGTGTGGCAAAGGCCATCCAGTTTTTCAGTTCGGGATCGAGCTTGGTTTCACTCTCCAGATCAACCGGGCTGTGCAGGAGCGAGCAGCTCGGCGCGACAAACACACGATCTGCTCCGAGCTTGGCCACGGCCTTTTCGATGAGAGTCAAAGACGCGCTTAAATCGTTCTTCCAGATATTGCGCCCGTCAACGACCCCCAGCGATAGCGCTTGATCGCCAATATTCGCAAGCGCTTCATCCAGCAAGGTATCCGCATTATTGGCCGCCGTGTTGGCTTGACCCGGTCCGCGGCACAAATCGATATGCAGTGCATCAACCGGCAACGCATAAAAGCTCTGGGCGTTATCGCGCAAAGAATCGAAATAGCTGGTGACGATAATTTTAATATCCGCGGCTTCGCTCAGGCGTTTATAAACGACGGCGGCGGCCTCATGGAACCCGGTATCAACATCCACGACAAAGCAGGGCTCGTCAATTTGCACCCACTGCGCGCCCGCCTCAGCCAGCTTTTGCAGAATTTCTACATACACATCGACGATCTTGCGGCCAAACTCGGCATAATCAAAACCGACATATTGCGGTTTGCCCAGATTGATGTAAGTCAGCGGACCAACCAAAACGGGCCGCGTTTCAATACCTTGTTCTTTGGCTTCTTTATATTGATCAATCACTTTTGTGTTGGCCAGTTTCGGGCTCATCTGCGCTTCGAATTCCGGCACGATATAGTGATAGTTGGTATCAAACCATTTGGTCATCTCCATGGCGGTGACATCCAGCCCGTCACGCTGTGCACCTCGCGCCATTGCGAAATAGGTATCCAGATCAACCTTATCACCGCTCCAGCCATAACGCGCAGGTACAAGACCGAGCGTGCAGGTCATATCCAGCATTTGGTCATAGAAAGAAAAATCGTTTGATGGAATGTGGTCCAGCCCGGCTTCTTTTTGCAATTTCCAATTCTGCGCCCTCAAAGCTTTAGAAGTTTTTCCAAGCTCTTCTTTAGAGATTTGTCCCTTCCAATAGGCTTCAACCGCCTTTTTCAATTCACGCTTCGGACCGATGCGGGGAAAGCCTAAATTTGTACCGAGAACCATGGAAAACCTCTTCGCTTGCATTGCAGGTAAAATCAATTATACAGCCACATTACGTGATTTTGCGCCGCAATCAAGGGCTTCGCATACATCGCGCGTGATGGCGGATTTGTTTAGCGTGTAGAAATGAATATGCGGCGCGCCGTTTTTAATTAAATCCTCGCACTGGCTCAGCAGCAGCTCGGCGGCGACTTTTTGCGCGTCTTCGGGCTTATCCTCCAGCCCCTCAAATTTTTCATGCAGCCAATCCGGCACGCTCGTCTGACACCGCTGCGCGAAATTGCACATACTCTTGAAGTCATGGATCGGCAGCAGTCCCGGACAAATATCGCCTTTAATGCCGAAGGCGTGGGCCTGCTCAAGGAAGTCGTAATACAGCGCATTATCAAAGAAAAATTGCGTAATCGCGCGGTTTGCGCCCGCATCGAATTTCTTCATCAGCGCTTCGATATCCTTGTCCAGTGAGGGCGCGTCGGGATGCTTTTCCGGGTAACACCCGACCGAGATTTCGAAATCCTGCCGCGCTTTCAGGGCGGCAATAAAGTGTGATGTGTATTGGAAATATTCCGCATCCGGGTCGAGCGGCCATTGCAAATCGGCGGGCATATCCCCGCGCAGCGCGACAATATGTTTGATACCGTTCTCCCACAGCTCATCGGCCAGCTTGTACAAATCCTTGCGCGTTGAGTTGATATAGGTCAGATGCGCCGCCGTCGGAACGTTTGATCGCTCCAACACGCCGCGCGCAATTTCAATGGTTTTATCGCGCGTTGATCCCCCCGCGCCGTAGGTCACGGTCATGAATTTGGGCTCCAGCGCGGCCAAGATTGGCACTTCTGCCCAGAACACCTCTTGCGCCTTATCGGTTTTGGGCGGAAAAAATTCGAAGCTGATGCTTGGGGCGCTGGTGGAGGATGACACGTCTTAGACCTTTACGTTTCCGGGATTATCGCTTAAATAAAGTGCATAAAAATTTATAAAGTGGAATCCAATGTCTGTACAGTCCGTATCTCAATTGAATGCCAATGCAAATCACGACCATATCCTGATCCTTGATTTCGGATCGCAGGTGACCCAGCTCATCGCCCGAAGAATTAGGGAATCAGGTGTTTATTGTGAAATTTGGCCCTTTAATCAAGCCGACGAGCAGCGCATCAAAGCCTACAACCCGAAGGGGATTGTTCTGTCTGGCGGGCCATGCAGTGTTGTAGATAAAGATTCCCCGCGCGCGCCGGATATTGTGTTTGAAATGGGCGTGCCCGTGCTCGGTATTTGTTACGGCCAGCAAGTCATGGTGCAGCAACTGGGCGGGCTGGTTGAAAAAGGTGATGAGCAGGGCCGGGAATTTGGCCGGGCCTATGTTGATGTGACCGCGCACAACGAATTGCTCGACGGTGTTTGGGACAAAGGCGCGCATGAGCAAGTCTGGATGAGCCATGGCGATCGCGTTACCAAATTGCCCGAAGGGTTTGAGATTGTCGGTACATCCGAGGGCGCGCCGTTTGCCTTCATCGCCGATGAAAACCGCAGATTTTTTGGCGTACAATTTCACCCCGAAGTGGTGCACACGCCGCATGGCGCGGCGCTATACCGCAATTTCACGCATAATGTTTGCGGCTGTAAGGGCGACTGGACGATGGGCGCGTTTAAGGACGAAGCCGTCGCCAAAATCCGCAAACAAGTCGGCTCCGGCAAGGTTATTTGCGGCCTGTCCGGCGGGGTCGACAGCTCGGTCACGGCCGTGCTGCTGCATGAGGCGATCGGCGATCAGCTGACCTGTATTTATGTCGATACCGGCCTGATGCGTCAGGGCGAGAGCAAGCAGGTGGTGGAGCTGTTCCGCGACCACTACAACATCCCCCTCATCCATGAAGATGCGTCCGAGCGTTTCCTCTCCGGCCTCGAAGGGATTGCCGATCCTGAAATGAAGCGCAAGATTATCGGCGGGCTGTTTATCGATGTATTTGATGATTGTAAGAAACGTGTGGGCGGCGCGGAATTTCTCGCCCAAGGCACGCTCTACCCTGATGTGATTGAATCCGTATCTTTTACCGGCGGGCCGAGCGTGACGATCAAATCCCACCACAATGTCGGCGGCCTGCCTGAACATATGGAGCTCAAATTGGTCGAGCCCTTGCGCGAGCTGTTTAAGGATGAGGTCCGCGATCTGGGCCGCGCCCTTGGCATGCCCGAAGACTTCATTAAGCGCCACCCGTTTCCCGGTCCGGCGCTGGCGATCCGCTTGCCCGGTGAGATTACGACCGAGCGTCTTGAGATTTTGCGCAAGGCCGATGCGATCTATATCGAGGAAATTAAAAATGCCGGGCTCTATGATGCGATCTGGCAGGCCTTTGCCGTGCTCCTGCCCGTGCGCACCGTGGGTGTGATGGGCGATAACCGCACCTACGATTATGTGTGCGCCCTGCGCGCTGTCACTTCCACCGACGGCATGACGGCGGAATATTATCCCTTCGATCATAAGTTTTTAGACCGCGTTTCCACCCGCATCATTAACGAGGTCATGGGCATCAACCGCGTCGTCTACGACATCACCTCAAAACCTCCCGGGACCATTGAGTGGGAGTAGGGATGGAGGAGAGCAGTTTATTTAAATTAATTGCTTCTGCTACAACCGCTGTTACTAGCTTAGCGTTTGTTTGGTCTATTTTATATAACAGTACATTTTTAGGAGTTTTTAAATCTGATCTCCTATTTAGTTTGTCGATTTCAGACCATATTCTGACAGGAATTTATTTTCTGCCGTATTCCCTTGCCCTTTTTATTTTAGGATATCTGTTAGGCGCTTTGCTTATTTTCCGTCCAAATTTTGACGGAGAAATACAATCTACTTTTTTTGCCACTGAAAAGGGCTTGATATGTCAGCGATTGTTTTTCTCAATTGTAGGCTTAATACTTCTTATTGCTTGGTTTTTATATGGCAATAGCAGCAGTCCATATCTTTATTTTCTTTATTGGTTAATAATGGGTTCAGTTGTTATAAAATATATGGATTTTGTACTTGATCTAAAATTGTCTGTGAAAAATAGAAATGTTCTTTTTTTCTTTATCTTAATTTGCTTTTTGTCTCTAAATCGTGGGTACTATGATGCAAAGCACTTAATCAAAGAACCAACAAAAATTACAATTCTTAATACTTCTGATGAGAAAAAAGAATACAACTATATTAGACAGTTAACAGGTGGAATCCTAGTATATGACGAAATCGGCATAAGCTTCATAAGTTCCTCAACAATAAAAAACATACTTTTTATGAAGAAGTTTTCTCATGAAGTAAGTCTAAGCTGTAAGAAATTCAGCTTATGTTTATCCAAGTCAAGTAAGGCTGATGCGAAAAACTCTACCTAACCCAACTCCACCAATCTCAACACCAGATACGGCACAAGGTTAAAGACGAGGATCAGGATTTGGTAGCGGCTGAGATGGGTGAAATAACCCTTGAGCAGCTCTTCCTTCTTCAGCCCGAAAATCTTGGCGTGGAATTTGGCCAGATCGTCGCGCTTGTTAGTTAAAACCAAAACGGCGAGGATGAAAATCCCCAGATTGATCAATGTGGCCCAGCCTAAAAAGACGGTGAATGTTGCGATATCCATGAGGGGTCTCCTTTGCGGTTAAAACCGAAGCGTATTTTACCATAGCCGAAAAGATTGACAAAAACCCTATTTAATAGGATTATATTCCTTTTTATAATAAAGGATATAAACAAAGATGTCTGAAAATAGAGTGGGGTTTCTCAAAAAGCCCGTTGGTAATAATCTCGAAAATGATGAAGGGGATGTGCTGGAGACCAAAAAGCGTTTGAACCGTCTTGGGTTTTTTGAAAAGGAGCAAGATCCGAACGGCATCATTACGCGGGATTTGGATAACGGCATTAAAAATTTCCAAAAAGAAAACGGCCTGCGTGTTGACGGTCTTATGTTTCCGGGCGGCGAGACTGAAAGAGCCCTCATGGTATGGTCCGAAAATCCGCCAATTCCGCAGATAAAACCCGACCCTCACAATGTGCCCGTGCCCGGCAGAAAGCCCGCGCAAGACAAAGAAATTTTTGATAGACTTGAAGACAGGATCAAGGGACAAAAAGACATACTTAATCTGATTTTGAGAGGTTCAAAGGGTATGTTCGGCGTGATTAAAAATGTAAATGAAAGAGTTATAAAAATACTTGATGATGAAAGGAATGGCCCTGTCTAAAAAAACATACTTGGTTTTGTTTATTGTGCTTGCTCTGTCTGCTGTATTTTTTCTTTTTACAAAAAGTCAGGCGTATATTGTTGCGCGCGCGCTGGAGTGTACGATAAGGAACATTGATGACGTTCATCTTAATAACGTTGATGATGATTCTATATACCGCAAAAGTCGCTCGGAATTTATCGAGTATGCAGCTCCAATAGCTATGAAATCGTGCGAAAAAGACATTGATGCCGTTATGGTATCTGCTATTCAAAAGGCTGGTTTTGAAAAGCACGAGATATCCGAAGAAAAATATAATGAGATTTATAGAGTCATTGAAGGGCAGTTTGTAGAAGAGCTTAAAACACTATATTACGAAGACTAAGCCCCACCCCCTAAAAACTGAAAAACGAAAAGAAGGATCAGGGTATTCTTCAAATAAATCAGGAGTTTAAAAGGGTGTTTCGGCGCTGTATTGAACGCGTTTTCCGCCCTCTGGGTGATGAATCTCAAGGCTGTGCGCATGGAGCAGCAACCTTGGCGATGCGCGGAAAACCTCTTCCGGCGCATAAAAGCATTCGCCCAAAATTGGATGGCCGAGCGCGAGCATATGAACGCGCAGCTGATGGCTGCGTCCTGTAATGGGATTAAGCTGAACGAGCGTGGAATCACCGCCGCGTTCCAGCACCTTCCACGCGGTTTGTGAGGGTTTGCCGTGTTCATAGCACACCATCTGCAACGGTCTGTTCGGCCAATCACAACGTAAGGGCAAATCAATAAATCCCTCATCTTCTTTCGGCGATCCGGCAACGCGCGCGATATAGGTCTTGTGGATCAGCCGCCGCTCGAAATGCTTGCCGATCAGGCTTTGCGCCCGCTTGTTCATCGCCATCAACATCAGTCCCGATGTGTCGCAATCCAGACGGTGCGTCAGCAAGGCCTGTGGAAATGCGGCTTTGGCACGGTTTTCAAGGCAGTCGTGATGTTCGGGCCTGCGCCCCGGCACGCTGAGCAGGCCGGAGGGTTTATTCAACACCAGCAGATCATCATCCCTGTGCACAACGCACAAGGGGTCTTGCGGCGGGTCATACGTCATCGGACGAATGGAAGGTTTGAAATTCTCTAACATAGAGACTATAAAGCAGTATTGAACAGCCAAGTCTAGGAGCGAAACCATGAGTGAGCGCACAAAACGCATTAAAAATATGCTGAAACATTCCACCACCCTGCCAATGGGGGCCGGCGGCGCACAAAGTGGCGGCTGGATGATGGGCTCGGCGGCGCATGGGCATTCTCAAGATCATTCACACCACCACCATCATCATGCGGACGGCTCGTGCTGCGGGCATGATCATTCCCACGATCATGACCATCACCATCATGATCATGAGCATAAAGCGGACGGATCTTGCTGTGATCACGACCATGATGAAGACGACGTGACCAACCCATCGGGCGGTTGCTGCTAAATCCGGCGTTTTCAATTTATCTAAAATCCTTGCTTAAATTCACCGGGCGTTAAGCGGTATCGCGCTACAATCAAGGAAATACCTGTGTTTCACGGGTGTTTTGATGCTCCTTGGGAGGGGAGAAGCTGATGCGTATGACAAAATCATTGATCAAAGCGTGCACAGATACGTTGATGAGCAATTTAAAGAGAAATTTACAAGAGCATTCTTACGAGGCTGTTTACAATAAAACATTTGAGCTAGTGCCCGCCGATAATGATGAATTGCGCGGGCGCTGTTTTCGTTTAAGGCACAAGGTTTTATGCGAAGAAAACGGGTATGAGTGTCCAACCGATCCGGCCAATTTTATCGAGAGTGATGAGTATGATGACCGTGCGCGGCATTTTATGCTTAAGCATCGCGTTAGCCATGAAGTTGTCGGCACGCTGCGGGTAATCTTGCCCAATGATGAAGCGCCGGGCGAGAGCTTTCCGATGCAGGAATTATGCGATCATCCGCTGCTTAAATTCGACTCGCGCGCGCTGCATTTATGTGAGATTTCGCGCTTTGTTATGGCGCCGCGCTTCCGCAAGCGTGCCAGTGACGGCAAATTCCTCTCTGCCTATAGCGAGCAGGATGTGGTGCAGATTCAAGATAGCGGTAAAACCAAACAGATTCGCCGCCAAATTCCGTATGCGCAGGCCGCGCTGTTGCAAGGCGCGTTTGAGGCGGCGATGCAGGCGCAAATTCTGGATTGTGTCTGGATGGTGGAGCCTTTGCACCTGCCTAGTTTGCAAAAAATCGGCTTTGCCTACCGCGTATTGGGTCCGCAAGTGAAATCCCATGGCGGGTTGCAACCGCTGATCTTCAATATCAAGCATGTGCTCGATACGATGCGCCATGAAGCGCCGCATTGCTGGACGATAATTTCCGATAATGGCAGGCTACAAAATATGGCCGATATGCTGGCGCAAAATCACTGGCAAGACGGTCTGATTGACCAGGCCTGCAAGGATATGATTTATCAAAAACTCCTGTCCTAAGAGACAAAACTGTTCATCCTTTCTACAAACCGCCCGGAGGGCCAAATCCGGGCGGTAAATTTTTTTACGTTTTTGCGCTGTATCTTTTGCATTTGCGCGCTAAATATGTATAAATAGCGCGCCTTACACGAACGATAAGATTTTTAAAGGAATGGACGATATGAGCCAGAAAACAACAGGAAATGTCATCAATATTAAAACCGGCCTGGCAGAGATGCTTAAAGGCGGGGTGATTATGGATGTTGTGACCGCCGAGCAGGCCAAAGTGGCCGAAGATGCGGGCGCGGTGGCTGTGATGGCGCTGGAGCGCGTACCTTCCGATATCCGCAAGGCCGGCGGTGTGGCGCGTATGAGCCCGCCTGAGGTGATTGAAGAGGTCATGAAATCCGTATCCATTCCCGTGATGGCGAAATGCCGTATCGGTCACTTTGCCGAGGCGCAGTTGCTGCAGGAAATGGGCGTGGATTACATTGATGAATCTGAGGTTTTAACGCCTGCGGATGAGGAATTCCACGTGAACAAGCACGACTTTAAAGTGCCGTTTGTTTGCGGGGCGAAGAATTTGGGCGAAGCCCTGCGCCGTATCGGCGAAGGTGCGGCCCTGATGCGTACAAAAGGCGAGCCAGGTACAGGCAACATCGTGGAGGCTGTGCGCCATATGCGCCGCATTAACCGCGAAATCCGCGCGGTTGTAAGCGCGAGCGATGATGAGCTGATGACTATGGCGCGTGATTTTGCTGCGCCTTATGAGCTGCTGAAGATTGTAAAGGCCGAAGGCAAGCTGCCTGTTCCGAACTTTGCGGCGGGCGGCGTTGCAACACCGGCGGATGCGGCGCTTCTGATGCAAATGGGCGCGGAGACCGTATTCGTGGGGTCAGGTATTTTCAAATCAGACAACCCGGAAAAATTCGCAAAAGCGATCGTAAAGGCGACCGCGCATTTTGATGATCCGGCGATTGTTCTGGAAGCATCAAAGGAGCTGGACGGCGTGGCGATGCGCGGCACAGAGATCAGCGAGATTGACGAGCCGATGCTGATGGCCAATCGCGGTTGGTAGTTCTCAAAGACTAAATGAAGACAAATTAAAACCCGCCTTGATTGAGCGGGTTTTTTTTAAGATCTGCCGTATGCTCTTGAAAGAACAGGAAATGATTGTGCTTGCGCTCTATTAAAGGCTACGGAGTCTTTTGCTGCTTCTAGAGCGTCCTTAAAACTCTTAACATAGGCAAATGTTTCACTGTGAATGAGTGGGCCGTGGTCAAAGTCAATAATCAAGCTGTGGTTCACAGCTTCGTCGCCCAATGTCGCTTTCATAGGCACGATGACCTTATACCCCAATTCATGCAGGGTTTCGGCCGTTTGTGTTAACTTAAGCTTTTTGCCGTTGTAGCCGCCAAGAATGATTGTATCGATATCTTGAGGAAGCTTCATGGACTTTATGTTGTAAAGGCAGGAAATTCCGCCATGCTCATTGCCTTTTAAAACCTGTCCGCCTTTGATGACGACAGCGTTTCCAGAAACTTCGACACTTTCAACATTCAGGGCTGAGCGGATGCCGTTTTTCGTCGCTAAACTAAAAGCTGCTTCAATATTAGCTGCTACATCTGCGGCGGTTTTTCCGATGTGAATTTCATCAGATGGTTTTAAAGTAATAAATGCTGCCGTTCCCATGGACAAAAACTCCTACTCAATGTAAATATGCACAGATCTATAATATAAATTTTACATATGTGCAAGAAAAAAACCATTGGTGTCCTCGCACTTCAGGGGGCCGTAGAGCCTCATAAGCCTCATATAGAACAGGCCGGAGCGCAATTCAAGACCGTCAAAAAATCGGCAGATTTCCGCGGTGTTGACGCTTATATTCTGCCCGGCGGTGAAAGCACAACGATGCTCAATCTTATCAACAGATTCGCGCTGTGGGATGATTTGGCCGCCGAATTTGCGAAAAAACCTGTCTGGGGCGTGTGCGCAGGCTCTATTTTGCTGGCAAAAACGGTCAAAAACCCCTCTCAGAGCTCTTTTGGCCTGCTGGATATGGTGGTGGAGCGCAACGGTTACGGCCGCCAGATCGACAGCCACCACGATGAAATTAACGGCTATAATGTCTCTTTTATCCGCGCGCCGGTCATTGATGCGGTTGGGCCCGGCGTTGAAGTTCTCGCCGAGCATGAAGGCAAGCCTGTCTGGGTGAAAAGCGGGAATATTATGGCCACCACGTTTCACCCGGAATTGACACTGGATTTCCCATCGCCGATGCATCGCTCTTTCGTTGACTTGATCGGCTAAGTGCATACAATCCTTGGCATGATACGCTATGTTTCCACGCGCGGGGGCGGTGAGCCTCTTTCCTTTGAAGATGTACTGCTGGCGGGCCTTGCGCCCGATGGCGGCTTGTATGTGCCCGAAGCGTTTCCGGAGCTGGATCTGAACGCGCTAAAGGGCCGCACTTACGGTGAAATTGCGCTGGCGGTGATGTATCCGTTTGTAGAAGGGTGCATTTCTCGCGATGATTTTGCCGCCATGATCAAGCAGGCCTATAGCGGCTTTCGTCATGACAAAATCGTTCCTCTGCGCGCGCTCAAAGATAATCACTATATTCTCGAGCAATTTTACGGGCCGACCATCGCTTTTAAAGATGTGGCGCTCCAGCTTTTGGGCCGTTTTTTTGATTACGTTTTAAAGAAGCGCGGCGCGCACATCACCATTGTCGGCGCGACCTCCGGCGATACCGGCTCGGCGGCGATTGAAGGCTGCCGCCATTCCGATCAGCTTGATTTGTTTATCCTGCACCCCAAGGGCCGCGTTTCTGATGTGCAGCGTCGTCAGATGACCACTGTCGCGGCGGAAAATGTTTATAATATTGCAATTGATGGGACATTTGATGATTGCCAAAATCTGGTTAAGGCGATGTTCGCGGATCAAGATTTCCGGCGCAGTTTGAATTTATCGGCCGTGAATTCGATTAACTGGGCGCGGATTATGGCGCAAACGGTTTATTACGTTAGTGCGGCGCTTGAACTCGGCGCGCCCGATACCCAAGTCACCTTTGTTGTGCCAACGGGCAATTTCGGCAATGTGCTGGCCGGTTATTACGCGCGGCGCATGGGGCTGCCGATCAAGCTGGTGGTGGCGAGCAACGAGAATGATATTCTGACGCGCTTTTTTGAAAGCGGGGAAATGAAGGCCGCGGGCGTAATCGCAACCAACAGCCCGTCGATGGATATCGAAATCTCCAGCAATTTTGAGCGCTATCTGTATGACATGCTCGGCCGTGACGCTGATACGCTGGTTGCTATTATGCGCCGTTTTAAAGATGAAGGCTCTTTTGATGTTGCGCCCGATCGCTTTGCGGCGGCTAAGCGTGATTTTACCGCGCAGCGCGCCAGCCAAACCGAAGTGCTCGATGTCATTGAAACCGTTTTTGCCGAAACCGGCTATGTTATTGATCCGCACACCGCGGTTGGTGTGAAGGCGGCGCTGGTGCTCAAAAGCGCTGGCCCAATTGTGACGCTAGCCACCGCGCATCCGGCCAAATTTCCCGATGCGGTCGAACAAGCCATTGGCCAGAGACCCGAATTGCCAGAGCATCTAAGTGATCTGTTCGATAAGGAAGAGCGCATCACTGAACTGCCTAACAACCTTAAAACCGTGCAGGATTTTGTGCGCGCACATTCAAAAATAATCGAAGAGGGAAAAAAATAGCTATGAGCAATATTCGAACATCAACTTTGCCAAATGGCCTGCGCATTATTACCGACAATGCTGCCGATATGCATTCGGTTGCGGTGGGGATTTGGACGGGCGTGGGTACGCGCCATGAGGATATGACCTATAACGGCGTGGCGCACATGGTTGAGCATATGCTGTTCAAGGGCACAAAAACCCGCGATGCCAAACAAATCGCCGAGGTGACAGAGAGCGCAGGCATCAATATGAACGCCTATACTAGCCGCGAGATCACCAGCTATCATATGCGCGGTTTGACCGAGAGCCTGCCGCTGATGGTCGAGGTTCTGGCGGATATGTATCAGCATTCGACCTTGCCGCAAGAGGAAATAGAGCGCGAGCGTCAGGTGATTTTGCAGGAAATTGGCATGACGCTGGATACGCCTGATGATCTGGTTTTTGACAATTACTATGCCACCGCCTATCCGGACCAGGCATTGGGCGCGCCGATTTTGGGCACGGCGGAGATTATCGCCAACATGCCAGAGGCACCGCTGCGCGGCTATATCGCTCAATTTTACAACCCGGCCAATACGGTGATTTCCGCGGCCGGCAATGTTGACCATGACGCTTTTGTGTCGCTGTGCGCGCAGCATTTTAATGCCCTGCCCGCGGGGGAGAAGGTGCGCGATATTCAGGCGAGCTATAAAGGCGGGGATCACCGCAGCGAAAAAGAGCTGGAGCAGGCGCATTTCATTCTCGGATTTCGCGGCATTCCCAAACTGGATGATGACTATTACGCGGCGCAGGCGCTCTCAACCGTTTTTGGCGGCGGCATGTCTTCGCGCCTGTTTCAGGAAGTGCGTGAAAAGCGCGGGCTGGTCTATTCGGTTTATTCATTCCATTGGGGTCATCATGATGACGGGCAGTTTGGCATTTACGCGGGTACAGGCCCAGACAAGCTGGCGGAAATTATGCCTGTTGTGTGCGATGAGGTGATGAAGCTGGCCAATACGTTGAGCGAGCAAGAGGTCGCCCGCGCGCGAACACAGATCAAATCGAACTTGCTGATGGGCCGGGAATCTATGATGCGCCGGGCCGATCAACAGGCTAGTCATATGTTGTTGCATAATGCAGTGTTTGATCCTGATGCGCTGGCGGATAAAATTGATGCGCTGGATGTGACGGCGCTGCAAAATGTGGCGCGGCGGATTTTTCAAGGGTCGCCTACGCTTGCCGCGCTGGGGCCGATTGCCAATCTGGAAGATTATGACTCGATTGCGAAGCGCCTTGCGGCCTAAGCGTGTCCGGCATCACCCGATAACATCACCGGATCAAACCCTAGTGTGCTGACGGCCTTTTCCCATTTGATCTCAGGGTCTTTTGCGAAAATAATTTCGGGGTCGGGATCAACCACCAGCCATGCATTATCCTGAATTTCCTGATCAAGCTGTCCGGCGCTCCAGCCCGCATAACCAAGAATAAACAGCATGTTTTCCGGCCCCTTACCCGCGGCGACGTCTGCAAGGGCATCGAGCGTGCCTGTCACGCTGAAGCGCTCGTCAATTTTGATAGTGTCTTTCTGATTGAAATCATTGGTATGCAGCATAAAGCCACGTGCGGATTCAACCGGACCGCCGCTCATCACCGGTAGGCTGACATTGACATGAATGTCGGAGGCAATGCCGAGTTGATCAAGCAGTCCGTCAAAGGATAAATGCGGCAGATCGTGATTAACCACAAGGCCCATCGCGCCTTGTTCGTCATGAACACAAATAAAAATAACAGCCTTGTGAAAGCGTGGGTCGCTCATTGAGGGCATGGCCAGCAAAAGCTTGCCGGTTAGATATGCATTTTTATTGCGCGTCATTACAAATCCAAAAATATCGTCTATATTCAATAAATATAGCGTTAGAGGGGCTCATGTCAAAAACTGGTTGGCTTTATATTTGTCTTTTTATTCTGGCTCTGTGGCCCGGGAGTCGGGCGTTGGCCGGGCAAAGCGGATGGGCCAGCACAGATTACGCCCGCATGCGCATGATCACTGGGGTGGATACGATTGGTCCGGCAAACAGCTTTGAAGCGGCGCTTCATATGCGCATGGAAGAGGGATGGCACAGCTATTGGAAAATACCCGGAGAGGCGGGGGCACCGCCGCGTTTTGACTGGAGCGGTTCAGACAATATCAGCGATGTTGAAATTTTGTGGCAGGCGCCCAAGCGTTTTGATGAATTCGGATTCCAAACATTTGGCTATGAAAAGGATGTGTATTTCCCGTTGCGCGTGAGCCTGTCCGAGCCGGGTAAAGCGGCGACGCTCAAGATCGCGGTGAAGACAATGGTCTGCCATGAAATTTGTATTCCGCAGGATTTTACGGTTTCTTTTTCTATTCCCGAAGGAGATGGCAAAGACAGTTCTGAGCAGCGTTTGATTGATTTTGAGAAACGCCGCGTTCCACAAAGTGAAGATAGCGCGTCTTTGCGTATCGATACGGTTGTCGCCGGGCCGGATGCGCTGGTGGTCAGCGCCTATTCACAAAACGGATTTGATCAAGCGGATATGTTTGCCTATGGCGGCGAGATACTTTTAACCGCAGCCCCCGAGATTGCTGTTGAGGCCGATGATGCCCGCCACGCGCTCATCACGATCTCTAAGCCGGAAGATCTAGAAGCGCTCAATCTCGCGCTGCAGGGGCAAAGCTTGAATATTGTACTGCTGAGCGGGCGTGATGCGCTGGAGCGTAGCGTGCCGTTTTAGGCAGACTTAATCTTTTAGAGCGTCTTCATAAACGTGCAGTGTTTCGTTCACGACCAGATTGATATCAAATTCGCGCTCGGCCTTTTCGCGGCTGCGTTCGCCCATAATGCGGCGCAGGTCCGGCGCTGTTAACAAATCTTTGATGGCGTCTGCCGTGGCTTTTATATTTTTAATCGGAACCAGCAGGCCGTTTTGATTATGCTCGACTGCTTCACGACAACCGGCATGATCGGTGGTGATAATGGCGCGCCCGGCGGCGCACGCTTCCAGCAGCACGCGCGGAATGCCCTCTCCGTAATAAGAGGGATAAACAATTATCGCTGCTTGGCTCAGAAGGGCGGGCATATCCTCGACCCGACCCAGCCATTCAATCACGCCGTCCGCTGTTAAGGCGTGCATCTCTTCTTTAGTGATGGCTTTGGGGTTGTGACGAGTCTCGCCGCCGGCAATTTGAAAGCGCGCTTTCATGCCGGATGCTTTGACCAGCCGCGCCGCCTCAACAAAAATATGAACGCCCTTTTCTTTCACAAGGCGGGTGGGCATAAGAACCAGCGGCTCATCCTCTTCGGGTTCCGGGATGGGGGTGAAGCTATCCAGATCAACGCCCGAGCCACGAATGAGTGCTGTGTTCACATGCCCGGCATAGCGCAGCTTGGTCATCAGCACCAGATCATCCGGATTTTGAAAAATGAGATAGGCGCCCCGTGCGCGCAGAACCCGGCGCAGCAGCGGCCCGATCAGAAAGCGCATTAGGCGGGCCTTTATATCAGGGCTGCGGAAAAGATAGCCAAGCCCGGCGAGGGTATAAATCTTGCGTATATCGGGAAAGGGCAGGGCGGCCAGCCCCGTGATAAACGCATATTTCAGTGTAACGGTATGAACCAGATCAGCATGCGTATCGGCAAGTATTTCACGGATCTGACGGACCATAGCGGGCACATCACGTCCGCGCATGCGCCCATCGGGCGCCTTGATATGCAGGGTCTCAAAACCGGGCACAGTTTCGTTTGTATCTTGAGCGCCGATCAGCGCAATGGTGACATCACAGCCGCGCTGCTTTGCAGCCTGGGCAACCGGCATCCGGCTTTTCCAGTCACCCTGATCAAATAGATATAAAATTTTGCGGCCTGTTATCATTTTTTACATCCAGTGTTGTTTCCAGCTCTGGAATATCAGTACATTCCAAAGTGCATCGGCGTGATTGCCGTGCCCGTTTTGGTGATTGTTCCAAGTCTCACGAATTTTATCAGCTTGTAATAGGCCATCATTTATCAGCGCAGTTTCGCTCAGCAGCTCTTCCGCCCAAGGGCGCAGCGGGCCGCGCAGCCATTCCCCAACCGGCATAGCAAAGCCTTGTTTAGGACGCTCAAATAAAGAAGTCGGTACGTATCGATTTAGAATCTGGCGCAACAACCACTTCCCTTGTACGCCATTTTTCGTTTTGCGGACTTTATAATGTTCGGGCAAGCCCCAGACGAAATCATAAATCCGCCGGTCCAATAGCGGTGCGCGGCATTCAAGACTAACAGCCATAGAGGCGCGATCAAGTTTGGTCAAAATATCATTGGGCAAATAGGTGAGCGCATCCCAATACATCATTTTTTCGCCAAAGCTCATGTCATTTGGCGCATAATCGCTTTTGCTTAAAAACGGATGAGCGGGGTGGGCTTTGACGAAAGCATCACCGCCCCGGCCCAGAAGAGATTCATAAATTTCTTCTTCGCTTTCCAGTCCGATGATATCGGCGAATTTATGCAGACGCGTGCCAAATTGCGGCTGGGATGGGCGCATTTTATCCCAGCGCGTGGTTGGAATTTTGTGAATGCCGCGCGCTAAAGCGCCGCGCAAAAATCCCGGCACAGCGTTCATTTTATTCCAGATTCGCGGACCCATAATGTGGCGGTTATAGCCGCCGAGCATCTCATCCCCGCCATCACCAGACAATGCGACGGTGACGCTCTCGCGCGCAAAGCGCGATACAAGATGGGTGGGAATGGCAGATATATCGCCAAAGGGCTCGTCATACATTTGCGGCAGAGATGGAATGATATCGAGCGCTTCTTGCGCGCTTAGATACATTTCATGATGATCCGTGCCCAAATGCGCGGCAATTTTTTTGGCGTAGGGCGCTTCGTCAAACCCGGCTTCTTGAAAACCGATCGAATAGGTTTTGACCGGCCGGTTTGAAATTTTCTGCATCAGCGCAACCACGGCCGAGCTGTCGATTCCGCCCGAGAGAAACGCGCCGAGCGGTACATCAGAAACTAAACGCTCGCGCACACAGGTGCTCAGCAACTCATCAAAGCTTTGAATAATCTCGGCTTCGGTTGAACCCGGCGGATGGGCATGAGATTCCTTTAAAATATTCAAATGATGCCAATACGCGTTCATTTGCGTACCTAAATTTTCACCGCTTTGAAGCGCACTCAAATCTAGTGATGCAATATGCCCGGCGGGCAGGCTCCAGACATTTTTATAAATGCAGCGCGGCGCAGGCACGCAGGAATAACGCATATAAAGCGCCAGGGCGTCTTCATCAATCTCGGCTTTGAAGTCTGGATGCGCCCGCAGGGCTTTAAGCTCGGATGCGAACAGGAGCGTGTTTCCGGCCCAGCCGACATAAAGCGGCTTTTTGCCTAGCCGGTCGCGCACCAGATGAAGTCTGCGTTCTTGCCTATCCCACAGGGCGAAAGCGAACATGCCGTTTATTTTTTGTAAGGCGAGGTTTAAGCCCCATTGATCAATCGCCGCCAGAAACACTTCGGTGTCACTGCGTCCACGGAAGGGAACGCCCATTTCGCTCAGCTCTTTTTGAATATCGGGGAAGTTATAAATCTCGCCGTTATAAGTGATGACATAGCGGTCCGAGGCGCTGACCATCGGTTGCGCGCCCTCTTTGCTCAGATCAATGATGGACAGACGCCGATGGCCCAAAACAACAGGAATATCCGGGTCTTGCCACAGCCCCGCCCCGTCTGGTCCGCGATGGCTCAGCGTATCGGTCATGGCCTGACAGATCACGTGTAATTCCGTACGTGATGATTTTGTATTTTTGGCAAAAAAGCCTGTAAAACCGCACATAAAAGTCTAATTTATTGTTAGGGGTTGTTCTGGTAAAATAGAACTATATCAAAAGAACGGCGAGTAAAACCATGGATATTGATCTTCTTTTTACTGAAAGCAGCGAGGCGGGCCTGATTTGCAGTGAAAACACTGTCAAAAAGGTTATCGGCGCGGTGCTCGACACCAAGAGCGGTATTCTCACGCTCGAATATGCTGACAGTGATTTCATGGAAACCAATATCCCTGTTGATCCTGAACATTTTCCTGCGCTCGATCAAACGCAGCAGCTTCATATCGGCGCGGTTAAGGACGGACACATCGCGCAGGCCTATCAAATTCCGCTGATGTTTCAGGATGATCCCTATCGCGGTGAAGTGCTTGCCCGCGCACGCCAGCATCCAAACCCGCTGCAGGCCTTTGAATTCTTCGTCAAACATTGTGTGCGCGGCCAGCCAGTTTTTCGCGATGATCTGGGGGATGAAAGCACAATGGGATGTATTTTGGGCGATGCCGTGCCCTCCAGCTTGCAATTTGCGCCGCATCTTGCGCGCCGTCATGCGCTGGAGGCAAAACCGCAAGCAACGCCTTCAGGCCTGGGTCCGAGTGGGCCCGGTTTAGGCAGCGGCGGCGGCAGCGTTTCGCGCAGCCAACCTCCCAAAAAATCGGATTAATTTATTTCTGTTCGCGCCGGATTTTGCGCCATTTGGTGACGTTTTCGTTGTGCTCGCTTAGGGTTTTTGAAAAGACATGCCCGCCCGTGCCGTCGGCAACGAAATAGAGGAATTCGTGCACTTCAGGGTTTAAAACCGCCTCAATGCTGGCGCGCCCCGGGTTGGCAATCGGGCCGGGCGGCAGGCCCGCATATTTATAGGTGTTATAGGGGCTTTCGATTTGAAGATCCTTGCTCAGCAAGCGCCGCCCGAGCGGACCCTTCCCGTCATTTTTATGCTTGCCCTTGGTAATGGCGTAAATCACGGTCGGGTCGGTTTGCAGGGCAATGCCTTGTTTCAGGCGGTTGATGAACACACCGGCGACGCGTTTACGCTCCTGCGCCACGCCGGTTTCTTTTTCAACGATAGAGGCGAGCGTTAAAACATCACGCACGGTTTTTAAGGGCGCTTCGCCGCATTCTTCCTTCATCAGCATATTAAAATCGGAAATATCAGCCTCAATTCCGCATAGGGTCACAATCGCGTTATGCATATCCTCTTCCATGCGCGTCAGAACGGCCGCGCGCTCTTCATTCAGGCGGTATTCATAGGTGTTGGGCAGGAGCGAGCCCTCAGGAGGAATAGAAGCCACTTCACCGGAGAGTTCTTGAATGGCTTTTAATTCACGGACAATTTCAAAACTGGTCAGCCCCTCGCGCACGGTGACGCGCCGCCCAAAGGTTTTTCCGTCCGCCATCATATTGAGGATATCGGCGATGCTGGCACGGGCGGGAAGTTCGTACTCTCCAGCCTTAAGCTGCCCGCCGACATTTTTTGCGCGCACGGCAAGTTTAAAAACGAAGATGTCATACTCGTGAGCGAACGCGCCTTGGCCAAGCAGGTTGTGTGCGATCGCGCCGCTGGAAGCGCCGTCTGCCACATCGAATAGCAAAGGCTCGCTCAGCGGGCCGGGGGATTTGTAGGTGCTTAAAAGCCAAAAGCCGGTGAGTGCGCATAGAATGACAAGACTGGTAAAGCCGTAAACGACAAAGCCCAGCGCCATTTTGGACGCGCGCGCCACAGGCTTAAACCTTCTTGATGATCAAAGAGGCGTTTGTGCCGCCAAAACCAAAAGAGTTCGACAGCGCCGCATTGATGGTTTTTTCCTTCGCTTCATGCGGGATCAGGTCAATGCCCTGACAGGGCTCGGACACATCTTTCAAATTCAAGGTTGGTGGCATGACGCCGGTTTCAATGGCTTTGGTGGTGTAGATTGCTTCCAGTGCCCCTGCAGCGCCCAGGCCATGGCCGATCGCTGACTTTGTGGAGCTCATGGAAATGCCGTCCAGCGCTGATCCGAACAGGCGTTTCACGGCGGTACATTCAATGCCGTCACCCACGGGTGTGGATGTGCCGTGCGCATTGATATAATCAATATCTTCGGGGTTCAGGCCCGAGCGTTTGAGCGCCGCCTGCATGGCGCGGAAACCGCCATCGCCATCCGGCGCAGGGGCGGTGATGTGGTTGGCATCGCCCGAGAGGCCATAGCCGACAACTTCGCCGTAGATTTTTGCGCCGCGCGCTTTCGCGTGTTCGTATTCTTCCAACACAACAACGCCAGCACCTTCGGCAATGACGAACCCGTCGCGCCCCTCATCAAATGGGCGTGAGGCTTCAGTCGGCGTATCGTTATAGCTGGTGGACAGAGCACGCACAGCCGCAAAACTGGCCACGCCAATGCGGTTCACGGCGGCTTCGGCGCCGCCTGCGATCATCACATCGGCATCATCCCAGGCGATCAGACGCGCCGCATCGCCAATGGCGTGCGTGCCTGTGGCGCAAGCCGTCACAACCGCGTGGTTCGGGCCTTTAAAGCCGTATTTGATAGAGACATGGCCGGAGGCGATATTGATAAGCATCGCAGGATTGGCGAAAGGAGAGATGCGGCGCGGTCCGCGCTCGGCCAGCACGCGGGATGTATCATCCATTGTGCCAAGGCCGCCAATACCAGAGCCGATCATAACGCCTGTGCGGTTTTGCTGCTCGACTGTCTCGGCTTTATAGCCGCTATCCTCAAGGGCTTCGTGTGCGGCGCTCAGGGCGTAGATGGTAAAATCATCCAGCTTGCGCTGTTCTTTCGGTTCAACGAAGGCATCAGGATCAAACGCGCCGGGAATCGGGTTTGCATCGGAAACGCGCGGCACTTCACCCGCGATTTGAGAAGAAATATCGGAGGCATCAAAATTCTGGATTTTGCGGATACCGCTTTTTCCGGCGGTGATCGCCGCCCAGTTGTGATCTACGCCCACACCAAGCGGGGAGACCATACCCATACCTGTAATAACAACTCGTCTCATAGTCACTTTCATTTATCCTTGTACGTCGTTATTCGTCGCTTACTTAGAGTACTAAGCTTCACTCCTCATGCCTAGTACAAGAATAAAGCAAAGCGACTAAATAAGCCTCCTTATAGCACAAACCCCGCAAAGATGCGGGGAATGTAAAAAAGTCTATAATTTTAAACCGTTACTCGGCCGCGTTTTCTTTAATAAAGTTTACCGCGTCGCCAACAGTTTGAATTTTCTCAGCAGCATCGTCAGGAATCTCAACAGAGAATTCTTCTTCAAACGCCATAACAAGCTCAACTGTGTCCAGTGAGTCTGCGCCCAGATCGTCGATGAAGCTTGCGCTTTCAACAACTTTATCGTCTTCAACGCCCAAGTGCTCAACAACGATTTTCTTTACGCGTTCGGCAATATCGCTCATTTCTCAATACCCTTATTTAATTGATCTTTGATTTTTAACTTCAGTGGCGGACTTTAACAATCCATGCTGCAAATGCAAGCAATTTAATCTGATTATCACAAGGTCCTTGTTTTACAAATGTTTTTTAGACTCGATTTCGCGCTGAATGTGGATAAGCGCATCAAAAACCTGATGCGCACCGAGGGATTTTAGGGCTTTTGCATGGCTTTCGTGGTCATGGTGCGTGCCGGTAAAGCCGAAGGTGGTCATGCCCGCCGCCACGCCTGCGGTAACGCCGACGACACTGTCTTCAATCACCAATGTGCGTGCGGGATCAGCGCCCATTTTTTTGGCCGCCAGCAGGAATAAATCCGGCGCGGGCTTGGGGTTTTCAACATCCAGCCCGGTAAATATATGCGCCTCATCAAGCAGGGGGAGAAGGCCCGCGCTTTCCAGCGAATACAACACATTGTCGCGCTGCCCGTTCGAGGCGACGCAGATTTTGGTTTGCGTGCCCGCAAATTCAACCAGCTCTTTCGCGCCGCTGACAGGCTTTTGATGAAGCGGGAGCAGTTCTGCCGCACGCCGTACATAGCGCTCGCGAAACCCGTTCGGGAACTGATGCCCTGTTTCGGCGCAGAGGTTTTCTAGGATTTGGCTAAAACGGTTGCCCGTGAAATGATCACGGACATAGTCAACGCTGATATGTGCAAAGCCTTGTTCGATCAAAAGCTCGGATACGGCCAGATTGTGTGGATATTCACTATCCACCAACGTGCCATCACAATCGAAAATGATGAGGTCGAAAATCATAATTCATAGAAACACAGGTTTAATAGCGATTACAGGTGTGTTTTGATTTTTTGTTTAAGCAACAAGAGTTGCACTGTATTCAACATGACTGGCCTTTGGGTGTGTAACGCCGTCGACGTCCTGCGACTTTCCTTCTTCCACTGTGATTAGAACGGAAGAGAGATAAAATTCACTTTTTAGATGCAGCTTTTGCCGCATTTGGGGAATAGATTTGTTAATTCCGTCTAGAAGATGAACTGCAAATTTTTCGAAGGTAAACCTATGAGTGCCTTTGGTGAGTTCACGTATTTGTTCACCAATGGCTTCGATTGTATTATCGGTAACGGGCAAAGCAACATAGTCACCTTTAGCTGCAGGGTTACCCTTTGAATTAAAGGTTAGTTTAATATCAACAAGATGATCATGAGCCTGGGTATCAAAATCATCCCGAGTATGGACATGATTAAGCGTGACGTCTCTGAAAAGTAAAGCGCTCGAAATAACTGTTCCCATTGTTTTTCTGCTTAATTTTGTTCAAAAAGCGTTTATATAACAATAGTTTTTATTATGTCAAAAACTAAATCATCGCCATGCCATCACAATCGAAGATTATGAGGTTATATTTCACCAGTTATTTATTAAACCCGTAGGGATGAGATTTTGTCGGAGCATGTAAAATCCATACTCAATTAACTTACTACAAGATTCAGTTTTAACCTGTCGATAACTTCAAAATTTTGAAGCACGTTAACATGCATTACGGCATCGCCTTCTTTTCTAGCTACAGCCTCGAAAGTAGAGTTAGCACTGTTATTCTGGAATGATAACTTTACGTTGGGGACGTCTCCCAATATTTCAATATCGGGAGAGCTAACTATATAACTGATATTGGAAAGCAATTCACTTCTGTCATGTTCATCGAGGAGCTGTACCAACATATTGAATTGATACTTTCTGCCCTTTTCAAGGCTGTCCTTTTCAAGAGCGTTACCAGTTGAATCTAAAACAGTAATCTGAGTTTTGGTGCTTATTGTCATTTTATATCTTGTTGAAACAAAATCTTTTTAACTCAATCCAAAACAAAAGTAGACGCACCTCAAAAATATGTCAATCAAATCATCGCCATGCCGCCATTCACATGAACGGTCTGGCCGGTGACGTAGGCGGCTTCATCGGAGGCGAGATAGACGGCTGCTGCTGCGATATCCTCAGAACTTCCCATTGTGCCCGCCGGAATGGTGGAATTGATTTTTTCCTTCTGATCATCATTCAGCGCATCGGTCATGGCCGTTGCAATAAAGCCCGGCGCGATACAGTTTACGGTGATGCCGCGGCTGGCGATTTCCTGAGCCATCGCTTTGGACCAGCCGATCATGCCCGCCTTGGAGGCCACATAGTTACACTGCCCCGGATTACCCGTTACACCGACAACAGAAGCGATATTGATGATGCGGCCAAAGCGGCGCTTCATCATGCCGCGCTGCACGGCCTTGGCGAGCTTGAAGGTCGCACCCATATTCACATCAATCACGGTTTGCCAGTCTTCATCGCTCATGCGCATCGACAGGCCGTCGCGCGTCAGGCCCGCATTATTCACCAGAATATCAATCTGCCCCATTGCCTCATCTGCGGCCGCCACCAATGCGGCAATTGCGCCTTCTGCAGACAGGTCCGCAGGAAGAACATGAACGCGCTCACCCAGCTCCGCGGCCAGTTCTTTTAACTTGTCCTCATTACGGCCGGAAATGCCAACGGTTGCGCCCTGTGCGTGGAGCGCCTTTGCAATGCTTCCGCCAATACCGCCGGTCGCGCCGGTTACCAAGGCTGTTTTTCCTGTCAGATCGAACATGTTTTATCCTTTTAGTTTCGTAATGAGCGCTTCGATTTGCTCCGGTGTTCCAACACTTTCACACGCGACATCCTTTTCAATGCGGCGCACCAGTCCAGATAGCACTTTCCCTGCGCCAATCTCAACCATTTCCGTTACGCCTTGCTCTTTCATCCAGATGACGGATTCACGCCAGCGCACCATGCCGGTGATCTGATCGACCAGCAATGTGCGAATTTCGCTGGGGTCTGTGACGCCCTGCGCTGTGACGTTTGAGACCACAGGAACGGACGGCGGACGGATAGTGGTATCAGCCAAGGCGGAGGCCATTTTTTGCGCCGCCGGAGCCATGAGTGTGCAGTGGAAGGGCGCGGACACAGGCAGGATCACTGCGCGCTTTGCGCCTTTTTCGGAGGCGAGCGCAACCGCGCGCTCTACGGCCGCTTTTGTGCCGCTGACCACCACTTGTCCGACGGAGTTATCATTGGCCGCTTGGCAGACATCATCTTGCGCCGCCTCGCGGGCAATTGCCAAAACATCGGCAAAATCGAGCCCTAAAACGGCGGCCATCGAGCCTTCGCCCACGGGCACCGCCTTTTGCATCGATTGGCCGCGTAGTTTCAAAAGGCGGGCCGTATCCGCCAATTCAAACGTTCCGGCAGCGGTCAGGGCCGAATACTCACCCAATGAGTGTCCGGCAACAAATTGGCAAGTATCAGAAACATGAATGCCGCCCTGTTCTTTCAGCACGGCGATGACAGCCATGGAAACAGCCATCAAGGCGGGCTGCGTGTTTTCGGTTAAATTAAGCTCTCCTTCGGGCCCTTCAAACATTAATTGCTTAAGGTTCTGGCCGAGCGATTCGTCGATTTGATCAAAAACGTCGCGCGCTTCGGTAAAAGTTTCGGCCAATTCGCGGCCCATACCCACAAATTGTGAGCCTTGTCCGGGAAATATAAAAGCAGTGCTCATTTGTCCTCCAATAGACTGTTTTTGCGCCTATATTAGTGAAATATTATTATACTAATATTCGCTTTTTAGGCACTTTTATTTCGCTTTGCACAATAAAACCATCTAAAAATTGTTTGTTTTTTTAGGGTGTTTGTGTCACCCTTGAAGCACTTAACAAAAAAGTGTCCGTAGTAAAAGAAGCAATTTCTTCGTCATTAAGCTTCGTGGCACTTGGAGACTGCTTTTCCGATTGTTTTAGAGATTTGTAAAATTTTTAGACAGGAGCAGTGCGACATCGCAAAAGGCAGTTTGTATAGCCTGAGTAAATAAGCGAGCGCGCAAAAGAACAAAAGGGAGATAAAACGATGGCTTTAACTGTGTATAACCGCATAAAGTCTCTGATCGAAGAGACAAATGATGCTTTTTCCTCGTGCCGCGGTGCGATTAACACCGATTATGCCGAGTTTGCAACCATGTCCCTGTCCGATTTCAAGGCTGCACTGGAAGATCCGCGCCTGACCAGCGAAAGCCTTGTTCAGATGCTCAGAACGGGCTCGATTGAGCACAGGTCAGAAGACCCGGAAAGCTGCTGGGCGACCTTCATGGCACATTATATGGCCCGCACAGCCAACAAAAATACGGAAACACAGAGTCTTTAGGCTTTTTTATTCGGTCACATTTTTCCGCTTTTTTTAAACAAAAAGCTTGCTTTTTAGGTGTTAATCCGCGATAAACGCCACGATTTCACATGAAATCATTGTTTAACCTCGCCGGCATGTTGGTATGTCGGCTCATGTTGTCCAAGGCCATTGTCGAAGACAGCGAAACCGTGAGGAGCAAAAATATGCCTTACTATGAAACCGTGTATATGGCACGGCAGGACCTGTCTGAATCACAGGTTAAAGATCTTACAGATCGTTTCTCCAAGGTCATTACTGACCAAGGTGGAAAAATTCTCAAAACTGAAAATTGGGGTCTGCGCACTCTTGCATACCGCATCAATAAAAGCCGTAAAGCGCACTATGTTCTGATTGAATCAGACGCATCAGGCGATGCGATTATTGAGCTGGAGCGTATTATGCGTCTGGACGAAGATGTTATGAGATCACTGACTGTACGCTTGGACGAGCCGAGCAAAGGTCCATCACCTGTATTGGAAAAATCCAGACGTGATACTGATCACGATTCATCTAGCGAGAAGGAGGCTGCATAATGACTACGACGCCAACCAAAAAAGCGCCGTTTTTCCGTCGCAAAAAAACATGTCCATTTTCCGGCCCTGATGGTCAAGCCATCGACTGGAAGGATGTTCGCACACTCGGCAATTATATTTCCGAGCGCGGAAAAATTGTTCCCAGCCGCATCACAGCCGTTTCTCAAAAGAAACAGCGTGAGCTGGCAAAAGCCATTAAACGTGCCCGCTTCATGGGTCTGATGCCATACGTGAATAACGATATGGATTCAGGCGCAGGTCGCGGCGGTCGTTAAGAAAGGAATTTAGATATGTCTACACAAGTGATCCTTTTGGAACGTGTTGAGAAGCTTGGTGAAATGGGAGAAGTTGTCTCCGTGAAGCCTGGTTATGCACGTAACTATCTTTTGCCGCAGAAAAAAGCTCTGCGCGCAAGCAAAGAGAACGTGGCGTATTTCGAAGCGAAGAAGAAACACTTCGAAGCTGAGAATGAGAAGCTGAAGAAAGAAGCTGAAAAGTTTGCGAAGACGCTGGAAGGCCTGAAGGTTACTTTGGTTCGCCAAGCTTCCGAAGCCGGTCAGCTATACGGATCAGTCAATGCCCGCGACATTGCCGAGCAGATTGCTGCGCAGTCCAAGCAAGACGTTACACGTCAGATGGTCCATCTAAACCAAAACTTCAAGACCATCGGTCTGTTCCCGGTTGATGTTGTTCTTCATCCTGAGGTGAAGGTCGAGGTTATCGTGAATATTGCCCGTTCTGCTGAAGAAGCGAAAATTCAGGCTGAAACCGGCAAGGCTTTGGTTGCTGATGCTGCGGCTGCAGTTGAAGACGTTGCCGAAGTTGAAGCGGACTTGGAAGAGGTTCTCGAGGACAGCGCTTTGGAAGCTGAAAAAGACAAGGCTGAAAAAGAAGCTGCGAAGGCCGAAAAAGAAGAAGCCAAGAAAGCTAAAAAACAAGCGGCTAAAGCTGAGGCGGATGCTGAAGATTCTGCTGAGGAAGAAGAGGCTTCTGACGAAGAATAAGCTTTTTTCAAGGCTATCCCCATTATTCACAGGGGAAAAGAGATATAAGGCTAGCGGGCACGGATATGTGTTGCTAGCCTTTTTCTATGAGTTCAGAAGCTGTTTTAAAAAAGCCGGCCAGCAATGACGAGGACCGGCTTAATTATCGGATATTGCCGCATAACCTCGAAGCCGAGCAGGGCTTGCTGGGGGCGCTGCTTGTCGATAACCGTTCGCTAGAAAAAATCGGCGACTTCCTTAAGCCCGCCCATTTTTTCCATCCCGCGCATCAACGCATTTTTGAATCGGTTCTAAAGATGGTTGACCGGGGGCAGAGCGCTTCGCCGGTGACGCTGAAAAGCTATTTCGAAAATGATGAGGATTTGCAAACCGTTGGCGGCGCGGAATATCTGGCCGATCTGGCGGCGAGTGTGGTCAGCGTTATTAATGCGGCCGATTATGCGCAGGCGATTTACGACCTGCATTTGCGCCGCGAGCTGATTACGCTGGGTGAAGAGGTGGTCAACGAATCCTACAGCCACACGCTTGATACAACCTCAACCGATACGATTGAGCGCGCTGAAGCGCGGCTTTATGAGCTTGCGGAAAGCGGCGAGGTCAAAGGCAATTTTGTCACGCTGCGCGATTCTGTTCTCACCGCGATTGAGCTGGCGGAGAAGGCCTATCAGACCGATGGCAATGTCACAGGCGTGACCACCGGTTTGAAAGACATGGATAAAAAGCTTGGTGGTTTGCAAAATTCAGATTTGCTAATTCTGGCCGGACGGCCCTCGATGGGTAAGACCGCGTTGGCGGTGAATATTGCGTTTAACGCGGCGAAGAAATATGCCGAAACTGGCGGGAAGGAAGGCGCACGGGTCGGGTTTTATTCGCTGGAGATGGCCGCCGATCAGCTGGCAACACGTATTCTTTCCGACCAGTCGGGCATTTCCGGCGATTCCATTCGCAAGGGGAATATCAAGCAGGAAGATTTCCGCAAATTCGTTGAGGCGTCACAAACGCTCAGCCAGGTTCCGCTTTATATCGACGATACCCCGGCGCTTTCTATCTCAGCGGTGCGCGCGCGCGCACGAAGGCTCAAGCGTCAACACGGGCTGGATTTGCTGGTGGTTGACTATCTCCAGCTTTTACGCGGTACAGGCTCCCGACAGTCCGAGCAAAACCGCGTGCTGGAGGTCTCTGAAATTACCCGCGGTCTGAAGGCCATTGCCAAAGAGCTGAATATTCCTGTTCTCGCGCTATCGCAGCTTTCGCGTCAGGTTGAAAATAGAGAAGATAAACGCCCGCAACTGGCCGACCTGCGTGAATCAGGATCGATTGAGCAGGATGCCGATGTGGTGATGTTTGTGTATCGTGAGGAATATTATCTCTCCCGGACTGAGCCAGAACCGGGCACGGAAAAGCACATGAAATGGCAAGAAAGTATGGAGCGTGCACACAATGTTGGTGAATGTATTGTCGCCAAAGCGCGTCACGGTCCGATTGGCGGCGTGCGCATGTTCTTTGATCCAAATCTAACCAGATTTAGTGATCTGGACCCGCATCACATTGCCTATCGCAGTGATTAGTGATCCAGTTTTAGAGTGGATATTGGAGTCGCTGTTTCGACCGTGCTTTCCGGAGCATCACGTCGCGCCGCGCGGTCCATTTTCTCAACCAAAGACGCTTTTTCTTCGTCATTCGTCGGAACGTGTTTGAAGCGCAAGCCACTGCGTTCATAGAAATTCAGCGGTGATTGTCCTTTGGCTGTATCATATAAGGCTTTATTTTCCGGATCGGAAAGGAAGCTGTCTGTTACGACGCGGGCATGCGTTGCCCCGTTATCATCACGCGTAACCAATAGTTCAAAATTAGCATCAAACGGGGCGTTAATTTTTACCAGTACGCCTGCATCTTTGTTTTCGACAAGGCCTTTTTCCTCTGCAATGTCATACAGAAATTTCAGACGGCCTTCGGTTGTGCTGTCGGTGAAGTGGTATTGATCGAGATTTTCAACGCCGTTGATCTTATCGAGAGAGTTCAGAAGCGTTGTTTGAACCGTAAAGCCGCCATCTTCAGATTTTAGCATTACCAGCTTGCCGTCTCCTTCGATATGAAGAAGCGTGCCGTCATCAGGGTCTGCCATTTTGGCTGTTGTTTCGGTTTGTGCGCCGCGCATTCCGAAATTTTTAAAAAGATCTTTCAATCCCATTGGTACGTACTCCGTATTTTTTTATGAATTAAATTTTAGGTCCTGTGACATCAGCAGTTGGTGAAACGGTGTTGTTTTCAAAGGCTTTGTCGATCGCATCGTAGTCAATATTTGAATTGGAGCGATTGTCTGCCGTTGCGTCTTTGCTCTCACCCAGATCATTATCTTTGATTTGATCCAGTTTATTCTCTGCGCCTGTGTTCATCGCAATGGCATTAAATTCGGCTGACAACGTCACATCATGTGCAACCAAATTTGTGGCCAACACTTGTTCTTTAACGCGAATATCATCACCGACAGCGGTTTGGAAAACATCGCGAATGGCAAGGTCCGATCCGTCACTGCGCAGAGTCTTGAGTGTATCAAGCGCGAATTGGGTTTTCGGGCCAACAACACCATCAACACTGAGAGCGTTGTTGTTACCGTCTTTTAATCCCATGTCATTTAATACAGTCTGTCCGGCTTTGATTTGTTCGCGGTCGCCGCTTTCCAGCATCGCAATGGCGTTATCCATGATTTTATCGCGGAAGGCGGGGTCGCTCGCCATTCTCTCACTCATGCTTTTAATCACAGCATCAGTCAGAGTTTTTGCGTCCATCTTGCCGTAATCGGCAATGGCAAAGTCTGTGCCGAAGGCATCATTGGCATATTGATAAAGGCCGGTTTGGGTGTTGTTCCCAAACACACCGTCAATTTTACCGGGCTCATAGCCCAAGGCCTTCACATAGGCTTGCGCCTCCAGAACCCCGGCATCGCGTTGCAGCGGTTTAACAGTGGTTTCTTCAGTCTTTTCTGTTTTTGCCGCTACGGTCATTTTTATTTTGCTAGAATCGGACGTGTTATCTTTGGTTTCATCATTTTCACAGTCTTGATTTTCGTCTTTCTTTTTTTGGTATTCCTGAAAATCTTCGACTGTTGCATTTGTCCATTTGGTTTTGTCCGCGCCTAGCTCAACTTGATAAAAAAGCGACATATTCAATGCTTGAATTTCATTGAAGGGCATCCCGCTGATCGCGTCTTCGTACGGTGTTTCGCCGCTTGCGACAGATTTACCAAGGTTACTTATTTCTTGTATTTTGCTGGAGTCAAAACCAAGATGCTGGCGCCATTTTTGATCGAGCGAAGTTCCTGTTATTTTTTTGAAAAACGCACCGTCTTTAAAGGCTTGGAAGTCGGAATCTGTTGCTTTCTCAAAAGAGCTGTTGGAGCGGTCCAGCCCCCCTTCATCGTCGTCTGAGTAGAAGAAAAGTCCAATGTTGACGATTTCGACATCATCGGCCGTTAATCCGTCGGTAGCTTCGCTGTAAGAAATTTTTCCTTTGTAGATATCAAGAGCCACATCATTTGTGAGCTTTTGTCTATTTTCATGCTCAAGCCATTTTTCTCTTACATCTGCCATTTTCACACCCTCTTTTTAAAAAATTACCTCTACATTACGTGGCCCTTGGTTTTTGTTTTATAGCGGGCCGATTTTTTGTTTCCGCCAGCATATCCTAGGCCGAAATGGTTAATTTTTTGTTACGGGTTAGAGGTTTTTGCCGAAAAATGAGCAGGGTATAACCATAAAACATTGAAAAATAACATAATTTTATTTTCCAGATTATTTTAATTTTTTAGATTTTTTATGAACACATGCGCATTTCCGGCGGCAGATCGGTATCTGAAAGCGGGGCGTAGGCTTGATAAATCTCTGCCGGGAGGCGGAAATCCCACCATTCCTGTGGCAGCGGAAAAAGCGGAATATTGAGGGCCTGCGCGGCTTCATTCATGGCATTGCTCAGGCTTTTACGGTTTTGGGCGGCCGTTTTTCCAAGGCTCTTATACGCTCTGTGCGCCGGGTTGTTTTCTGGGGCGGAATTGGCGGCCAAATGGTCGAATACCGTCCCCATATCAAGCAAATTTCCCTTTTCATCCAGCGCAGAGAGATCAATGGCCATGCCGCGCGGATGCGCGCCGCCACCGGGTGGGGAGAGCAGGCGCCCCGGCTCTTCCAGCCATTGCGGATTAGCTTGCACGATTTTCGATTGGCGCATTTTTTCTTGCGCTTCAGTGGTGCGCAGCCCGTCATACAGAACAAGGCTGTAGCCATGTTTTTCATGGATAATTTTAGCCGCGCGCAGGACAATCTGGGCCAAATCTTTATGCAGCCAGAGCCGCGCCCCGTCACGATAGATCTTGCCGAAGATATTGGGCGGTGCATCTTTTTGGTAAGCCAGATGAATTGAGATAGGGTAATCGCCCGCATATTGGTCCATCGGGATAAGATCAGCCGGGGATATTGTTTTGGTCATCAAGGTCCCTTATTCTCTAACGGTTAGCACTGGACGGGGCGTAGTGTTTGCAGTACTCTCCAGAGCTTGAAAATTACAGTTATATAACTATAGAAGCGGCATGAGCGCAAAGACAGATAAAAAAGCGGGCGCGGGAAAAATTCCAGTCATATCCTCTGTTCTCGATATTTTTGAGCACACAGGCAACGCCATTCTGACCTTTTTTGAGAAAGTCGGACATTTGACCGCGTTTACGCTGCGCGGCGTTATGCATTGCTTTTTGCCGCCGACGTTCTTTAAGCAGTTGATGCGCCAGTTCATTGATATTGGCTATTACTCTTTGCCCGTCGTTGGCATGACAGCGCTGTTTACCGGGATGGTGCTGGCGCTGCAATCTTATACAGGCATGACCCGTTTTAATGCCGAGAGCGCGATTGCGGGTGTTGTGGTTTTGTCGGTTACGCGCGAGCTTGCGCCCGTTCTGGCCGGGTTGATGGTGGCCGGACGTGTGGGCGCGGCGATTGCTGCGGAAATTGGCACGATGCGGGTGACCGAGCAGATTGATGCGCTGACGACCTTGTCGGTGAATCCGTTTAAATATCTGGTCGCGCCGCGCATTATCGCCGGCACGATTACCCTGCCGATTTTGGTTTTAATCGGTGATGTGATCGGCGTGTTTGGCGGGTATGCGGTTGCAGTTTACAAACTTGGCTTTTCGCCCGGCTCTTATATGTCGCAGACATGGAGCATTTTAGAGAGTGTCGACGTTGTGTCTGGACTCGTGAAGGCTGCGGCCTTTGGTTTTATTGTCACGATTTTGGGATGTTATCATGGCTATCACTCCGGGCGCGGCGCGCAAGGGGTGGGCGCGGCGACAACCAACGCGGTTGTGTCGGCTTCGATTATGATCCTTATCTTTAACTACTTTATTACGCAGATATTTTTCTCATGAGCCCGCTTGATACGACAAAACAGACCAAGGCCCGTGCCAGCAATGGCGGTGCGACAAAGCTCAAGATCGAAGGGGTTTATAAATCCTTTGGCTCGAACCATGTGCTGAACGGGGTTGATCTTGAAATTCAGCAGGGCAAATCGCTGGTCATTATCGGCGGTTCGGGCACAGGGAAATCTGTGTTGTTGAAATGTGTGCTCGGTATTTTAAATCCCGATAAGGGCTCGATTGAAATTGACGGGCAAGAAACGGTCGGTCTGGGCTCAAAGGATCGTGATGCGGTGATGCGCAAATTCGGCATGCTGTTTCAAGGGGCGGCGCTGTTTGACTCGCTTAAGGTTTGGGAAAATGTGGCCTTTGGTCTGATCCAAGGCCGCGGCATGGACCGGCGTCAGGCGCATGAAATTGCGATTGAAAAAATTCAGGCTGTAGGCTTAGAGGCTGGTGTTGGCGAGTTATATCCGGCGGAGATTTCCGGCGGGATGCAAAAACGTGTTGGCTTGGCGCGCGCCGTAGCGGCCAATCCTGAGATTATCTTTTTTGACGAGCCGACAACCGGTCTGGACCCCATTATGTCGGATGTGATTAACGACCTGATCGTAAAATCGGTGAAGGAGCTGGGGGCGACCGCCCTGTCCATCACGCATGATATGGCTTCAGCGCGTAAAATTGCCGATCACATTGCGATGATCCATGAAGGAAAAATAGTTTGGCACGGGCCGGTAAGCGACCTAGATTCTTCAGGGAATGAGTATGTCGATCAGTTTATTCACGGCCGAGCAGACGGCCCGATAACAAGGCGCGTTGCTTAAGAACGCAGACACATGAAATATCTTTGGTACGGATTTTTGGGATTATTCTCGCTGGGCTTTTTGGGCCTGATCGCTGGCGTTGTCATGGTTGTCGGTATCTTTAGCTATTACGGCAAAGACCTGCCTGATTATCACCAGCTTAAGGATTACCAGCCGCCGATTGTCACGCGGATTTACGCCGGGGATGGGCGCTTGCTGGAGGAATTCGCGCAGGAAAAACGGGTTTTTATTGCAATCGATAAGATGCCGCCGATTGTCAAAAATGCGTTCATTGCGGCGGAAGATCAGAATTTTTATGAGCATGAGGGCGTGGATATATCCGCGATTGTGCGCGCAATTTTAAGTAATATCAAAAATGCCGGATCGGGCCGCCGCCTGAAAGGCGCCTCGACGATCACCCAGCAGGTTGCGAAGAATTTCCTGCTCAGCAATGTGGTGTCTTACGAGCGTAAAGTGAAAGAAGCCATTCTTGCCTATCGCATGGAAAAGGCGATGAGCAAGGACCGCATTTTAGAGCTGTATCTCAATGAGATTTATCTGGGCGGGCGTTCATATGGCGTAGGCGCTGCGGCGCTGCATTACTTTAACAAGTCTCTGGATGAGCTGAGCATTGCTGAAGCGGCGTATCTGGCCGCGCTGCCCAAAGCACCGAATAATTATCACCCGGTTAAAAGACATGATGCGGCGCTGGAGCGAAGAAACTGGGTTATCGACCGTATGGAAGAAGAGGGCTTTGTTGAAAAGGCACAAGCCGATCTAGCCAAGCTGACGCCGCTGGAGGTTGTACCCTTTGATGCGGAGCGCAAGGTGGATGCACCGTTTTTTGCCGAAGAGGTGCGCCGTATTCTCGAAAAGAAATATGGCGAAGATAGCCTGTATGGCGGCGGTTTGGCCGTGCGTACAACGCTTGATCCGCGCTTGCAGAAAATTGCTGAGCGCTCTTTGCGTGATGGTTTAATGGAATATGACCGCCGTCATGGGTATCGCGGGCCTTATAAACATTTTGAGAATGCCGATGATTGGCGTGTGAAGCTCGAAGAGCTGGGCCATCCGCAGGAATTGCTGGAAGATTGGAAACTGGCATTTGTGCTGGAGGCGAGCCCGGCCAAAGCCGAAATTGGTTTTGCTGATGGACCGAAAGGGCATTTATCGCTGGAGGGTGTGAAGTGGGCCCGCCAGTGCCTAAGCGAGTGTTATGCGCTCGGCGCGGAAGTGACCAGTGTTAATCAAGTCGTTAAAGCCGGTGATGTGATTATTGTGTCCCCGCGCAAGGGCGAAGAGAACGGCTATGAGATTCAGCAGATTCCCGATATTCAGGGCTCTTTGATTGCTATGGACCCGCATACGGGCCGCATTTTGGCGATGCAGGGCGGCTGGGATTATATTTATGGCGGCGCAGAATTTAACCGCGCAACGCAAGCCGCGCGCCAGCCCGGTTCGGCCTTTAAGCCATTTGTATATCTGGCGGCGCTGGAGCATGGTTTTACCCCGGCGACATTGGTTCTGGATGCGCCGTTTACAATTGAAGACCGTCCGGGGAATTTTTGGAGCCCGACCAATTACACCGATGAATATTTTGGTCCGACACCCATTCGCGTCGGTGTTGAGAAATCAAAGAACCTGATGACCGTGCGTCTTGCTGATTATCTGGGCATGGATATCGTGAGTGATTACGCCGAGCGTTTTGGTATTACCGACGACATGCCTGAAATGCTTTCGATGGCACTGGGGGCGGGTGAGACAACATTGCTTAAGCTGGCTTCCGCCTATGGTGTTTTGGTGAATGGCGGCAAGAAAATCACGCCTACGGTTATTGACCGTATTCAGGACCGCTATGGCGAAACTATTTTCCGTCACGATCAGCGTCCCTGCCAAAACTGTGGCCCGCTGATTAAATGGGAAGGGCAGGAAACGCCAGAGCTTCCCGATACGCGCGAGCAAATTACCGACCCGCGCGCGGCATACCAGATGGTCTCAATCCTTGAAGGGGTTGTGCAGCGCGGGACGGGCGTTCGCATTAAATCTTTGGGCCGTCCTTTGGCGGGAAAAACCGGCACAACCAATGAATCAAAAGATGCGTGGTTTATGGGCTTTTCACCTGACCTTGTTGTTGGCGTGTTTACAGGATTTGATGAGCCGCGCTCGTTGGGTAAGCGTGAGACAGGATCGTCAGTTGCCGTGCCTATTTTCAAAGAGTTCATGGAAGAGGCACTCAAGGATGAACCGATCGTTCCCTTCCGTACACCGCCGGGAATCCGCAATGTTCAGATCAATGCAGAAACGGGCGTACGCGCCCAGCCCGGTGATGATAAGGTGATTTGGGAAGCCTTTGTTGTCGGCACTGAGCCCACGGATGAGATGTATATTCTCGATGGGCGCGGGATCAATTTAATGCCTTCTGTTGGAACTCTGCCCGGAACCGAGGATGAGCAGCCCATCACCGGCACGGGTGGACTGTATTAAGGTCTTAATTCGTTTTGGCTAATTTTTCGGCTGTCTTCACAAAGTTCTCGACGGTATTTTTTAAAAATTTGGATTGGCGTTCATCCTTTAAACGTCCGTCTTCATTAAAAGCGTTATAGGCATCGGATACGCCGACTTGATCGGGAATAACATGTACGCCGATATTGCCAAGCAAAGAGCGCACAATCGGCATGACGCGCAAGCCCGACATTGTGCCCGGCGTAGCCGCGGCCAGCGCGGCGACCTTTCCCTTAAAAGCGATAAGAGCGGGTTCCTCATCGCTTTCTTTGCGGGATATCCAGTCGATTGTGTTTTTAAGCAGGGGGGTAATCGAGCTGTTATATTCCGGGCAGGCAATAAAAAAACCATCGTTCTCAATAAACAGGGCTTTGAGCTTTTTTGCATTCTCGGGCAACCCTTCGGCGTCTTCCAGATCACCGTCATAAATCGGCATGTCATAGTCTTTTAGGTCAATGAAGGTGACATCGGCCCCGGCTTTTTCCGCCATCTCGGCGGCAAGTTTTGCCAGCTTTTTGTTTACGGACTCTTTGCGCGCGCTGCCGGCAAGGAAAAGAAGTTTAGCCATTCATAAATCTCCACAAATTCAAGGTCTTTGAGGAATATAGCGCATTTTTAAAGTGAGGCCAGAGATATAAAAATAAGGTCTCGTTTGTTGCGAAACGAGACCTTCAGTTGTGTTTGCTTTCGCTTTAACACGGAGAGGGAAGAGAAAAAGCGCAAAGATTGCGATGCTGCGCTCTCATCTATGTGCAAATTCGGGGGAATTCGCATGTGAGTTACATGGATCGGAAAAATGGTTTTTCAAGCCTTGGAATTTATGCATCAATAAGAGGATGAAGATTCTTTGTGATATTGGTGGGACGTATGTGCGGTTTGCCCGGTTTGAAGACGGGCACATTAAAGATGTGCAAAAACAGCCTTGTGATGATTTTGAAGGGCTGGAGGACGCGCTGGATTACTATCAGGGCACAATCGCTATGGCGGAGAAGGCGCCTGTGTATATTGCTTCTGCCGGAGAGCCGGATGAAAAAGGTGTCTGGCATGTAACAAATAATGCTGCTTGGCGGATTTGTGCCGGTAATTTGCAAGAGCGGGGTTGGACGCTAGCGCGAATTTTAAATGACTTTGAAGCGGCCGCTTGGGGAGTTTTGGATCTTGGGCCGTCGGATTTGGCGACCATTCAAAAGGGATGCAAAACGCAAAATCCCTATTGTTTGATCGGGCCCGGAACAGGGCTGGGTTTGGCCTATCTATACCCCAACGAAACGCCCTTTGTTCAAAAAACGCATGGCGGCCTTATGCTGGCGGCGGCTGTGACGCCGGAGCAGCACCGCGCTGTCGAGAAAGTTTCCGTGTATCTAAAACGTCCGGCTACTTTTCAGGATTTTGTTAGTGGGCGCGGCCTTGTGAATACTTATAACGCCCTTGGTCCGCATAGGGTTGATGATGCCGCAGAGATTCTGGAGCGCAAAGATACCGAGCAAGGCAAAACCGTCCTGCGGCTTTTCCATGAATTTTTTGGGATTTTTGCTCATACAGCTGTGATCACCGTGCATTCTCATGGCGGTCTTTATATAATGGGGGGTGTATTGGAAAATCTTATTGAGCAGAATATGTTCGATAAAGATGTGTTCTTGAATAATTTCAACCCTGCCGGAGGTGAGGCTGTGGCGCGTATGATTGAAGAGACTCCGGTCCATTTGGTCAAAGAGCCGTATCTTGCCTTTCGCGGCCTGAAAATTCTAATAGAGAAACAGCATGCCTAAAGCCTATTTAACCATTGATGATGGTCCGTCAGACAAATTTGAATCGCTGGTTGATTTTTTGTCCGAGCGTCAAATTCCGGCGGTGTTTTTTAACCGTGGCGATGCGATGGAGGCTAACCCGGACGCTGTGCGCTATGGGATTAAAAAGGGCTATATCATGGCCAATCACGGATACGCGCATAAGCGTGCTTCGCAAATGTCTTTGCGTGAGATTCAAGACGATATTGTAAGAGCGGAAAAGGTCCTCGAAAATATTTACTGGTCGTGCGGCGAAGACCGTGACGGCTATTATTTCCGCTTTCCTTACATGGACCGGGGAATGGGCCCGTGTTTCGCAGAAGATATAAATGAGGAGTATGCAGCGGCCCATGTGCATCTTCTCAGCGAGGGTTTGGGGCATGTTCCTGCTGCGCCGTCTAAAACGATGATTGAGCATAAGAACAAGCTGCAAGAATTTTTGAGATTTATGGAGTTTGATGCCTTGCCGGTTGAGGGTGTGACGCTGCCGTGGTTTGTAAAAACGCAGATGGGCGCTGCCATGGACTCACTATGTACATTTTCAACCAGCGACTGGGCTTTGAGCGCGCGTCATAAGGGCAGGCGCGGATTTGACAGCTTTGATGATCTAAAGCGTAAAATTGATCGAGATCCGTGGCTGCATGATGAGAGTTCTCATCATGTTATCCTTGTCCATGATCAGGAAGAGATTCACGATATTACAACCGGATTGATTGATTATTTTTGTGAAATCGGCTTCGAGTTTCTTGATTTCGGCAAAAACACCTGATAATTGTCTCTGGTATTTCCAAGAGCGGGTGTAGCTTAATGGTAAAGCTCCAGCCTTCCAAGCTGGCTACGTGGGTTCGATTCCCATCACCCGCTCCAGATTTTCCGCACAGAAATTATTATTTTAAGTCTCTGTTTTAGCTCGGCGCAGACTAATTTTATTGACATAAGCATGTGTTTTTTGTTACTTTTCCCCCGTGGATGGATAACGGAGACATTATATGGCTCAGGAAAAATCTCAGATAGATCAGGCTACTATTGAAGAGGCAAAGCTGCAGTTTGCTCTTTTAAAGGAATTCGCCAAAAGCGCAGATCCGGATTTTAGAGGCAAAGCACCCTACAGCGATCTCACGCTTTCAGAGGGGAGCGCTTTTGAAGACAAAACCGTATATGTCCTTAGAATTGTTGAACAACAAGGTGGTCAAAGGATCGTGCTTAGCAGCTTGTATGGGAACATGGAGCGGTACCATCCTGATTTTAAAAAATTCGTTGATCAGCAAGGCCACGCGATTAAAAGTACGCTTTCCGATTATTTGATTTCGTAAAAAACCTTAATAAATAAAACAAAAAACCCGTTGACATTGGTCTGCGGGTTTTCTATTTGAAAGCATTGGATTTCTAACCTTTTGAACAGATATAGGATTAAAAAATGTCTAAAGAGAAGTTTGAGCGTAATAAGCCGCATGCGAACATTGGAACGATTGGTCACGTTGACCATGGTAAGACGACGCTGACGGCGGCTTTGGCGAAGCGTTACGGTGCGGGTG
>JAGRKE010000001.1 GCA_020442385.1 Alphaproteobacteria bacterium | reverse complement strand
CGCTTGTAATCTCAGTAAGGCCGCTCGCTGTAATCCCCGTTTCCACCATAACAGGACGGAAATACCCATCTCCGGCATCTTCAATCACGTACGCGCCCATGCCGCCATACAGAACGGCTTCGGCTGGTACGGCCAAACGTGATTGCACTTTAGCATTAAATGCAGCGTCCACATACGTATCGGGCTTTAATGCGCCGTCCGGATTATCCAGCACCAGACGCACAGTGACGGTGCGATTTTGCGGGTCATTCACAGGGTGAATAAAATCAACCAGCGCTTCATATTTTTCGCCTGTTTCGGGGATAGTGATTTTTGCGGGGATGCCAACTTCCAGAAACCGAACATCACGCAGCGGGACATCCGCATTGACCCACACTTTGGTAAAATCCTGTAACTTTAACACGCTGCTGCCTTCATTCACATATGCGCCTTTGCGCACATTCAGCCATGTAACTGTCCCATCGGCAGGGGCATAAAACGGCGTTTCCTCAAAAAATTTACCGCGTTCTTTTAGCTGCTCAATCGCCTTATCCTCCATGCCGTACAAACGCAAACGCTGCGCAGCATTTCCTACGCGGGAGCCGATTAAAAAATCAGATTGGGCATTCATCAAATCAGGACTGTAATAAGTAAACAGCAAGTCGCCTTTCTTGACAGAATCTCCAACAGCATCCGTATTCAGATCGACAATCCAGCCTTTCGTACGAACATCAATCGCATATTCCAGCCGCGTGCTAGGCTCTATCCGGCCAAAGGCGCGAATGTTCAGACCAAATTCATGGTGGGCAACGCCGGAGGTTTTCACCCCCAGCGTTTGAATATAAGAAGGGTCAATCAAAAACGCGCCTTCCGGCTTGTCTTCATGATTTTCATGGGATTGGCTACCCTCATTTTTTGGCACCAGCGTCATGCCGCAGATCGGGCAGGTATCGCCTTCCTCCCCGTTAATATGAGGATGCATAGGGCAAATATAGACAGGAGGTCCGTCTACACTATCTGATGCGGGCGGAGGGGTTTGCATTTTATGTTCTGGGTTTTGCTCCGAAGAAGAGCCTTCTTCCATAGGGACAAGATGCATGCCGCAAATCGGGCAATTATCGCCCGCTACACCGGTTTCTTCTGGATGCATGGGGCAGTAGTGGGTATGGGCTTCGGTTTGAGATGAAGCTGTAACCCCGTTTTCTGCGGCCATTACGAATGGCGCAAAAGTAAATAAAAATAGGGTGAAAAGTAAAATACGCATAATAAAGCTCCTTTCTTAGGGCGTGAAAAACCATCAAGAAAAGAGCGTATTTAGATGCGCAGGCGCTGCGTTGTCAGATAAAGATCGTGATTATTGAGGTGGGACGGACTGGTATCAAAAGGCGGCCCGCGAATGAAATGACCGGATACCAAAAGGGAATCATAGTTCGGTGTTAAATCTGCCCATGCGAAATCAATATGATCAACGGATAGGTCGGGCTGCACGACATCGGCTTGAACATCGGACTGAAACAAATCAACACCCATGCAATCGAGCGCAAACATGGGACCTGATTTCTGTCCGTCTTTTTGCGCTTCTTCACTTTGATGGCAGGGCTTTGGCTCAGCAGCCTGCGCAGATTGCATCGGACAAAAACACGTCAAAACAGGCGTGAGCATCAAAAACGTCATAAATTCAAGCAATATTTTGCGCATAATCCTCATAATATACTATTCGCGTAAAAAAGTCTTAAAGTTTCAATTGTTACGAATAATATGATGAATGATAGAACATCCATAATGCCACCAAACATACATTTAACAGAATAAGTAAACCAAGGGGTAAACTGGGGCAGTTTACCGGTCAACTAAATTATTCAAGAAAATCAAACACTTATCATGTCAAGTAAGTTGACAGTTTACCCCGTTACTTGACGTTTTTATCTAAAGAAAACAAAGGCTTGTGCAAAATCCGTCAAGTAAGCGAGTCAACTAAGTTGAAAGTACTGACGCTAAAAAAGTCCCGCACGTTCCCCGCCCCTATAGGAAATGCCCCCACAGGACCCGCGCGAATTCCTGCGCGAATGCCAGACCGCTCTGCGCAGGCGTGCGTGCATCACTGAATGATGTGCGAAACTCTGCATATTCCACTGGCTATTGCGGGCAAAGGAAGCATTCATGTTCGCATGGATGAGATACCGACCATCACGATTTACTCACGCGGCCATGCCGGAGAGGCAGACATTCTGCAGCAGCATGGATTGAGCCGATCCGATGTTGAGAATGCCCTGGCGCGATACGGCGCATTACAAGAGGCCGATCCCTGCATCCTTTTGGGCGTGTCCGATTTCGCTGTTGTTTTTACATTCGCCGACACATGGGATCCCGATAGAAAGACTGATCCTGCTGACATCCATTTTCTTTCTTGGGACGTAATCAAATCACTACTCGGCATCGAACCCTGACCGACCGGGACGGGGTGCGTGGATCTGTATCCCACGCCCCCTCCCTTTAGGGAGGGGCAATATATTCCACACTTCTATATTGTCTATAAACCGCATAAAATATGGGCTTCAGGGAAGTTTACAAAGTTTTTAGAGAAGTTTTTATTTGAATATTTCTCCCTGCCTTAACCCCTTCAAAAATAACAAAAGTGCCGTTCAAAAAGTTTTTAGTGTTTAGAAGTTTACAGCTCGGTTACGTCCCTGCCATCGGCATAGACCCACACATCCGGATCTTCCACCGGCAAGAGCGCGCCGGTCTGTTTGTCTTTAAAATGCGTTGGCTTGACCGGAATAAACTCTTCGCACAGCTCTCCGGTTTCTTCGTCAACGGTTTCGGTTATCGGCCCCAACCGCATGTCCGGCACACATAAATATCCCCGGTCGGAGCCTTGCGTGCTCTGTTGCGTGACCGGATGCGGCTCGTTAAAAAACTTGATGTCGCCTTTGGTGGCCAGAACATTGACGCGGTTGTAAATACTGGAATAACTGCCCAGCCCGCTTTTGCCCTCAAAATTGCGGGCAAACTGGCGGGTGGTAAACAAAAACCCTTTTTCCGCCTGATCGTATAAGATCTGCAAAATAGCATCCTTACGCCGTCTACGCTCGCTTTCCAGCTTCCGGCTGTAATCCTGCCGCACGAGGGTGACGCTGTTTGGATCGGCCTCAACCCACTGCCCATGTTCCTTGACCACATGCATATTCACAATGCCGGGGCCATTACGTAGCTCAAAATGCAGGGAGCGGACATCCTCTGCCTCATCGGGTCGGAAGATCAACATACCGCTGGTATAATAACTGCGGAGCGAACTTGCACCGCTTAAAGCCTGAAATGGATCATCCTTGAACATGGCCTTGCTGATTTTCTTGGTGTGGTGGACGAGGATAATGCCGGCGCGCGGATTGATCATATCGCGCAGCATTTCTACACGCTGCTGTAGGAAAAACAGCATAGCGTTATTGTCATTCTCGCCGAGATTGCCAAAGTCCGGCCCGCCATCAAACACATTGCGGATCGGATCGATGACAATAATATCCGGTGGCGCATCGGGGAATTTATCATGGATCAGGCCTTTGATGATCTCCAGTCCGTCATCATTCAGCAACAGCTTGAGCTGCGGCGTGATGTGGATGTTCTGCCCGGCTTTGAGGATGGCCTCCTCAGATAATCCCATTTTCTGCAGACGCTCGCGCAGATAATCATACTGGATTTCTGCCTGCAGCACGAACACCCGCAGCGGTCTGGGCGGGGTAAATTTCAAGAATGGCTGCCCGGCGGCCATGTGGGTCAGCAGCGAGAGCGTAAAATCACTCTTGCCGGATTTGGGCGCGCCACCGATTACCAACATGCCAGCGGGCGTAAGCAGTCGTGGGGTGATCAGATCATCCGGCATCGGGCTTTTATCGGCGATCAGCTCAGCCAGAGAGAAGGCTTCATAGCGCTGCATCTGGATTTTTGATTGTGGTACAGAATTCAAAAAGGCCTGAATGTTAAGGCCGTCCTGGACTGCATCGGCGGCATCCCATTTCTCCGGCTTGTCGGCGGGCGGGATGATAACCCGCAGGCTTCTGGGCTTGATGGATTGCAGTCCGGTTTTCAAACGTTCAACATATTCCTGCCCAGCTTTATCATTGTCCGGCCAGATTAGGATGTCCTTGCCAGCCAACGGTGTGAAATCCGTTTTTGCCGGATCAAAATTTGCACCGCCCATGACGGTCGTGGCCGGAATACCTAAATCGATCAGCACCTGCGCGCACTTCTCGCCTTCGGTGATGACAACCATGTCTGCGATGGCAAGGCCGGGCAAATTATACAAAGGCCTGATCTCCGGCATAGAATGCTTTCTGGCAATATGATCATAGGGTAGAAAGGTCTTTTTGCCGTCTGCACCGTCTGCGCGTTTGACGGTGACCAGCGGTTTGCCAGTTATGTCTGTGTATGCCCATTCCCTGCGCTCCAGTGATACTGGCGGCACAACCGGCGACATTCCCAGCCAGTTAGCGCAGGATCGCAACACAGCCGGAAAAGCGCGCTGTGTATCCAGCCCATGCACCACCGCCCACAGGTCGAAAATATCCCCGCCTTGACCACTCTCGAAATCCTGCCACAACCCGGCTTTGTCACCAGACATGCTGACTTTCAAGCTTTGGCCTTTTTCACCCTGCAGACTGCCGATCTGAAATTCCCGTTTCATCTGCCTGCCATAGGGAAACAGATGTCGCAACACCTCCGGCAGCCGCGCCAACATCGCAGCCTTGACCTCATCCCGCGACGGCAATTCGGGGTCATTGTAATCCAGCGTCTTTAATCCCATAGCGCGTCTATTTCCCTTTGCCAGTCTTCAGGAAAGAATATCCGCATGAGATCCTGGCTGTGCCCACCCAGAACAGACACAACGCGCCGCTCAAGGCAGAAATGTTCAGCATAGGAACTGGCATCAAAAGGATCATTATATTTGGTGAGGATGAACGCCCATTTCTGCCCGGCATGGGCGGGGATGCAGATATCACGGAGATCATCAGTGTCTTCGTAAACCCAGACAGGCTTTTGGTTATGGCGATGAAATAGTACCGCCAGATCCCAATGGCATGTCATCAAAAAGAAATCCGGATCCGTTGGCGCGAGATAGGTTTTCTTGTAGGGTACGGCGCTGATGATGCCCTGATCAATGACGGCAATAAAACCGCTATAATGCTCGGCAACCGCTGTATCGACCTTTAATTCATAACGTTGCGCGGCGTCCTGCATGCTGATTTTGTTCATGCGCCGCCCCCATGCTGTTCATCCATGGTTGAGGTGAAGCTGCGGCCATTCTCGAACTCTTCGATGTCCGAGAGCCTGTAAACAACGCGCCCGCCGATCTTGTGATAGCGCGGCCCGTTGCCTAACCAGCGCCAGCGCTCCAGCGTGCGCGGTGAAATCTTCCACCGCTTGGACAGCTCGTATTGATTGAGAAATTCTTCCGCCT